>JAJYUV010000032.1 GCA_021792355.1 Thermoplasmata archaeon | reverse complement strand
CCGGCAGGAGAAAGATAGCACGCTTCACTCTTATCTTCCCCAACATCAATTCCTACAACAGTGCTGTTCATGCTTTTTCTATTCCTTTTCATCCTATACATTTATCCACTCCTTCGCTGCTCCAAAGGCTGACTAGGAGCAGCGAGAAAGGGCTGACCGTGTAGGAATTTTACTATTCAGTCAGACCAATCTTGAGTTTTCCCTTAAAGATTTTTACCGAGACGGAAGTCTCCAAATCAAAAGAGATAACACTCAAAAGGATTGATACTCTAATAGTTGGTATCTACTTGCCCTCAATTAACAACTTTCTTAGACTTCTAAAGTTTCTTAGTGCATTAACTCTATCGACACGTCAGAAATATCCCTTACAACTCTAGCTGGAACCCCAAATACCAGCTTATTATTTTCGATATTTCTAGTTACAACAGATCCCGCACCAATAAGAACATTGTTTCCTATAGAAATGTCCTCAATAATGATTGAGCCTGAGCCAATCCAACAACCTTCTCCAATTGAAACACCCCCTGCAATGTTAACTCCAGTTGAGATTGTTGTGTAGCCTCCAATAGAAACATCATGTCCGATAGTTGCATTCATGTCTATTAGAATGAATTTTCCAAGTTTAACATTCGTCATGATTCCCGCACCAGTTTGTATCAGGGTGCCATATCCAACTGAAACGTAATCGCTTATACTCGACAAGGGATGAATGAGCGAATTGAAGTTGAATCTGTTGGAAATGAATCTTTCTAAGATGTCTTTCCTGTTTGGTCTCCCTAGGCCATTTAAGAGAATGGTCTTTTTCCTGCTTAAATGTTCAGTTTCTGATTCGGTTATGACTGGAAGTTTGTTTATTTGTTTTCCCTTCTCATTCTCCAAACCTACGAACCCTCTGACAATAGTCTGTGGGTATGCCTTTCTGGCAATAGACAGAACCTGTCTAGCCTGACCTCCTGCTCCCACAATGTAGTATTCTCCCATCTTACTTCTATCTTAATGCAATATATATACTTCGCATGAGAGTCAAATATTATTCCTTATTTGTAATTCATTATCAGATTAAAGGCAAAACACTGATCAGTATCTCCGAGTTGAGTAAATCTTAAGGACAGCTTCGGCTATCAATGTTGAGAGAAACGGAAAGGATAGCTATCCACAAACAAGAGCGAATCATTCCTGTCTGCGGTTTCTTTCCTTTCTCTCCTCGTTGTCCACAATAGTTGTGCACGCATCGCTCAGCTCTATTAGAAATTTCTTGAAACTCACCTCCTTGTTGTAGAAGATATACCACATCGCCTCTATGAGCTGCTCGTATGCGAACAGGAAATATCGCACCTCTATCGCCTTGGATTTTGTCTTGATTCTGCACTCGTCCTGTACCCTGAACATAGTCTCAATTCTACATCGTATTTTGTATTGAGCTATGATGGAATCTAGATCCACCTTTTCCATATTCGTCGCGAACACCCAGTCGTAGTACTCCTGAGTTTTTCTGTCGAATATCTTCCTGAGGAATGCCAGTTTTGTGTCTCCTGTTATTTTCTTGTTGTCTGAATAGAAGGAGAATTCATAGACCATCACCTTCTTCTCTCCGAACTGCATAGATTCAAGCTCCCTCCTATCCATCTCCCTCTTGGGAACGAATATTAGGTACGGATAGGGAGCTATACTCAACCTCATAATCAAATCCTTAGAATAGAGCCCTCTGTCAAATAGCAGCAGATCGATGCTCGGAACAACTGTTTTGACGGTCTCGAGAATGGACATGACTTCGGCAGGCATTATGTTGCCAGCAGGTGATGGAATGGAGATGATGGGCAGCCTCATCTCCCTGTTGACGATGCTAGCGGTGAGATATGAATACATACCGGTAGCTCCGTTCTCCCCAGTCCACCCGTGAATCCACTTATCGTCAACTTCACCGTAGAAATCTTCTGTAGTGTAGTCAAAAGCAATTATGCACCTCTTCTCTTTAATCCCAGATGGTCTGGAAATCACTGAAATCCCGGAGAAGAGGGAATTCTTCATCGAGGATGGGAAGGAATCCTCTATTGCAAGGTACGGGGAATCGGATCTGTTGCTCACTGTTTCCAGACAGGTGTTAGCTACGGCAGCCTTCAGAAGGTCTCTGTTGTAGTGGAAGCCGCTGAGATTGGTGGAGTGGTGACTGAGACCGAGAGGCTCGTTGGTGAACCTCTCCAATGCTGATAGTGATGTCAGCAGCCTCGAGACGTTTATCAAATGACTACGAGGTATACTGTCCTACCGAGGAGCTGCTTTGGGCAATCAACCTTTGCGGATGTGCCGAACTTCGTGACGGTCTTGATGAAGAAACCCTGGATGTTCTCTACTTCCAATCTCGTGGCAGCCTTCATTGATACCCTATTCTTGAGATATCTTCATAATATATCGAGTTCATGAGTAAAGGTTTCCGTAGCTGGGATAATATATAGGAATAACATCACTCAGGGTTCAAATAATTGCTTTCGGAGATATTGCAGATAGTGAAATACCTAAATAGCTGTGTAGCTTGCTATCTTGAATGGATAAGAGGGTACTCATAACAGGAATAACTGGACAGGATGGCTCTTTTCTTGCAAAGCAGTTGACTGATCAAGGTTTTGAGGTCTTTGGAACATACAGGAGAGTTAGTTCTCCGAATTTTTGGAGACTTGCTTATTTGGGTATAGAGAATTCCATTCGACTCGTACCGTGCGACATTTTGGACGCTTCATCTGTCTTTCGGGTTATTAAATCTATTAAACCTAAATACATCTATAATCTGGCTGCACAAAGTCAGGTACTGGCAAGTTTCGATTCTCCATTAATCACTAGCCAAATTACTGGGATTTCAGTAACTAACTTTCTAGAGGGCATCTTGAGGTTAGACAAATCTATAAGATTTTACAATGCTGCAACAAGTGAACTATATGGTAATATTGGAAATTCTGGGAGTTTCGATGAGGAATCTCCTATGAAACCATCAAGTCCCTACGCGGTTTCAAAACTCTATGCCTATTGGATGGTGAAAGTATATAGAGAATCATACGGGCTTTATGCCGTTAATGGAATTTTATTCAATCACGAATCAGAAATCCGGGGATTAGAATTCGTTACAAGAAAAATATCCAACGAGGTGGCAAAGATCAAGCTGGGGCTATCAAATAAGATCGTACTTGGAAACGTTGAGACTTATAGAGATTGGGGTCATGCGCCGGATTACACTTTGGCTATGCAGATGATGATGCACAGTGACCAAGCAGACGACTTCGTAGTTGCCTCGAACAAGACACATCAAGTAAAGGAATTCCTAAAGCAGGCATTCGAATATGTCGACCTCGATTATACCGATTACCTACAGATCTCATCAAAGTTTAGGAGACCTACAGACGTTGACTACCTGAGAGGAAGTCATGATAAAATTACCAAATTGCTTGGGTGGAAGCCGAAGACTGTTTTTTCAGAAATAGTAAAACTTATGGTAAACGCAGACATGGAAAGATGGAAGAACCTCAAGGCAGGGCATATTGTTCCCACCGATGCTTTGTTCTATGACGAGAACAAGTTCGACATTTTTAGCGCGGAAGGGGTACTATGATTCCTATTTATAAACCCTTGATTGAGGATGAAGAAATTGTAGCAGTTCTAAATGCCTTAAGGTCGGGGTGGGTTAGCTCCAAAGGGAAGGAATTGCTCGAGTTTGAAAAAAAGTTCTCCGAATATGTCGGAAGAAGATATGGAGTCTCCACTTCGAGTGGAACAACTGCCCTTCATTTAGCCTTGGCTGCCCTAGGAATTGGAAAAGGAGCAGAAGTAATAGTCCCGGACTTCACTTTTGTATCCCCTGTTAACGCCGTTATTTATCAAAACGCTACACCTGTATTGGTTGATGCGGAATATGAGACTTGGGGGGTAAACCCGGATATAATAAAGAAAGCCATATCAGAAAAGACGAAGGCCGTCATTGTCGCAAATATGTATGGAAATTCTGCAAAAATAGATGAAATAAGGGAAATAGCTGAAGATAAGAAAATATTTTTGATCGAAGACTGCGCAGAATCCATTGGAACTAAATACAAGGGGAGAATTGTAGGCACAAGTGGTATTGTAAGCTGTTTCTCTTTCTACGGAAACAAGGTCATTACAACCGGAGAAGGCGGTATGTGCCTGACTGATGACAAAGAAATTAGGGAAAGACTGATGACCTTACGTGATCATGGCATGAAACCTGAAAGGAGATACTGGCACGATCAAGTCGGATTCAATTATAGGATGACTAACATGCAAGCTGCTCTGGGGATTGCCCAACTTAGGAAGATTAAGAGAATCATACAAATGAAGAGAAGAATTGCCAAAATCTACCAAGAAAACCTTTCCGACAAACTAGAAACACAAGCGGATCCGCCAGACCAGAAATCTGTGTTTTGGCTTTACTCAATCTTGGCTAGAAATAAAAGAATTCGAGAGAAAATTGTGAATGAGCTTTGGAAGCGCGAGATAGAATCGAGAAACTTTTTTTATCCAGTTCATATTATGCCACCCTACAGGGACTTCTCCTACGTTCGAGGTAAGCGGGTAGTGAGCAGTGATATCTCTAAAAGGGGGCTCAATCTTCCTAGTTATCCTAAGATTTCAGACGAAGAGTTGGATCTGATAATTAAGACAATAAATAGGGTGGTACAATCCAACTTGGAGTAATTCTACATGATTCAGGGGAAAACAATAGATTTTTTGTTCTTGGTGTCGCGTCCACCAATAATGAACAGTGGGTACGTAATCAAGCACGCTATTCTGCTCGCTGAGGGAGTCAAGGAGAAAGGGTATTCGGCCGCACTGCTTGTTCTTCCACAGTCGGAGATCAAGATTTCCTTAATTAGAACGAAACGGAGAGCTATGCCGTTTGGTCTGTTTTTCTTCTCTTTCCTGTTTAGCTCGCTTTTTCTATCTTCAGTCGGGAATTACTTATTTCAAGTTCTTAATGGGAAATTAAACAAGAATGCCTTTAAGTTCAAGGTACAAAGTGGAATCAAAGTCTATTTCGCAAAAACAAAGTATTTGTCATTTTCTAAGAGAGTCGTATGTAACGACTGGGGGTCTGCTTATTATCTATTAAATAGAATAGATACTAAGAAAGGTTATTTTATTGTCTACCATTCTAACGAGAACGACATTGTAACCCTAGCTGACGTAGTAACATCTACATACAGTCGTGGGTTTAATATTATAGCCGGAAATGAGGCCACAAGAAAGAAGTTTAATCTCGATAGAAGGTGTGCGGTCACCGTTGCCCTAGACGTGAATAAGATATCGTCTAGAAGTGGAGATGGTAGGAAAGCAAATACTATTCTAATCCCCCTAAGAAGAAATACAAACAAAGGTGCCGAGTATGCAATAGAAGCTATTTATTTGATTCTGAAAAAGAGGAGCGACGTTACGATTTTCACTTTTGGGGATTACAAGACTGTGCCCTCTGCTAATAGTAACTGGGTGCATCTCGGGGCGGTTACAGACGAAGTATTAGTAGATCTGTTCAAGAAAGTTGAAATCTTCGTTTCACCCTCAATTGAAGATGGGGTTCCAGGAATAGCATTAGAAGCAATGGCTAACGGATGTGCAGTCATTTCAACTGACGTAAGTGGGGCCAGAGAGTTAATAGAAGAAGGCGTAAACGGAATGATTATACCAACTAGGGACTATATCTCAATCGTTAACAGCGTCGTGTTTTTATTGACGCACAGGGAGGTCATGACAAAATTTCAGAGTAACGCGAATGCGGTCCTAGACAAATTTTCAAAGAAGAATATGGTCGAAACATTCTTATCGGCGGTAAATTATTATGAGAGTTCTTCAGATCAAGGCCAAGGAAGAAGTTCATAGGTGTTTTTCTTTGTTTGCCAAATACAGATTTGTTGGTTTATCTTGTTAGAAACTGGAACGTAAATAAACTGTTTCAACTGTAAGAGAGTGCAGGCATGTAGAATTCCAAGTCAGCCCTTCCCTTGCTACATAGCTATCCAAACCTCCCTAATGAACTCTCCTTTGGACCGGTCCCTGATTGACTTTCTCTGCATTACCCGTAAAGCAGGCATAAGCACTCGAAGTGCAATCTGACAATAAACAGAATCTGAAAATTGAACTGGTCCAGTGTGTCACCGGCAGGAGAAAGATAGCACGCTTCACTCTTATCTTCCCCAACATCAATTCCTACAACAGTGCTGTTCATGCTTTTTCTATTCCTTTTCATCCTATACATTTATCCACTCCTTCGCTGCTCCAAAGGCTGACTAGGAGCAGCGAGAAAGGGCTGACCGTGTGGGGACCTTTACTATACGGTCAGACTGAGCATCTTGTTAATCAACAGTAGATTTATAGGTCAAAGACAAAAAAGGAAATACCAATAGCACTTACTCTATGAGAGAGCTGAACTACAGACCATATTTCTTTACCTTATCTATATAATAGATAGATTAATAAGATAATGATATATAGTTAATCAAAATTCAAATTGGTGGAGGTCGCCTTTATTCTCGGTAAAGATGCTCATTACTACGGTGCAGGGATCAAACCCTTCGTTGATATATCTATCGGATTGAATCTTGTTGGCGCTACGCCCTATATATTATTGAGGAAAAATCAGAAAATTGCTCTGAAAGAAATTAAGGAAATAACAGAGGAAAAAGTGAATTTGATAACCTACGAAGACCTAGAAGAGGCCATCCACTCCTTGCGACCTGAGTTCTTAGTGACACAAGATTATTCCATGAAAACTTTAAAAGGTTTCAGCAAACAGAAAAAAATCGTATATGCACAAATTCTCCACGGTCTAAATGTTCTAAACAAATACAGTTCAAGAAAATCAATCAAATTTACAATGGGATCGCTTGTACCCTGGCCCATTTTGACGAGAGAATATGTCAAAACACTAAATAAATTCGATTATATATTCACGAACAGCGAATTCACTAGAGATATCCTTCTTTATCTTTACGCAACACGTCCTGCAGGGGTAGTTTACCCACCAGTGGGAACGAATCTTAGAAAGTACATCGGGTTTCTCCAAACTGAGAGAAAAGAAGGAATATTGGTATACTTGGGTCATTTTCCTGATTTCTATTTAAGAAATGTTTTTGAAGAAATGAAGAATCTTAAGATGAGGAAAAACATACCAATAAGACTCATTGTAGATAATGAAGTAAAACTCAAAACGAACGATTTTGAAGTTTATTCCGGTTTGAGCTCTCAAGAATTAGCACAATTATACTCTAAATCTCGCATCACTTACACACCAACTGTTAATGAAATGTTTGGACATGTTGGTGCTGAATCTCTCCTCTTTAGCACTCCAGCAATCATTGATAGTTATCATCCGTTCTTGGAATTCTTTCCAAATGACACGAATGCGGTCAAAATTGCAAGGCCCAATTCCAGTATTTACCAGACTTATGAGGAGATGCTTGATTCGAATATTGATATCATTAGGGCCAAAGAGTTTATTATGAATGAGTATAGCCCGTCTAAATCTGCACAAAGATTTATTCAACTGTTGAGTTAACAATATTTAAAAAGTTATTGAAATTGAGTATGAATAATCACTCCGTCACATGCTTCACTAATGGTTGATACAGCTTACTTTTTTTTCCAGTACTCAATTCTTGTATTTCCATCAGCGTAATTTCTAATAGCCTTGGTTAAGCTAAAGCCAAGGGGCCTAAGCAGGCTCTCAGTCTTTTTGCTTAAGCTCTTTGAGTGCGTCTCGACTACTACATTGTTAGTTTCAGAAAGTGTTTCGAGAGCTCCAATAATTACTCGTTCTTCATGACCTTCAACATCTATCTTGACTATGTCTGGACGGATTCTGAAGTAGTCAAGTGGAAAAAATGTCGCAGATTGGGTAGATTCAAATTCGTGGTTTATTTGACTGGAAACAGCCATATCTCCTAAAATTCTAATAACTTCTCTTGAATAGGAGTCGCCAAGACCGATATTATAACACTTACAGTTTATATTATTTAGCCTAACATTTCTTGTCAGTATCTTATAATTCTGGTCTACCGGTTCAAAGGCATGAATCAATTTGGCACCTCGGTACCAGAAGTAAAGAACACTGTCCCCTGTCTGTGCACCTACATCTACTACTATCTTGTTCTCGTACTTAAGGTGGTCATAATAGCCAAAGATGAAAGTTTCAAGAAAAGGATAGGGCTGTGATTCAGAATCAAGAATGAAGGTTTTCTCGGCTTCCGATATTCCAAGTTTGTGATATATTTCCAACAGTCGTTTCCTTCCCAATCTAGAAATCATTGACTTAGCTATTTCAAGTGATCCGAGTCCTCCTCTTGATTGTAGAACCTTTAGCATTCTAACTCCTCTTTGAACTGTATAATTGAACATCCCTATTGAAAAGAGATTCGACACTATATATGAACATTTTGATAGTTTCTAGAGAATTCGAAAACTTCCTTATTTGACCAGGTCTGCTATGAAAGAAGTTATTTTGACCGTACTCCAAACGTTATGGAGTACGGGTCCGGGAAAGGCTGACGAACCAGGTTTTGAGCTCCGAACTCGCTTACCAGATTGGCAGCTTGCGGACCGACACAGTGCCTCAAAGAGACGGATAGTAGAGTGTTACAAGCCACATTTCCCGGAGTCAAGGAGGTAACAACATGATAATAGGAATGAGACTGTGTGAAATTATCTAAAGAACATTATCAGATCTGGTCACAATAAGGTTTATTCATGAGCCAGTCGTATAGCCACTCATGAGCAGTTCCTATGTAGCGAAAATAGGAAGGAAACAGCCTCTGCTCCTTCCAGACATGATTGAGGATTACATCGATGAAAACAACCCTACAAGGCTATTCGATTCATTTGTGGATTCCCTAGACTTAAAGGAGATGAATTTCAGGTATGCAGTTCTTGAGGAAGGCCCTGGAAGACCTTCATACGATCCATCAGACATGCTTAAGCTCTATCTTTGGGGGTACTACAACGGAATAAGGTCTTCAAGGAAGCTCGAGAATGAATGTTACCGCAACATGGAAGTGATGTGGCTCATGCGCAAGCTCACCCCTGATTTCAAGACAATAGCTGACTTCAGGAAATACAGCATAGATACGGTGAAATCCCTGTTCAGGAAGTTCAATTTCTTCCTGAAGGAGCAGGGCCTTTTCAAATCACGTGACATAGCAGTTGATGGTACAAAGGTAAAAGCGGTCAACTCGATGGACCGCTCTTACTCAAAAGAGATGCTCAAGAAGACGATAGACGATATTGACAGGAAGATAGAGAAGTATCTTCACGACATGGATGAGAACGACGCAATTGAGGAAAACATTGATAAGGAAAATATAAAGAAGGCGATAGAGAAGCTCAAGGAGAAGAAGAAAAAGCTGAAGGAGGTTGAAGTTAAAATGAACTCGTCCAACACAGATGAGGTATCCCTCACAGATCCTGAAGCGAGGCAGATAAATACGCGTCACGGCGTTGACGTATGCTACAATGGCCACATTTCAGTTGAGGCAGAGAATCACCTTATCGTCGATTACTTAGTTGACAACAGCGCCAACGATTATGCCTCCGTCGTTCCTCTTGCAAAAGGAACAAAGGAGTTCATCGACCAGTTAAACATTTCCGCAGACAAGGGTCATTTCTCTCTGCCAAATCTTAAAGACCTCAGCGAAGCATTTGTTATCGCCTACATTCCCTAGGCAGAGCATGAGAATCCCAATAGGAAAACAGGGATTCCCGCACCTGAATATCACAAGGACAAGTTTACTTATGATCAATTAACGGATGTGCATACATGCCCTCAGGGCAACGATATGCACTACAGTTTCATTTGGCCCAATCTGAAAAACCCAAAGGTAAGGTACAGGATATACTCAACTAAAGCTTGATGAAGTACCCAGTGAGAAACAGGTGTACCGAATCTGTATGTGGAAGGTGGATCCAGAGGTGGGAATACGGGGACATAGAGGATGAGCATTGGAAGAGAATAAAGGAAAAGGGTGCCGAGAAGATGATCCTTCGCCAAAGGTCAGTGGAGAACCCATTCGGTCCGATATGGAGATGGATAAACCAGGGATTTACCCTCCTGAAAGGTCTTAAGAAGGTGAAGGGATAGTCTGGTTTAAGTGTTATAGCATGCAACATGATGAATGCAATAAGCATCAAGGGCGTCAAGGCACTGTTTCAGGTCACATGAGATAGAAGAATGACCCCTGTTCTCTAAGTCCATAACTCAGTCAAAGTGGAGCTATACATATGATCCCTCAATCAAAAATAATTTTCACACAGTCTCGAATTGATGTACATAAAAGTAAGGAAGTAGTGTGCGAGACGGAAGACAGTGGAATGGTGTTGAGGGAATAGTGCAGCCTGTAACCTCATAAGACTAGTTGGAGTTAGACCAATCTACGAAGAAACCTAAGAACATAGAAACGAACCGGACGCATTGGTTGAGCAATCGCCGATGTGAAAGCTCCGAGGGTAAAGCACCTGCCTTCGCAAGAAGGGGCCATACAGGGGTACGAGCAAGCAACCGAGCTGTAGTATTATGCCAAATCTTAGTAAGCATCGTAAATGCCTCCACACGAACATCGTTTAAGTGGATAAGATTGAGCTGGACGAGTCAGTCCTTGACGAAGTCAGAATTTCCGGATAAGATCGGGTAGATGCACGGAAGAAGGAGGTGCAGTACGACAAGAGGTGGAGGGTGGAGATATTCTTCTCTGCTCTCAAGGGAACGGTGGGAGAGGTCATAATGGCAAACAAGCCGGTCTACCAGATACAGGAGGCCGTCATGAAGATATATGCATACTTCCTGATGAGGAAGAACACGGTGGTGAACTGCATGGTCGTCACCTACAATTGGTTGACATCTATGTTAAGAGGGATGCCGTTGATAGCATCAATGGATTGATGCTCTTTATCTTTTCTTAATAGCCTCCCATTCTTGAGGGAACAAAATGACGGTCATACATCTATCCGAGGCCTTTACCCTC
>JAJYUV010000031.1 GCA_021792355.1 Thermoplasmata archaeon | reverse complement strand
TCATGTGAACTAGGAGTGAACGCATCTTTTCGTCGAACCTGTTTTCCACAAGCCTATCAAACATACCCCCAGTCTCTATCGCGAGTACAAAATCAACATCGCTCGAAACGAGGCTTACCTTCTCCTTTTCGACGTTGTATGGAATAGTATAACCGCCGTCCCCCACGTCGTCTCTGCAGTTGATTTTCTTCTTATCTCCCTTTCTGTTTAATTCCGTGAGTGTGAGATTTCCGATAACAGAAGCTCCGCTCTCCTCTGGCCTGAGTCTCATCTCCTCTCTTAGATAATTTGTCATCACTTCAAGGTCTTCCACCATCAGATCTGATTCGTCCTGGCTCTCAAATTTCCCCAGGTTCCATCCCTCAGAAATGTAGTACATCTCCCTCAGAGTTGAGGTCTTCAGCCCCTGTGTCATCTCATCAACAAAATCAATGATGTGCAACATTTTGAGTATCCCCTTGGCCGAGCTCGCCTTTGAAGCATACCTCTTGACCGTGTTGTTCCCATACTTCCACACCGAGGTCTTGGGGTCGAAAAGGATGTTCTCCTTGTTTCTCGACTTCAACTCGACTTTGGGTATCTGCCCGTTTTCCATCTCCTGGTAAATCTGCTTCACAATCGTTTCCAACTTTTCATTCATCGCTAAACACCTTCGGTAGTGAGTATGCCCCAAGGAGAATTGGTTCAGGCAGGTCTACATAGATCTCCGTGGAACTGATTATCTCCTTCGAGAAATTGAGCTTGACCTTCTGGAAGGGCTTGAGGTTCTTTACACTCTCCGTGAATCGTTCCTCTCCCTTCAAGACTACTTTGAAACTATGTGTCTTCTCGGTGTAATTTTCAGCAAACAGTTCTCCATTGATTTCTCTAAACGCTACTACGCCCATCACCTTTGATATGATGGGGGTGATATCCGGGGGTTCAAGTTTTAGGATCTTCCCGCTCTTTTGGGCAATCTGAGGCAGGATGAGCTCAATGAGTGCAAACTTTTCCTCTACCTGCCCTTTGTGCGCTTCCTTCTTCCTCATCGTCTTAATCTGCCTGGCAACACCCTTCAACATTATGTCCAGGGCATCCATTATTTCCGGAACGGTAGCAATGGCCTCCTTGGCTTCTGAAGTGAATGGTACCTTGGTGCTTGCAAGGTGCACTGCAACTATCAAAGGTCCCACCGGAATCTGGTCCTTCACAGGTTGTGAGAAGCCGTACTGGTTCCACGCAAGCGAAGATATCGCCCTAGTGATTGCACAGCTGCCGGACTGATAAAGCAAAGGCACTCTATTTGCAAACCTCAGGATTTTAATTGGGTCTTCCTTTGGCAGATCCCCTCCATAAATTGCAATCGCTTCCACAAGAAACGGATGACCGGAAAAGACAAAGGGGCCCTTAATTACAGGCTGAGAAAAATAAGCGGGATGGTACTCCCTGAATGAATTAATGGCACTCTTGAAAAGCCCTTCGGATCCTATGGGAGAGAGACAGTCCTTCTTTGGTTCCATGAACTCTGTTTCTTTTATTGTTTTCATCAATTCTTCGAAGTCGTCCCTCGAAAGTTTGTTAATTTTCTTCCCGTTCAATTTACTTTTCTCCACTATCGTTTTCGCGACCTGCTTTGTTATCCTGGAGAATTTGTTTTCCAAGACTCCTTCTATCGTCTCCCTCTCATTGTCCTTGAAAATAGAGATCAACTCTCCAAGCTCAACTCCATGAGGATGAGGCTTGACGGCGATAGGAACCGGTGGAGGCTCGGAAATGCTCCTCAGTATGTTAATGGCCTTGTCGGGCAAGATCAGGTGGAAGGTGGAATGTGGATTGGCAATCGCAGTTTCTCTGATGTATTCCTCAACTGATTGTTTTCCGCTTACGTATTTTCCCTTCAACGAAATCACGATTCTAGTGCCGCTCTTCACATCCCATATTTCGGGAGTGACTGATATGGTGTGGGGAGAGTTTTTACGAATGTCGATCTCGAGAACGAAATGAAATGCGGTCATTTCCTTTTCGACTTTCGTGACGATTTCTGTTGGAATACCTGTGGTCTTTTGAGCATATAATATTGCAGCCGATATTCCGAGTCCCTGTTGTCCCCTTGATTGTCTCTCCTGGAAAAATCTGGATCCGTAAAGCATTTTTCCAAACGAATTCTCCACTTCAGTCCTCTTTATTCCGGGACCGTTGTCAATTATTTCAATCCTGAATTTTTCTTTCCCCAGTTCTTCGATCCGTACCGTGATCTCTGGAAGTATACCATTGTCAGCGCACGCATCAAGCGAGTTGTCAACGGCCTCCTTCACTGTCATGAAGAGAGACTTCTGCGGGGAATCAAAGCCCAGCATCTGCTTGTTCTTATCAAAGAACTCAGAAATGCTGACTTCCTTTCTTTCAGGCTCAAACTCGGTCATATCTCTACAAATTTGGGATTAATTCTGTACTTATGTATGTTTGCAGAAAGCTTCTGGAAGAAGAATCGTGTCATCTCGGGTGAGTAGATGAGAAGGCTGTTCACTCCCTTGGCTCCTGCTTCGATGCATCCCTCTACAGGCGCATAAACGCTGGCTTTGATCTTACCGAATTTACAAATTTCAGATGCAAGGATTCCATAAGCACCTACGTATTCGATATTCTTTTCTTTCAAGATCCGGTTTAGTTTTCCTAGCTTTTTTGGTGTGAGGTCGTCAAAGTCCACCGTGAGCACGTAGAAATTTCCAACTTTATGATCTATTATACCCTCGATCTTTGAAATCCTAACTGGATCTCCCTTCTTAACCCTGAAATCCGCCACACCATTTGAAGCAGCTTTCTTTCTCCCGTAGGCGTAGAGCAATCCTTTGTTCATCGAAAGGCTTACTCGATCTCCCTTACCCAAGTCTTCTCCAGCAACCGCTTCACACGATGAAATGATCCCGGTATCCTCATAGGCATCCTCAACGAACAATGAAATGGTGGCAAGTATCTGTTGAAGAAATGCCACTCCTTCCGGAGTTGGGGTGTTTCCAGAATCTATGTATTTGAGTTTTTGAAGATTCTTAAGATACACCGACGCACCCTGTGGGGTAATCTTCAGATCGGTTGAAATCTCCCTCAACTTTCTCTTTCCCTTTAGAAGTTCTATTAGAATTAGTGCAAATGTTAGGTTTCCTTTTTCCCTAAATTCGTGGAAATCCTGCATTCAAATTCTCCCCTGTTTTGTTTTCAGACCCAGTTCAACCTGTCCAGCTCTCTGTCTTTCTTCGTTGCCTTCTTATACTGCTTGTAGTGTTCCTTGCAGAGATGAGCTTTCGTTCCTTTTGAATTAAGTGAGAAGATCTTTTCCACAGACTTTCTTCCAATTGTCCGAGCCTTGGGGTTGGAGCAACCCGCGACATCACACTGATCTTCCATGGTTATCGGATATTACACAAACTAATAGTTTTGTTGTTAGAAATGAACCAACTCTGGATGGTGTAACTCAAAAAGGTTACTCTCGGGCCATATCCTCAAAGACAATAACACAGGGGTATTGATTTGGAAAACAATCACTTCTTATTTCACATTTGAAGTGGTAATGCATGGTTCACAAGACAATTGTACATTTTTAGATACAGGCCAACGACCCACAGAAAATTTCAAAATTTCTGTTCTGAAAGTTTTGGTTGGAAGATTGAAAAATCCGATATGGAAGCTATGGACTATTGGTCGATTAAAACGAGTCCAGATATGCAAACAGTTGGAGGGGGGATATACAAGAGGATGGCCCCCTCAGATACGCCAAGAAATTACATCGGAGTGGATGACATAGACGAGGCAATAGAAAAATTTGAAAGTGCGGGTGGCAAGCTGGTACACGAAAAGGCAGAGGTTCCTGGGGAAGGATGGTCCAATATTGGAAAGGATCCTGTGGGCAATCTTGTCGGAATTTTCCAGGCAAAGCTAGAGATGTGGACTCTGAGATCAAAGCGGTCAAAGTGCTCTGCGATGATAGAGCCAAGATTCCCAGTGGATGTAACATTTGGAAGAGATGTTCCCTAGAGACATCTCAAGGCAAAGTTCTCTTTTAGAAATTGACTCCGATCCTCATCAATCTAATTAATTACTCTAAAATCCAGATAAACATTTTATACGGGAGGCTGTTCGAAGTTTTGGAGGGGAAATGAGACTATCTGTTTTGGCACTAACTATATTGATTATCACCGTGGTTCCAGTATCTTTCGTCCACGGGACTAGCGCGGTCCAACCGTTTGCGTCCACAGCTGTGAACAATGCTACGGCCATCAATGGGATTGTTCAAAGGGCGTTTGGAATAATAGCGGGAATTTCCGGACTGATAATCGCAATACTATGGATTCCGATAGCAGTTGGCTATTTCTCAAAGGACATGGACAGAAAGGCTGACGCCAAAGAGAGGACCAAGGATGCACTGATTGGGACCGTCATATTCGTAATGGCTGTGAGCGGTGTATTGTACGCAGTAGTTCACTACATAGTTGCTGGTTAATCAAGAAATGATTCGATGAACTTAGTTTCAATAATAGTAGATGCAATACTCAAGGCAATAAGTTATATAGTTTCTGCGATCGTGTTCATAGGTAAACCGATACTTGAATCGCTGTACAACGGTTACATTTCCAAGTATCTCTTGTCACCTGGGTACGCGTTCCCAAATATAGTGAATGGAAGTATTGGAGTGGGAGTGAAATCGCTCTACTACTTTGTAATGTTCAACATTTATGACCCAGTCCTCACAATTGTTCTTATGATTTTGGGGATACTGATACTTCTCAACAGCAGCATTCAACTGGGGTACGACTTCAGAAACATTTGGATCAAGATTTTGTTGCTTCTGGTCCTCTCTAACATATCGTTCTTTCTGCTTCAGGATTTCCTTTACATTGGTTCTTTGCTGTATACCCAATTCTGGAACTTTGGTTTTCCATTGCATAACTTTTCTTCCGGTTCCAACGTTCTTGCTGGCCTTCAGATCGGGGGTGCGTCAGGGTCGATTGTGAGTCTATTGATACTCATCGTCTTCATCTTCTTGATGCTCTATCTGTTGCTTTTCCTATCACTGAGGGCTGCGATCATCTACACGCTTCCTATACTCGCTCCAGTCTTCACTCTTCTCCTCATGATTCCGCAGACCAAAGAAATGGGAGAGAGACTGTGGTATCTCTTCATGGACTCGCTAGTCGCCCCATTGTTGATGGCTGTTCCTTTGATATTATCCACTTATGTAAGAAATAACAGTGTGTTGGTTCTTGGCTTTCTTGCGCTTGCGGATGCAATTCCTACGATGTTTGCAATGACCCAATCTTCAAGAAATGCAACAAACTTCCTCGGAAGATCTGCTGGAAGAGGAGTCAACACCTCAATCAGTAAGATTAGCGCGAACTTGAAGGGAGCAGAGACTATTGTCAAAACTTTTGCGACACATTCTGAGGGCGGAGGAACTAACGCAACTCCACAAATCGGTGCAGTGCGTCAGTTCAGTCCTCTGAACAGCGGCGGATCATCAAACTCTTCCCTTTTCTTCAAGGTGAAGTGACTATGGTAAAGATGACCAAGTTTCAGACGTCTTCGTTCAGAATTGGCTCGCTGGAGGGTGCAATCCTCTATCGGCTGATTTTGGTCTCATTCTCAGTACTGCTATCCATTTTCTTCCTTCGCACATATGGTTTAATCGCGCTCGTTCTGATCCCGATTTTCCTCCTCAGAATCCAGCACGACTACATTGATGAGTTTGTCGTGAAGAAGGTGAGGGGAATCACCGCATTTGTGATTCATCCTTTGAAGACTGAAAAGAGCGCCTATTATGAAATATTTGGGTTGAACTACGGTTTATCAGATCAACAAGACAGGAACATAGTCTACGTATGGGAGTCGATCATCGGAACGTTTTCGGAAGATTTGACGATCATTAGACACCCATACAAAATCCCCCTTCAGGGGTTTTTGAAGGGTGATGACGAGTACAATTCCCTGTTCTCGAAGTCAGACAGCTTTGCGGATGCCTACTTTGTCAAGATCAACAAGACCAAGACGGACGATTTCGAGAAGATTCTGGGGAATTATGGGGTACAGTTCTCAAAGTTAAGTGAGGAAGAGGTAGGAGTTCTAGATGTCCAGCTCTGAAAAAAATCAGTCTTCTGTCATCCAGAAAGAGTGGTATTTCGTCAGGAATGGAGAAGCACACTCCTTCCTATTTGCCAAGGATTATCCTTTTGAAATCGACTCAAAGTTTAGATCCAAGATTACTGGAGTAGATTCGAATATAGGGCAGATAGTCAATATACATCCGGTTGAAGACAGCATTGCATGGGAAATAATAACAAGGGAATTTGGAAAAAGGAGCCTTAGGCTGTTAGACCACGAAAAGATGAACGACAGAAATGTGGAGTCAAACAAACTAACTGTTCAGAACATTCAAAATCTTAAGGAAGTAGTTGCTTCGGGAAGATCCAGACTCTTCAAATATTCTTGTGCATATTTCATTCAGGGGAAGCCCAGCAAAATTCTTCATGCAAAGAAGGAACTGTTACACTTGCTCAAAAAACTTGGCGTCAAGACGGAGAACAAGCGATTCTCCGACGCAAAGATCAGGAACAAGGTGATAGATGGTCAGCTTGACGGGGTTTACCTTGATCCTGGTTCGGTCTCAAATCTTGTGCCAATAAATCATGGATATCTCTTTCATGAAGGCGGAACTTTCTACGGAACGTGTGAGGTCTCAAAGGCTCCTGTATTTCTGGACCGATCAGTCTTTCCTTCGTCCCACCAGCTTGTACTGGGAATGACTGGTTTTGGTAAATCCTTCTTTGTAAAGGCTACCATGATGAGGGAGAAGATAACCAGGAGTGTAGCCCTGAAGATAATTGATCCAATGGGGGAATACGGGCAGCTCTCAAAGTCTATCGGAATGCAATCCATTGACCTTATGAACCAGGAAATGAACATGTTTGAAAGAGTGGAGTTTCTGAGCATTAAGGAAAATGTTGATCGTACTCTTTCTCTGATGATAACACTCTTCGATCTCAACAACGAGGACCGTGGTGTACTTGATACAGGAATAACAAAGATGTATGAACAGAATGAGGACCTGAATTTCCTCAGGAATTTTGTTAAGTCCAGTTCCACTGAAACACACAATAAGATATCTCCCATTTTCGAAGGTTCCCTGAAGAAGTTCCGAACGGGTAGAAATCCCAATCTCAAGGGAGATCTCAGAATTGATTTGAAGAATGTTCCTAAGAAACTCCTTCCATTCTATATGCTACTTTCACTCGATCTCATTATGAGAAGCGATGAGTCAAATCCTGTCAACTTAGTAATTGACGAGGCGCACTACTTGTTGCAAGAGAGCGTGGTCACATCTGTAGAGAGGTACATAAGACACGCCAGACACAGCAACGTCTCCATGATATTCATCTCGCAATCTGCAAACGACTTCTTGAAAAACGGGTCGACTATAACGGTCATGGAGAACTGTTCAATCCACGTTTTGTTTCGACACCAGGTAATCACGGATGAGATGACAAAATTCTATTCATTAGACGAAGGGCTCTCCAATTTCCTGAGGATGGGGGCCGGCTATAACGGCAAACATTCAACTGCGCTCTTCCTGACTCCAGGTTTCACGACTATTCTCAAATTTCAATCCAGCAAAGAGGAGATCGAAAAAATAGATGGAATTCCTAAAGGTTGAGTCTATAGTACCATTCAATGAATCAAATCCATTCCTACTATCCTGGTTAAGAAGCGGGAAGAGGATTGAGATATTATTCTTCAAGCAAGAAGGAGAAGGAGTGAGACTGTATTTTGGAGGAGATTGTAGAGACCTTCTGAAAAAGTCAGGATGGAAGATCTCAGAGACATTTCAATTCAACGAGAGTGGAAAGAGAGTATTTGTGAAGGGTGATTCACAGACGATTAGATTCGGAAGTGAAAATCATGCAGACAAGATTGCAGAGTTGCTGAATGAGGAAGAAACTGGTTTTCTATTAATTTCGTTGATACCTCACTATTTCAGCCCGGTCTCTAATAAGGAACAAAGAGTTGAAGACAAATTCCTGGAAAGAAAGGCAAAGGAAAGAAAAGGGTGGAGGGTCGAACTATCCTACAGGAACGAGAACCTGGGGAATTATCTCAGTCACGTATTCTCTTCTCCTAAAGTTGTGACGAGGAGGGGAAGATTTGGAATCTCCAGACCGGTGATTGCCTGGTGGGAAGTAAACCAATTCATCCCGACAAGCACGCACTCGCTAAAGCGGGGAGACGTGAGAGTTGGCTCAACCCCTAACAGGGGAGAAATATTCGTAGACACCAACAACAACCCGCACACCTTGATCAGTGGATCTTCAGGGGCAGGCAAGAGTTCAATGATCGTAGGAATGATGAATCACATACTGTTCAATAAATTGGGAAAAGTAATATTGATCGATCCTCACGGAGACACTTCTAAGAAGATGGAGGAATCTGCCTTCAGGAAATTTGTAATATCTCCAGATTCTGCAAATTCCATAAACGTAATAGGCGTCGGTAGAGCAAATGGGATAACTTACAAAGTTGCAGAAGAATTTGTTTCAATTCTCAGGTCTTCAAGAGAAATCCAGTACACAGACCCTCTCGTTGGTCCAAGGATGGAGGACCTGATCTCCCGAGGAATCTCTCTTCTTGGAAAAATGAGTGGGGCGACATTAGTAGATTTTTACAACATCCTCAGAGAAGCTGATACAAGGAAAGAAATTGCCTCCGCCTGTAACAACAATGAGTTGAGAAAATTTCTGGACGAATTGGGCGGCATGTCAAGAGAGGAACTTGCGAGTACAGAGAGGGCGATAGGCAGGCTAGTAAACGACCCGATGGTGAGGTCCCTGATATGCAATCCAGACGATGACGGTACCCTCTCAAATGCACTGGCAGAAAACGATCTTATCTTGATAGATCTCGAGAGAAGCAGCCTGGGTTACGAAGATTCGAGATTGATGTCAAATATCATGGCTCTCCACATCTGGTTCGCAATCACTTCCTCAAGGAATGGAAACTATTTCCTTTTCCTGGAAGAGGCTCAGGATTACCAGAGCACGCTTATAGCCGATATGTTAAGTTCTGGAAGGAAGTTTGGGCTAAGAATATTCTTCTTGACTACTTCATTCAAATCTATTATTGACAGGTTGACCTCTTTGTTCTACTCAAACATTTCCAATTACATTTTCATGAAACTCACAGACCCAGACAAGATCAAGGCAAAGGAACTAATAGCGACAGACATTGAAATGCCAAACGAATCTTTCGATTTCGTGCTAATCAACCCCTATGGAAAGGAAAGAGGCTCAGTAGAACCAGTTCGTTTTTCACGACAAACCAAAGAATTCATCATTAGAAATTACGACTTTATTTCCGAGAGAAAGAAGAGGAATCTATCGCTGCAAATAGATGATCTGATATCTCAAATGAAGAGCAGGGAGACCACATTTTTCGTTTTAGAAGAATTCTGTCAGGTACTGGACGGGTATGACAGAAGAGAAGTCATTACACTACTCAAGGAGAAAATCAACCGTGACCAGAGCATCCACTACGTTGGGAGGATATCACTTGACTCTGGCACGTTTGAGGGGCGACACGAGTGCTTCCAGGTCGCGGGAGAAAGAGACGCAACATCCAATCTCCCGAACGAATTCAAGGTCACGAGTGATCTCATTTCCAACCTGCTGGTGAAGAAATGATATTTATCCATAAAGACATTGGACGAGTGATGAAAGGGGAGGTCAAC
The DNA here is from genome assembly GCA_021792355.1 of Thermoplasmata archaeon. Next base: position 1,420 of record JAJYUV010000031.1, on the reverse strand, counting down.
GATAGTTACCTCAATGCACTCCTCCGGCTAGAGGTAAAAAATGATTATTCATTGGAGCCAGTTTCAATACAATTTTACAAAGAGGCCAGGAATTATCTCGAGAGCCTTAAAGAGAAAATAGAAACTGAAACCGTGAAAAAGAATTCTAGGCAGGTAGGTAAACTGACAAATGAACTGGAAGGATCAGAAAAATTTCTGAAGAAGATCATAGAGCTGAGAGTATCGAAAATCCTTAAGGCTAAAGCGAACAACGAAAAGGAAGAGCTTGAAGGGAAGATGACTCCCGAGGAACAGATATTCTTCGAGAACATTGCCAAGTCAGTGAGTGAATTTTCAACGCAACTCGAACAGGGTGAAATTATAATACCCTCAAAGGAAAAGGAAGCTGAAGAAGAGGAGGAAATGGAAGTCGGAGGGGAGCAGGAAGAGTCAGAAGAAAAGAAAGTGGTCGTATACATTCTGGAAGAAATCAAGGGAATATCGATAATGGGTAAACCCGTTAACCTCAGGAAGGAGGACATAGTCACTCTCCCATCAAAATACGCGGGAGTGATTGTCAAACAGGGTCTCGGAAAAATACTGGAAGGAAGAGAAGCATAAGTCTCAATTTGCGAGTCCCCGAATGGTTGATGGCTCATTCGTTCTTCCTCAAAAATGAAATATTTTCTTTGTCAAGGTCAAGAATTAAGAAAATACTGCAGTTCTGATGGCATAGAAAAATAGCCGAAAAATAGAGATTAAGAAATCTATATATACGGAGTGTCGCTATCGTTATTTTGCTCATTATGCACCCTGTGATTGTATAGTCGCAGGGGAAGGACTGAAATCCTTTTTAGGGTTGATGAAGGTCAGCAAAGGGTTAGAAAGAGATGGATTGTTACAGTACGCAGGCCACTTGATGGATGGCTCGGCTCGGGCACCGATGAAGACCGTGCCAAGCTGCGATATGCTTCGGGGAGGCGCAAGGAGCCTTAGATCCGAAGATTGTCAAATGGGAATTCCTGTCCCTTATGGGACATTCTCGAAAGAGAAGGGGAACCCCGGGAATTGAAACATCTTAGTACCGGGAGGAAAAGAAATCAACAGAGATGCCGTTAATAAGGGCGACCGAAAGCGGCAAAGGGCAAACCGAATCACCTCTTGAAAAAGAGGAAAGATGTGGAGTTTGGAGTCAGGCTAATACCCTAGATAATAAGTTCAAGTTTCTGGAAAGAGACACCTTAGAGGGTGATAGTCCCGTGGATGTATTTATCTGAGTTACAAGCTTGAATTTCCAGAGTACCGTGCGTCGGAATTCGCGCGGGAATATGGGTCTCACTAAGATCCAACCCTAAATATGTCTCGAGTCCGATAGTATACTAGTACCGCGAGGGAAAGCTGAAAAGTAGCCCGAAAGGGTGGTGAAAAGGACCTGAAACCA
>JAJYUV010000030.1 GCA_021792355.1 Thermoplasmata archaeon | reverse complement strand
GAACATAAGTCATGCTTCTCATATGTGCTTCAACCCAGACCTTACCAGCTTCTTCGCATTCTCTCTTTCCCATATGCCTGTATTCTTTTCCACTCATTTTAATCCCTCAATCTCCTTTCAACTTCGTATTTGGCTTCTCTGACGTTCTTGGTTCTTCCTTCTTCTCTTTTCCCATTCTCTTCAATCCACCAGACTGAATAGCCATCATGAGATTTGACAACACCCTCTTTCCCTTCTGAACTGAGGATATATTCTGTCTCTCTGGAATCAGAATGTCTCTTCCATTTTGCTCTGGTGTTGCCATTCCTGTCCACGTACCTATCATAAGTTCGTTTTGAACCTTTCATTCTACAAAACCCATGAACATAGATCCCATCATCTCTCCTATGGCCATGAACATATTCTCCTCCTTCTTCACGGCATCTTGATTCTCCCACACTTTCTATTCTTCTATCAAAATCTTCTTTCGTTACCATTTCACTCTTTCCTTTTACGGCAGAAACCATGAACATATGTTCCATCACTTTTACGGTAAGGCGGGACATATTCTTCATCAAGCTCGCATCTCGGTGAATCTGAATTTACGTAAAGAGGTCTGTATTTCATAGGAACACCGACAGGTCTTACTCCTGTTGCGCCATGTTCACCAAACACGAACTCCTGGGAACCTTCCAGAACTTCGTTGCCTCTCCTCGATCTTCTTGTAGTCACTCTTTCATTGTAATATCTCTCTGCATCTTCTTCTGTCGGGAAAACGATTCTATTATACTTTGCAACAAACACTCCTGGTTCATCACTTCTTGTCATTTATATCTTCCTCCCATATCTGTAACTATATGGAATTTCAATATCATTGTTTCTCTTCCTGCAGAATGACCTTATGAATGTTCCATCGGATTTATGGTAAGAAGAGACAAATTCATATCCTTCCGGACAACTGGAATTTATAGTTCCTTCTTTTGTGGGATTCCTTATTATAATACCTGTCTCTCTTTCATATTTCTTAAGTTGTGCTATATCGTTTTCAGAAGGCAAGTATCCCATATCTGCGTTATGATCTATCTTATCAGTCAACTTCACCTGTCTCATCAATATCATTTTAGTTCTTGATTTATTTCTTCCTGTCATTGTTTTTCCTCCCTTCTTTTAGCTTCCTCTTTCCCCTCTTTGCTATAGGCATGAATGTATGAACCTTCTTTTGTTGTATGTGAAGGAACAAATATCTTGCCATCTCTTTCACAATCTTCCTTTGTCACCAAGTTTATCTTCTCCTTCTTGGATTCTTGGCACAGTAGTCAGGAATATAAACACCATCAATTTCAGTTGCCATAGAGCTCTGATGTGGCATGTTCCTGAAGTGATCCCTGACAAGATGATATCCTGGAGGGCAGTCCATATAAAGAAATCCGTTTTCCCAACGGTCTATGGGCTTTACCCTCCTCGCATCTGAAGATGTCCATCTCTCCCTGCTCTCATCCCAGACTCGTGTTCTCTTCTTTTTTGTCATTGCTTTTCCTCACTCCTTTTAGCTTCCTCTTTTCTTTCTTCCTGTTCCTTCATTATAGTCTTAATCCTGTCTGCCCTTTCCTTTATCTTTGATGCGTTACTCTCTCCAGACTTTGTAGAATCAACAATGGAATCAAAACCGAGACGTACATCTTCCTGTGCAATCATCCCTTCATTGTAAAGCCCAGATATTCCGGCCCTGACTCTTCCTTCAACTCTTACCTTCCTGCAATGCTGTGGAACTACTGTTCCATCTTTTTTAGAATATGAAGTAACTCTCTCATAACCAGGTGGGCAAAAGCCATGAATGGTTCCAGATTCCTTAACTGTGTAGTTCATTTACCTCACTTTTTCCCTGCAATAACCCCTTATTCTAACCCCATCCTTTCTGACATGAGTTTTGACAAACTCCTGTCCTCGAGGACAAACAAAATCTGGGTGACCAGATGGGAAATAATGAAGATAATCTTCTCCCATCAATTCAGATTTTCTACGATCTTCGGTTGACTGATATCCTTTTTCTTTAAGTAATTCTTTACGCCTTTCTTCAAAGTCTGGTGGTGCAATAAAAGAATCACCCCTATTCAACATCTCGATTCTTGGTTCGTCAATGTAATAATCAACAGCTCTATCAAGACGTTCTTTAGCCGATTTCTTTTTCTCACCAGTGGATCGTTCATATTCTCTATAAGCTTTTCTTATATATGGAACGGTTGAATGCGATACTGTCTCCATATCATAATCAGTATGCTTACTCATGATTGAGATAACCTAAAGGTGTATATAACTTTTATTTTTATCTAATTAATTTTGATATATCCTATAAAAGTCAAAGACTATTCATCGTTTTCAAAGTCAGATATATTCTGTACATAGGCAGAACCATGAAAGTATCCCCTGCAGGAACATTTGCATCGTGAGTTCTTGGAAAGTTCACACCGTTTCGTATGCATCAGATGAAGATATTTTTGTTGTATTTAAGAAATCAGTTTCAGGAAGATCATGACCGATTGATAAGAGTAACAGAATTTTGTGAATTCATTTATTTTTTGTGAATTCATTTATTTGCCTGAAAACACTACTTTATCTTTAATGCCATAAATAAATCATTTTGAAGGAGATTTGCATGGAAAGGTAGTGAAATAGCGAAGAAAAAATAAATTCACAACCATTTTGTGAATTCATTGTGAATTCATTTATTTTCCTAGGTAATAGCGAAGAAAAGAGTGTGAATTTATTTTTTTTAACCTGTTTCACGTATTTTGTAGAAAACTGTCTCTGTAAGAACACGTGTCTTGCTACCCTGGGCATATACCTGACACTCTCTTTTTGCCAACTCATCCCTCTCAACAAGGGTCTTTATGACCTCATCAAAGCTTCTTAGACCGAGAGCCTTCATGTGAGACTGCTTCAATAGATCAGAATGCTTCACCCATTTCCCATCCTTATCAGGCGTGGCGAGAGTACTCTCATTATCCCTCTTATATTCGAGAGAATATCCCTTCCCAGTTGTGAGGAGTCTCTCAACGTGGTTAAATATCTTCTTCGCAAGGATTTCAACGCTCTCATGCTTTAATCTCTGTGCAGATTGTGTTTCCCATATCGAATGCACATAAACCATGTTATCGTGGTATGCCTCTACCTGAGAAATGGCATTCACTACATCATCCTTCTCTACATGCAGTATCCCAGAAGAATCGAAATTAAAACGTGATGCAGCGACTATAAGTGCCATCTTTATGACATGTATGGGAAACTTGACCTTTGATGTTATACCAAAATTATAGGTATCCACAGAACTTTCAAGATCTGCCTGTGCTCCCTGTATATCCTTCATGATCTTCATCTGGTATTCATTATAGAAAGCCCATGCTTCATCGCTGAAGTCGGCTTTCTCCACTTTCCGGAGAAGTTCCAGATCAGCTATGATATCATCATAAAACTCTTTTGAATGTAATGTCTTTGGTATCTCCTTTATTGCCGATTGAGAATACCTGATGAAGAATATCCTGTTTCCGAGTCCGATATCCCAGAAGTCTTCACTGACATACTTCAGGAATGTCGGGGTTCCCTGAAACCACATTGGAGAGTAGCATGGTTTCGGGACCTCGCTTCTTCTTATGACCGTTGTTGAAGATGATAATTGCCCATCGTATGCTTGTGCAAACGCTTCAAACACATCAGATAAACCATCTGAATTGCTTTCCTTTGCCAATGTTGAAACTTCATCCTGTGTTATGAGTGCAAGCACCCTTCCTTCTGACACATCACTCATCTTCACCTTCGATATGGATGAAATGAGAGCCTTCCCACCAACCCTGTTATAATGTATGTATTTCCACTCAGAGAATAGCTTATCATGAAGATTCATTATTCCCCAGTAATAGAGAGGAGTCTTGTCTGAACCCGAAGGAGCTATCCATATAAAACCTATGTTTGGAAGCACCCTTCCCTTTCCATTCGCAAAAAACAGCCTGTGTAATGCCACAGATATATCGAACTGGATCATGGACCTGCATACATCCAGAGGAGCACCTATAACGCTATTGAGGTAAGTAGAATACTTCGTGATTATGTCATAATCCTTTATGACAGCCTTTTCATTTCTCTTCTCGGGAGGAACAGATTTCTCTATCTCCTTCTGGTATTTCTCTATCATGTCAGGAATATCTGACTCGGGTGCGTTTTCTATCTCTTCCCTGTATTCTCTCCTGCTTTCTTCCTCACAGTTGGCACAAACTTCCTGTTCTACCTCATCACCAAGATCATCCAGATACCATATGGGCATTGGAACGTACTCATGATCCTTGTTTTTAGGACACGGTTTCTTTATCTTCTTCTCATCACTCATTCATCTTCCTCCAAATAAGATATGTTTTTAGGCTTTCCTTCAAGCATGCACAGATACTCAGGACCCATTATGTTATCAACCTTGAGAGAAAAGCACCTTCTTTTCTGTGCATCCCAATCAATCATTTTGACAAAATTGGGTGGAAGAGGATCATCATAATTTGTAGCTATAACATCCATATCACCTTCAAGGAAGTACATCCTGAAGTTTCCCTTCATCCTATCAAGCTTAATACCATTCTTTATCGCATTGCTATAAGCCCTCTTTGGTTCATAGTTATTCCCATACTCTTCCTTCTTCAGAGAGAAGTATATGCCTATATCATTCACATCAATGTTATGGCCATTCCATTTATCATTCTCTTCATGCAAGAACTTATCCGTATCTTCCTCACTTTCGAGAGCCAATCTCAGAAGCTTTGACATGAAGTCCTTCGTGTAAGGCGACCTATCCGACCTTCTCGGATCAAAACCCTTCACATCGAATATCTTATCGCCAAGGAACTTGCCATCCTTCCATATTATGTATCCTGCATACTGCTTCTGCGAACCAAACTGTTCCCATATAGAATATAACTTCTCGAATTCCATCTCGAGCACAACATTGTCATAATCACCATTGTGCTGTTTCACGAACATCTTAAGTGAATCGTTCACAATTTTGTTAAGCTTCCTTGCTTCATCTATGACCATCTGTGGTTCCATGTTAGCCCATCTTTCAGAGTAGATGAATATCGAATCTGTATCCCCATAGATAACCCTGCATGCTATAAGATGAAGAAACTCATCATCTGTGGAATGCGTCTTTATGTATGCCATTACAAAATTCAATGCTTCTCTTCCCAGATATGTTATAGATGCCTGCATGTATGGTTCAAAAAGTCTCGCTTTAGGTGATCCGGTCATGCCATAGAATGAGTTATCGAGTTCCTTCACCGATCTCTGTTCATTATTCAGTATACTGTAATCATCACTTTCAGGAGGATATTTTTTCATCCTTCCCTTTATCTCATATCTCTCAGTCTCGAGTTGCGTTACGGCTTGGGGAATTATGCCTGGTTTCCTTCGTGAGAATCCTATCTTCCTCCCATCTATGATACCGACAAATACATCATCAGGACCTATCTGATCATCCAGAAGGAGTGTTTCATGTGATATGTTGAACTGCCTCATAAGCCTCGGATACAGGTGCTTATAATCAAATACAACAACATTCCTTAACCTCCCTCGCATTGCTTCAGCTACAAAACCACCTTCCACCTTTATCTTCTTCTTATCACTGTGTGAAGGTATCCTGAAATCAGTTTCATGAGTGAACCTGAATAAAAGCGTATCCAGAAGGTATGTGGCGTTCCATTTTCCGGCATCCAACGTTCCTGCTTTCTCAGAAAGCATCAGGAAGAAATCAAATGCACCTATCTTCATGTCGATAAGATGGCAGAGAAGAGTATCCCTGTAGTTATAAACAAGGAACTTCTCTGGTTCCTTCTCATACATTTCCCTGTAGCCCATTGTATGCTTTATCTTGCCTATACCGAGCTCTCTCTGTGATACGGATTCCAGTGAATTACTCTCATTATTGTTCTCCTGCAGCCTCATGTATGCCCTGTAAAGATCAAAATTTGTGATCTTGTTATGCGTCACGTTTAAATGATCATCATGACCGATAACCCTATAACCGAGATTTATATGCTTATTCTTAGCCCTATTCTGCAGGTAAGGCAGATCAAAACCATTTATGTTGTATCCAACATTGACATCGGGTCCATTCTCCGATGCTATATGCTCAGAGTAAACCTCAAGCATCTCTGCTTCTGTTTCATGAGATTTTACCTGCAAATCCAGGTTGCCAACATATTTTGCAAGATGACCAAGACCTCTCTCAGTCAATATGTCTCTTATTACACTGTTCTCCTTGTAAAGCAATTCCATAAGCTTGTTTGTGTTTATCCTGCTTTTTGGTATTGTTACATGGATTGTAGTGAGGTTCGTGAAGGAATCCCTGATTGCTATACTTAACACTTCACCTTTAGGCTTATCTACATTAATCTCGAAGTTGTCATCGGTCTCAATGTCGATGTAATCCTTCCTGATCCTTATTCCCTTATAGTCGCATGGTGAACAGTTTCCATAAAACACTCTCGATTTCGGGTTCCTTATCTCTATTCCCTTGCGTATTCCCAGATCTATAAGGACACGTTCCGTAAAGACTATATCAGCTTCATAGGTCTTCTCATGCTTCTCCTTCTCTATAGGAACATCAGCAGGTATATCCACTTCCTTCTTGATTATCTTCCCATTCTCTTCATAGTAGAAATAAGGCCGGAATGGAACATCAAATACATAATGCATCCTTTTGCCGTTTTCCCACCTGCCCCAGAGATGCATTGCCAAAGGATTCAGTGAGTAATAAGCTCCTGTTATTACGGCTCTCATCAGTAATCGTTGCTTTTTGCGTTTGCTTCGACAAATTCAAGAATCTTGTTGTAATATTCCAGTATAAGCTTCGCCTTCCCAACACCAAATTTGAATGGATAAGGATCATCTTCATCCCTTGATAGAACTATCAATGGCTTACCTTTGTATTCCTCATATCTGACAGGCATAATCCACAATCTATGGAGATGTATTTAAAAATGATTATTCATGACCGTCATGAGAATACTTCTCTCTGTTCTTCGGGTTTTTCCATTCTCCATTTTCCCTGTCGTATTCCTCATGATGCTCATCACACATAAGCATGTAAGAAAGCGGATGCTTCAGTATATCCTTCACCTTGTATCTTTGACCTCTCCCAGATCCATGTATGTCTGAAGGAAAACCATGCCTGTGAACAAAATGCCATCTGTAGATTATATCCCTCTGCGAACTGCTTCCTGGTTCAATACCTACTGGATAGTTATCTTTTGGATCAGAATCAGCATCGCAACATGCAGGGATGAACTGTCTTCTCAACTCCATAATCTCTGTTGCAGATACAGATTTTGGTGTACCCTTCTTTATAAGATGCTTTTTGCCATCCCCATTTGACCAGTAAATATCTTTTTCAAACACATACCTCGTATTCTCTGGGAGAAATACTGAAAGCGATTGGAGGCTATAAGAATAATTCATTGTGGCAGAAACAACAGAACCTTTCACCTTTATCGGTCTCATTCAATGTAGCAACAGGCGAATGTATTTAAAAGTTATTGGAATGTGGTCCCTCCTGCGAGGTAAGGAAATAGCTCAACCTTGAGGAGAACAGGAGGGACACCATGACGGAAACACCATCTCCTCAAAACGTTTAACAGTGATAAGTATTTAATTGTTATGATACTATCTCAGGGAAGATCGACTTAAGATAATTGTATCTTGTTCCAAGAACCCCTATCCAATCAACGTTTGAACGTGGTTTCACATCACCATTCTTTATAAATTGTTTCCTCTCCCTGATCTTCATCTCATTCTTGAGACCATAGTAATATCTTCCATTTCCCGAACCCCTCACTGTCAATCCTGAAGGAGTTTCGAGATAGTGTGCTTCCACATAAACATCATAATGCTGCAGGTCAGCGATGAATGAGCAATCCATGTCATACCAAACATTTATGAGTGTCGGAACTGGATCATTGAAAATAGATGCTGTAGATGCTATATTTGCCCTGAGTTCAGTGAGAGATGATGCATGAAGTATCCTGACTTCCTGATCCTTATGCTGTTCCATAAAATAGGTTGTCTTCCCAGATGGGCTTCTGCCATAGAGAAGAATCATGAACCACCATTAAGGTATTTGTTCAACTGCAATGTCGCCACAATCTTACCGAGACTCTCATCTGGATTCTGCGAGAGGATGAGATAATCACCGAGCTTCCTGATTGCTTCCTGATATTTCTCACCATACATGAGTAGTATCCGTATGCATTCCTTAAGGAGCTCACTATAACTCACGGAAACAACCATCTTCTTTGCTGTCTCGAGATCATTTAACTTTACTGCCTTCAGGTATCCAGTTGCATCGAAACTCACTTCAGGCATTATGCCACCAATCAGGTACTGGAAAAGCAGGTTCGTGAAGGATCTCGCAGACCCATCAGATTTGGATACAAATTCTTCCATTGCCTTATCGGGTGGAACTTCACGGTTTTCAGATTTGCATATGTTTACAGCTATGTTTTTCAGTTCTGCAGAGGTAAGACCATCAAACCTGAAATCTATGCATCTATCGAAGATTGCAGGTATGATTTTGTTGGGATAGTTGCAACTGAAGATGAATAGTGAAACGTTAGAATACTCTTCCATGTATCTTCGCAACATCCACTGTGAATGAGTTCCAAGACCATCGGCTTCATCCATCAGTATTATCTTCCTTTTCCCCTTCTCAGGAAGCTGCTTTACAATGCTCATTATTGTGGTTTCCATGTCTTCCACCTTTCTGTAATGGGATGCGTTTATTTCGATTATATCGAGATTGTAGTGATTGGCTATTGCCCATGCCATTGTTGTTTTTCCTATACCAGGAGGACCATGAAAAATAAAATGCGGCCATTTAGATACATCGGTATTCCCGATGTTCCTGAAAAATTTTACAACTCTTCCCTGCCCGACAACCTCATCAAGATTCTGAGGCCGAAAAGCCTCTGTCCATATCATCGGATCACTTTTCAAACCTGTCTTTCAGTATGTCAGTGAGTCGAAGAACTGTATCGAGGCATTCTTCAGGGTTCTTCCCATGATATGACACGGAATAATTGTATCCCTTAGAGTTCTTTGAAACCTCAATGTGAACAGGCAACTCAGAAGAAAGCAACTGCTTTCTCAGGTTATCCAGATCGAAGACAATTTCCTTATCTTCAGACATCGTTATCACCTGTATCAACAAACCCCTGATCTGCTTCCATGTCATCTCCATTCACATCAGGTATTGTTTCAGAGTGTTCCTCGAGTGTCTTAACATCTTTTGGAACAGAAACCTTTGCAGCCCTCTTTTCATCATTTATGCTTCTCGTAACTTCTGTTACGTAATACGCTATGCTTGAATTGTCATCCTTCAGCAGTATCCTTCCAGCACCCCTCGTATCTCTTCGAGCTTCGGGTTTGTATCCATCGACATTCAGGAGAACATCATTGTTTGCTGCAAGCTTCAGGCATTCGATGTACCTCTTCTGGTATATCGACTCAAATTTCTCACCCTTAAAAGGCATCCTGACCTTCGCAAGGTTCGATTTCATCTTACCAGATAACTCAATGATCACTTCCTGACCAGTGGAACTCATGCGAACTGTCGTTGCATCAAGAACACTATCCGCTCTTATGATTCTCGCTATCAGTTCCTTTGTGAGAGGGATATCAGGCTGATCATATTTCAATTCAAGTGTCTTTGACTTGCCGAGAACTTCCAGCTTCCACCTGCAGTCAATGTTTCCTGTAGCCACCAGTGAATTCTCTTCTATCTTCAGGTTGGATGACTCACTCAATATATATTTCAATCCTTCCGGTTCCATAGCAAATATCTGCTTAGGGAAAGGTTCTTCATACTCTATAAGACCTATGACAACCGTATCTTCTGTTCTTGTATAGGTTTTCAGAGTCCTTTTGTCAAAATATACCTTTTTCCCACTCGCAGTCACATTCTCTCCCTTTTCATAGAGCGTGAAGATTGTTGGATCTGCACCACTCAATGAAATCCTTGTTAGAAATTCTTCGATTTCCATAATTCTGAATAACGGTGAAAGTATTTAAAAGTCATTCTTCTTCTTCAAAATATAAAATGGCTGAATCCACTCTTCTCTGCACTTCAGAAAATCTCTCCAGATCGATTTCAAACCCCATGAAGTTCCTTCCCAGATTCTTACATGCCATTGCTGTGGTCCCTGTTCCCATAAAGGGATCAATGACAGTATCTCCTTCCTTAGAGCTCTGTTTTACGAGTGTTTCAACAACTGGAAGTGGCTTCTCCAATGTGTTAAAGGAATAAGGAGAAAAGAGATTACTAATGTTATGATAATTAGTGGTTGAAGTTCCATTCTTGCTAAGGAAGAGTATCGGAAGGAACTCATGCCTGTATCCGTATCCTAACTTTATCCCCTGATATGGAACTACAAGAATCTGGTGATAAGTAAACCCTATCTTCTCCATTAACGGTATATCCTTCCCCAACCTGAGATTCGTAGTGAAAAGATAACAATGGCTTTTAGGCTTCAGTATTCTCATTACCTCATTGAATGCCTCTTCCAGATATGAATCGGATACGGTCTTGTACTCTATATTCCTGTTTGGGAACTGTCCATACGAATCGTAAGACCAGGGTGGATCGAGAATGACGAGATCAATACTAATATCAGGAACTTCTTTCAAAAGAGTGAGAGCGTCTCCATTCTTCAGTATCACATTATCCATTTTCCTAAAATATGTAGAATCTATTTAAGAGTTTACAAGGCAAAAAAAAAATTAGTTAGTCAGGAGTTTATCCCTGACTTCGTATATGTTTCCTTCTACTGTGTGTCCACACGTAGGACAACTCACAGATACATGTGAAGGGGTGAACCCTTCTACAACTGGTTCCTCTTCCTTCTCAAAGGAGATTTTTCCTTCTCCTGTCATTTCATACACCTGCCAACTTGCGTTGGTAGTCTTACAACTCGGGCATGTTATTTCTGTCATATTACCTCATATAGAGATAGATAGAATACATATAAAGGTTTCTATCATTCGTCTTCTTCAAACGCACTTATATCTTCCGTTGTAAGTTTATTATCTATTCTTTGTTCTGCAATCTCAAAATATTTTCTTTCTATCTCAAAGCCTATGAAATTCCTGTGAAGTATTTTAGAGGCGACTCCTGTTGTTCCAGATCCCATGAATGGATCGAGAATGGTGTCTCCTGGTCTCGAACCTATGGTAATAAGATAAGACATAAGCTTCAGTGGCTTCACTGTAGGATGGATGTTTTTAGCTTTAAGTTCATTTCTTCCAGGAAGAA
>JAJYUV010000029.1 GCA_021792355.1 Thermoplasmata archaeon | reverse complement strand
CAGTGATGAATTCCAGCTTGCCAAAAATTCTGGAAAAGTGGGCTTCGTCTGCATTCAGGAGAATTAACGCGTGATTTCCCGAAGATAACAATTTCGATGCCTTCTCCTGATCTATGGCAAATACCACAAATTCTCATATGTAGAATGTATTTAATTCTTGTAACGATTGGAAGTCCCCCTGCGCGGAGGTTGTCGAGCTAGGTTAAAGGCGATGGATTTAGGGTCCATTTCCGTAGGGATTCGCCGGTTCGAATCCGGCCCTCCGCATACCACTTTTCGGGTCAAATCGGCATCAAAGAAATCTCTTCTAAAATGCCTACGTTTTTCCACAGAAGAGGTAAGGGTATAAAGGCACTTTAAGCAACTAATCAGATTGAGCCAAAATGGGAACTTTCCCAGTCAAATGACCCATGAAGGAAAAATCAGGTTCTCTGGCCGATTTCATGCATGAGCACACAGAATGGGAATAATGTCCATAAAATGGAGGGTCAGCCGAGTTTGTTTCAAACAAGAGATTCTGGAAAAAAGAGGGAAGTCAGCTCATGACTTCCAGTTCATTTCCCTTGCTTGCCATCCCCTTCCGGTGAGCTGATGCTGTTCCGACCTGAATGTCACTCTTTGCACAGGCTTCAGCGTACGAAGCGTATACGGTGCCGGTTTGTGGATCCTTTAACTTTCCAGTTTTCTTGTTTCTTCCGTTTCTATGTATTCCCACGAGGTCTTCAAGTTCCTTTACCCTCGTTAGGGCAACTTCAAGGGCTATTCTGTGTTTCTCCGCTTCGGCCTTGGTCTCTTCAATCTCCTTGAGTATTGACTCCTTTTGCGTCTCTATCTTTTCTACTACCTCGGCCCTCTGTCTCAGAAGATCCCCAAGGGCATCCGAATTCGGTTCCTTCTCGCTCGTATCACCTAAGCTATTTTCTTTCTTCTTTGTCATGGTATTCCCTAAAATGCCATTCAATAGAAAATATATAAATTCCATGATGAAAGAAGCATCCCTAAAAACCTCGTAGAATAAAGGATTTTACAAAATGTCTATTTTGTCAAATTATACGAATATATATTCGTTTGAACTTGTTCGTGTGAATATATACTCTAATTTCCCATTTTCTTAGTGGATAAATAAATCAAAATTCTATGGAACCTGCATTTATCTGGTTGTGAAGCCAGATAAACGTTTTCTAATGTATTCCCTGTTACTGAATACGTGGATGAACACATCCTTGAGGCTGCCAGGAAGATCGGCAGGGAGAGGAATATCCCGGTGGAAGTGAAAAAGATAGGCAACAGCCATTACCTGTACAGATCCACGACAGAATGGGATAAGGAAAGGAAGAGGAGGGTCAAGGTATCTGAATATCTCGGACGGATCGATGAGAACGGCCTTGTGGAGAAGAATAACCGGAGCATATTCGAGTTCGGGAATTCCGAACTCCTCATGACCATGGCATGGGACCTTGTTCCCGAGTTGAAAAGGCGTTTTCCGGATCACTGGAGGGAGATCATTGCAATATCCGTTGTCAGGGTCATGGACAGCCAGCCCCTCAAACTCATAAAGAGCAGTTGGGAGAAACTCCATGCGTCAGGGCAGATTGACGCCTCCCTGTCACCCAGTACGCTATCGGAAAAGATCAGGATCATCGGATCCGATCATAATGCACAGTACAGGTTCTTCAGGTCGCTGATCAACAGGGACGACTTTCTCCTGTTTGACCTGCCAAGCATAGTCTCCAGGTCACAGAACGTGAATCTTGCAGAGAAGGGATACAACCATGAGCACAGAAACCTCGATGAGATTGGATTTGCCCTCATATTCTCAGGGAAACGGCACATGCCTGTAATAATGGAGCCGATACCGGGATCGGTCAGGGACATGAAGGCTTACGACTCCATCGTCGATCAGTATGATATGAAGAGCAGCGTCATCGTTGCCGATCGCGGTCTCGCATCATACGATATACCAAAGCGGAAGGGCATATTCTTCATTGTGGCCAGAAAGAGGAACTTCAGGATTGTAGACTGCTCCATGAAGCTTGGCAGATCGTTCATCTACATGGATCGTGGCATAAATTCCGGGAAGAAGGAAATAGAGGGGAAATTCCTGTACATGTACGAGGATACCGTGATGAGGGCAGAGGAGGAAACCAGCCTGATAAGGAAAATAGGGGAGGGGACAAAGACGCAGAAGGATCTCGATGAGGAGATGCCTGGACTGGGAAAGTTCTCCATCCTCTCCAACATGGACGGCGATCCTGAGGACATATACGGGATGTACAAGATGAGGGAGGAGGTGGAACAGGCATTTGACGCCATGAAGAACGAGCTTGAGAATGACAGGGGATACCTGCACTCCACGGACGGGATAAGGGGATACTTCATCCTGTCGTTCGTATCCCTG
The DNA here is from genome assembly GCA_021792355.1 of Thermoplasmata archaeon. The sequence continues at coordinate 9,086 of JAJYUV010000029.1, read as the reverse complement.
TATATCCATTTCAGGATTCTCGGGGCGCTGAAGGCAAAGGGGATGTCACCGGAGATATCGGTGAAGGAGGCCATACTGGAACTGTCGAAGATCTATGCCATGGTTCACGGTGCGAGGATATCCCTTGCAGAGATACCGGAGAAATCACAGAAAATGGCTGATCTATTCGGGTTGAAGTTATCCCCTAAGATCTTGCGGAATTAAGGTTCACAACATTAAAGATAAAATGTTAAGTGCAATTTTTTCGGAAATACTCCGAAGAAATTACCTGGCAGAGGAGAAAATTTTATCCGTTCAGATATAATACTTAACATCATGAGAGCTTTCAAGGTCCTTGATCTCTTCAGTGGAATCGGAGGGCTCTCGTCTGGGTTTTCGCGAAGTGGATTCAATGTCACGGGAGTGGATATATCCAGTAGTGTCGGAAGGGTTTATCAGGAGTTGACAACTGGTACATTTATTCAAAAGGACATAGGAAAATCCCTCATTCATGGTGACTGGGATATACTTATTGGTGGTCCACCCTGTAAGCCATGGTCTCCAGTGAATCAGTCAAGAAGAACTGAAGGTCATCGTGATTACAGACTTGTAGGCAGGTTCATAGATCATATCAAGTATCTGATGCCGAGAATATTCATAATAGAAAACGTACCTGCTCTTGGTAGTGATTCTGGATTCATGGGTCACTTGGATAGTCTTAGAAAGCTCGGCTATTCCGTTCATCCAACTATCGTTAAGTATTCAGATTATGGAGCCGCCATTTCTAGAAGGAGACTCTTTGTTGTGGGGTTGTTGAATGGTTCCGCAGACAACTTCATTGAAGAAATCAAGAAGGACAAGAGACCCTCGCAGTCCGTTCGAAATGCCATAGAGCAGTTCAGACACTTGGAAAGAGGCAAATTGATTGACCACGAATGGCCAAATTTGAAAACCATTCACAAGTATGCAGAAAAGTATAAGACCGGTAAATATGGCTGGAAAATTCTCAACTGGGATTTACCTGCGCCCTCTTTTGGCAATGTTATGAAGACTTACATACTTCCACCTGAAGCTGACCCTTTTGATCCTTCTGTTCGTGTTCTTTCAATTCTCGAAGTTTCCCGGATAATGGGATTCAATCATGGGTTCACTTTCCCAGCGGAAATGCACATAGGAGAGAGATACCAGATGCTTGTGGATTCTGTCAGTCCGGTTTTCTCAAAGGTTCTTGCAGAACATGTTCTGAAGCACATAAATCAGTATAGATTCTGACCTCAAATGACACCCACAGCGCTCGATTCCGTGGACAAATTGATAGATTGGTGGAGATTAAATGGTAGATCGTTCCTGTGGAGGTTCGATCACGATCTGTACAATATCTTCATTGCTGAAACCTTACTTCACCGGACACGCGCCAATAATGTTTTAACAGTGTACGGGGAATTTATCAATAGATTTCCTTCATTTTACGCAATTTCACAAGGAAGTGAAAGCGAACTCACAGAAATTCTACGTCCTTTGGGTTTGAAATGGAGGGTTGTATTGCTTCGAAATGCTAGCAGTCAGATTTGTCACGAATATAAAGGAAATTTGCCAGTCGAAAAAAAGAGGCTCATGCTACTTCCGGGCATTGGGGATTATATTGCATCTGCCATTAGAATTTTCGCCTTCAAACAGCGTGAACCGCTTATTGACACGAATACTGTCAGGGTAATCTCAAGAGTAAAGGGAAATGCTTTCACTGATTCAACCAGAAGAAGCTTGAAAATTAGGCTATGGTATAATGAATTATCTGAAAACGCTGATCCGGCTGAATTTGCTTATTCAATTATAGATCTTGCGTCACTAATCTGCAAGTCAAATAATCCTATCTGCATTGAATGTCCCTTGTTACGAGGATGTTCCACAGGGATTCAAAATGTTGCTAAAGGAACTAATCGAGTTAGATGAAATTGCCTTGTGTGAGTCAGTAAATATGGATGGCTACTCTCTCCACTTATCAAACTCATGCGGCAAAAGACCGACTATCTCACGTGCACTCGTAGTATATATGTCAAAAGTTCTCTCTGCCTGACGCAGCACCATAATAAATCTTCTAAAAGTCCCCGGTTTATCATCTTTTCCAGCGGAACCCCGTTTTGCTTTCTTGGTTTCTCTATCGAGGTAAAGCAATGCTGCTGCTTTTACTACTTGTGTGTTGATGTATGTTGAAATTCTGCCTGCAAGCTGCTCTGTCAGATCACCTTGAACACTTATAGAGTTCGAGAGAAAGAGAGTCACTGATTCCTCATCCTTATGTCGTGAGAACATATCATACGGTAACCATATGAAATGTCTGTATTGCGTTTTCCAGTCTGCGGAGAAGATGTATCTGTAATCATTTCCAGGACTAAGCTTTTCTGACTTATCCTTTGCGTGCAGCTCAAACCAATAATAGCCTAGCCAGCTCCAGAGCCCTTTGTTGAAAACAACGTCCTCCCTCTTTATACCGGCACTTTCGAATTTACTGTACAGATACTTTGCCATTTCCAATTTTGACGCAAAGAAAGGAGTCTGTTCAAGGTCGCACTTGACTGGATACTCTATCGAAAACCCTTCTTCCAGTTTGGGTTTTACGACAGCTAATCCAGCACGTAGGTCGTTCATATATTGCCTGAAATGCTCGATTCCAGCATCATTTAAGATTCTCATCTGAGTCACTTCTATCACCTCCTAACATTTCGAGTTCTTCCTTGAGAAATTTTTCAGAGAATGCATCGACGACTCTTTCAATATTCTCGAGAGATTCTGCGAGGAAAGCAACTTCATCTTCATCATCTTCTTCCCCAATTTCTGTAACACCACACACTTCCTTGGCAAATCTGATCCATCGAGATCTGTCACTTTCATCGTCATCTTCATCGATGGTGCCATGTTCTATAATTAGGTATCTAACCAAGATTTCTTTCAGAACCGCAGGAAATACAGCGGTTCTGAAAAGATGATTGTGTTTGATGATCCCCTCCGCATCTATCTCGTTTCTCACTTGGAGAATCGGTCTGTCAGAATCGAAATCCAGTTTCCAGAGTTGTTTCATATTCTGCCTATACGAGACCTCAAGGAGGGGGGCGGTTTCTGAACCTCCTGCTGTCCTCGGAAGGCTTATAGCAGTGCTCTTACCTAGAATATTCTTGTACCCATCCCTTGAATCTACGACCGAAACGTAAAAAGTAATCGCTGGATAAGACGAAAATTCTGGCAGAGGCTGATTACTTATCCTTAAGGGAGAGCCCACAGTTCCCATGGAAAAACGTCTGAATGCATAGCTGCCACGGTTCACATCCACATAGATAGCTGCACCTGCTGGAAAAGCATATTGATTCAGATTCACGTCGCAACTAAAATTCACTTCTGGATCTCCTAAGTTAGCAACAATAATTGAAATTGAATCCATCCTAATCTTCTGGCGCGAGGTGTAATTGAACCTTCGCCTTATTCTTATCATGCTTCCTCCGGATTCTCAGCTTTCAAATCAACAATTATGTCCCTTCTGGGGTCGAATCCTATCACAGAAAAGTTAAAGCCCGGCTCGTCTACCCGAATTGCCATCCTGTTCAGTGTAGCACTGAGAATCTCCCCTCCGGAAATATTTTTTACATCGATATCCCTCCCAAAAGCGAAGTCAAAGGGTCTGTAAAATGAATAGGGATTGCCGATGGCAGTATCGTAAGCTGCTCTCAGATTGATTGACATTGGAAAATCAGAAACCACGGCATCTTTTCCCGCAGATACTGAAAATCCATCGCCAAACTTTATTAGCTGGAGAACTTGCCTGGGTTTCGGTATATCTAGCTTGGGTTTTCCAGTGCGAGTTTTCCGACCCCCGCCTCCGTCGCTGTCGAAGATGTAAAACACATCTTCAAGGAGATTCCTGTCGGAAGTCTCAGTCTTTCTGGAGAGCACAGAAATAACGCTTGAGGGTGCACTCTTTACAAACCTGATAATCTTCTCAGGGGTCAAGTAATGAGCGTCTTTCACTCTCTCGGATTTAGAACTCCAGCGAGTGTGAGATGGATTTTCGGCGTCTCCAAGAAACCCGGCTGCTACCTTGTCCTCTGCGATGAGTACTATAATCCCCTCCGCTAATCGGTAGGTTACTCCTTCGACCACATTAATGCCGCTTCGGAAACAGTGCACAGATTCATTCTTAAAAAAATTATCCCTTGTAATTCCTATGTCTATATAAGTTGTTTCAGGAGGTATACCCTCTTTCTGAATCGCAAATTGAATACGAACTTTCATCAGTTCTTTCCCTAGGTCTGAATAGATTGCTCTGACCCTGTTTAGATCACTGCCAAAGATGGATTCGTCGATTTCAAGCGGCTTATTCGCATCAAAACTCAGGGTCAAGTCAGGTTTTCTTGCGAGCAACCGCTGGTATATCGATCGCAACTTTTCATAGCGTGAATATCTAATATCTCTTCGCGCCATTGACTTGAGAAAATCTTCTAGATTTTCCTTATCAACGTTGTAGTCGGAATGCCTGTCAGAATTGAAGTTGTCAATGGCAATCTTGAGTTCTCCAGATACGATTGAAAGGAGGTAGTGTTCCAATACAGTGGTGAGTATATCCTCGGAAATGTGATCGCTTCTCGAAATGCTATCGACCGGATAGGGCATAACCAAGGATAAGCCAGCAGAATGATCTCTTTTCAAATTGAATGACGAGTAAAATGAGTTAATGGCATCAAGGTCCTCTATGGGTTCAAAGTTATCATCTGAATATATACCATCAGATGCAAACCTCCTGTTTTCAATCTTATGGGATTTCAACAAAACTCTCCCCATTAGGTTTGGCTTGAGATCAGGCTCTGCGACGCTTATACCCCAAAATGTCTTCAGAATAGACGCCTCGAAAAAGGAATACTTCCCAATCCCCCATCTGCCGCCCTTCTGAATACCTTTCCGCGTTGAACCATCGAACCACCAGAAATTAAAGAAATTTCCACTTTCAGCGTCAATTGCTTCTTTAGAGGTGCTACCTGTCAGTCCAGTAGTCCCAAAATCTTCTATGGCGAGAAATTCAAAACTTGAATTTCCCAAATCAGGTGCACTTATTTTTACTTCCTTTAGATGCTCTTGCATACCGAGAAACAGGGAAGGCAGTCTGCTTGGAGTTCTCCCATAAACAAATCTGACTTTCACCAGTTCACTACTCTCAGACTTTGCATCAATGGAATTTTGTACGGCTTCTCGGACGATAGCTTCTAGATTCTCTTCAAGGTCGAAAAACTCAGCTAAATGCTGATCACGTATTATCTCACTTCTTTGATTCTCTCTAAAACGCCACATTCTCATCCCTCGAAAAAAGTTCTTTTCGTTGGTACTCTATCATGATAGCTTTCAAGAATTGAATCTTTGACAAGTCTGTATACATTTGAAACTGATGACTTGCCAGATCCGTAAACAGATGCCTGTTTCCAGAAAGTGTCTGACATATACTGTTTGCCCTTCTCCAAGATTTCCTTGAACGTTTCTTCGTCCAATTCGTTATTATGGTAATCCTTAGCAATGTTAATAATATCGATAAACAGGAGGTGCATAACTCCAACACCTAGAGATTTCATAAGCACCGCACTCTTAGGATTCTGCTTCGTTGCAAGTGGGCATAACTCACCCACAGCTTCCCAGAATTTGTCAAGCGTATCACTCACTATAGGGACTTGGGAAAGTGATACGTTAAATTTATCAACTACAGGGGCAAGACTTGTTACAATTGTAGAGATTGTCGTCACATTGAGGGGCGTCTTTTTCTGATTAGGTTCCTGTATTCTGTCCTTCCATATTTCAGTCTTCTTTAACTGGTCCGAGATCGACATTGCAACGGTTTTCCATATTAGGTCCTTCGATATTATTTTCGGGAGTTTCTGAGCTCTCAATGGGTCTTCAGTCATGGAAATCTTTCTTAGTGTCAGGTCGACAAGTTCGGTCTTAAGCCCCTTCTGCGTTCGGTTTATGATCGCAAAGTGAAGAGCCTCGTCGTATTTTGTCATGTTAGTCACTATCACTGGAAACTCAAAAATGAGTTTTCCTCCACCTTTCTCGGTTTGATCGTAAAGGTATCTCAGACCCTCAATTCTGTGTTGTCCATCAACGATGTATAGTATTCCGTTATTCGGAATGGTAAGTCTTCCGAAATTTGGAGTTCCAGGGAATGGTTTGAATGTTACTTCAGCGTTTCTGACATTGATTATTATGGATGTTGGTGACATCCTATCATCTCCAATGTACCGGCCGAAATCCTTAACTCTTGCCGATGTTGCTACTCTCTGATATCCTTCATCATTCTCCCCTATCTGGTAAATGTCTGGATGTATCTTCTTTCTTCCCTCAGGGCTACACAATTGCTCAGCATTGATAGTACCTGTGTAAAACACGGATGAGTGCTGCATTGTTCTTATTGCCAGCAATTCAAGCGGTATAGCGTCGCTATTGTCTTGGGTCATAATCACGTAGGGTATACTAAGTAATAAGGTTTCTGCCTTTGTATACCCTAACATTTCTGTACCTGTTTACATACTCTATGATTGTCCCTTTTTCCTATCAAACCTAAACTCGGAGCTTCTTTAGGGATCAATTGAACGTTTTTTCTGTATAGACCGCAAGACCTGTATACTTCTATTTGCCCCCTATATGCAAAACATTGCTAGGGAAATAAAGATAATCGACGACAGGCAGTATGCCTATGACGTCTCCATGGTGTGGGATGCCGGTCATCGGAGGAGGCACAAGGTCTCCCAGGTACGTGGGCAAGATAATAGACGGCGACAGGGAGAATCCAGGAAAGGTGAGGGAGATCGTTGCCATTCGGGGCATATACGAGATCGGACATCTGGAACTGGCATGGTCGCAGATGGAGGATGTGATCTCCGCGTTGCGAAACGAGTTCCCGGACGATCTCATGAAAATAATTGCATTCTCGTTCAACAGGTTGATCTATCCCCTTCCCATGAAATCCGTCAGGTCATGGGTGGAGAAGACCTGGCTGTCGAAGACGATTCATGAGATCTCGCCGAAATCTCTCTCTTCCATGCTGAAGCGCGTCGGAATGGATCATGACAGGCAGAAACGCATACTCACGAAGCTCATGAAGAGGAACGAGGTCATTGCATACGACACCTCTGCACTCTTCTCCCACTCGCCGGGAATAAGGATGGCTGAATTCGGCCACAATAACAGCGATCTCATGCTACCCATGATAAGGATAATCATGGGCTTCTCAAGGCTCAGGAACGAGCCCTGTTACGTCAGGCTTGTGCCTGGAAGCGTATCCGGTATCGATACCCTGAGGAAGACGGAGGAGGAGATGCCCCCCGGCACGCTGTTCGTAATGGATCGCGGCTTCATCGACGACCAGAACTTTGGAAAGATGGATGCGGACGGACTGTATTTCATCACACCGCTGAAGAGGGATTCAAAAATTCCCGACTATTCCATGCAGGGCGAAGAATTCTTCATGTTCAGGAAGCGTGACATCAGGTTCTCTTCCCATACGGTGGGCACATACAGGGTGCACGTGTTTGAGGACGTTCTCATGAGATCGGAGGAGGAGAATGAATACTATTCCCTGACCGATGCAGGCAGGACACCCGGGTTCTCCCCGGAGAAGGCAGGAAAGATTGCAATCCTGACCAACACAGGCGAGAAGCCGCAGGCAGTGTTCGAACTGTATAAATCCAGGAACGACGTGGAAGAGGCGTTCGACGTTTTCAAGAACCTCCTTCAGGTCGACACGCCATACCTCAGGGATGACGATACGCTGAGGGGGTATCTTTTCGTATCGTTCATATCGCTCATGGCGTACTACAGGATACTCAAGCTCCTGAAAACAAAGAGGATCAACGGCAGGATAAGCGTGAAGGATGCGCTGCTGCAGCTGTCAAGGATATACCTGACCGATATTGGCGACAGGACCATAACGGCGGAGGTGCCGAAGAAAGTGAGGGACCTCGCCGGGACGCTGGATCTGGAACCAGAACTGTTCCCTAAAAGAGTTCCGAGTTAAGGATGGACACGTTCATAAAGAGGGTGAGATTGACTATGTAAGAGCGGAAGGCTGACCTGAGAATTTACATGCGTGTGCATTCGCCTAAAATGAAATCTGGTTCCCAAATCTTTCTACCTTCGTAACGCACCTCAGTCCACTGAACTGGGCAAATTTCATTATTGTCTCTCGGTCGACGTAAAATGACATTTAGCGAGCTTACGGTTAATACCTCATTCCACTTCATTTGACGCTGCCCGTTCTGTCAATTGTCTCTAATAGGTCGATAGAAAGGTAATCTGCACTCATCAGATTTCGGCAATAACAGAGGATTTTAAGATGAAAAAAGACCACAAAAAGAGAACGGTTTTCATCCTAGCGGTTTAGATAACTTTGTTCATGCTCTCAGGGCATCTTTGGTATCTTATCCCGGAAAAAGATCATTCATTGCGTCGTTACCTTCGAAGTCTCATTATCATAAAATAAGCCCAAAGATTCATGGCTCAACATGTATCCTAAGACAGTGGCGCCTGCATCGTTCAACTCCAGTGCCGTGTTTGTGCACAAGGAGGCATGCCAATGAATTCATTGCCTTTGTTTTTCAGAATAACTGGGATTGCAATAGGAATCCAGCTTGTTCTGGGAGGACTCCTGACATTTGACTTCATCTCCCCTGCCCCTCACATAATCTTTGGTTTCGTTGTATTTCTTCTCGCCATTATTACGTTGATAATCTCGTTCATGGTCAAGCCGGGTTTCAAGCCCGCAAAGATGATGTCCGTTGGGCTGGTGATATTGCTGGTAATTCAAATCGCTCTCGGTTTCTGGTCTCTGGATACAAACAACGCCCTGATAGCATTTTTCCATTTCTTGAACGCACTTCTGATCTTCGGACTGGCCGTCTCAGGCACGGTCATCATTGCCATGTGGAATAGAACGGGAGCTCAGACGCTTTCAGGAGCGAAGAAAGAGAAGACAAAGACGCAGGTGGACTAGCTGAAGGGTGACACCGGTTATACATTCCAAGCCTGATTCGTTCGGTGGAATATTAAATAAAGTTCTGCACATCACCCTCTGCCCTTAA
>JAJYUV010000028.1 GCA_021792355.1 Thermoplasmata archaeon | reverse complement strand
CTTACCCCGAAGGGCCGCATTGTGGCCGATAACCTCATGCATCTTGAGGAGCCGAGGGTGACTATACCAGAAGGGCTAATAACGGAGATAGATAAGATCATAAAAAGGGACAAGTCGCACTCCTCTGTTGAGGAATACGTGAAAGAAGCAGTCAGAAAAGCTATTGAGAAGTGGAAAAGGGATCATGCGGTGGGGTGAGAATGGTTTGTGGTGGAACGCTTTGCATCAAGACAGAAACAGTAAGGAAAAAGACTCCTTCGACTACATCCACGGAAAATGTGCATGGCCGAAGGTGCAGGAGATGTTTGCCAACAACGTGAAGAACGGGAAGGTAAAGAGTTGAACAAACCTCTTGTCTATCTATCATGGATACTGTTGATAACAGGATTTCTTGTGTGGTACATCAGCTCGCCATTGATTCCAGACTTTCAGGACTGGGAGTTATCATCTCATCCGTATTCCGCGCTCTTCGATTTTGCTCTATTTGTGATCTTGAAATGGTGGGGAATCATACTCTTATTGGCTGCCGCGACCGGTTTCATGCTGAATTATGTTAACCCAGAAGGATTTCTGCCTCGCCATGCAAAAAAGATCAAAGCAGCAGCTGTCATCGGACTCGTGGTTGGAATCGCAATAAGCGGCACCATTCTCTCGTTCGTGCCCCATGACCTGTCAGTTTCGGTGAGCGGGCCCTCAGTAGTCTATGATGGGTCCCCTACTACAGTGTCATTCGGATCTGCAGTATCTGGGGGGCAATCTCCATTAAAATATCAGTGGTCCATCAGCACGAACAATATATCTAATATGCAGACATATGCCACGTCCAACCTACATGATACTGCGATTTCTGTTTCTTTCTCTGCCAACACCTCGCGGTTCTATACTTATGGCAGAAACGTGACCTACCAGATTTCCCTAACAGTGACTGACAGCAACGGTTTCCAGGATTCCAGCAGCATTGAGGTGCAGGTTATTGATCCATGAGTGGAATAAAGGATCATTGGGACTGGAGTTAATATGACAGGGACCAAAAAAAGCGATATGGATAAAATTCTCGATCAGATTAGGGTACTGGCTGATGAAGCTGATCATAAGGTCCTGAACAGATTATATTCTGCGGGGAAAGGTTACTCAGGGATTGACTCAGAATACGGACCTCACACTATTCTCAAATTAGCTTATCTAAACTATTATCTGGGTATTTTTGCAAGAATAGCAAATGCCTGGAAGAATAGCCACCATTTCGACAAAGTAGTATTCATTGACGCCTTTGGGGGAAGTGGACTAGTCAAGGTAAGGGGCTCAAAGTACACTATCCTCGGGTCATCTCTCATTGCCTCATTGAATCCCATGATTGATGAGATAATACCCATAGAGATCGATCCTTCCAAGGTCACCTTACTGAAAGAAAGACTGGAGGTACTAACACCGGGTAAAGCTTGTGTATACCCGGGTGATGTTAATGCTCTTATTCAAAAGGTAGTCGACGAACACATAACTGAAAGGACTATCGTACTGTTCTTTGTGGACCCAGAAGGGATGGAGCCGAGTTTTCTGCAACTCAAGTACCTTATGGACAGAACTCGCTATGTGGACATCCTCATGAACTTTTCATGGGGCGTATACAGACTCAACGGAAGGATAATGGCATACTTCAATGAAAGTGATATCAATAGGATGAAGTCGTTAATTCCCACTTATATTCCTGGAAAAGACCCGTCGAATGCAGTCATTGAAATGTTTGAAGGCATGTTTGGGAAACCATACGGAGACGAAGTGAAAATAAAGAGCTCCGGAAACAAGGAGGAATATTCCCTTATACTAAGAATAAGAAAAACACAAAGCAATACCGCGTGGATAAAACCGATGGAGGAATTTGGAAAGATTATTAGCAGAGCTGATGGAGATCTGGCATTGGAACTTTTGAGACAGATAAAAGGAGATCAAGCTTCATTGCTGTGATTATATCTGTGCTCCTTCCACCATCTTCCCTTCAATCCATATTTTGATAAGGTCTTGTGGAATTTTATCTCCATAGCTGCATCAAAGTTTTCCAGATCCAGTTTCTGGCCCAGCATGGCCTCCAGTTCGCTTATGTTCGATCCCCTGACATGCAGGCTCTCCCCGTATATGTTGTCAGGCCTGATCTCCGATAATCTTGAAACTATTTCCTCAATATCCTTAGATGGGGAAATCCTAATTTTGACCGGTGGCAGCACAGGTGCAATGATTATGCCGGTATTAAGGCCGTATTCCTTTGCCTTTTCTATTATGCGCAGCCTTGATTCCGGAGAAGCCACCCTTGGTTCGATTATCCTGCTCAGCTTCCCGTTCATTGTGGCCACCGAAACCTGAACTCTCACCTGCTTCCTGAACTGTGAAAGATATTCAAAATCCCTGACCACAAGGGGAGATCTTGTCTGGATGCACAGCTTTACACCTGCGGGAAGTGCTGCTTCAAGCAGCTTTCTGGTTGTACTGACCAGAGAAGGGATATACGGATCATGAGTGGAGGACATCATGACCTCGATGCCCTTCCATCTTTCCCACTTTGTCCTGGTTATCGCTTCATCCAGGTTTGCCGGAGTATAGAGATAATTGCCCCACGCACGGTTCACAAAGGGTCCTGCCCTTCCTTCCCCGTATCTCTTGTGTATACTGTCGACGTAGCAGAACCTGCAGGCATGAGTACAGCCAATGGCATAATTGAGTGCCCAGCCATCTGACAACTCCTTTCCAACCCCTCCCTTCTCCACCCATGTGAGTTTTGATTTCTTTATGAGCGGAGGGTTTATCTTATAAGTTCCGTAGGCTATTTTTCTGGAGTCAATGTCGAATACGTAATCGTCGAAAGTCTCATTGGCAGCCTTGAGTTTCTCAATCTTATTCCTGCGTATCGTGCTCCAGGCTTTCAGGGCAGCTTCCCGATACTTATCCCGGTTATATTCAACGTTCAACATCTTTATTCTCTTTTTTTATCTCTACAGTATTGTATGCAATACACCCCAAAAATTTTTAGGAACAATTCTATGCCGCATGTTTTACTCCAAGCTTTCCTCCACCATCACATCTATTTTTTTCTGGATTCTCTTCAGCAGATCGTCTATCTGCTCATTTGCCTCTTTCAGATCGGCAGATTTTTTGACGATTCCTGCGCACTTCACAATTCCTTTCATAAGCCCATTATAAAATTCAATGTCGAATTTATTCATTGAATTGAACAAGAATGCTTCATCCCAATAAGTCTTTTGCCACGTTTGTAAAATGAGCAAGTGGTTCTACATGCGCCATCCGAAAGAGGTTATATTAACGTCTTTCTACAAAATATTTTTATAGAACATGCCTGCTTTAATAACTATTTGGCAGTAGTCATGCAATGTATAATTTGCATAAAATTCCATGAAAAGGTTTATCTAATGTCAAATCGTAGATGCTGTGTGGTGGACTTCCCCGTCAGATTGTAATTTACAGAATCAGTATCTCGATATCATTGGGAAAGTTTCAACAGATGCGCCTCAACGGGGTAAGAATGGAAATGTGAGGTAACAGACGATGAAAATAAGTGAGGTACATGCAAAACTGGACAGAAGATGCGTTATTGCGATAAAGCAGCACAGTGGCATATTCGAACTGCTTGCGAGGATGAATGAAACTGTGCCGGCATACACCTTCGTGGAAGACGATAAGACATACATCCAGCTCTTCTTTCCGAAATCAGGCAAGCCAAACCAGATCATGGCACCCATTCTCTCGAGGAAAGATCTCGTGGAGAAGAGGTCCTATTATTCGATAACAGAGAGGATTAACAACATCGAGGGGATGAAAGTCGTCGGGAGGCTGCTTGAAGCACCATCGGTCGTGCTGAACAATGCTTATCTGCTTAAGGACGAACTCTACCTGGACTTCAGGTTTCATGGAAACAGGCTGCACGACATCAATGACATTCTTTCAGAAGTGATCGGAAGGAACACAAATTTCAGGATAGTAAAATTGACGCATTCCCGTAAATTCAGAGACAGGATGCAGGAAATACATTCGCAGACTCCGCTTGCGGTTGTGAGGTACTCTATACCAATACCCATGGACAACCCGTTGATAGGATACATGGCAGAAAACCACCTGGATGCAGTCGCTGAAATCGAGGGCAGGTCTGTCACCAAAGAGGGCATCAAGATCCTGCTTTACACGTCGAAACCCATGGAATCTGGCAGGGCTGAAGCAATATCAACGGAAGATAACGTCTATGAAACCTATGTTTACGAGAAATCACTGGTAGAAGGGAGGAGAAGGGGTAACGAGGCAAGGATTCCAAGGATAGCTCTCTTCCTTAACATGGAGAATGGGAGGCTATACGATACCACATTCGTGCCTGCAGCAGAAGCCGATGAATACGTTTCCATAATGATGAACTCCCTGATGCTTGATCATGACACGCATCCGCTGCTGGAATACTATTCGGAACTGGATGAGCAGGTTTGGGAGTGGTTATGACACCAGTATCTGCCGAGGTGGTCTAAAATTCTTTACCGTGATGTTGACATGGTTCTGGATAGGAGACTGACCATATCGGTGGATCAGCAGCATCCTGTCATCCCGCTGCTGGAGAAGGAGATCAGCATCATCCCCCTGGACTTTCACGTATCAGGGGGTGATTCCCACATCGATCTCTTCGTATGTGCGGGTGCAGCACAAAAGCTGAAGGGAATCCTCTCCCAGTTCGACCCCAGAAACAGGGGAGACTGCATTACGGTCAGGATCAGGGCAGATGAAATGAAGTTGGCATCCGCAGTTCTGGAGGAGACAGCCATGGTGAAGACTGCTGTCCGTGGAGGACTCTACCTGAAAGGCGATAGCATCTTCGCAGATTACAGGTTCCATTCATCATCATCTGCAGACGTCACCGAGATAGGGAAGCGGATAAGCGGCATGAAGAACAGGACAAGGATATCCGATCTCGGCCCAACGAACGGCGGGATATCTGCACTGGATTCCGTTGACGGAAGGATACACCTTGGTGTCGTCTCCTACGAGGCGGACATCCTTGATGAAACCGGTCTTCCTTCCGGTGAGGACTGCTATATAGAATACAACTTCTCCAGGCGGGAGGAGAATGGTTTCAGGGCTGTCGTGTATCAGGGAAATGAATTCTCTGTCAGGTATATCAGATCATCATTCCTGGACGATGTGCAGAGGTTATCCGAGGAGAGGAGGATACCTAAGGCAGCGATCCTTGCACGCACCCTGGAAGGCAGGTACATGTCATCCACTTTCGTGCCATTCTCTATGATGGACGACCAGCTTTCGGTCCTGTACGGTGCGTCGGAGAAGCATCCTGACGCGAAGTTCAGGCTGGTTGCCGTCAGATCGTATGACAGGAGCGTGTGGGAGTGGTTATGACGGAAACTTTAAAGGAGCGACAAAATTGAAAACCTCACAAAGTGTAAAAATATCCAGAAGAGATCTCGAGGTTGCCGCATCTGCTGTTATCGGTACTGCAGCATACGTGCATTATCTTCAACTTTTTATTTTGAAGGTTACGCTGCCAACACTAATCGCCGGCGTTGTCTTCGGAACCATCTACCTTATATTAAGCGTGGGACTTGCGAAGTCTATTAAAATCTTCTACCTGCTTGGAATAATCTTTCCCTTCATAGGTGCGACACTGGCTATAATCAGGCTACATCTCTATGGGTTCGAGGTGTTTTCTGTAATAAACATAGGGTTCGATGTCTTTGTGGTGCCCGTGTGTGCGTTCTTATTCATAAAATACGGGAGGGATAAGGAAATTGGATGATTTACCAGCAGAGTGGGGAACGATCAGACAAAGGAATACGAAGTGCTGTGAAGGTATGGGGAGAATGTTGAAGGAGAACGGGGCATGAAACCATTTTCAAACAAGGTCAATATTCCACTATTGATAATTGCTGTCGGACTGCTTGGATATTTTCTTATTGATCTTGCCACCATTCTGAGTGGAGTCGCAGTCATTTCAGGTCCAGTATACCCTCTCTACATAACAATTGGATTTCTTGCTTTCTTGATTGTATCATTGATTATTTTGATTATACTGAGGGCTAAATGGGAAACTAACAAGGTAAATGCAGGGGGATTTTGAAAGAGTGAAGCAGATGGGCAGTATCTCAAAGACTCTGATCAAGGCAAAATTTAGGGCAAGCATGGGCGGCGCTCTCTTTCTGCAAACCTACAGGGAAAGCAATAAAATGATATTGAGTAAGGATGAGTTGGTTGTACTGCTTCCAAGGAATTTGTTTCCAGACGGAAACATGCCGGCAGAAGTCAGCGTTACCGTGTACTGGAATGAAGATGAAGTAGATTGAGGTTATTCTGAAGAGAGGAAATAACATGGTCAGAAAAGAGATGGAATTTGAGTTCGAGCGGGCAACGAAGAACATATATAGATTCCAGGATAAAAGCCCAGAGTTGCCTGTTTTCGGTTCGAAGAAACCTAAGAAAGTGAAAGTTACGGTGGAGTGGGAATGAAGGCTCAGAGATTGAGGATATTTTTGAGGGGTGAAAGAATGGATTCAAAAATATCCTTTACTTTGCTTACAGTTCAAACATGAACAGTGCTGTATTATGAAAGGAGAGTGAATCGTGGAACTATCGCAAAGTGAAGCGGATAACCTGATAATGCTTGAAAAGAGGAGAAACGGGAGCCGGTCATACATGTTTCCGTCTCCAGGTACCCATACTGTTGTACCTCTTCTGTCGCTGGATGGCACGATTGAATTCACCATGGACTTTTATCACGCAATCATAAAGAGAGACAAGGTCCAGGCAGCCGAACTCTATGAAAGAGGGGTACTGCTGCTCAGGATGTGTACAGGAGGAAAACATCACATTAACCCGCAGGGAAGTGCACCACTGTACATGTTCTCGGGACTCGAAGGAAAGGACACCGGAGAGAATCATCTCCATTACTATGCTGAAGAGTGGGGAACCAGTTGGGCTGTCCCACTGAGCATTGATTCGAGCATGTTTTATCCTTTGACCCGTTTATCATACCATTTTATGGACCTATGTCATGTAGTTGATAAGCCAGTTATGACTGGAGGTCTATGATGGAAGTATCTACTGTTGCTGAGATGATCGACGGGTACGCAAAATGGCTCAGAAGCAGGGTTGAGATAAAAAAAATAAGTGAAACAGATTACATTGAGGTTACCACTCCCTTTCTGGACCACGACAACGATACAATTCAGCTTTTCCTGAAAGGTATAGAGGATAAAAAAATCCGACTTTCCGATGGGGGTGACACAATTTCCGAGCTTGAGACTATGGGAATTGATATTTCGAGAGGGAGGAGAAAAGAGCTTGTGGAAACAATACTCAAACAGAATGGTGCAATGCTGGATAATTCTGAAATTGCAGTCGTTACAACCTATGAAAATTTCCCGATTGCAAAGAATAATATGATACGTGCAATTCTTGCCATTAATGACTTATATTACCTAGCTCCTAGGACGGTTTCGACGGTCTTCAAGGAAGAAGTGGAGGAATTCCTGCAGAAGAATGAGATCAGGTATTCAACAGGGTTCGGACTGATTGGCAGAAGTGGCCTCTATCAACCATTTCACTTTCTGATACAGTCAGCTCATCGCGATATCGTGATGCAGGCAATTGGCAGGCCAATAAGGCAGTGGATATCTCTTTTCATAATGTCTTGGAATGATGTGGCGGCCCTCAGGGGTCATGATACTGTATCATTTGGCGTACTCAATGATGAAGCGGTGAGTGTGGATGAGAGCCTTATAATGGCTATGAAAACCTATGACATCAAACCTTTCCTGTGGTCCAAAAAAGAAACGCTGATTCCTGAGCTCAGAGGATAATATCCATTTTACTGCGTTCATAACTGTCCTCATCCTTATTGCATTAAATCAGTTGATTCCATTTTGATCCAGATTAGTGCTTTTGGTTATCGATAGTTGGTTTTCAATAATCCATTCGCCATCGAAATAAAGTTTGATACGACGAAAAAATTTGCAAGCACCTATATTTTGTCATAAATTATTTTTTGGATACAAAGATTTATCAGGACTGTCTAAGAATAAGATTCTCGGCTTATCTCCAAACTAAGGAAATTTGTTATTTTGAAGGCTATCGTATCCATGGTCTTTTCTGATATCTCTGTCATCGTTCTGGTCAATGGTAATGAAAGTAACGCAATATATGTAAAATTCTAGTATAAAATATATACAGATCGCGCATCCACTAAAGGTTGAAAAAGGAGATCAAAAATAACATTCTACAGCAATCAAGTTTTCCTGACTTCAGGACTCTAATAGAGACAATATATCGTAATGCTGCTTCCCAATTCAGTGAATTTGACAAATTTCAGAACGTGGTGATGAACCAGAAGTCCACCTACCATTCATCCGATATAGTGACCGGACAGAAACCTGAAAGCCTTGTGAAACAGTTTCTTGTGGAACCTATACTGAATTTTCTCGGGCTCAAGTGGACAGACGAAACCGGTCTCAAAACATCTTCCGGGAACAGGGTTCCTGACTACAGTGTTCACACTCTTGATTTCGCCAAGCCACTGCTTTACATTGAGGCAGAGCCTCTTAACACCGATCTCTACGAAGACGTGAGGAGCGGTCACAAGGTGGGATTGGGGCAGGTGAAGGAATGGCTGTTCTCAAGGTTCTCTAAAACCGATCACGCAATCGCAACCGACGGCTTCATGTGGATACTGGTCTCCCTCGAATCAGAGAATGCGTCTCTGAGGGAGATCCTCTTAATGGACCTCAGGCCTTTTTTTAGATTCTTGCTGACATCCGACCATCTTCCATCCACCCCCGAATTCGACAGAACAATCTCTGATTTTTTCAGTCTCCATGCGGAAAGAATATCCGATTTCCTGAACGAAGCAGAGCTGAGCATAGAGGAAGAAAAGGATGAGATCTCAAACCGCTTCTACCAGAAATACATGGAATACGTGCTGGGGAGGGATCCAAACGGCAACCTGACAGGAAGACGATGCCTGTTGAACTCAATAATTCCCCCTGAAAACGCCATGGAAAACCAGAAGGAACTGTTTGCAGTCATCACGATGAACCGGCTGATATTTGTCTATTTCCTGGAGGATCAGGGCCTGGTGCCAATGAACCTGTTGACCGGCCGATATGCGGAATACAATGAAAGCCACATGCCGGACAATTTCTATAACACGTATCTTAAGCCGCTGTTCTACAATGTTTTCAATGTAAGCAAGGAAAACAGGCCCCAGTCTGTAAAGGACGACCCGATCTATTCACAGATACCGTACCTCAATGGAGGGTTGTTTAACTACCTGATAGAGGACGAACAGAATTATTCTGTCCAGGACGACGGGCTGGATCTGGTGTTCAACAACCTCTTCAAGGGTGTCAGCATAGGCTTGAGCAACGAGGCAAACGTCAGGCCTGAGATACTGGGCTTCATTTTTGAGAAGACAATAAACTACGTTTCCGGGAAGGGAGACAACCGGCAGAAGATGCTGGGAGCATATTACACCCCAGAGGATGTTGTTCAATTTATCACAAGAAAGACCCTTGACACCAAGATCCTGCAGGTAATGATCGATGTCCTGAAGGGCTTTGGATGGAAGGAAAAGGACCTTAATGGCCTGGACTCAATTGAAGATATGCTTTCCGCACTTCCTCCAAACAGGAAGCAGGTAACGGCGATGCTGAACAGGATCGACGGCATCAAGATTATCGATCCCGCGTGCGGGTCCGGGCACTTCCTCACTGTCGTTCTGAACGAATTCGCTAGAATTGAAGCTTCCCTCCTTCTCGGTATGGGGGAAACCCCGGACTACTACAACATAAAGAGGAAGATAGTCACGAACAACCTTTATGGTGTTGACATAGATGAGATCGGGGTCGAAATCACCAAGCTGAGGATCTGGCTCTCAATCATATCCGAGGCCGACAGGAAGGACAAGGATCATGTCCAATCGCTTCCCAATGTCGATTTTAATATACTTAACGGCAACACACTGGTTGGCCACCTAAGGGAGAATATTTACCAGGGCCTTTACCCCGTCTCCTTCGATCCTCTCTTTTACAATGACCTCAAGATGGTCGAATCCATGCTGAACGCCGACGGAAAGCTGATAGCAGGAAAGCTTACAAGTGGTTCTCCCAGCTCATGTGTTGAGGCGTTCTCAATCCTCTCCTCAAAGTACGAGCTTATGTCCGGAAAGAGGGCGATTGCCATGAGGGCCATCATGCGCCGGATAAGGGCAGGCGTCTACAAAGTGCTGGGTGATGCCTACCTGACATATTTCTCGTCATTGGCCAGCAGTGCCCCCTCAATTGAGAGCCTCAACAAGAAACTCACTGCAACCAACCCCATACATTGGAGCGTGGACTTCCATGAGATTATCCAGAATGGTGGTTTTGACGTAGTACTAGGCAACCCGCCTTATGTTGAGGACAAAGATATACCAACGGAAAGGCTTGACCTGGATATAATCAAGAGCGTGAGAAGAAGTTCGGGAAAGCCAGAAAAGGATCCCATTTTCTACCAGTCACAGAGTTGCGGAAATACTCATGCCTATTTTATTGAGCGATCACTTGATCTTCTCAAAAATGGCGGACTGCTTGGATTCATCGTGCCAGTCTCCCTTGTATCCACCGACAGAATGGGGCCGATAAGGGAATTAATTCACCATAATTCCAGTGCAGTTGAATACTATAATTTCGACGATCGGCCTGGAAAGATATTTTCTGGCATCCAAGATTGTAGGTCCACCATAATAATTGCGAACAAGGACAAAGGCAGAGTTACTGTTATCACGAGCAAATACCACAGATGGTACACGGAAAACAGACCATCTCTGTTCAGTAATCTCCATTCGGTAAATGTGAGTTTACAAACTCCAGACGAGATAATCCCAAAAATAGGAACTGAAGTGGAAAAAGTAATTCTTGAAAAGATCAAGAGACAATCAGAATCCAGAAAGCTAGGGGATTTCACTGCTAAGGGCGGGGAGAAGGTATGGTACCACAATGCACCTCGATACTGGATACATGCCCATTTGGAAGGGTACGTGCCTAAGGTGGAATATTATGAAAACTACAAGCTGGATCAGGAAACTGGAAAAATTATACTGGGTAAGCTTAAGGAAGCGAATAATTCGGATCACTACAAGTTTGTTGAGTTCAGTAGAGTACAGGCGCCAATCGTAACTGCCCTGCTTAACAGTACATTCTTCTACTGGCTCTTTGTCGCTTACTCTGATGGGCGTGATCTTCTGCCCCAGCACATCCTCTCAATTCCAATCAACCTGTCGTCTATACCTAGAGAAGCAGAAGAAAAACTCAGCATGCTTGCGCTTGAACTTATGCATGACTATGACAAGAATTCAAACGTGAAGATAAACATCCGCAAGGGAGGTTATGCCATAAGGATAAGGGAAATTATCCCGAAACTTTCTTATAACATAATCAGGGAGATCGATGCTGAGATCTCAAGAATATTTTCACTGAACAAAGAAGAACTTGACTTCATAGAGAATTTTGATCTTGAATTCAGGCTGGGAAAAACTGAAAATATGAAACTCGAAGAATAAAATCTCTAATTTTTATTTATCCCATAATGTTCGCGCAGCTTATTTCCTTATCTTACCCTCTCCATGAACTGCGATGTATCCATCCCAGTGATCTGGGTATAGATACTCGTCGTGAATATTGAGGAATGCCCTAACCATTGCTGCAGAACATTCAGCGGAACGTTGTCCATAATTGCCTTAACTGCAAATGTATGCCTGAACTTGTGCGCATGGA
>JAJYUV010000027.1 GCA_021792355.1 Thermoplasmata archaeon | reverse complement strand
TGGGGAAGATGTGATTCCAGAAGCGGCGGTAACGATCCATAACGTCATTATGGATTTCTTTGGATCGGAAGAAGAGAGTTTTCCAAACATTGAGTTCAAGGAGGAGACCGATGGATCAGAAGAGTGAGTTTAAGATTGAGATGGAAGTTGACGAGGAGCTTGAGAAGGAAATAGCCGATCTTGCGAGTTCTCATGCACAGAAGATGTTGAAGGGCGAGGAGCTTTCAAATCTCAAACAACGGATTACTTTTTTGGAGTTGAGGGTTAAGGAATTAGAAGAGAAGTTGCAAAGTTCTTTTACTTTATATCCCCCTGTTTATTCAACTGCCTATTCTCCTAAAAATATTCCGGATGTTACGGGAGATACTCCTGTTTTTCTAACAGGTATGTCCAATGGAGATATGACTTATTACAACTAGGAGGTCGTATGCGTTGGTTTGCGAGACTTAAGACAAATTCTGTTCCTCATACTTTGTGGAAGCGTAAGGGGATCGGTCCTTACACTTTGATGAATGTTCCCTTTAAGTGGGAGGCATCTTCTCTTTCTTTTGTAACGGGGGAGTTGACCTCAAGTGAAGTTGACCGGATGTTGAATCTTTCAGAAGTTCAGATGGAAGTCATTCAGGACATTCCTCTGTCTCCTATTCATATCTCTGTGGTAACACCTGTTGAAGAGAAGTCTGAAGAGAAGTCTGTGGAAGAACCAACTACTAAGGAATCAACTACTAAGGAATCAACTACTAAGGAATCAACTACTAAGGAATCAACTACTAAGGAATCCTCGGGTGTTGAAGATTCTAAACCAAAATCAGTAGAGCCACGAAAGTCACGTCCTATTTCTAAATAATAGAAGCGGTTATCCTCAAATAACCGCTTCTATTGTGTATTTACTCTCTAAGTCTGGAACGTATTTGTTTTAGGGTTTGGAATTTAAAACACTTGTCGTTCAAGAAGACGGTTTCGAGTAGTCCTGTGTTCTCTTTGCTAGGAGATACCGATTCTGAGAGCGTTAGGTCATCGTTAACTCTGAGAAGTCCTTTGGCGGAGAACTTTACTCCATTGTCCGTTGAGGGTTTCTTGAAGATTTCATAGGGCGTTCCGTTAATAATTCCGTAAGTTGATTTTACGGCGAATCCAAAGGTGTCTCGTGTCACATACTGATAGGTGAAACTTCCGACACCAAACACCATGTTTGTGGAAGCGAACCCTTTGATTCTCATCCCTTCCAGAATTTTTTCACATCTTTCCAGTGTAATACTGTCGCCATAAATACATCCGATATGGGAATCGAGTTGTCGGAATCCTTTAGAATTAAGGGTTCCTCCGAAAGTCTCCCAAAGGATTTCCAGTGTTCCCTTTCTTTGGGGAGAGTTTTCAGGGGCCTCGGGATCTCCACAGATAATTTTTATCGGATCGCCACTATCAGGACGCACGACAATCGTTCCCTCTCTCGCCATAATGACTTCTTTTAAGGAGGGGAGGATATTCGTCAAAACATTCCAGTAGTCCCATGTATCCGAAACAACCGACAGGATTCCCGAGGGATAGACGGTTTCCATTAATCTTTTGTAAGTCTCTCTTTCGTTATCCTTCCCTCCCATACACATGACGGAATGCTCGGTGGCAGGAACACTTCCTCCGATCATTTCTTTTGTGGCATCGGCTCCATAATAAATTTCCATGAAATCAATTGAGGGAATTGTATCTGTTCCGTTGAAGCTCAACAGGTGGGCTCCCCCGCTGACAATAGCACTTTCGAGAGAAGTTTGTCCTCTCATCGAAAAGTCGTGGGCTTGCCAATCCACGAAATCCTCTTTATCCGAAGTCTCCGTGGCGTACTTTGTCAGGAGTTTTCGATACTCATAAGCAATCGTGGCCGATGTTATTGGATGCCACAACGTCACCGAGAGAAGGGTTTCTATGAAATTGACGAGCCAGAAAAAGTTGGGGTGCGTATTTTTGATTGTAAGAAGGGGGATTCTCAGGGGAACCACCGTCCCTTCCGGCAACGCTTTAATCTCAAGGGGAAGGTAGCCAAGATCATGAAGAGCTTCGATATGATCTGTGGCGACTTTTCCCGGACCCAAAGCAGAATCCATTCTTCGCTTATAAAGAGAGATGACCTTCTCCTTGGGTTGTCCGAAGAAATTATCCGAGAACTGGTTGATTAGATATTCCTGGATAAAATATTGGAGTCCGAAGAAAACAACATGATCGACCCCCTTTAATCGGCTTTCTCTCGCCGTAAAATTCGAGTAGATCAGTTCCGTTCCTTCCGGATACTGTCGGCGGTGGTCCGTTTTGTAGAAATCTTTAAAGAAGATAGGACTAATTTTCGATAGGCTCAGTGACATACGACCTCCCCAATATAGTTGAAGATTCGCTCGATTCCCGCATCTTTCAATACGGAAATTCCTTTGGAATAGATTCCGTGCGTTGTATAGAGGTAGATATGGGAGGCTCTACTTTCTTCCTTGAGGAATTTGGCTATCATGATAAATGTCATTCCCCCATCACAGATATCATCGACAATCAGGAAGCTTTGGTTTCCGTTGGGGCTAATAATTTTTGGAATAATTTGTGTGATACGCCCTGTTTCTGGATCTCGTGTCTTTTCCATTACTGATGACGACATATAATTAAACATATTGTAATATCGGTTATCGGCCCCATCATCGGGATAGACCAGTATATCAGGAGCGCATTTTTTGATAGCCTCTACGATGTAGGGCTTTGGGGAAAGTGACTCAAACCCCGCAAAAGATTCAAAGACCTGTTTATTATGGGCATCAATAGTTGTTACTTTTGTAAAAGAGTAGCTATTCAAAAGTTCAAGAAAAGGATGGAGTGCAAAAGTTGTTTCGTTGGAAATCTCTTTATCCTGCCGTCCATAAGGAAGATAGGGCATAAATAGTGAGTAGGTTGTATTTTTTGATTTTAGAAGAGTTGTTAGTTGAATAAGTGTAATGAGTTCATTTTCATTTTCAAACTCCCAATGAATTTCGTTATGGGGAAGGAAATAGTTTTTTGGGAGATGCCATACTTGGGAAGTTTTGTCAGGGAAAACTGTAGGAACAACTCTGGACCCGTTTAAATAAATCATTTCTTCCTCCTTTTGTTTATTGACCTTTGTCAATATGTTTATTCTATCATAGAATTTGGATATGTCAATGAAACATAGTTATAGATTAAACATATTGGGAGAAGTCCGCAATCCGTATCCTTTCCTACGATTAATTTCTTTAAACAGGAGAGGACTCATTGAGCGGACTTCCAGCAACCCAACCCCTTCCTTATCCCAATGTCCAAGCCCGAGCTTTGTGGAATTGGAATACGTCCACAAATCCTCCGACTGTTGTTTCTTATCCTTCGGGACAAGTAACGAAGAGTGGACTTCTTCCTAATGATCTCCAAAACTTTGTGGGGGTTCCTCTCCAATTTTATGGGAATCCTCCGACTCCGGTTCCTCCGGCCACCATCATTCAATGGATTCAGTGGGCGGAACAGAGTATTGAAGCGGAAACCTCCATCCTCTTGACCCAGACATGGGTAGCCGCTCCTCCTGAAATTACGATTGCCGCCAGTAGTGCCGCTGGTGTTAGCAATACCAATGGAGGCGGTCAGCAACTTGGGTTCGATTATGATATGGAAGACGCTCCCTATGACTTCTTCTTTCCCCGAGCGCAAGATGAAGGGTGGATGATTCAACAGCTTCGCTATAAACCTCTCAAATCCCTTACTTACGATAATACAGATTATACTGCCATCAAGAATTATGCGTATATTTATCCCCTTTTGTCGGAATATTTTAAAGTTCCTCCCACATGGTATGTGGAAGATCATGATGCGGCGTTCATCAGATTGGTTCCTGCGGCGAACGTCCAGATGCTTCCATTGTTTGCCATGCAACTTGCTTTTATGGGTTTTGCAGAAAGTATTCCGGGGGGTATTCATCTTCAATACACAGCGGGACTCACTCCCTTGGATTATAAGTCGAAATACAGTTTCGTCTCAGAATTAATTTTGGCGAAGGCGGCAATTCGGGCGTTATCTTCCATTCAGGGAACAATTAATCTTGGGATGTTAGAGAACCGGATGAGTGTGGACGGAATGGATTATACGACAAAGTTTGATCCCAAAGGTCCGTTTAATGGATTGATTAAGGAATTTAGGGCGCAGGAAAAGGATTTGATGCGCCGTCTACGGGATATCGTGGGCGGACCTATTCTTATTACTCTTCATTAAGATTCTATTTCATTTTTATGGGATTCGTGTTACTCTAGTTTTGGGGAAATAAGTCACCAGAATTGGAGGATCTCATGAAAATTTGTATTGGGTGTCAACAAGAGTTAGACGAATCTCAGTTCAACAAAGATTCCACTTGTCCTGACGGGATTAAATCTCGTTGTAAAAAATGTTCTTATGAACGCAACAAGATCAATAAGAAACTATTGCGGGAAAAGAAGCGTTTAGAAAGATTAAACTGGACTCCTGATCCTTCTGTTTATAAAGTCTGTCAATCGTGTGGAGAATCCAAACCTCAGACAGAATATTACTATAATCCTGATTACGCTGATTGTTGTCACCTTCGATGTAAGAAATGCGAATCTGCTAAGATTTCCATACTTTCCAAGGTCAAAAGAAAACCTTTAATTGAGCAGAAAGAGAAAGAGTTTCAAGAATATTTAAATCGTGGAATTAAACATTGTATTTCATGTGATAAAGACCTTTCTTTCTCAGAATTTTATTTCAATAACAAATATAAGGATAAACTGAATAGTTATTGTAAAACCTGTGCATTAATTATTTCCTCTACGTCTCATAAGAAAGCCTATCAAAATAATCCTGATAAATTTAAAGCAGTTGTTCGAGAATATTATCACGAGAACAAAGAACTTATTTCTGAGAAGACGAGAGAAGATCGTCAATTAAATCCTGGTAAATATCGAGTGAGGGATAGAAAGCATTATCTCCGAAGAATGGGGGCTATTAGAAAAGCCTCTGTCGATCCTTCGTTTAATCTTGAAGCTCATGAATCCTATTTGAAAGAGTGGCAACGAGGACGTTGTTTCTATTGTTTGAAAAAACTAAGTTCTGTCAAGGGTGAAGTCCATATTGAACATATTGTCCCTATTACAAGAGACGGACTCCATACAGCCTCCAATATTGTTCTGGCCTGTCCTCAGTGCAATCTTCCAAAACTGAATAAACTCTTTGGAGTTGAGTGGGTTCCTCCTATTATTCATCGAGTTTCTGATGACGAGATTTTCATTTCTCCTGATGGGATTAAAAGTCGTTTAGAGGGACAGGCTTCATGGGAATTAATTCCTCAGAACAATAGTTTAATTATTCAGGGAATGAAGACTGTTCAGCTTTTTGTATTGTCCAGTTTTCTTGCTTCGGAGCACAATCCGTATTCTTTTAGAAAGGCTGTAACGCTCAAGAAAGAGTTTCCGGACGCTATTGTTCTCTTTGATTACGAATTGAAGGATCGTTTCCCGAATGTCGTGAATATGTTGACGGCGAAAGCGGGAATTGCCTCCCGTTTTCAGGCTCGAAAATTAACCTCACAGGTTATTGATCCCTCGGAAGCCCGGACCTTTCTTGATCGTCATCATTTGATGGGATTTGGATCAGGAACGATCCATATAGGATTGCGGGATACAAGCGGCACACTCTACGGTGTCGGAGTATTTTTCAGAAAAGGGGATCTTTTCGAGAATACCCGGCTAGCTTTTTCCGGCCATGTTCCGGGTGGGATGAGCAAGATTCTCAATTTCCTCTGGAAGACGGAAGGAAATATTCCAGTGATGAGCTTTGTGGATTCTCGGTATGCCGATGGTTCAGGCCATGAAACGGTCGGGTTTAAATACTTGGGAATGACGGCTCCGAATTTTCGGTGGGTATTTTCCGATAGGAATCAGCATTATCGTTACCTTAGCAATATCAATAAAGTCTCAAGAAATTTGGCATGGTATGACGATAGTTTGGGAATTAAGGAAAATATCTTCATTAATGGAGTAGCGAAATTGTATGTCCCTCCTCTCCATAAAATTATTCTTGAAAGAGTGTGATGGGCGAAGCGAATTATACTTATCTTCCACCGATTGATCCTTATACACTTCCTGCGGGTCCATTTGATAATTTAATTACGCAGTATGGGGTGCGGATACAGTGGATGCAGAGCCATCAATGTGCGTGTATGTGGGGAGGGGATGTACCGGGATC
Source organism: Thermoplasmata archaeon (assembly GCA_021792355.1). The sequence continues at coordinate 5,881 of JAJYUV010000027.1, read as the reverse complement.
TCCCAATCCTCAATGCAAGACGTGTTATGGAAGAGGGGTGTGGTGGAATCCTCCTTCTTCGGTATTTATGGGATTGTTGACACAGATGCACCGGACTCCTTCGCCGGATGAGGCGGGGGTTTCGGTGGATTCTGTTATTGGATGGTCACAGAACGCTCAGCCCATTCTTTCCATTCCGGCGACAGCCGGAGAAGTTTGGCAACAAGCCTCGGATTATGATGCGTTCATTGAATTGGATGCGTTGACCCGGTATCGCTCTGAGTTGACGGTGGGAGGGATTCAGTCGGTTCCCTATCAGCAGAATTTGTCGATTGCCCCGAGTGGGGCGGTGACGATCTGGAATACACAGACACAGGCGGTCCAGTTTGTGAATTATGCAGTGGATGGTCCGAACGTGATTCTCTCCGGATATCCTGCGGGAACGTCTTATGTGGTGGAATATACGGCGGCTCCTGTGTATGTGGCGTTCAGGAAAGCGGGAGGTATGCCCCATATCCGGCCTTTTGGGGGTGGGGTGGTGAGTCTTCCGAGACGTTTCCATTTGACGATGCTTGATGTATGGAGTCGTAGTCGAAATGGGACAGATATGACACCGAATAATCCGAACGTCTTGTAGGAGGATGTATGCCTTTTAGGTCGCAAGCACAACGGCGTTATTTGTATGAGCAGGCGGAAGAAGCCCGGAGAGAGGGGAAGAAGCCTCCGGTGGACGTAAATGAATGGGAAGAAGCGACCGAGCGAGAGCATAAGAAACTTCCTGAGAGAAAGAAACCCAAGAAGAAGTCTTATGGAGAGTTGTTGGATCAGATCGTGGTAAAAGAAGGGACTGGGACGATTGATTGGCAACTGGAAGATCCTGAGAACCAGTTCAAGAAGCCAAGTAAGAAGCCCAAAAAGACGATGAAGAAATCCATCAATGATATCCGAAGGGTTTTGTCTCAGATAAGGTTTAAATAATGATTAGAAAATCAGTTTATACCAAAGCCCCCATTGAGAAAGTTTCTTCGATTGCGTTGGATATCTTTAATGCGTGGGTGAAGTTTGCTCGGGGTGAGGGAACCACTCCTTTTGGGTATAAATTGAAAGGAACACATGGGATAACGGGACGTTATGCGGCTTCCTTGTCTTTTCATGTGTATGGGCGGGTGGAGTTTATTTCTGAGGCCACTCGAAGATCGGGGAAACAGGGTCGCATGACGACCCGGACGATGGCGGGATATTCTCGGAGTCCTGAATTTAATCAGGTGGTGTTTCAGGCGGATGATAAGTTTGCTCCCGAAGCGGCGGTCTTGGAATACGGTCGCAGAAAGTTTTCGTTAAAAGACAAGATGCTTCAGAGTAATTATAAATTGACGGCAGATGGGTACAGGTATCGAGTCATCCCCATTAAATCTTCGGATGCGTTGAAGATGGCTCCGTTATTGTCAAAGGAAATGGCGCATATTGGGGCTTCCAAAAAATCATTTTCGACAAAATTAAAACAGCAGACAAATCTTATGAGGCAACGAGCCGCTATCAATAAATCAGATGTTGTTTTCAGAACCATGTCGGATAGGCCGGGAAGTGCGGAATGGGAGATTCCTGCGGAAATGCCCCATAACATTATCGGACAATTTGCAGAGCAATTAAGACGTAAATTGGCAGGACGGTTCTAATGCCTATAGTGAATGCAGTGGTTCCTCCGGTGGGGGGAGCTATATTCCTAAGCATTACCGCATCCTCCAACATTACGATTGTGAGGACTCCCCAAAGTACGGGAGTTCCTGTCCAGATTTATAGTGGTCCTGCTGTTTCCTATTATATTGACCAGGGGGAAGGGTATTCCACAAATGTGGAGTATCTTCCGAATGATACTTACACTTATACGGTGACGGATAGTAGCGGGAGTGTAGTGACGGCTCCTTTAACTACGTCAGCGTCTGTTCTGATTACTCCTGACCAGATTACGAGTGTCATTATTAAATTAATTAAAGCAGGGATCAATAATTTAATTTTAACACAGCCGGGATGGATTAAACCTCGAGTTTTTCATGCGCTTCCTACGTCTGGAACTCCCCAACTTCCGTTTATTGTGGTGACATTTGATCTTCTTCAACAGAATGCGGTTCCTGTGGGTCAGATGAACATGCCGGAATACAACAATACGATTGATATCAGTGTTTTGGTGGATCGCCGTTATACCGTGACGACTTATACGACAACGGTGGATGAGCGTGAATTTTATCGGGATGCGTTGATTGCCATTTTTGAGTCTTCCTTATTCACTCCGTTACAACAATTGGGGCAGGACGTATCTCATTCGTTTCAGGCGGTTTCCATACAGGAAACGGACCCGTCTCCCGGATTCTATGTGACGGACATGATGTGGATGATGACAGGGGCTTATAGTATTACTCTGCAAACAGATTACGGTCTTATTGAGAGTTTGGATATTGGGGGAATTAATGCCCAATCGACAACACAACCCTTGTAGTTAATTAAATCGAAAATCGTATCCTTTTCCAAAGGATAAACTAATGACTTTCCCTATTCCTCTTTCTAAATTTCGTAAAAAATTAATCGGGACTCCCGATGAGATTTTCTTAGGTATTCTTGAGTGGAATTACAAACTTGAGAAACATACAGTTGAGGAATGGTTTTTACTTGTCCAAAAGATTAAACAGTCCAAATAACAGGAGTCGTGACTGATGCCGAACGTTAGTGGAAGTTTTATGGGGGCGACTGAGATTCTCCCCGGTGTTTACACTTACAGTAATGTTTCTGCGGATCAACTCCCGACTCCTCCCACGACTCCTCCATTGGTTTATATTGGATTCGGGTACGGCCTTGAGCCTTTAACTCCCACAACTTTTACATCTTCGACAGGGTTGTTGAATGCGTTGAGGGGAGGTCCGGCTTCGACTTATGTTCCGGCTATGACGAATCCCTCGTCCGAGCTTCCCGGAGCCGGGCAGATTACCTTTATTTCTGTTGGGGGAAATACCCAGTCTTCCGCTAATCTCGTCAATAGTAGTTCTACGACTGTCCTCACTCTTCTTTCTGACGTGTATGGGGTTCCTGCCAATCTGTATCAGTATGAAGTTTCTGCGGGATCTGTCGGTGGAATTAATCTGACGATTTTTGATGGATACACGAGCGATACGGCAGAAGGGTTGAATCTTGGAATTCCCTTCCAGATGGCCTATACGGGAACAGCCTCGGGCGTGACCTATTCGGTGACTGTTTCGGGTGGGGTGGCGACTGCTTTCACAACGTCTTCTCCCAACCCCGGAGAATCTCTCAATATCCCACTTGGATCTTCGACTTATCCCACCGTGTCTTCCCTCGTTCAATATCTGAACGGGACGGGTTTCTATGTAGCGAATGTTGTTTCAAGCACCGGAGGAAATCTTCCTTCGACCAGTCTTGATGCGGCTTCGGCTCTTTCACTCCCTGTTTCGGGAACTTCCCTGAATTATGTGAATGTAACGTCCATTCTCCCTGATATTGCGTATTGGGTGAATCAGTATTCGGGATTGGCGACCGCTTCGATTCCGTCTGGGGTCACGTCTTCTCCCACACAGATCCCTTCGGATGTTCCGTTGACTCATTTTACGGGAGGTTCTTCAACACCTCCCACCAGTACAGACTACGCCAATGGGTTTAATGTGGCGTTGACGGTTCCGGCGTGGGTTGTGTTTGCGGATAGTAACTCTGCCGCTGTGATGGCGTTGGGTCAACAGCATGTTGCAACGGCCAATACGATTACGGAGAGAAAATTCCGCCGATTCGTCACAGGGTCGAGTATTGGAGATTCGGTTACTGTCACGACCTCGAATGCCCGAAATCTCAATAGTCAGGCTGTGACATATGTTTACCCTGGAATTTATCAGACCAGCACTTCTACGGGTGTTCAGACACTTTATTCCGGTCTTTACACAGCGGCGATGATCGCAGGAATTATGTGCGGGGCTCCCATCAATACGCCTCTCACAGCCAAAACTTTGAACGGCACAGGCTTGGAAGTTGATTTGACGACTTCCCAAATCCAGACGCTTCAGAATTCGGGAGTGCTGGCGGTTCGTCTTCCTCATTCGACCGGGGTTCCCACAACCTGTATGGATGTGACGACATGGCAGAATAACAATAACGGAGCCAACATATTCAATCAGCAAGTGGCTTGTAATTTCTATCTGCAATTGGCTCTTATTTATGGCCTTCAGCCGTATATTGGGGGAATTGCCGCTGGTTCGGGAAGCACTCTGGCAAAAGCCAAGCAGTCAGCCACCTATCTTCTTAATTCTGAAGTCTATTCTGAATCGAATCCGATGGGTGTGTTGGCTTCATGGGATCCCTCGTCTTTGAGTCTCACTTATAATGGACAGACAAGAACATTGGCTGTTTCCGTAAACGTTGTTCTTGTCAATCAGATTGACTTTATTAATGTGACGACTAATATCCTTCCGTTGACGGCTAGTTTGTAGGCATAACATTTTGTGATTGAAAGGAAGACTCATGCCGGGATTTAATGCACAGCAAATTAATCCAAAAGTTTTGACCTCCAATGCCGTGGTCATCATGGTAGGGGATCAGGAAGTGGCCTTTGGGCAAACTTCCTCTCTTTCTGTGGGATATGGAACGGAAGGATTTTATGGGGTGGGAACGGCCAAGCCTCAAGAAATCCAGCAGTTGCGAGCCAGCTTTTCGGTGACATTGGCTCAGTTTGCTCTTTCCAATGAGGGGTTGGCATTCTTTAATTATCCTTCCACGTTGGGAACGATTCTTTCCAATAACCAGTTCAATATTACGGTGATGGGGTCGAATCATATTCCTGTGTGGACTTTTGTGGGATGTACAGCAGGAGATTACAGCTTTAATGCTCCGGCAAACTCTCCCATTACGGAAGATATTACGTTCCTTGCGATGGATTGTTTGAATCCGTTGGGAATTTCGATTCTTCAAGGAAACTTTGCTCTCAATGTGTCGTACGGGATTGCGGCTCTTGTTACCAATACTGTAATTTAGTTTTAAAAAGGGGGAAATTGTGGCAGAAGAAGTGGTTGACCAAGAGATTAAATTTGATACGAAAGTTGTCAATAACCAGATTGAAGTCACGGTAATAGATGGCGGAAAAGTTGATACTTACATTTTCCGCATTCCGTCTGTTCGTGAGATGACTCGTTTGGGCGTGCGTGAGCGGGATCTTCGGATGCTTGATTCCGCTAACATGAATGGAAGTTCTGAAGGAATTGACATTGTAACGGAGTATCTTTACCGGGCTCTCGCTCTTTTCGAGATTCTTCTTGAAAAGACTTCCGATACCCGTCTTTTTTCAGAAGAGAAAGATGGGAAGCCAATCATTGACTCAGCCAAATTTGGTGCGGACATTAACCCTGCATTATTGATTGGAGTTCAACAGGGCTTTGAGCAAGCCCTGAGTTCCTTTCGTAAAAACAGGGCTTAATCCCGAAGATCCTCTGTACCAAAAATTTTGGAGAGTCAGCCGCATCCTGAACGACAGTCCTTTCTCGGACAAGGTTCAGGATCTTACGATTCCTCAGATGGACTTTATCCTTGAAATGTATGCGAAGGATAATCCGGAGGAGTGGTCGTTCTCTCGTAGTGCGTCTGAAATTCCTTTCCATGAAAAAATGGCGGCGTGGGAGAAGGTCTTGACTTCCGATGCCTTCAGAAAGAAGAAACTATGGCCGAATGGAAAGCCCATCATTCCCACCGGAGTCTCCCATGGCTGACGACAATTCTTCAGAATTCCAGGAATTAAATTCCAATCTCCGAGAACTTATCTCTCTTCTCAAGAACCCCTCTGCGTCTCGTCTGAGAGCCCCTTCCTCGACTGCCTCTGAAAACAAAGCCCAGAAAATATTTAAACAAGCGGGTGGAA
>JAJYUV010000010.1 GCA_021792355.1 Thermoplasmata archaeon | reverse complement strand
AGCCTGTTCATACTTACCATTACAGAGTCTAGATTGATGTCCACTCCAATACCGTTCCTTCCCATCAATTTGCTCTCAACCAAGGTGGTCCCGCTACCCATCATTGGATCAAGAACCAAGTCTCCTGTAACAGTGAATCTGTCAATTAGATTTCTAGGAATGTAGGGACTCCAATTTCCCCTGTAATTTCCAACGTGGGTTGCCCAGTCACCTCGATCTGGGAAACTCCAGACGGTCCACTCTTCAGGAATGTACTTTGAAGGTTGATATTCGCTTATTTTCCAATTCTTCTGAATATTCACCTTAGTATTTTCAATCTCCACGAAGCTGTGAGTTTGAATGAATTGTTTATACTCTTCCTTCTTGATATATCTCATTCCCTTGAGAGAAGAAATCTCAGCTTCGGACTTATCTGCAGTTTGGATCAAGCAAAAACCAATAAATGGATGCCTAAAATACTTTTGTCAAAGGGCAGCATTAGCACTAATGTGCTCAGGGTTAGAAATGGTCCAGTCCAGATCATGGTTAGTACTTGCACATTGATTAGTATTGGTCTATTCAAGTTCCCTATTTAAGAAACAGAAAATCAAAGCTAAACGAAAACATTTAACTAAGCAAGTATTATATAATTGTTTGAATATGCCTCAGGAAAATAGATTTCCAAAAGATGAAAAGAAGAGTGAGTAGTTCTGTATGGTTATCTTGACTGATAGTCAGATTGATAATCTCATAGCAGATGACAAGTACCTTCAGGACTCTGTCTTAAGGAATACGAAATGGAAAATTTCTGGGGCGCATAGGAAAAAGGATGTGTTAGTGACTGATTCGCAAGGAAATGAGATATTCATGATCTTTTGGAGACAGCTTGTTACTGATTCTCTAGATTTCACCGTAGGTCTTTCTTACAAAGTCCCAGATAGTACTCAGCGAATAAATTTAATTAGATGCAACGGCAAGAGTCATATCCATACAAATAAAATTGAAAGTGATAACTTAGATATAACTTACCATTTACACAAGGCATCAGAAAGGTACCAAGTCGCGGGGTTTAAACCTGAAGATCACGCAGTGGCAACGGATAAATATTCGACTATGGATGAAGCCTTTAAGTATCTATGTACTATTGCCAATATCCACATTGGAGATAAGAGACAAACGAGGTTAGAACATGGTTGATGAGGCAAGAGGTGCTATTCTTAGGGATTTTAAGGCCAAAGTATGTAGTGATATCAGACTCGAGAGTAAAGGGATCGATCGATATCAGGTCTTGACTCCATTTACTTTTGAAGATGGTGACGGTTTTGTGGTATATTTGGTCTTAGAAAACGGGAGATATTATCTAACCGATGGTGGGCATACTATTATGCACCTATCGTACTGGATGGATACTGATGAGTTATTTGAAGGCGACAACGTGCGATCAGAATTATTCAGGTCAATAACTAGTATGTTCCATCTAGAGTACGATGATGGACAAATAACAACTCCTATCGGCGACAGCAGGTACGGAGAGTATCTCTATAGTTACCTTCAGGCCTTAACTAAGATATCAGACATAGACTTTCTTTCCAGAGAAAGAGTAAAGAGAGCATTCCTTGAGGACCTCATTTCGTTTTTGAAGTCTAACTATGAAAGAGTCTCTGAGAGTTGGTCAGATCCAGCTAGGGATGAAGAAAAAGTCTATGCTGTCGATGCTAGACTAGATTTGACAAAAGTACCGTTTTTTGTATATGCGGTATGGAGTAACGAACGAGCCTTAAACACAGTTATTTCAATATTGAAATACAGAGAGTGGATTAACAGACAATTCAGGGCGATAATTATACACGAATATTTCGATGAGTTATCTAAACCAAACAGAAAAAAAATCACAGACGCATCAGACAAGCAAATGACTTCTTTCTATGATAGGAAAGAAGAAATAAAACAGTATATAGATGAAGAGGCAGCTCTCTTAGGATAATAAATATGGTAACCATCTGTACTGTCCTGGAAACATCAATATGTCCTCGCTGTGCTACTCTTCAACTTTCGCCTTCAGTGTACCTTTGAGACCTTTATTCTCTCTGATTCGGTCTCATCACTCCTTTCTTCGACCTCATTCAGCTAAAATTGAGCAGCACTGAGTCATTTCAAGAGTCTGTCCAAAATTCGGCTTTAGTTCACTAACACCAACCTATCTTGCGAGAGTTTTGGGATCAGGTTGGGGTTTCAATCTTAGCATTCTACTTTTGACAGCCCTGTCCAGCATTCAAAGACTTTACAGAACCAAAAATAGGGTTCTGTAAAGTTGGCAGGTGCTGACCGTGTCTCTAAAATTTCAGATGCTAGCTCTATCTCTACTGCCTTTCGAATCTGATAGGATGAAGAGAATAATAAAGACAATCTTAAGGTTATCAAACTCTGTCTTTAAATCTGACTTATTACACAAATAGACATGACTGCATTACGATTTAATATTGCAAATCATTCTGGTTGGATGAGAAAGTACCCATGCAAGAAGGAAGTTGGAGAAAATTTGTTGGAAACGAAAATGAAGGAGATTTTCGGTAGTGTAAGAAAGAAAGGAAATCAGTTTATTTCAACTTATTCTGAATCTTTAGAAGTGACCGCCGAAGTCGCTGGAAAGAAAGAGATTTCTGTGGAAACCAAGACCTCACCAAGTAAGGATCAAGAAGCGATAATTAAGATTTATAATCGGTTTCTGGAGGAAGTGACAGGGTACAACGCAAAAGAAAGAAAGAAGTTGATGTCCAAGATATGAGCCTTGATGACATTTTCTCGGTAAAGTCGGTATGCTTGATCGGAGCCTCCAGGGAAGAGGGGAAAGTGGGGAATGTCATTCTAAAAAATCTCAAGAAGAATTTTAAGGGAGAGATATTTCTTGTGAATCCTTCCACTACGGAAATAGAAGGGATCAAGTGCTACAAGACGATAGATTCTATTCCTCACCCAGTTGATCTTGGAGTCATATCACTGCCTTCTGCCAAGGCAGTGGAAGCAGTTTCGTCCATTGCTAAAAAGGGTTGCAAGGTATGTATTCCCGTAGCAGGAGGGTTCGGGGAACAAGGTGACGAAGGAAGACAGCTGGAACTAGAAATGATGAAAGCTTCTTCTGCAACTGGTATGAGGATTATAGGGCCCAACTGCGTCGGAGTGATAATTCCCAGAACGGGACTGAATACCGCTCTGACAACAGAAAGCAAGAGTAGGTTCCCTTCAGATGGTCCTATAGGATTTATATCTCAAAGCGGTGCCTTGGGACTCCTTGCTATGGACGAGTTTTCTGATTCCGGCATTGGATTCTCTTCCTTCATTTCTCTCGGGAATGAGATAGACGTAGATGAGACCGATATGATTTCGACTTTGGGCAATGATGATAGGACTAAATCCATTGCAATATATCTGGAGAAGATCCAAGAAATCGATAACTTCCTGAGGGAAAGCCGGAAGGTTTCAGAGAAGAAGGGGGTTGTTGTACTGAAGGGCGGCCAGACAGAATCTGGAAGTCGAGCCACTTCTCTACACACAGGTTCATTACTGAGGACTAGTTTTTCGTTGAAAGGCATATTCAGGCAGAACGGAATCATCACGGCAAATAATGAAGTCGAGCTCATCGACTTTGCATCCGCTCTTTCTTTCACGAAACCGATAGTAGGTAACAGGGTGGCAGTTGTATCGTCCGCAGGGGGGGTAGGAGTGGTTGCGACCGATGTCCTTGAAAATCACGGTTTTAAAGTGAATCGAACTTCGGATAATCTAGCGTCGAGAATTAGGACACGGATCTCTAAGATCGGTTCTCCAATCAACCCAATAGACATGACTGCGGAGGCAACTAATGCTCAGTACGAAAGTGTGATCACTGAACTGGACAATTCTGGGGAATTTGATTCTATACTCGCATTTGTGCTCTTTCAGACTTTTGGAGTCACCGAAGACATAATAGAATTCCTGGACAAGTTTAATAGGACAAAGAAAACTCCTATCGTGGTTGGAGTCATCGGAGGGGAATTTTCCAGAGTTGCAACGAGGAAGCTCATAGGTAAGGGCATAGCGGCATTTCCATCTGTCCCAAGAGCGGTAGCTGCGCTCGGTGCACTCAAAGAGAGAGGGGAATTTTTGAGGAGGTTCAAGAATGACAATAGTTCCTGAATTAGAATTCAAGTTTCTGTTGGATAAATCTAACTTCAACCAACCAAAACGTTTCCTGATTAGAACCCCTGAAGATTATAAGGGTGAATTCCCTGCTGTCCTCAAGGTCAGTTCTGACAAAATAACTCATAAGACGGAATTGGGGGCGGTGGTATCGGACATCAAGACAATGGAAAATTTCAGCGAAGTTTTCAGTGAGATGAAGAACAAGTTTCCCGGAGAAACTCTATATGCGGAAGAGATGGCCAAGAAGGGTGTGGAAGTAATAATAGGGTTGATAAAAGATCAAAATTTTGGAAAACTTCTTTTGTTCGGGATCGGAGGATTTTATTCCGAACTCATAAAAGACGTGACGTTCAAGAAGGTTCCAATAGACAAGTACGACGCAGAAGACATTCTAAATGAACTGAAGTTTGGAGGGTTGTTTGACGGGTACAGGGGACTAAAGGTGAGTAGAGAGATTATTGTTAACCTGTTGCTCAAGGTCTCCGACTTTTCGGAAGGCATCGATTTTTCACAAATCGATTTTAATCCAGTATTCCTCTACGAGGACAGATATCTCATAATAGATGCAAAAATGATAGTTTAGTCTTCTCCACTCCACTCAGGTATCCGTGACCTTAAGAACGATCCTTCCCTCTCTTTTTTCATATTCCTGAATAGCTTTCTTGAAATCACTCATCTCAAAGACTTTCCACAGTTTGCTCCTGAGGTTGTTTTCTGAAATTACCCGAATCAGTTCAGAGAATTCTTTCCTAGTCCCTGACGTCGAACCAATTATGGACCTTTCTCCCGTATAGAGATGGGCAAGATTCAACTTTGTCTCCCTTCCGGTGAGTGTACCGAAAGTGACAATCCTGCCCCCAGTATCGAGATATTCCATGTAAGTCTCCCATGCCTCAGAGCCCAGGGAATTTACTATCACATCCACCTTCTCCTTATTCCATTCAGCTGCTCCAGATTCTGCGACCCATTTCTTTCGTGATACGTAGAAAGCCCGAGCTCCTCTCAATTTTCCCAGTACAAGCGAATACCATCCTGTATTACCAGATGCACCAACCGCCAGTAGTCTTTCACCATCCATCAGACCGACTCTGTTCAAGGCGTGGTATGCAGTAAGACCTCCGACAGGGATGGAGACGGCATCTTCAAAGCTCATAGAGTCAGGTATCTTTTCGAGGTGTGCGTCATCAGTTCCAAAGAACTCGGAGAAACCGCCGTTTGACGCAACCCCTGTCACTCCTCCATTTCTGCAAAGTTCTTCCCGACCGACTCTGCAACGCTCGCAGGTTCCGTCATAGACTCTTGGATATACCAAAACCCTGTCACCAGCCTTGAATTTTCTGGAAGAACTCGCACCATCAACAACTCCCACAAACTCCGCTCCCGGGATGTGGGGATAAGGAGTAATGTTATAATTTACTCTGCCAAGTATCACATTTATATCTACTGGATTTAACCCTGCATAGGTTACTTTCACCACAACCGAGCTCTTTGGTTTCTCGAAATCCTCTATTTTGGTATTTTCCAAGCCGCCTGGTTGCCTAATGATTATTGCTCTCATGGAATTTTATGCTGTTATGGTTAATTAGTCCTTTGCTTACTAACTAATATATGCTAATTTTGGGGTAAACAAATTCAATCTTAACCTTCCTATTAAAAACTGATCCCAAAGTCCAAAGACAGATGAGCAAAAACTTAAATCGTGAAGGCATTGGCATTTCATGGTATATGACGCGCAAGAAATTGTGAAAATTTCCGACCAGAAGGATCTTAAGTACTTCTATTTCCAGTTCACGGATATTCGCGGAACGCCAAAATCAGTTATGCTTCCGAGGAACAGACTGGAAAAGATACTTGAGGAGGGGGTTCTGTTTGACGGTTCTTCAATACTCGGTTATGCAACCATTGAGGAGAGCGACATGAGAGCTTTCCCAGATTACTCATCATTTGAGATTTTACCATGGGCAATTGACGGTGGAAGAGCCGCGAGGTTCGTCTGTTCCATTATGAAACCAGATGGAACTCCATTCATGGGCGATCCCCGTTATATTCTCCAGAAGCAACTGGAGAGGATAGAAAAGAAAAACATGGAGTACTTTGTTGGACCAGAGTTTGAGTTTTTTCTTCTGGAACAAAAGGATGGAAAATATGTGCCCCACGATACTGGTGGATACTTCACCTTCGGCCCCCTAGACAAGGGAGAGATAGTGAAGAAGGAGATCCTTAACTACCTGGATTTTCTCGGATACATGCCGGAGGCAGCCCATCACGAAGTGTCACCGGGTCAGCACGAAATAGATCTAAGGTACGCACCAGCACTCTTTATGGCCGACAGAATAATAACGATGAGGACAGCAATCAAGACCGTCGCTGCGAAGTTTGGTCTCTATGCGACGTTCATGCCAAAACCATTCTATGGAATAAATGGGACAGGGATGCACATTCACCAAAGTCTGATGACCCCGTCAGAGGATAAAAATTACTTCTGGGATGAAAAGGACAAGAACGGACTGTCTGAAACTGCTTATCACTATCTTGCAGGCGTACTCTCGCATGCAGTAGAACTCTCTCCTATTTTTGCATCTTGGGTCAATTCCTACAAGCGATTGGTGCCTGGTTACGAGGCCCCAGTATACATAGCCTGGGGGACAAAGAACAGGTCAGCGCTCATAAGACTCCCTGCGGGCGACAAGAATAAGAAGCGTTTCGAATTCAGGGCGCCTGACTCTGCAGGAAATCCGTACCTGCAGTTTGCTACGATATTGGCTGCTGGACTTGACGGAATTGAAAAGAAGAAAGAGTGTCCTGATCCGACAGAGGTGGATATATTCCACATATCGCAGAAGCAAAGAGATTCGATGGGCATAGGCTCTCTGCCTGAATCCCTTGGAGAAGCTCTTCACCATCTTCGAAATAGCGAATTCATGAAGGGAGTACTCGGGGAGCACATTTACAACAATTTCCTCTACATCAAGCAGAAGGAGTGGGATGAATTCCGTTCGTATGTTACGGACTGGGAGATAAACAATCTTCTCCCTATCCTCTGATGGGCTAGAGGAATAGTTAACATTATTTATCCTTCACAACTTCAGATTAAGGGCTCGTGGTCTAGCGGCTATGACGTCGCCCTTACAAGGCGGAGACCGCCGGTTCGAATCCGGCCGGGCCCATTTTTGGCTTTAATGCTTTGGCTTCAGGGTCATTTTATTTCCATCCGTTTCCCGATTTGTGGAAGCAAACTGGGTGTGTTTTATTTTAAGGATAAGATAGTTATATGCGCAAGTAAGTGCACGATATAAGATATACTCCATCGTAATTAATTAGGTGAAATGAAAACCAATGAGGACAGAGAAAAGTACCTCGAATCAATCGATCACTTCATAAGAGAACAGGGATATGCCAGACCTCTGGAGATCGCACGCGCCCTGAATGTGACTCCTGCTTCTGTGTCCCAGATGCTTACCAAGCTTTCTGATGATGGTCTCATAAACTACCAGAAATACCGGGGAATGACTATTTCGGAGAAGGGAAGCAAAGTCATCCAAAACCTGAACAGTAAGGAGAGTTCAATTTACGATCTCTTGAAGTCAATTGGATGCGACGATAAGACTGCAAAGGAGAAGGCGTGTTTCTTCGAGCACTATGTCGATGATGATCTTGCGGATAAGATCAGAAACTTCAACACAAGAATTAGAGAAAGCAAGTTAAAGATGACGGTGTAGCAGAACGGTCATAAACGGATTTACACTTCGATTTCATCGATCTAGGGAGCGTGGACTATGACAACGTACCTAACGTATCATTCTTGGACTAGAGATGTCACCTAACATTGGAAAGTTGGTCGGTCATTCAATCCTTCGGGCGATCCTTGAGAAACGATGCCCTTTCGCCCTCAGTTCAAGTTCATAGAACATTCCGAACGCCAGTCTCCGGACGTGGAAATTGCTCTTTACCAGAGACGCTTCAAGGGACTTTAACATAGAAACTGCAGATTCAGGGGTAGAGGGTTCTGCAAAAAGGTGTGCGAACGGATTGAGGACTATTGTCTTGGTCTTGAGGTTTTCGGCTATTGAAGATATTTCGTTTGTCGCCTTTGAAACTATTTCCTCTTGTCGCATCTCATCGCTCTTTTCAAAGTTTGCAAACACCAGTAGTGCATTTTCCGCCTCCACTGTAGTAGCATCTTCTACGATCTGAGAGCGGCCCTTCTCAGTAGGAGTGGCCTTAAAACGTTCCACATGCCAAGCCAGAAATCTCACGCTTCTCACAATCTTAAAATATACTTATTAGTTCCGAATGATCTACCGAAAAGGACAAATGAGCTTAAAAGGACGATTTGAGGCTTTTTGTCCAATCCATCAAAAGGCATAAATCAGAAGCAAAAGGTTATCTAATGATCTTTAGATAATGGGGAGAGATTAGAATGGTTTTCAGAAGAACCCTTAGATACCAGAACAAAAACAGGGACCTGAATGATATATCCCAGCAGATAGTAATGCAGCTTCAGAATGAGAAATATGTCGTCCAGTCAAGGCAATTACCAGATGGAAGTGTGATACAGGCAAAGAAGGCAGGTATTCTGAGAGACATAATAACGGCAGACAGAGCGTTCACAATAAAGATAGAGGGGAATCCGAACGATTTCACTGTCACGATTGGAGTAGGGAAGCTAATACAGAACTTAGCGGTGATGGCGGCAGAGGCCATATTGCTATCTGAACTATTCCTTGCAGTTGATATTCCTGAAATGCTGTGGACGGAACACGTAGAAAAGGGAATAATAAAAAATATCAACGCCATCGTAGGATAGGTCGAATCGGTCAATTAACAAATGAGAGACAACACCGCAATAATCCTCGGTTCCCTTCAGGAGGTTTGACGTAATACGGCGACAAGTATTATTTATTATCATTAAGATAAATTTAAAAACAAATGTGCGTAGAAGAATCAATGATCGATAAGATTGATCCAGTTATTCTTGCAGTAAGCAAGTTTGAAGAGTGTGTATCATTCTACAAGGACAAAATGGGTCTAATAGAGACACACAGGGAAGCACCACCAGACCAGTTTGTATCATTCAACGTTGGAGGCAGCGAATTTTCTCTGCACGGTGGGTATGGGGGAAAGAGGGGAGGTCCAATTAGCGTCTATTTTCTGACTTCGGATATAGACGAAGAGATTGCAAGGTTGAGAAGGGCTGGAGTGAAGGTGACCAAACCTCCAGAACGGTTCTCTTGGGGCTGGCTTGCATCAGTGGAAGATCCGGATGGAAATGAGGTTGGAATATACCAGAGATAACTAGGTGCAAGAGTACTCAAAGAGTATTTATCGTCATAAGTCTGACACATTAAGGTGAGATCAATTGGACAGGATTGGAACGATCAGATCGATTAAGATTCATGTCTTCGTATTCCTCGGCCTCATATTGATCCAGTTCTGGTTAGGAATGACCATTAATCTGGAAGTACCCCTACCTATGCTGAGCTATGGCGGCATAGCTGCCTTGATTTACTATGCAACACATTTCTGGCAGGTCTTGGTCCACTTGATCATCGCATTAGTCATTCTCATAGTTTCCATTAGATTCGTAATCTTGTCATTGAGGGTACAATCAAGAGCGCTCCTTGTGCTTGGAACGATAGGAACTGCCGCCATTCTTGGTGCAATCTACAACGGAGTTTCGTTCCTTCTGTCGAGGCAGTTTTTTGGCAACTCGATAGGTATGGCCATGAGCGCAGTTTCTTCTATTGTGGCTTATGCAGTAGCGCTCTATTATATAGGCATAATTTCATCAGAGAATGAAGCGCCAAGAATATGAGCGATGGGATAACTGCAAATCAAATAAAAGCGCAAATTAATTTATGGAAGTTCAATATACCCTTCAAATGAAATTCACTGGAAACTACGTAATTCAGTATCTATCGTTCGCCCTTTTACTAGGGTCTGTGGCATTCTACGTAGGTTGGTCCATTGCTTACGGTGATTGGAATGACATTGGATTGTATTCCGTATCCGTGATACTTATCCTGTTTGGAATACTTGGAATTGTTCTTTCGCATTACAAGATCAAGCAAGAGGAATCTGAAGTAAGCTAAGACCAAGTACCGACCGTTGAAAGAATTCCCGTCCTGTAAATGTGATTAAGGCAAAACATAATATTTTTTATGAATAACTTGCTCAAGTAAGAAAAGTGATGGTTCCTTGGAAACAGAACAAAAAAAGTATTCATTGACAGTCAAGAAGAGCGAGAACATTACCGAATGGTATACACAGGTCATAGTAAATTCAGAATTCGTTGATTATAGTGCGGTATCTGGCATGATGGTCTATCGGCCAGACTCTTATTTCGCCTGGGACTCTATAAAGGAAGCCACCGATAAGCTGTTCAAGGAAGCCGGAGTTCAGGACGTCTACTTTCCACTCTTCATACCTGAGCGTTTCCTAACCAAGGAAAGCGAGCACGTTAAGGGATTCTCGCCAGAGGTTGCGTGGATAACTCACGCTGGGCAGTCCGAATTATCCGAACGACTGGCTGTTCGCCCGACCTCAGAGACAATTATGTACGACAGTTTCTCGAGATGGGTACGTTCGTGGAGAGACCTGCCTATCAAGTTCAATATATGGGCAAGCGTGGTAAGATGGGAGTTCAAGCACCCCACTCCGCTCCTTAGAAGCAGAGAATTTCTGTGGAACGAAGGACACAGCGCATTTGCAACACTAGAGGAAGCTGAAGAGGAACGAAATGTGATTCTCGATATTTATGAGAAGATACTTCACGACTATCTCGCTCTTCCTGGAGTAAGGGGTAGAAAAACCGACAGCGAAAAGTTTGCAGGGGCAGTAGCATCTTACAGCATAGAACATCTCATGCCAGATGGATGGGTGCTTCAGGGACCCGATCATCACAGCGATGGCCAGAACTTTGCAAAGGCGTTTGACATAAAGTTTCTGGACAAGGACGGAAGCAAGAAATATGTTTATCAAAACACCTATGCCATAAGCACGAGGGAACTAGGAGCGATGGTGCTGACCCACGGGGATGACAAGGGATTAGTGCTACCACCTAAACTGGCCAGGATACAGATAGTGATTGTGCCGATATACAACGATGCAAAGAAGGAGGAAGTGATGAACTACTCCAGGAAGGTACTTGAGCAGTTAAAAGACGATTTCCGCACCTACCTGGACGATAGGGAAGAATACTCTCCCGGATGGAAGTACAATGAGTGGGAAATGAAGGGAATTCCGGTCCGTATCGAGATCGGGCAACGAGAAGTGGATTCCAAATCAATAACTGCGGTCAGGCGTGACACGGGAAAGAAAGAAGGAGTCAAGATAGATAAACTCAGAGATTCCATCAAATCTCTCCTCGATAATATACACGCCAATCTTTATGCCAAAGCGCTAGAGTTCCTTGAGTCTCATACATACGTTGTTGGCAGCTACGAAGAACTGAGGAAACTGGCGGGAACAGGTATAGTTCAGGCTCCATGGTGTGGTTCTGATGAATGTGAATCAAAAGTGAAGGAAGAAACCGGCGCTAAGATAACGAATCTTCCATTGAACGTGCAGGGAAATGCAAGAGGAAAAAAGTGTATCTACTGCGGTAGGGAAGCGAAACACATCGCCAATTTTGCAAAATCGTACTAGCCTGTTGAAATTGTGAGAGCGTCAATCTAAAGACAAAAAGGAATTAAAGAACAGAAATCAATCAGCTTCACTCAGGAAGTCTTTGACCTCTTCTATCTCAGACTCAAAGAATTCAGTCCCGGTTCCTTTGGCGACGAACTTTCCTTCATAAATCAGGTTGGTATAGTCGGAAACCTTCCGAGTCAGGCTCATGTCGTGGGTCACCAGGATCACTGTGAACTTATGCTTTAACGCTCTAATAAGATCGACAATCTTTCCCTTAGCAATGGGGTCAAGAGCGCTAGTGGGCTCGTCAAACATCAGTACCTTTGGACTTAGAACCAAGGCCCTGGCGATGCAGAGTCTCTGTTGTTGTCCTCCTGATAAAGAAGTTCCCATCTGCTTGAGGTTGCCTTCCAGTTCCTCATATAGATCTGCGTCCTCCAGAGCCTGGTCCACCAGCTTGTCCATATCCTCCCTCTTCATCTTCTTTCCCTGTATCCTTAATCCAAATGCAACATTGTCGTAAACCGACATAGGGAAAGGATTAGGTTTCTGGAACACCAGGCCAATCTCCCTCCTCAGCTCAACAGGGTCTATGTCCCTGATATTTCTCTTCTCGAAGAGGACATCTCCAGAAACGTGCATTGACTGCTCAAGATCGAGCAATCTATTAAGTGACTTCAGAAGAGTACTCTTTCCGCTACCAGATGGGCCTACTATGGTGTTTACGCTGTTTTTGAAAATGTTCAGGTCAACTCCGTCAAGTATCACCTTGTTCTTGGTCTCAACTCTGAGACCTTCTATCTCAATTATCTTCTCCACTTTGCCTTTTTCTTCCATAACTATTTCCCCCTTCCAATGTACTTAGAAAGTGCAATCAGACCGGTGACGCTTAGTATCAGTATCATAGCCGAAACATATGCCAGGTAATGGGAATAGGTCGTTGGGTAGTTTATACCGTTCCAGACAACATAAGTAAGGTATCCTACTCCCGAATGCAAGAACCCTGTTGCATAGTTGTTGTTCCATCCTGCCGAGTACAGCAGTTGTGCCGTTTCCCCTGAAGCTATACTTACTGCAAGCAGCGTACCAGAAAGCATTCCCACCTTAGCCTGAGGCAGATAAATTCTGGAGGCGACCCTGATGTCGTCAGCCCCCAAAGCGTAAGCGTTCTCTATCTGTTCCTTTGGGATATTCCTGAAGGATATCTCGATTATCCTCATCAGGTAAGGCAGCATCATTATCGCTAGAGCCAATCCCCCAGCTATCAGAGAATATCCCATGTTCAGTCTCTGAACAAGTACTATGAACGCGAAGAATCCAATCACTATCGATGGGACGCTTGTAAGGACGTCCGTAAATAAACGAGCTACCATCGATATAGTTCCATTGGACCTACCATTTACGATGTACAATGCTCCTAGTATGCTCGGAGGAAGCGAAAAGAGAAGCCCCATTCCAACCAGTTCCCATGTGCCAACTATCGCGTTAAGTACTCCACCCGTCGCTGTATTTCCCGGGGTGGTGAGCATGTTCAAAGTTATGTGAGATGCACCCGAATCGAGTACGTAGATAAAGATCGACAGCAAGATGACTACCATTATTCCCAAGACGATGTAGCTCAGACCGAAGGCTATCTTGTCTTTAATCCTTCTGGAACTGAGGCTCTTCCATTGAATGTCTTTTCCCCTGTCCACATATGTATCAATCACTTTCATACCCCCTCAGAGCCCCTCTACCCGCGATCTTTCTTCCTATCAAACTCACTCCTAGCGATATTATCATCAATATGACGGCGAGACCCGCTAGGGCAGCAAGGTCCATCTTCGTCGAATCGGTTAGTGCGCTATCCAGAAGAGAAGTTATTGCAGCAGCCATCGTGTTCGTAGCAGAATAAAAGTTGGTCGGAAGGGTGTTGACAATGGCTCCGCTGACCATTAACACTGCCATAGTTTCTCCCAGAGCTCTGCCCAAACCAAGCAAAGTGCCTCCAACAGTTGAAGACCTTGAATACCTAGTAGTCAGATACTTTCCCACTTCCCACCTTGTTGCTCCAAGCGAAAATAGCCCTTCCTTTACCTCCTTCGGAACTGAGTCGAAGGAGTTGACAATGACGGAAGTGACGATGGGGATGATCATAAAGCTCAGTATGATCCCGGATGCTATGAGTCCAGCACCGCTATAGATCTCTCCCCCGAACCCTGGAATGAACGAGAGATGATGAACCATCCACGGCTCCACGCTTTTAAAAAGAATCGGTTCAAGAACTACTATCCCCCACAGTCCGTAGACAACGCTAGGAATTCCTGCGAAAAGTTCTATCATCGAAATCATTAACTTCTTGACTCTAGAAGGAAGATATAGCTCAACATTGAGAGTTATCAAGAAACTGATTGGGAATGCAATAATTATTGCAAGGACCGAAGTACTAAGAGTTCCCAACAGGAATAGGTCCAGACCAAACTGTGCGCCCGGGGGAGCCAATACTCCGTGCACCAGATGGGGCGGCTGGTACTGAAACCCCGGGTTCCATAGATAGGTAGTGAAGAATGAAAGTCCACTGAATTTCCAAAGTGGTAGTGACTCATTGAAAACAAAATAGAAAATAGAAATCAGGGCCACCGCTGGTACGATGGCCATCAAGAAAGTAGAAAAATTGAAAATCCTATTCGTTGCCTTCATTTCCCTAACCTGTGATCTTGTTCACAAGCGGATAGACTATCTGTGTGACGACAGATGAAGGTAGAGCTACTAGGTTGAACCCGCTGAGGTAGTTTGAGGCCGCTCCTCCGTTACTGTTTACTGCAAATTTTATGAACGCCTGAAGTGCAGATGCGATCGCCGGACTGGATTGGTTTGTCTTGACCACTATGTACTCCATGTCTGCAATCGGATAGGAATAGTTCCCTGGCGCGTACTGCAGCCTCACAGTGCCGTTGGAAGGAATCTCAGAGAGATAGTGTGATGCTGCGTTTGTCACGTTCTGTACCGTGGGACTAACGAACTGTCCGTTCTGATCTTCGAGATTTGCCACCCCAAACCCTGCAGAATGAACCTGAGTCTCATATGTAGCCGCTATGTATCCTATTGAGTAAGGGGTTGAACTCATCGTGCTTATTATTCCTGCATTCTGGGCTCCTGTCTGAGCTGCTGGTACAGATGGCCAGTACACTGAAGTACCATAAGAAACCTTACTGTCCCACGTGCTGTTCGAAAGACTTAGAAATGAAGTGAACATGAAAGTATCACCGCTTCCATCGGATCTGTGCACGGGAATGATGGTATGGTTAGGCAATGTTATCCCCGGGTTAAGGGCTGCAATGACAGAGCTGTCCCAGTTCGTAATTGTCCCCATATATATGCCTGCTATTACGCTCCCATTCAGTTTCAGGGTTGCACTGACTCCGGGAATGTTGTATGCGATGTATTGATAAGATATCATTATCGGGATGTTCATAACGTAAGGGTACTTCTGTGCGTCACTGTAAGGCATAAAAGCGTCAGATGCGCCTATTATCACGGTACCTGCAATTGCACTGGATATCCCAGTTCCGCTTCCAGTAGATAGTGTTGTTATTGTAGCATTAGTATAGTTACCAGCCCAGGCATTGAAAACCGGATACAACAGCGACGATCCGGACTCTGAGAGAGTGACCTTTGCTGGTTGTTGGCTGTGTTTCCCATAAAGGACTACTGCAGCTACTCCTCCGATAACAACAATCACTACGACTACAACTGCAATGATTGCTATAGTTGATCTATTCATATACTCTCAATGCTGTGAGTATCCATCTTTATTTATCAGAATTCGAATGATTCTCTGATAGAGACGGTATCGTAAGTAGTAGTAAGTAGTATACGTACATCCCACTTAAATGCTGCAGAGCAAAGGGAATTTAGGAATTAAAAAGGTGACAAATGAATTAATCTGTATCTGTGATGAAAATGCTGATTTTGATTATCATCAGAACAAGGCACGTTTTGCTAACCAGCAAAGATAAACATTTTATCGCTTCTCTGTTATTGGTAGTTTATGGAGCTTACCAACGGAGAGAAGAAACTTATAAAGTATCTGAAAGGCAAGGGGTATGTTGGATCCGAAGAGCTTTTCAAGATATTCGACAAGAATGAGGTTACAAGTTCCATTTCGTGGTTAAGGGAGAAAAAAATTGTGAATGTTCTTGAAAAACCAGTCACCTATTATTCCTTAGGGTCAGAGGGAGAGAAAGTTTTGACCTCTGGATTACCGGAAGAGAATCTGCTAAGGCTTTACAATTCCGGACAGAGGAGTACAAGGGAGCTGGAACGATTGATGGGCGACGATCTGAGGTACGGATTAGCTCAGGTATTCAGGAACGGAGGGAGGGTAGTTAACGGTGAACTAGTCATCGAGGGAGACCAGAAGATAAAAGATCAGATACTCAGAACAAGGAACGCACTGGAAATGGCTAGGAATGGGGATCTGAACGAGCAGGATGCAGTGATGCTAAAGTCCAGGAAAGGATTCATAAATGAGAAGGTGAGGATGGAGAGAACGGTCAAGCTTACAGCCTTAGGAGAACAACTAACACCTGACCTGCTTGAAGAAAATGATGCAATAAGTCAGATAACTCCAGAGATAATAGAGAAGTTCAACGACAAGATGAATCTAAGACCGTATGATCCAACTCTGTATGCCCCTAGATACCTCCCCGGAAAGATACACCCTCTTTCGGAATTTATTGCAGAAGTCAGGGAGGTCATGCTTGAAATGGGCTTCAAAGAGTTGAAAGGACAGCTCGTTGAAACCGCATTCTGGAACATGGATATGCTCTTCATTCCTCAAAATCATCCTGCCCGCGATATGCAGGACACATTCTACGTGAAGGGTACAGGTGAGTTGGATCCCTCCGAGGTTAAAAAGGTAAAGAGGGTGCATGAGAAGGGAATTGCTGGGTCCAAGGGATGGCAGTACAAATGGTCTGCGGAAGAGGCGTCGAAACTTCTCCTGAGAACGCACACAACCGTGAACACCATACGCTACATCGTCGAACATCCGACTGAAGAGTGCAAGATATTCTCGGTGGAGAAGATATTCAGGAGGGAGAATGTGGATGCCAGTCATCTAGCAGAATTCTCCCAGGTTGAGGGAGTGATATCAGGGAGGGGAGTCACATTCGGAGTTCTCATGGGCACACTCGAGACCTTTTACCAGAGACTGGGGGTAAAGGATATCAAAGTCAAACCAAGTTATTTTCCGTACACAGAACCTTCGCTTGAAGTGTTCGGTACTTTCAAGGGAAAGGACATGGAACTGGGTGGTGCCGGAATGTTTCGCCCAGAAGTCCTAAAGCCTTGGGGAATCAAGTACAATGTGGCGGCATGGGGACTGGGCTTAGAGAGACTGTTGATGACTGTCCTTAACTTGGAGGACATCAGGGATATCTACAGGAATGATTTATCTTTTCTAAAGGAGAGAAAGATACTCAAGAACTTGTTTGAATAGGTGGGACTACTAGATAGAGTACATTCGATGGCATTTCACCCACTGAAACGCCAGATGTTTGAAAAGGCATATGGATGACTAGGTTGTACTCTTATTATAAGAGAGTCGAAAAGACGATCATATCCTATTTATTCCGTCAGGAATCCGGTAAAATTTTTCCTGTCACGTGCATTCTTTGAAATTGTCGAGGTTCCACACAGCAGGGTACTAGAGTACGCTATCCAACTCCTTCTGAATTCCCTTCTTTTCCCTCTTGACTTCATATTTTTCCGAGATGATGCTTCCAAGGACCTTCATTGCAAGTGCCGGATAAGATGCAGATGGCAGTGGAATATATGCATCTGAGTCAGAACTTATCTTGAGTCCCTTCATATCGACCTTTGCTGCCAGTTTCTTCCTTTCCCTTTTGTCCAGTCTCTTCCCCTTTATAGTACCCGTTATGCCGGCCCTCTCGAGTTCAACCTCAAATATGGGCCTGTCCAGAAGCGTATATAGGATGTAAAGGACTTCTTCTCCTCTCTTGTCTTGTGGCTCATTTGCCATCTTCTCCCCTATGAGCTCATAGATAGATGACTCGTCCTTCTTTAGCAGAAAATAGAGCTTGGATGGTTTCACGTACTTCTCTTTGAGAACATTGAAATCAGCCATCGCCCACAGGTATCCAGTTAGAGCAAGACGATGAATCTTGGTCTCATCTTCCATGTTTATTTCCTTGTAGATCTCTGAGATAGATTTGCCGTCTCCTCGAAGAATGTCAATTATTCTGTCCTTGAGCAGCATCCCTCTCAAGCTACCGTTCGGCATTATAGGTCAACCATTCTCGACTTCAATTTCTTCTGTATAGCTGGTAGAGTTGTGTACTCCATTTCTGGTTCTGGTAATCTGTGTGGTTCAAACGGTCCATTTCTCCTCATGTAGTCTGCAATTATCGTCGCAGTCTGCCTCGCGCCGTCAAATGCCTTATCTGCAAGTAAATCAGCAGGTCCTACTAGCTTCCCTTCTGCTAGCTGGAATCCCAGTCCTATGACTCTAGGCGGACCGTCGAATCTTGACGGAGTTGCATCTGCGACCGATACTGGCATTAAAGGTCCATTATGGCTCCCTCTCATCCACCCAGAAACCAGGTGAGGAAACGTGAAGGCTTCGAGTATCTCCCCCATCGCTGGGAGGCCAGCCTGTCCTCTCACCAATGCAACGGGGTCATCCTTACCTACATACTTGCCAGCTATTTCGTGAAGTATGTCGGTGCTGACGACTGCGACGGCCTCTTTTGACATTCCCGTGCTCTTTGCAGGGAATACTCTCTTAATTACGTACCTGTTCTTGGAACCTATAAGCGCCAAAATGTCATAGGTCTCTTCTGGAGTCTTCAGAAATACCTTCTTGTGTTCAATCGTGTCCCAAATTTCAAAAGTAAATCCGTCGTGCATGTTCGGATCAATAACGAGTCCGGGGGTGTTGAAGGGATCAGCGAATATCTTGAACACGGGCAGGTTGAATGCTCCAGGTTCAGTCTTATCCATCATGAACGCAACGATCGGCTCGCTCTTCCTCTCCTCAAACTCCAGTTCCGCCACTCCGGGTCCCATTCCCTTCAGATTTCCCGAGAATGAGTCTTTTAGTAGGTCCTGTCCAGCCCCATAGAGCTTTAGTTTCTTTGCCGTCTCGGTCGCTTTCAGAAATGCGTCCCATGCAAGTCTGTGGATCTCTTTTGAATCGACCCCTTTCTTGTGAGTCATAATCAGTTGCAAATCGTCTCCGACTGATGTAACGTGATAGTCAATAATCTTGGATTGATTTTTGGCTTGTTCCAAGACCAGTCTAGCTTCATCCTTTAATTGAGGGTGAACTCGCGAGTGCCCCGCCAGTCCGCCTACATCTGCCTTAATCAAACTAACTGTTATCTTCATTCAGATATCACCCTTGCCACAGTATATCGCTGTACGCTTACATATAGTTTCTGAAATTAATAGGGTTAAATCAGGAGCGCAGAATCGAAGCTGATATAGACTTCTAAACGATAAATAGGGAAATCATCTCCAGAATAGTCCAAGTACTACGAGTACGAGACCGATCCCTAGAAGTGCGAGGTATGTTGGATGGTAGCCTCTCAACACGTAAAGAATAATGCTTAGCAGCAGTTCGAGCACGCTGACGGCAACAATCCTTAGTCTCATTTAACCAGTATAGCTTTCCCTCTTATAAGACCAATCGACGTTATAAATGACTTCATTCCCCTATATCTTTCAGTATTCGAACTACGGCTTCATCTCTTGTCTTTTTCCCCGTCATTACATCCATTGCATATCTCTCTACAACATCATCTTTTGACTTCAAAATAGCAAATATTTCTCTTCTCAATCTCTCTTTTTCTCTGCTCAGCTTTGAGTTTTCGCCTCTCTTCTCGCTCCGCGAGGAACTAATCATTTCTGCAAGTTCCTTGATACCATCGCCTGTCAGGGATGACACCTTAACGAAGCTGTGTTTCTTAGAGACATCTGGTATGCTGATTGTTTCCAAGAGCTCTTTTTCTGCGATAATAGCCTCGGGTTTGTCCGATTTATTAAGAACGACGAAGTCTCCTATCTCCATCTGTCCCGCCTTTATTGCCTGAACCTGGTCTCCCATTCCTGGCGAGAGAACCATTACGATCTTGTCTGAATAGTGCAATATGTCCGTCTCATCCTGTCCAGTACCAACCGATTCTACGAGAACCATAGTGAAACCGAGATAGGAGAGAAGGTCAATGGAATCACCAAGAGCAAGATTTAGTCCACCTGTAGACCCACGAGTTGCCATGCTTCGTACATAGGTGTTCACGGTGCTGTCAAGCCTCAGCCTATTGCCAAGCAGGGAACCTCCGCTGTAGGGAGATGTTGCATCGATCATGATGACCGCCAATTTCTCTTTCCTCGAAAACTCAGCCGCCAGTTTAGAAATGAGAGAACTCTTGCCAACCCCGGGAGGACCAGTAATTCCGACAACAAAAATCCTCGACTCCTTCTTCTTTATCCTCTTCAATAGACTAGCATATCCATCGCTTCTGTTCTCAATGATGGTAATCAATTTTCCAATATCCCTTCTGTTGCCTCTTTCGGCTGATGATACAAGCTCAGATAACTTGAGCATCCTTTTCCCATTGCCTCAACGGTAAATTACTTTTCTTTAATTCGTCATTACCGGTGTCGGTCTATTATGTTACGTTTCTGTCACTAAAGGCACGCATACACCATTAGGAAAACGGATCAAAAAAGTCCCTAAGTGATAACTGACATACTATTAGAATGATACTCACTCAACCGGTAACACCTGGCGTCGAAGTGAAGAGTCAGCCATTGTTTGGAAGGAATGATCATGGGATATAGGACTAACTATGACCACCAGAGCTCTTTGTCCCTCTTCTAAATGCCCTTAACGGGAGCATTACGCAATTTATTCTCCCTGGTGAAATCTTGACCGGAAAGTTCTCGATGTAGGTCAGATCATCCTGTTCCTTCAGTGATTTTATTTCCTTGCCAATTGCATTCTCGCAGAACATATCGGTAGAAACTATAGATAAGATGCAACCTTCCCCCTGCCAAGTGATATCTTCGATCTTCTTACCATCTGTCTTGACGTAGAGTACTATCTTGTCCCCACAGGTAGTTGAGGCCTCGTCAATCTTTATGTCATATTTTTCCATCTTGGCGTTTTTTAAAGGGTTCTGGTACCTGTCCATGACTTCATCATTGTACATTTAAATTTCACTCAGCGAACCTATGAATGCATCTACATCATCGTTTCCGTTATACACATAAAAGGATGCTCTAGCCGTCCCAGAAACGTTCAAAGTTCTCATAAGGGGTTCTGCACAGTGATGTCCAGAACGGACGTAAACATTTCTCTCGTCCAGGAAAGTGGCGATGTCGTGAGAATGGTACCACTTATCCACGATGATATTTTTCCTCTCAAGATCCTTCTTCACGTTCGTTGTATCCTTTACATTGAATGCTATGACTCCACCCCTTTCGTCAACACTTCTCGGACCGTAATACTTGACATTCTTCATGTCATCCAGACTTTTCAAAGTAATAGATGTCAAATATTTTTCGTGCTTCCTAACATCTTCCATTCCAATCTTCTTCAGGTATTCAATAGCTGCTGAAAGGCCCACTGCTCCCTCCACATTTGGAGTACCGGCTTCGAACTTGATTGGAGGGTCTTCAAATATGACGCTGTGAAAGTCAACATCCTTGATCATCTCGCCGCCCCTATTGAATGGGGGCATCTCTTCCAAAAGATGATATTTCCCGTAAAGCACTCCTATCCCCATTGGACCCATCATCTTGTGGCCAGAAAAAGCTACAAAATCGTACTCCTCTCTTACTCTGAAAGGCATGTGTGGAACGGACTGCGCGGCGTCTATTATGAAGATCGACTCGTTTTCTTTGGCAATCTTCCCTATTTTTTCAACAGGGTTAATGGTCCCTAGAACGTTTGACTGGTGAGTGACTGAAACTATCTTGGTATCCTTTTTCATCTTCAATTTCAGGTCTTCGATATCCAGATGACCGTCCTTATCGAGATTGACGTAATCAAGCTTTATTCCTTTCTCCTCGAGTCTCATCCAGGGTAGTATGTTGCTGTGGTGTTCCATGGATGTGATCAGGACTCTATCTCCTTTCTTCAGGGATTCTCCTATCGTGAAGGAGAGAAGATTCAGGCTCTCAGTCGTGTTTCTCGTGAAAACGATTTCATTCTCCTTTGCACCTATGAACCTAGCCACATTCGTTCTTGAGTTTTCATACATCTCCGTGGCTTCGTCCGCTAGTTTATAAACGGAACGATGTACGTTTGCATTCGCCCCCTCATAATAGTCAACGATTGCATCGAGGACTTGTCGCGGTTTCTGAGTAGTTGCCGTTGAATCGAGATAGATGATCCTCTTTCCATTTATCATCTTCTTGAAGATGGGGAAATCTTCCTTGTTGCCATAGGCATTAATCATTCCCTATCACTTCTTCCACAATCTGAAGATACTTTCTAGAAATATCTTCTGGAAGGGGATAAATGATAGGACTTATAAAACCTTCTATGACGGCCTTTTTTGCAGCACGCAGGTCCAGTCCTCTACTCATCAGATAGGTTATCTGCTCCTCTGAGATGTTTGAGACAGATTCGCCGTGTTTTGCCTTCACGTCCCCATTATAAATCTCCAGTACAGGGAGTGCATTTCCCACAGCTTCTTTGGTTAGCAGAAGAAGATTCGCCAAGAGGAAAGATTCGACGTTCAACGCCTTCTCCTCTATCCTTATAAAACCCCTGAAAATGAGGGACGACTTTCCTCCCAGAATTCCCTTGAAGGCTGTATCATTCTTTCCATGTTCTGCCCTGTGATCTGTGAATACCTCTAAGTCAAGATGTTCTTGCTTCTTTCCAAGTGCAGCTCCGTAGTATCCGGATTCTGCATGCTCTCCGACCTGGATTATTCTGAACCTCGATATACTCTTTTTTCCGGGTAGCGAGAGGTGATGGATTTTGAGTGTTGAATATCTCTCCATGAAAATTGTCCTTTCTAGGTAGCTGAGCTCAGTGTTTTCTTCATCTTCAAGTAAATAGTAATCGAGCGATGAATTCTCCCCAATGCGTATCACGGTCCCCTGTGATACCGAGGTATTACCTGTGACGATAAAGTTTTCCAGAATCTTTGAGGACGAGTTGTTTCCAATCGAATAAAAATTTCTAACGTTAAAGTCCCTGTCACCTGTGTGGAGGATGTTTATCATCTTATCCCCCTGGTACCTGTTTGGGATACCCAGGTAGAAACCATCGTTGAAATAACCTTGATTGATTGCGCTCATCTTGTCGTAGTTCTCATTGAAAATATCCTCTGCCTTCATTAGATCAGTTGATATCGCTTCGTCCACCGTGAGGAACTTAACGGTTCCACCTCCGAAGAGCCTGCATGGAGAACCGTTGTGTGTTGTTATGTTCCTTTGCATCCCTGCACAACCAGATCTAATCGATCTCAGAAGAGGAAGCAAATCACTCTCCCTCAGAGGAGTATAGTTCTTTACTGAAGGCGAATCGTGCTCAGCAGATATTGGCAACTCGTCTGCCGACTTTCTCTTTTCTTTGACAATTTCTTCTATGCTCAACCTACAGCACCGTACTTGTTCATTTCTAGTTTAACCAGCTTGTTGAATTCAATGGAGTACTCCAGTGGGATCTCCTTGAGTACATCATCAAGGAATCCTAGCACTATGAGAGACCTTGCATCTTCCTCCCTTATTCCCCTGCTCATAAGATAGTCAACCTGATCCTCAGATATCTTCCCGACAGAAGCCTCATGCGAGAAAGAAGCGCTCTCCTCAAGTATTTCGTTGTGAGGATAGGTATTGCTCTTCGAGATGTCGTCAAGGATAAGGGCATCGCACTGTACCGAGGCCTTGGAATTGTACGCACCTGGGTTAATCCTTAATTGTCCTCTGTACACAGACATTCCTCCCTTTCCTGAAATGCTCTTCGCCACTACCTTTGAACTGGTGTTAGGGGCTGCATGAACCACTTTTGCTCCGTTGTCCTTCCAAACTGGACCTATTCCAAGTGCTACGTTCAGGTTGGACGTGCTCGCATACTCCCCCCTCAGGATCGATGACGGGTACGTCATGGTAATCTTGGAGCCAAGCGAACCCTGCACCCATTCCATCCTCCCGTTCTCTTCAACCCAGGACCTCTTAGTCGGCCCATTTATGATGTTGTCTGACCAGTTCTGAACAGACGTATACCTAACCTTCCCCCCTTTCTTCACGTACACTTCCACTATTGCTGCGTGTAAAGAATATTGACTGTAAGTTGGGGCCGTGCAACCTTCGATATAATGAACAGACGCTCCAGGCTCTGCTATTATCAGGGTTCTTTCAAACTGCCCTTCGAGGGCTCCGTTCATTCTGAAGTAAGCTTGAACTGGAAGATCGAGGTTAACCCCGCTCGGGACATAAAGGAATGAACCACCCGACCATACAGCCGTGTTCAGTGCTGCGAACTTGTTGTCTGATGGTGGTACTACTCTGCCGAAGTGTTCTCTCACAATATCCGGGTGTATCTTGACTGCACTGTCCATGTCCATGAACACTACGCCCTTATCCTCCCACTGCTTTTTCAATCTTGAATAGACTCCTTCCGACTGCAGCTGTGCGACGGATCCCGCGAGATATTTCTTTTCCATCTCCGGTACACCGAGCTTGTCAAATGTATCCTTTATCTCCTTCGGTACTTCATCCCAGTTGTTTGCCTTTCTGTCTTCTGGCTTTATGTAATATGTCAAATCGTCGAAATTGAGCTCAGAAAGATCAGGTCCCCAAGTTGGAACAGGCTTCGAAAGGAATATGTCCAGTGCCTTCAACCTGATATTTTTCATCCACTCCGGCTCTTTCTTTTCCTTCGACATCTCTTCGACGACACTTCTGCTGAGCCCTCTCTGTGTCTGATAAGCCGGCTTCACATTTGTGGTGAAATCGTACTTGATCTCGTTGAGCTTTTTAACTTCCTCAATGTCGTTTTCATCCAATCTTTGCATCAGCTTCACCTCCCTTGTAATATTCGTAACCCCTCTCTTCGATAAGCTTAGCGAGGTTTCCGTCTCCACTTTCAGCAATCTTTCCGTTAATCAGGACGTGCACAAAATCTGGCTTTATGTAATCCAGAATCCTTTGATAGTGCGTTATTATAATAATACCAGCCCCATTTTCTTTTGCTCTTGCTATCGCTTTTGAAACAACTCTCAGAGCATCCACATCAAGTCCAGAATCTATTTCGTCAAGAATTATGAACTTGGGTTTCAGAATCAGCATTTGTAAGGCTTCCATCCGTTTCTTTTCCCCTCCAGATAAGCCGTCGTTGAGTCCCCTTTCTATGAATGAACTGTCCAATCCAAAGTACGCAAGCAACTCCTTCACCTCTTCCACGAACTTCTTGTACTCAAGCTTCTCATCTGGATGGAGGGAAGAATATGCTGTTCTCAAGTAGTTGATGAATCTCAATCCTTGGACGGAAACAGGCTCCTGAAAGGCTACGAAGAGACCAGCTCTTGCCCTCTCGTACACCTGCAGATCCTTCAGATTGATGTCGTTTATCAATAGTTCACCGCTGTTAACTTTGTATCTTACGCTCCCAACAACAGTATGGGCGAGTGTGCTCTTCCCAGTGCCATTTGGTCCCATAAGCGCGTGAACCTCTCCTGATTTCACTTTGATAGTGACACCTTTGAGTATCTCCTTATCTCCTACAGAAACTCTTAAGTCTTTGATATAGAGAACGTTTGAATCCATCGTAATTTTGTATGAAATGATGATATTTAAACATTTTTTCCTGTCTAAAGTAATAAAAGTTAAATACGCTATTTAAATCCAGAACATAGAATGGAAGAAATATCAACTCTAGGGGGCAGTAAACAGAAAATTCTAGAAGAACTCTTAGAGAAGCCCAAGGTTGTCGATGAGCTATCGCGAAAACTAGAGATTAGGAGCAATGCGGTTAGAGAACATCTGAATATGTTAGAGGCAATGGGCTACGTGGAGTCTAAATTTGTCAAGACCAAAGTAGGGAGGCCGAAGAAAACATATTACATATCTTCCAGTGGAATGAAGCTTTTCCCTAAGAAATACGATTTGCTCTTGAAAATTCTCCTTGACGAGCTGACGACGGAAAATGGCGTTTTGTGGGTCAAGGACTTCCTGAAAAGAGCAGGAGAAAGAATAGTCAGAGACGACGGTGCAAAGTCAAAGGACATTGGTGATCTCCTCAATTTCTACAACAGTCTGGGCTGCATGGCCACTGCATTCGAGAAAGACGGGAACATAGTGATAAAGAGAAACAACTGCATCTATTATTCCCTTGCACTCGACACCAACAACACCTTTTGTGGAACATTCGAGGACGCCCTTCTGGAATCGATGCTTCCTTCGTATAAAGTTGTTAAGAAGGATCCTGTTTCTAAGGACAAATACGACTGCGAAATAACTCTGTCAAAATCCGAGTCGTAAAGTTTTATTGCCTTCGAGTATTTACCAGTAGGAAATGCTGACGGTAATTGAAACTTTTTACTCAATCGAAGGAGAAGGACCCTTCATCGGGATTCCCACCTTCTTCATCCGGCTATCTGGGTGCAACCTCAGGTGCACGTGGACGCCGGTTGGATCTACAAAGATACTCATGAGCGATCTGACCTGGAAACTGGCAAAGGATATTGCCGTTGGCGATACAGTGATGGGATTTAAAGGGAAAAAGTTCAAAGGGGCTAGGGTTGTTAACACTATCAAGACTAGATCCGAAACAATAAAGTTGACGATGGAGAGCGGAGGGAGCATTACAGTCACACCAGAACATCCCTTCTACTATCAAGGTTCTAGGACCATAAGAGCAGACAGGGCTATCGGAAAATCAATCAGGACAGTTGATCAGGAAAAGACAGATTTTGGTCATTCATTCAATGAAGGAATGGAAAAGGTTGTAAAGATAGAAACCGCAGGATTTTTGGATATAAATCACTTTGAAACAGATACCCACAACTACGTCTCCGAACGTTATCTATCACACAACTGCGATACCAAGTATTCCTATTCCGGTGGGGAAAAGAGAAGCGTTGACAGTTTGATAGAAGAGGCGTCTAAACAAAACACAAAATATGTCTGCATCACCGGCGGTGAACCCCTGCTTCAAAAGGAAGTATATCCCCTAATGTACAAGCTCCTAGATAGGGAATACAAAATCATTCTGGAGACGAGCGGTTCAATCTCGTTAGAGGATGTCCCCACGGACGACAACATGATTATTTCTATGGATGTAAAAACTCCATCCTCTAATATGGTGGAACACAACATCTATCAGAACATTGAGCTGCTAGCGGTCAAGGATTACATCAAGTTCGTTATCGCCGACGACAAGGACTACCTGTTTTCCAAGTCAATTATAGAAAAATATCCGTTTGACGGAGAGGTAATTTTTCAGCCCGAGGGTGGTAAAAATCTGAAAGAACTAACTGAAAAAGTATTAAAAGACAGATTAAATGTCAGAGTACTGCCGCAATTGCACAAATTGATCTGGGGGGATAAGAGAGGAGTATGATGGGGCAGGAATATACGGATGAGGATGGAGAAATAGCGACCAAGATGGCCAGAAGGGCCATTGAGGAGTACATCGATATCAAGTTAATAGTTAAGAACAGTTATGGGGGTAAGTTTGTCGAAAAGAGAGGGGTATTCACCACTCTGACAGACACTTCAGGAGAGCTCCGGGGGTGCATTGGATTTCCGGAGCCAGTTTATCCGCTCGGAGAAGCGGTCATAAAGAGCGCGATTTCGGCTGCAGTCAACGAC
Source organism: Thermoplasmata archaeon (assembly GCA_021792355.1). The sequence continues at coordinate 26,503 of JAJYUV010000010.1, read as the reverse complement.
CCAAGATTTTCTCCAGTCACAAAGGAAGAAATGGATAACATCATCGTTGAGGTATCACTTCTGACTAAACCAGAAGTTCTGGCGGTAAAGAACAGGAAGGAGTTGCCCTCAAAGATTGAGATAGGAAAAGATGGCCTTATAGCAGAGCGTGACTCCTATTCTGGTCTGCTTCTACCGCAGGTCGCAGTAGATGAGGGGATGGACCAGAAAGCATTCCTCAATGCAGTGTGCTGGAAGGCGGGGATGGAACCTGATTGCTGGAAGGACGCCGACACCTCTATTTCCACATTTTCAGCGGAGATATTTTATGAAGTGGAACCACGAGGACCAGTATTTAGGAAAGTACTGGTAGCGGAGAAGAAGTGATGGAAGCACTCCATGGACGATTTTACATAAGCGGAGAGTTTAGAGAAAAGTACGTCGTAGTGGATAGGGGAGTAATCGTAGACATCAGGGATGAGTTTTCTGGTGCGAACGTTGAGAATATTCCGGGCCACGTCCTGCCAGGAGGGGTCGATATGCACGTTCACTTCCGGGATCCAGGGGAGAATGAGAAAGAGGATTTCAGAACGGGTTCATTGTCCGCAATCTTTGGGGGGACTACAACTGTTTGCGACATGCCCAACAACAAGGTTCCCATCATTGACTCATCTGCATTCATGTCTAAGCTTTCAGCCATAGGAAACAGAAGCTATGTGGATTTCGGATTATATCAGGCAGCTTCAAGGAACATAGTGCCAGAAGCAATAGGCCAGAAGATATTTTTGGGGAGATCGACGGGAGGCTTACTGACAGAGGTCGGAAATTGCAACTGGCAGGACAAAGTGAAGGTTGTTCATGGGGAGCTGCAGGAATGTATCGACAGTAATGTAAGGGACAATGACAGCCTGCTCTCGCACGATATGACCCGACCAATTGAGTGTGAAATGGAAGCCATCGAAAGCATTTTCAAGTACAGATTAGAAAAAGTCCACATGGCTCATCTCACTTCATTGCGTTCCCTTGAATTTTCAAAATCCTTAGGTTTTACGACGGAGGTAACTCCCCATCATCTTTTGCTCAACAGCTCTGCTAAAATCGGAGCTTTCGGGAAGGTCAATCCTCCTCTTAGGAAGAAGATAACTCAGGAGGAACTGTTGAAAAGTCTCAAATCGACTTCCCTTGACGTTATTGCTTCTGACCACGCACCGCACACGCTTCAGGAAAAGGAAGTGTTCCGGGACGCTCCATCCGGTGTACCTGGAGTTGAAACAAGGATTCCTCTGATATTATCCTCTTACAGCAAGGGTCTAATATCATTGGAGAAAGCTGTATCAACATTGATGGAAAAGCCGGCCGAAATCTGTGGGATAAACAAGGGTTTTATCGCGAAAGGATTTGACGCAGATTTCATCTCTCTCGACTTCAGAAACACTACAGAGATCAGGGGTGAAGAACTGCACTCAAGATGTGGGTGGACTCCCTTTGAAAATTTTGAGGGGATATTTCCTGAACTTGTATACCTCAGAGGAGAACTCATTATCCAGGAGGGAGAGGTAGTCTCATCACCTTCGGGAGTGTTTTTGAATGCCAAAAAACAGTGAAAGGAAAGTTGCGGAGGAGAGGATGAAGGAATTGTTCGAGCTCGCACTCGTTGATGAGCGGAACAACAGGAAGCAGTATGCAGACAGGAAGTACGAACTAATCCACCTTTACTCGACGAAGTACAAGGCAAAGGTGTTACAGGATGCCAGGACTTGGGTCTGCAAGAAGTGCAAGAAGGGGATCTACTCTGGCGGGGGGCGAGTGAGAATAAACACTTCGGCTATCACTGTCAGCTGCAACAACTGCGGTTATGTCAGAAGGTTTCCTATCTCTCGTCAATCGTCTCGGCAGTGAACAGTACGTTGTATCCGCCTAGGGTCGCATGAACTCTGTCTATGAGTGAAATCGCGTCTGAGACAGTAGCGTGATCTCCCCATTCGTACACAAGGTCTCTAGTTCCTGTAATTGGATTGAAGCCAAGAGATTGCAGCCTTGAGATTATTTCTGAGGGTCTTTCTCCCTCTGTATTGAAGATTATCGATAGGTAGGTTCTCTTGACCATTGCCCTCAAATTACCACATGATATTTAGCCTTTTATTCTTGCCCCTCAGCGTCCGCGAATCAGGAGATTACGGGCGTAGCGGCTACTATTATGCGCTGTTTTGTCATAGTGCTTGTCTGGCGATCGTACAACATTGATTTTAGTTCCTCATCCGAGAGTGTGTTTAGGAACTTCTTGCACTCTATTCCATTAACGGAATTAGTTTCCACTGGAGACAACCACTTTTCAAAACTTATCTGCTCTCGGTCTATTACAGATTTTAAAACTCTAAAACCTGCTGATTTCAACAAGAACATAAATTCCCCTTCGTTTAGCGCGGAAACGTGAGTTGGATCCCTCCTTCTCTCAAGTTTATTTAAGAGGTCTTCCTTATCCGTTTCAGCAACCATCATGTCGCTGATCACAAGTACTCCATCTTCGTTTAGAAGTTCCTTTGACTTTTTAAAGAACAGTTCCTTTTTGTCAAAGTGGTGAAGTGCCCTCCTGCAGGTAATAGCATCAAATTTTTGAAAGGTGTAATAACCGTAGTAATCCGATTTTTCGAACTCAACGTTTTTTATTGCATTCGACGACATTAGTTTCTTAGCTTCTGAAAGCATTGCCTCTGTAAGATCCAGTGCCACAACTTGTTCGCATCTTTTGGAGAGTTCAAAGGCGACAAATCCAGACCCCGTTGCTACATCAAGCGCTCTGTGTAATTTCTCAGGCAGTAAACTTAATAGAATTTTGAGATCATTTCCTGACTTGAATGATTCATTGCTTGAATAATTCTTTGCAAAATTGTTGAAGAAAGGATTACCGTCCATCTTTTAAGTAATCTAAAAAGATGTTATAAATCTAATCACCTATAGCTAAATAACCGTTAATGAGTCATAAAGTGCTTACATTGAGATTGCAATTCGCCGTGTCAAAGAGGAATGTACTCTAATCTCTCCGACAATCTTCAATTCCATATACTCCTTTGCAAGTGTCACAAGTTCTTCCGTCGGAATGCAGAAGACCTTCACTCCTGACGTTCCTGAGATGAGCGAAAAGAACCTAGAGTATAGAGACTCTCGCGATTGAGAAAATATCTTGGCCCCCCTGCCATATGGCGGGTCAGTCACGATAGTGGCATTTTTTGGAAATGAAACTAGTTCCGAGAAATCCCCTTGTTTTATGTTTGTGGGGAAGCCAAAGTGTTTCAAATTTAGATTTCCACCTTCTACCATCTTCCAGCTTCTGTCAATTCCGTATGATTCTATCCCCATACGGAATCCTTCAATCAAGTAAGTTCCAGTTCCTGCAAACGGGTCAATCAAAACGTCTCCCTCTTTGAGACCCGCAATGTTTATCATCCCTCTCGCGAGGATGGGTGAGATGCTTGAGGGATGGTTCATCGGCTTGGTCTTGTATTTCTGATCTAGGAGAACGTTCATTTTCCTTTCATATATTGTTTCCGTAATGACCGGTTCGTTAAAATTATAGATGTAGAAAATGACATCAGGATTCCCAAGATCTACTCTTCCGTCAATTCTTTTTGCGACTTGTTCTATGAGTGACTCTCTTTCTAAATTCCTCTTCTCTCTAATTGCGTACCTCTTCTCGGTGCCAATGCTGATCTGTTCATTCCAGTCAATTATCTTCCCGATGCGTTTTGAGAAGGCTACTCTCGAAACGATTTTTTCTGGATGATCGGTGGAGAAGAAGATTAATTTATCCATCTCTCCAGAGATATTCCCACCATAGCTCTTCAGGAGTCCCCTTATCTCCGCTCTCGAGATGTCGCTAGAGCCTCCAAGATATTCTGCTACAAGTTTCAACTGCAGGTGATTGTCTATGAGTAAATGAATACAGCGACATTCTTAATCAAGTTCGATATATTGCTAATCGATGCCAAAGTATAAGGAGAGTGGGGTTGATTTTTCCTCAATTGGTAACTTCAGGAACGCAGTAATCAAAGAACTCACGTACAAAGGTTCAAAGTTCAAGAGAGCTGCAACAATTGGACACTACTCAGGACTTATATCTTATCGAGGGGACTACATTGCTTTACACACAGACAACGTAGGCACCAAGACAATAATGGCATTAGAATATGACTATTTCGATCAATTAGGGTACGATCTGGTTGGAATGAACGTAAATGACATAGTTTGTATGGGTGCGGAGCCAATGGCAATGGTGGATTATATAGCAGGGACTATGCTTGATGAGGAGGCGGGGAAAAAACTGGGAAAGAGCATTAACGACGCATGCAAGGAGGCGGCAATATCTGTGGTTGGAGGAGAGACTGCTTCAGTACCTGACCTGATCAGAGGAATAGATATTTCAGGGACAGTTGTGGGCAGGTTGGAAAAGGGAAAAGAAATTACAGGTAGGAAAATACGGGAAGGGGACAGGATTTTGGGTCTTCCTTCCAGTGGCATTCACTCAAACGGCTTTTCATTGATAAGGAAGATATATGAAAAGAAAAAGGGCCTTCTAGAGGCGGATTTTGAGGACGGACCGTTCTGGAAGAGCCTGATGAAAGGTACCAGAATTTATTCAAAATTGCTCTATAAGGTAACACAAGAGTTTGACATTCACGGGATTTCTCACATAACAGGAGGAGGAGTAAGGAATTTGCTGAGACTTAAGGATGCCAGGTTCAAGCTGCATTATCCTGCAATTCCAGAAGTTTTCCGGAAGGTATCAGCGGATGGAGGGATCTCAGATTACGAAGCATTTCAAGTATTCAACATGGGAATCGGGATGATGATAGTAACCTCAAGAAAAGAAGAGGACGATGTTATTCAAGAACTTAGGAAATTCGGACCACTGGATATCGGAGAGGTCGGGGTTGGGAAAGGAGTCTCAGTTGAGAACCATGGTGTGAGGTACAGTAGTTATTATTAAAACCAGGTAGTTGGGCAAGTGATGGAAATCCATAGCAGTTGCCAAAGTTCCTTTGTTGTTACTTTACTAAGATTTATATTTTTGAATTAACTCTTCTTCAAATATTAAAGGGTGACAAAATGATTGGTAAAAAAGCACCAGATTTTGACGCAAAGGCATTCGTTAACGGAAGAATAGAAGATTTTAGGCTTTCAAAGTTGAGGGGGAAATGGGTGGTACTGTTTTTCTATCCCGCAGATTTTACATTTGTATGTCCCACGGAGATAGAGGGATTTGCTGAGAAGTATGAGGAATTCAAGAAAGCAGGTGCTGAAGTCGTCTCAGTCAGCAGGGATACAGTGTTCGTCCACCAGGCTTGGGTGGAGTACGACGACAGGGTCTCAAAAGCAAAATATCCGATGGTCGAGGATAGGAAGGGAGAGATTTCCAGGGACTATGGGGTTCTTGATGATGTAACAGGAAACTCGCAAAGAGGATTGTTCATAATAAATCCGGAGGGAGTCATAAAGTATATGGTAATCACCGACGACAATGTTGGAAGGAGCACGGATGAAACATTCCGTGTTTTGGCGGCACTTCAGACAGGTGAACGCTGCCCAGTAGACTGGAGACCGGGGAAGGCAACACTGAAGATTTAATTCTTTTTTATTTTATTATTCTAAAATTGTCCAAATCGTCTTCCTCAACATACCTTTTCTTCACGTCCGTTACCAGAGCGTTTGGGATTTCAGAAATGCAGTACTGAATCAATTTTTCGACCATATCGGGTTCACCCTGAATCACTGCTTCGACAGAACCGTCCTTCAGATTTCTGACCCATCCCCTAAGATTGAGTCCTTTTGCCATCCTTCTAGTCCGTTCCCTAAAACCCACCCCCTGGACAATTCCATAAAATCTCACATTGCACTGCATTAAATGACAATATTTGGGAGGATTAAATATTTCCATCACATGAGCCTCATTAAAATTCACAGCCGTGGAGTTCTGGAACCACTTGATAAGTTGTACTCGATGACCTATAGGAGTGAAGTAGTAGAGGCTTGCCCGTTGCAACAACTTAGTTATATATAGCGTCCATTTTGCAGATCAATGTTTAATCACGAATTCCATTTCAATATTGAACCTATACCTCCATATAATTTCTCATTAACAGTGAGAAAGCCTGCCGGTTGGAGCCTTTTCAACTCTGGAGAGATTCTTGAAGGTAATTCATTCTGGACAGCTACAAGGCTTATCGGCCAGCTCGCAGGCATAAAAATGATTTCAAGAGGCACCATTGATAATCCCAGAATAGAAGTTCGCATTTTCACAGAAGCGGAAACTACGAATAAGTTGAGGGAAGGGATATCGGAGCACTTAAAGAAAATGATAGGGGCAGACCAAGACCTTAAGGATTTCTATTATATGGCTAGGAGAGATGAAATCCTGAAACATACCATTGAAGATCTATATGGTATGCACGATACTCAAACTCCGTACATCTACAATTCCATAGTCCTCAGCATCTGTTTACAGATGGCAAGACTTGACAGGAGTCTAAAAATGATGGAAAGTATCACAAGACTTTACGGAGATTTGGTAGAATTCGATGGAAAAAGAATCATAGTGGAACCGTCTGCGGAAAGGATCGCCGAATTAGACGAAAAGGATTTTTCAAGACAATGTAAACTTGGGTATCGTGCGAAATTCCTGATAGGTTCTGCACGCATGGTAAGAGATGGGTTTCCAACGTCAGAGGAAATTCTTGGAATGCCCCCAAAAGAAGCAAGGAAGAGGATAATGGAACTACCAGGAGTAGGAGACTATGCTGCTGACATAATAAATCCGCACGGAGGTTTCCCAATTGATGCTTGGTCTGTTGATGTATTTGGACTACTCTTTCTTGGAAAAGAGCCTAAGAATGCAAGGGAAATGATAGAAAAAGTGAAACGTGAGGGTATAGCAAGATGGGGAAAGTGGGCATGGATGGGTTTCTTCTATGTTGCACAAGACATAGAGAACTTATCTAAAAGACTTGGATTGAATTTGAGACGTGCGTAATCGGATGACAGCGTCAAGGTCCAGCTGATATTGTAAAATAAACTTTAAATAATTCAAATTAATTTGAATTAGATGAACGCAAAACTTATTACAGCTATTGTTGTCGTGATAGTAATCGCGGCTTCCATATCATTTGCATATGCGGAGGAACACAAATCCAAAAGTCAACCTTCGTCTATCACGGTAGTAGACGATCTAGGAAGAAATGTAACGATTCGACTTCCAGTTACTAGAGTAGTGTCCATGGATCCCTCCAATACCCAGATGATGTATGCAATTGGCGCAGGCAATCTGTTGGTAGCGGATACGAGTTATGACTGGTGGCCCGCCAATTCAACCAAGCTCCCACACATTTCTATGGATAACGGAACCGCTTCCGTCGAACAGGTAGTAAGCATGGATCCGAACCTTGTACTTGCCACAACGATTCAGACTTCAGACTTTAACATCGTCAACCAGCTAGCGAGCCTGAATATTTCCGTTCTAGTCTTCGAACCTCAAAACATAACAGGCATCTATAGAGATATGCTCACACTTGGCAACGCAACGGGTCACCAAGAGGGTGCACTCAAGGAAGTTAATTTTATGAAATCATACTTGCACGGGGTAGAAAGCAATGTAACTTCCTACCTTAACAAGACAGGTCAGAGCAAGGAATCATTACTATATATGATGTGGTCGTCGCCAATATATACGGCGGGGCCTGGAAGCTTTATTCAGAATGTATTGGCTGATGCAGGGGCTTACAACATAGCTTCCAATCTTAACACCTCATATCCCACCATTCCAATAGAGGATGTCGTAAATGATAGCCCCCAAGCTATTATTGTAGACTATAACATACCCGGTCTTTCAAACATATCTTGGTTCACAAATGGTAATCAATCGGAACTATGGAACAACATCACCGCAATCAAGACTGGCCAGGTTTTGTTCTTCAATCAGACAGAATCAAACTGGATGAACGAACCGGGACCACTGACCATATATGCGGTAAAGACGGTAGCACAGTTTCTCTACCCAAAGGCTTTTCAATGAAACTTTCAAATTATTTATTTTCTCTTTTTCTCGTCATAATCACCTTTATTGATGTTGTTGTCTCGCTCTCGATTGGGCCTGTCCACATATCCATCCAGGAAATACTGAAAACCATATATCAATTCACATTTAACAAGGGTCCAAACTGGACAATCTCTACAATAATCTTCTATGTCCGTTTCCCCAGAATTGTTCTTGCAGTCATTATAGGAATGATTCTAGGAATCTCAGGCCTCGTCACTCAAACCATCTTCAAGAATCCTTTGGGTGATCCATATCTCACTGGAGTCTCTAGCGGAGCCGCAGTTGGGGCAGCTATAGGGTTCCTCGTATCCCCCTTTCTGGTACCACTCCTTGCATTTATCTTTGCAATGGTCGCAGTTGGAATCTCATTTCTGATTTCTAGATCTGACGGAGAGGTCAATACGGAAATGCTTATTCTTGCAGGCGTCTCTGTCAGCTTCCTTTTCTCTGCAGTCGCATCGTATATAATATACCTGAAAGTTGTCAACCTTAGAGGAGTCCTGTTTTGGCTCTTGGGAGGATTGTATGGTGCTACCTGGACTGACGACTTCTGGTTATTCATTGCACTTTTGGTAATCTTTCCGTTAATGGTCTATTTTAGAAGAGAACTGGACATCATGTTGTTGGGCGACGAACAGGCCAAGAGCCTCGGGGTAAACACGGGACGTGTAAAAACAGTTACACTTCTTGTATCAAGTCTAATCACGAGTCTTGCAGTGTCTGTTGTTGGAATAATCGGTTTCATTGGTCTAGTTTCTCCTCACATCGGAAGGAAGATTGTGGGAGAGTCACACAGGTTTCTAGTTTTTGTTGCACCTCTTATTGGAGCAAACATACTGCTGGTGAGCGATACCATTGCACGAAGCACCCCACAGGGGGAAATTCCTGTGGGTATTATCACATCGTTTATCGGAGCACCAGTTCTCATCTATCTTCTGTACAGGAGGAGGAAACTGTGATCGATATCGAGGGATTGAGTGTCAGGTACGGCAAGAAGTTGGCTCTTGACAAAGTTAGCGTGAAGGTAGAGGACGGAGAGCACCTGATATTGATGGGTCCAAATGGTTCGGGGAAGACGACGTTATTGAAGGCGTTGCTTGGACTCGTCAAACACGAAGGGAAAATAACTCTAAACGGCCGGCCAACAAGTTCACTCTCTCGGAGGGAACTGGCAAGGGAGGTGGCATATGTACCTCAGATATTCTCTACTCCTTACACGTTTACTGTCAAGGAGTTTGTTTCGATGGGACTCTATAGCTTGACTAGAGAATGGTGGGTCGACGATCAAAGGATAGCAGATACACTTCAGGAGGTTGGAATTTCAGAATTGAAGGATAAGACTATTAACACCCTCTCAGGGGGAGAGCTCCAGAAGGCTATAATAGCAAGGGCACTCGTTCAGGATTCCAAATACATCCTTATGGACGAACCGACCGCCCATCTCGACATCAAGTCCGTGCAGGAAGTACTGGACGTGGTCTCCAATTTCAAGGACAAGGGGACGGTGATAGTATCGCATGATCTGAATGCGTTAAACAAGCTTGGGGGTAACGTACTCCTAATCAAGAATGGAGTGACAGTGTTCAAGGGCACAAGGGACGATCCAGACTTTATGGAAAGGGTCGTTGAGACTTTCGACGTGAGAATAAGGGAGATTGGGGGAATCCTCTACTTTCCACTAGCCTAACATCAACCCTGTAGATGAAATGCTTGTCTTGATTGGATCTCCATATTTTCTCAACACATCGAGAGATTCCCGACTGTAAAGTGAAATGATGCTGTCACCGATCAATGAGATAGACGCAAATTCTCCAGACAGGTCATTCAAGATCTTCTCTGATTTAGGAGAAACAAGACCAGAATCAAATGCAAATTTCTTTCCAAGCACAAAGGCGTTCTGAAGAGTCGGTCTCTTCATAAATGCCTTAAATGCTTTTTTTCCGTTCCTGACTATTTCCTCGAGGTTTGATGGCGATTCGATAACTTCCCCTGTTGGAGTTTTCTTCTTAAACGGAAGGATCAGGAGATCTATGGAATCTTCTAGAATTCGTTCCGTAACAGAATAAGGGAAACTTCCACCCTTGACTCTGATATGAAATCCTCCCGTCATCTGAGACTGTACATCTCCAAGTCCGGTCCCTCTCTGGAGTTCTATTTTGTGGGCCAGCTCATAAACACGACCGCTTTTTGTGTCATTTCCCATTATCGCAGCACACGTTGTAAGGGCAGCTCCAGCGCTTAGTCCGAAACCACTAGATGGCGGTAAATCAGAATAAGAAAAGATCTTTCCTGTGAAGCTCAGCTCTTTCGCGCACTCTTCCTGAATCGAGTTGTCGATCGGGATTCCATTGAACCTGACATCCATTGACTCGGACTTCTCCACTCTTGTCGTCATCCCAGTCTCCACACAGATCGCGACTCCCCTTGAGCCTTTCTTCAACAGATTCTCTTCCCTATTAGGAATGAAAAACATTGTTGCACTACCGGGAGAATATGCTTTATGGGAGTAATTCGAGTATTCTTTTTGCGATTTCAGTTTTCTCACCTTCCAAAGCGGTCTCTTGTTTCCCTTTGATAATTACAACCTTGGTGAATCCCGGTCTAACGTCCTTGAGGTCGTTGGCTACGATCATATCGAGTGAGTACTCAGACATTCTCTTCCTGGCCCTGGAAATTAACTCTTTTCTGGAGACACCATATTCAGCCTTGAATCCAACTATTTTTCCTTTGTATCCTCCCCTCAGCAACTTTAGAAACTTTGCAGCAGGTCTCAGTGTCATGGAGAAGGATTTATCAGTAGAAATCTTCCCGATCTTCTTCTCGGTAGTGAAGTCTGACAGAGCTGCAGGAACGATCACCGTATCACTATTCTTTATCGTTCCAATCTTCGAGACCAAAGATTCCAGGTTTGTGAACGTCTCGAATTTCAGAAAAGAAGGTATCTCCACCTTAACATTTCCGAGAAGCAGTTTCACGTCAGCTCCAAGGTAATAGGCCATCATCGCAATGTCCTTCGCAGTCTCACCTGTGGAGTTGTTCGTAATTACCCTCACGTCATCTATATTTTCGTAGCTAGAACCGCCAATAATGCAAATCTTTCTGTCTTTGAGTTCATCGTGGAGTGTCCTTATGACTTCTGCAACGATCGACTGATTGTCAGCAATTTTGGCTTTGGCCTCCTCTATCTGAGGTTCCAGAAAAATGACTCCATATGACTTTAGAGTTTCAATGTTTCTTACAATAATCGGATTTGTGTACATGTTGAGGTGCATAGCTGGAACAACCACAACTGGGATTTTCTCGAGCGCATTGGAAAAAACGGATGTAACGGGCGAATCGTCTATTCCATTGGCCATCTTGGAGATCGTGTTTGCCGTCGCTGGTGCTATGAGAAATAGATCGGAGTCCTCGACAAGCTTTACATGCTCAATGGCACCCGTAAGCTCTTCAACTACCTTGTTTTCAGAAGCGTATTCTAGGGAAGATGGATGGATTATCTTCTTTGAAGACTCAGTGACTACGGGGAAAACTTCCGCACCGTGTCTTCTCAGCTCGTGGATCAGCTTTACGGATTCAACTGCAGAGATTGATCCAGTGACCCCCAAAGTAATCTTCTTGTTCTCGAGCAGTGAAGATTTTGTGTTGAACTCCACTTTTCTTTTAAGCACGCTAGTACATATTATTTACGATAAAAAATTTAATGATGTTCTCTCTCTCCAACTATGGAGATAAGGGATACTCTTTCTTCTTCACTCAAAAAGATAGAGCCTCGAGAGGGAAAGAGAATCAACATGTTTGTGTGTGGACCAACGGTACAGGACAAGCCACACATGGGTCATGGAAGGACGTACATCTTCTTCGACGTTCTAGCAAGGTACCTAAGGTACAAGGGAATAAGATTGTTCTACCTCATGAATATAACTGACATAGAGGATCACATAATAGACAAGATGAAAGAGACTGGAAGGTCCTGGGAAGACATCGTATCAACGTACTCTTCAGAATTTTTCGAGATTATGAAGAGACTAAAAATCAACTCTGTCAACTACCACGCATTTGCGACCGATTACATTGAGGAGATCATCTCACAAATTTCAAGATTGGTCAAAAAGGGATACGCATACGAAATCTCAGACGGCGTTTATTTCCGTGCAAGAAAATTCAAGGATTATGGGAAGCTATCCAAACAGAACCTGGATCAGCTTATGTCCGGGGCAAGGGTTGAAGTGAACGACAAAAAGGAAGATCCGCTGGATTTTGCACTCTGGAAGAAAAGGAAGGAAGGGGAGCCATTCTGGCAGAGTCCGTGGGGGGAAGGCAGGCCGGGATGGCACATAGAAGATACAGCAATCACGGAACTCATATTCGGCCCGACCTACGAAATTCACGGCGGTGCTAAAGATCTTATCTTTCCGCACCACGAGTCTGAGATAGCACAGATGGAAGCAATATCTAGAAAGAGACCCATGGTCAAGTACTGGATTCATACTGGCCATCTCAACGTGGACGACATCAAGATGAGCAAGAGCCTCAAGAACTTCATCACTATTGAAGAAGCTCTCAATAGCTACTGGCCGGAGGCAATCAGAATCATGATGCTGTCCATGCATTACAGTGCAGCGGTCAATTTTGATGAGAAGAGTGCAGTAGATGCTCAGTCCACTGCCGAAAAGATATCAATACTAATGCACAGGGTGAGTGGATCTGCGGAGAGAAAAAGCGCCAGAACGGCCGACATTTTAAAGAGGATATTTGCACCGCTGGAGGACGACATGAACACTCCTGAAAGCTTGAAAGAGGTAATAGGCTTCATGAAAGAATCACTCGCAAAGACCAAGATGACGGAAGAGGAAAAAGGTGAGATAAAGTACGTACTGCAGGAGATAGAGACTGTGCTGGGAATAGTTCATATCACACCGTTGCCAGAAAGATCTATGGACATAGTGCTGGACCTCAGGAGCGACTTCAGAAAGAAGGGTGACTACGAATCTGCAGACAGAATACGGGAAGACCTAAAGGAGAAGGGGATAAGAATAGAAGATACTGCAGACGGGAGTTACCTATGGTGGTAGATTTTGACGCGATTGTGTCGATCGACTTGATCGAAGAGTTCGTGACAGGAAAGCTGGGCAGACCGAAGTACAAGAAGGTTGTAAAATCGACCAAGGAACTCATAGAGCGTAGTCAAAAATTCACGGTGCTGGTCCAAGATTCCCACACGAGTGAAGATCCAGAAATGCGAGTTTGGGGAAAGCACGCTATGAAAGGTACAAGCGCGGCAGAAACAGTTAAAGAACTGAGGGGAGTAGGAGAGGTGATAAGGAAGCACACTTACGATGCATTCTTTAACACAAGTCTAGAGAGAACTCTGAAGGAAAGAGGGGCTAAAAAGATAGTTTTCTGCGGTGTAGTTACAGATATCTGCATCGTCCATTCAGTTGCCTCTGCCTTCTTCCGAGGTTTCGACCCTATAGTGGTGGAAGAATGTACCGACGCAGTGTCCTCGGCTCAAAAGAGAAGAACGCTCGAGTACATGAAGAAAAACTACGGAGCAAAAATAATATCTCTCACGGATATCCTTGGAAAATGAAAAACATTGCTTCCTCCGAGGAAATAGCAAACCTGAAAACCACGGATGTTTATTTCCTCAGGGCCAGAGAAGTTTTGAACAAGGCCGGAGTAAATCCAAGAGTGGTAATGGAGATAACTTGTTCTTCGAGAGACATACCTTGGATCACTCTTTCTGGCTTGGATGATCTTACTGAACTGCTCAAGGGAAAAAAGGTAGACGTCTATGCCCTACCAGAGGGGACAGTTTTTCCTACAAGAGACATGAAAGGAATACCGATACCTGCTGTCAAGATCGTTGGAAAATACCTAGATTTTGGCATGCTGGAAACTCCTCTGCTTGGCTCACTATCCCAGGCATCCGGAATAGCCACAAAGGCGTCGTACTTCAAGAAGAGGATAGGTGACCTTCCGCTTCTATCCTTCGGGGTCAGGCGGATGCATCCTGCACTGGCTCCGCTGATAGACAGAAATGCATATCTGGGTGGTTGTGACCGGGTATCCAGCATAATAGGAGCCGAGAGGATTGGTAGGAAGGCAGAGGGAACTATGCCTCATTCCCTTCTACTGCTCGTTGGAGAGGAAGAGGGATGGAAGATGTATGATGAAGTTATCGAAAAGGGGGCAAACAGAATAGCTTTGGTGGACACATACGGTGATGAAAAGGAATCATCTTTGCGGGCAGCTAGGGCGATAGAAGGGCTGAATGCCGTCCGACTCGATACTCCGTCTTCCAGAAGGGGGAACTTTGCAGACATAATCAGGGAAGTGAGGTGGGAGCTTGACAGAAACGGGAAGAGGAAGGTGGGGATAATAGTTTCTGGCGGAATAAAGGAAGAGGATATTGGACCACTGAAGGATGCAGGTGCAACAGGATTTGGAATTGGCACTGCGATTTCGAGTGCTGCAGCCATAGATTTTGCAATGGATATCGTTAATATCGAAGGAAAAGACAAGACCAAGAAGGGCAAATATTCAGGAGACAAGAATGTATTCAGATGCAATATGTGCCATTCTTTCTTAGTCTCTGTGAATACGAGCGAAAAATGTCCTAATGACGGCTCCTCTATGGAAAACCTGTATCAGAAGATAATCGACAATGGGAATGCTCTCTATAAGGAGAACTTAGAGGCAAGCAGAAATTATGTGCTGGAACAGCTAAGGTGGTTTCAATAATCCTAGTCACTGGTTTCAAACCATATTCGAAGTTCAGGAAGAATCCCTCAGGGGAGATAGCAGAGCTGCTTAATGGTTCCTATTTTAGGGGGCATGAGGTAAAAGGGGTCTCTCTAGAGGTGAAACACTCGGTTATAGAGGTTGATTATCTGAAGGAGCTCAAGAAGGAGTATGAAATTATAATCAACACTGGCCTATCTCCAGGCAGAAATGCTATCGGGGTGGAGAAGATTGCTCTCAACTGGCAAGGGGACAGCAAGGACGAAAATGGAATTTCAAAAGAACCCAGTAAGATTGTCAACAAGGCGCCAGATGGTATATTTTCTAGATTGCAGGTAGAAAAAATAGTACATTCCCTGAGATCAGCTAAGATTCCTGCTGAGGTATCGTACTCCGCAGGCACTTTTATCTGTAATAAGATATTTTTCTATTCCCTCTATTACTCTAGAGCAAGGGCAGGCTTCATTCATTTTCCGCTGGAGTCGGAGAGTTCTGTAGATGGGAAATATCCCACCATGGCCATCGAGAGTATGATAAAATCAGTAGAAATTGCGATTCAGCAAACAATGTAGTCTACTGTCCGCCTCTCTTTTCCTTAGCCTTTAACCTGAGTTCGTGGCTTCCGCATTTCCTGCACGTCGTAGCCCGAATAGGGTTTGATGCATAGCAGTTCATGCATATTTTCTTGTTGAATATTCTATCCGTTGCTTCCTTGAAAGGCATTCGTCCGTTATCTGCACTCTATATAAATTCTCTTCTGTCTTGGATTGTTAGTAAATGAGGAACTGTCCCGTAAAGAGTGCTTGAAAAACCTTAAATAAATACTTTCACTGAAATAGGGAATGAGCAAGAGGTATCCTATTATCTTGTTCCTTACGGTGTTCTCTTCAGCATTTACTATTTATACACTACTACTCTTAATTTACCCTGCCTCCACCGCATCTACTTTTGCATCTAAATCAACGACCCTGACGAACGGATATGCTCTCCCAGTGATGGGACTTCAGTCTGTCTCGTTTCCTCTTTCACTTTCTGTAGCAGGATGGCTTCTTACGGGGTATGAGCTTTTCGCAGAAAAAAGGAAACAAATATCTCACATTCTTAAGACAAGAATCTCGGGAGGCAGAGATCGCTGGAACGTTTATAACATCTTTAAGGGCAAGGGAGGCGCAAGGCGTCTGACGATCATGGAATCCCTCAATGTGCCCAGACAGAGAAACGAAGTGGCAAAATTGACTAATACAGACTGGAAGGAGGTAGATCGCAACATTAGAATACTGGAAGCTGCAAACCTAGTCCGACTCCGGACAGCTAAAACTGCCTTTCCCTTCTACGAACTCACGGAACAGGGAGAAGAACTTCTCGAAATAATTTCGACCGAGGTCGAGAGTTGAAAACCGTTTTAATCTTAACAGGAAAACGATAATACCCTTTTCTGTCTCCTGGTAAAGTGGAGCATAATGTCACTTTCCCCGGCTCGTTCATGCAGTCGTTCACATCTATCGGGCCCATGCTCGATATAGCAGCGCTGTTCTCGGCCATAGCAGTCTATTCAGGTGCTTATCTTGGAACTGTCATGCTAATCTCTTTCCTTGCAGCGTTGACCACAATATATGTCGTCTGGAAACTCTCGAAGCACTTCCAGTCGAACGGTGGTTATTATCTATTTGCAGGCAAGATGCTCGGCAAGAGAGTAGGGATAACCACGTCTTTCATATACGCTGTATATGCGCTCTTAGTCATTCCAAATATCGCCCTGTTCGTTTCGTTCTTTATATTGCATCTGATCCCTCTGGGCGGCAACATCACAGGCCTATTGGGCTACGTAATCCCTTTCACATTTCTGTTGGTCCTAATGGGAATCGTTTCACAGGGGCTAGGAAGATCTATCAAGTACACCATAGGAGCTGGAAGCGTTGAGATGGTATTTGTCTTGGTCCTAGATTTTTTCTTTCTCAAGAATGCAACATCGTTCACATTTCCAATCATTCCAACAACTATGAACGGTGCTTACTCAGTCTTCAGTGGGGTTGTCTTCGGGATTCTTGCTTTTGCAGGGATGGAATCTCCATTGTATCTCTCAGAGGACACTAAAAGGAAGGATTCGACTGTACCTAAGGCGTTGATTTATTCGTATATGGTCACTGGCGCTGTGCTTGTCGTCTCCGCATTCTCTATAATGGTATTCCTGGGGTCAAAGGGTGTTTCGGCATATTCGTCGAACCCATTCTATGTCAACAGTATGATCAGGTCATCGTTCGGGATGGTTGCATACAGCCTCTTTGCAGTCTTGGCAATAATTAGTTCGATGAACCTTTGTGTTTCATATTCTAATGCGGTGTTAAATGAAATCAGAAGAATGGCAAAGGACAACATACTGTCAAAGTTAAATGTAGGAAACGCCAAACTGGTTACTTCTTTTCTAGTGCTAGAGACAGTTATCATTATCGTCACCAACTACTTCCTAGGAAATTTTGTCGGGTTTGTGATGATTGCCGCGATAGTATCCTTTTCATATATGTCTATCCAGGTAATCGGAGGTCTATCTCTACTAAAGCTGTCATTTGTATCCAAGAGGGCAAGAGCTTTTTCAGTTGCATTGACATCGGTTCTTGTACTATCCATAACGATCGCCTTCTCGTTCGCAGCGGATGTATCTCCTGGCAGTCCCACCCGCCTCTCAATCGCAATCTTTCTTGTGATCTTGGCGCTTTCAGTACTGGTGTCAGTCATAGGTAGCAGTAAGGCCAAAACATGGTACAATCGAGTTGAAATGTTGAATGCACTGGAGATAAAAGAGGTCACAGACATATGAAAATCCATCGCTTCTCTCTCCCCCTTGTGAAATGAGAACAAGTCAGATAACTCAGAGGGGTCTACTTCGAAATATCACGAATCTCACGGAAGGTATCAAAAAAACTACAAGAGAAATTGCTCCAGAACTCTGAAGAATTCTTGGCTGTTGTCTAAGTAGAGCGCGTGACCAGCCCTCCTAATCGCCACAAGTTTTGATCCTCTGATAGAATTGCCGTACTTGATAAATGATTGAGAAGAAATGACGTTATCGTTTTCTCCGTACATAATAAGGACCGGTTTTACTATCAGGGATGCTTCCTGTGACAGATCTTCGCTCCAAACGGGCCCCACCAACACTATTTTGTTGATAGACTCGGGATGCCTCGATGCATAGGAGATGACGAAAGGTCCCGAGAATGATGCACCAACAAGAGAAAACCTCTTGAGTCCTATCCTCGTTGTGAATTCTTCGATGAAAGTGGCTGCATTCGAATACTTCCTGGTGGGAGGGTAGAATTCTTCGTTCTTTTCGCTCTCACCCCATCCCGGGTAGTCCAGAGCGAGGTAGTTTATCCCCATCCCGACCACCTTTGTTGGTGCACCGATTGATGACCATGTCTCCGCTTTGAATGACATTCCGTGAAGGAGAACAAGGGTATCCTTTGGGTTAGTTGTGTTCATCTCGACGTAGTGAACCGTCTTTCCATCCACCGTCACGAATCTGCTTTCCGGTTCCACGACCTCTAATTAATTGAAGGCTATTACGCTTGCCGTTTGAATGAGACCATTGAAAAATAATCATAGTTCAGTAGCAAAATAACACTCAAAAATGCAGGGCAAAGGAGATTCATTGAAAACTGCAAGCAACGCTCGATCCGATATTCATGTAGTTCTTTTCCTTAACAAACGTCCAAACTATAAATATGACATTTCTAATCAATTAAAAGATGGCAAACGTTGAATCAATTCTGGAGTCCATAAGGAACAAATTTTCTAATCCCGACGTTCAAGAAAAATTCAAAGACGTGGTCAAGCAGGTGCAGTTTGAATTTACAGATGTCAAAGAACAATATTTCATTTCAATTGATAGAGGAAGTGCCGGAATAGTCAAAGGATCAACGGACAAACCTGACGTACTGGTGAGTACCACTAGTGATATCCTAGAAGGGATAATGAACAGAAAAATAAACCCAGTGGTAGCCTATTCGACAAGAAAAATAAAAGTTAAGGGGTCAATGGAGGATCTACTCAGATTACAGAAACTTATGCTGTGAATTATTTTGCTACCCACCCACAGTCAACAAGAAGGTCAGTCCCTGTTATAAAAGAGGCTCGTTCATCTGCGAGAAAGAATATTGCCTCAGCGATTTCTCTTGGCTCTGCCCACCTGCCAAATGCCTGTTCACCCTCTCTTTCTTTCTTGACCTGCTCATAGCTCCGTCCCAGACGCTTTGCCTCACCTTCTACATCGTCCCGCAGCATTTGTGTGTCTACAGATCCCGGACTCACAGAATTTACTCTGATCCCGAACGGAGATAGCTCCCATGCCAGCGCTTTGGTGAATGCAATTATACCACCTTTCGTAGCCCCGTACAGGGAGTGCCTTACTTGGCCTACGTGTCCCGATACCGACGCCATGTTAATGATTGTTCCGCTCCTTTGTCTTTTCATTATTGGGACTACGTGCTTAACCATAAGAAAAGTTCCTCCAATGTTTACATCTACCACCCTCCGAAATTCATCGACCGTAATTTCTTCTATTGGTTTTACTAATACCACTCCCGCAATGTTGAGCAGTGCATCTACTCTTCCATATTCTTCAAAGGTTTTGGTGACTGCCTTCTTCACTTGATCTTCTTTCGAGATGTCGCATTTGACAAACAAACATTCACTTTTACTGTGAGACAGGTCGGCACATCCTTTTTCTTCAATTGTGTCAAGAATAGAAACCTTGTATCCGTTTTCTGAAAAGATTTTAGCCGTTGCCTCACCCATACCACGCGCCCCTCCAGTTACTATCGCAACCTTTTTTTCGTTCATTTACCTCTCCTCCTCACTCCAGTCAAATTTACTGCCTCATCTATCGAGGCAATCTTTCTACCCAAGGATTTGGCAATGTCGGAAATCCACGAAACGAGTTCTTCTGTCCTTGCCTGTTTGTTACCGATGAAAGGATGATCCTCTGTCCCTACTCTTACGTGATCTCCCATCAATATAGCGGCAGTAAGGACGTTAATGTTTTCAGGGCCCATTGCACTCACACTTATGACGCTCTCATCTGGCATCAATCTTCTTCTCTGGAGATACTCCTCAAGCGTAGCGGGGGACCAGTTGCCTCCAGGCCAACCAAAAAAAAGAGTTGAGAAATACGGACTTTGGAAGTAGTTCCGTTCTATGAGATATTTCAAATTCCAGATGTGTCCACTGTGCCAAACTTCAAATTCAGGTTTAAGTCCATGCCTTTTTAATAAAGTCGCATACTCCTTTAATTCCTCCCTGGTATGAAGTTTGTGAGTCTCCACATTTGCGAAGGACTCGTCGTGATGTCCGAGGATTACGGAAAGCATGTCACAATCACCTTTGATTGCATCCATTCTATCTTCTATTGAAAGACTTGACATTCCACACTGAATTATTGCGTTGGTCCTTCTTTTGACCAACCTCGTGGTATCTTTCCACTTCCCATCAGAGTGTATGTGTATTATCGAGGCACCTGCCTTGGTACACTTTTCTGCGGCCTCCGCAATTTCTTCGGGTGTCTTGGGGAACTTCACTTTTGGATTCAGCCAACTTATGTTAGGTGTAGCTGTTATTATAAGTGGATCCATCACTTTTCAATGAAGAATCCGATATTTATAGTTATCACACCTGAAAAATTTTCCTCTGTAATTTCGTAATCCTTATGCTCTTTCCGTCCTTTATAAGATAGGTTTCTTCATCTCCTATCATTACTCCATTGTCATCTGGTGCGTACAACTCTATGTTAAGGACCATGTTGTTCTCTATTTCAGTTTCACATCCTTGAGAAATCATTTCTTCCTCAGTAACAATACCAATACTGTGACCCGCGCTCACAAACATAGGTTCCAGTGCGTTTTCAGAGTATAATTTTATAGCCAAATCATAGATTTCACCGAATTTTCTTCCTGGAATCAAAGCTTCTCCGATCTTATCCACAATCCCTACCATTGTGTTATACAATTTCTCTGTCTTCTCCGGAACAATCTTTCCAGAGTAGAACAGTCTCCTTGTATCCGAAACGTATCCTTCGTAGACAGCGCCTAGATCAACAGTAATTATCTGATTTTCCGTAAGAGTCTCGTCTATTATCACTTCAGGATTTGATGGTCCGAATGCGAGTGTGATGTGGTCTATTGAGTTCGCACCTCGCTCAATCATAAACGACCTGGCCTTCCTTGCAAGTTCCTGCCTTGTCATTCCAATCTTCATTTCCTTGCCTAGCTCTCTTGTGGCGGATTCCGCGATCTCAGTTGCCTTCCTGATTAAAAGAATCTCTTCCTTTCTCTTCAACATGCGAATATTCTTGATCAAGTCATCAATCACGATGAAAGAGATTCCTGATCTGTTTAGAATTTCTGTAATGTAATATGGACAATTAGATTCAATTCCAACCTTGCTCGATCCTAGTTTCTTTTCTTCAATGAAACTGGTCAGTTCAGCAATTCCCCCCTCCATGTCCATATAACCCCTAACGTCATAAACTTGATACTCTACTCCCATCGTAACGCCGAACCAAACAAAAAGGGTCACTTCTCCGCTCTCATTCAAATAGGCAAAAAATGGAATTCTGTTTCTGAGTGCAAATAATATGGGATTCCCGGTTCCTGGCATTACGGGGGCGCCAGTGAAATAATAAACATTTTCAATGGAGGTGACAAAAATCCCGTTTAACCCAAGATCCTTAATGGACCTTGAGATTTTCTCATGTTCAAGAGCCAGTGGCTCTCCAACAGAAGTCATATCTCTCAATCTTTTCTACCCTATTTAAATCTATGCGGCAATCGATTTGATTCTGCTATAAATGATTGCCGTCTATAGATCTTTCATCTCTTTGGAGTTTTTAGTAGTATTACTGCTCCTACGAAGTAGAAAACAGAGGCCAGAAAAAACATTGCCATGAAGCTCTGATAAATGTTACTTCTGAAAACGTAGAATATGGCACCGTCGACAAGAGGTGCAAACGCAGAAGATCCACCAAATGCAATGTTAGAGTACGCCATGTACTGCCCGGATGATCGCTCAGGAACCAGATCGCTCGCATATGCCATCTCTACGCTCAAAAAGAGGCCGGTAGTAGCACCAACGACGGCTGCAACCACGAGAAATACATAAAATGATCTTGCAAACGGGAGGGCCACCATTGCTATCCCTCCCACCAATGCTGCTGAAATTAGTATGTTCTTTCTTCCTATTTTGTCAGAAAGGTACCCAAGACCAACCGCCGCTACCATCCCGGTAATGAGAACTACCACCCCTGCGATGGCGACCCCGAATGCGGGGTTTGGGATGTCAAGAATATATTTGAAAAAATAAAGTTCGAAGTATATGAGGCCACTTGAACCTATAAGGACGAGAAAAGAACCCATTACTAGCCATATAAAACCAGGCACAGACTCGTCAGGCTTGAAAATCTTGAGTAGTGCCTTCCAAACACCGGTCGAAACTCCGAAATATGGAGGGTCGAATTTTCTGATTGTAAGGAGCATCAGTGAAGTTGTCAGCAAGATAGGGATAATAATTATGAAAACAGAAATGGACAAGTACCCTATTCCGACAAGCATTCCAGTGATACCAAATCCAAGAGCATCCCCTATCAAGGCGTATAGTCCAAGGAATCCGCCTACTTCTCCTCTCTTCTCGTGGGGGAAGAGATCGGGTAGCAAAGGTTGAAAAGAACCTTGAGCAAGATTAGAGAATACCTGCATGAAAACGAAACCAGCCACGACAAGGGGGATTGTTATAGGAATGACTGCCACAAGAGCCAAGACAGCAACCAACAGGATAGTTCCTGTAACAATCATTGGCGTCCTTCTGCCCCATCTGGAGTGCAACTGGTCACTTACTACTCCTGAAATGATATTTACTATCACTCCTAATGCTACACCTCCAGATGCTATCGCCCCTAGTGCCAGTCCTCTTTCAAAGGATGGAAATGCGACTAGAATCTGTTCAGGAAGTACTAAAGATTCATAAGAAATCCACAGATAATTGAGGCCAAGATAGAAGGAACTGAACAGCAACAGGAAAGCTATCCCTTTTCTTCCATTTACGATATTGGGTCTGTTCTCAACTGGATTCATTGGATCATCGATGAGTTTGAATAAGCCATTTCTGCAATCTTGACTGCATAAGCTGCATCAGATGGATTTACAGTAGGCGCTCTATCATCGATGATAGCTGAGACAAAATCGTGAACACCCTCCATAATTGAGATAACTTTCCATCCTGCCGGATTGTATTCAACTTCAGCAACTTTCTCCCCCTCACTGTCTATCGATCCATTATAGATTTTTAGAGGTGGATCAGACAACTGATCACTGATAATTGCACCGTTGCTCCCGTATATTTCAAGTCTCTCCGTCCAAGGACTCTGAGACGTATCGCTGAGCTGCGCTTGGAATTGAGAGCCGTTTTCCAACAGGCCATACATTATGGCGTTATCTTCCACCTCCGTTCCCTCTATTCTCTTCCAGAGGATTGAATGAATGGACTTCAGGCCCCCGAAGAGCCACTTGAAAAGGTAGAAGGTATGAACACCTGCATCCATGACAATTCCTCCCCCATATTCCTTCTTGGCAATCCAGCTACTCTTATTAGAAAGTCTCTCAACTTCGCTTCCTGCAATTAGAGTTCTAACTTGCCATATCTCACCTAACTTCCCGGACCAAAGAATTCTCTCAATCTCTTGGTAAGACTTGACAAACCGAGTGTTTTCTGAAACCGATAATGTGACTCCTTTTTCTTTTGCAAAATCAACTAAATTTACTGCTTCGAGGTAATTCATTGTGATTGGCTTTTCTAGCTGCACATTCTTGCCATGTTCAATAGCATATCTTGCAACCCTATAGTGGAGATAATGTGGCAAGCACACATCGATAGCTTCGACTTCCGAATCATTGATTAGATCCTGGTAGCTCTCGTACGTTTTTACTGGGATTTGTTTTGCTTTCTCTTCAAGCACTCCCCTGTTGGTGTCACACAAAGCGACAATCTTTGCCCTTGGGTCTTCCTGATAAGCTGCCTCATGAATGACGGAAATACCACCGAGACCAACGATTCCAATCCCAATTTGCTTGGCCATCATCATTAAACACCCTTATTGAGTTAAATGTTTTGCGATTATCAATGGGCAGAACATTCTCACGGGCCCTCTAAATCGTCGAAAAATACACAACGTTGTCTTTATCTTTTAGTAGATAGTTCACTTGTGGAGGGATTTCAGCCCCTTGCTCATGCTGTACTTCCTGAAATATTCACACTGGTTCCAGTCTCTTCAATATTTGAGCGATTGTTAGTCAAGAACTTTGGATTCAAAGCCACCGGAGGGAATCGAGCCCCCGACCTGCTGATTACAAATCAGCTGCTCTTCCGACTGAGCTACGGTGGCATTCTGGAGGCTTCTAAACATCTTACGATTATTTTATCCTTTTCGTTGGAACTTCAAAAATCAGTAGTTATAAGACAGATAAATCTTGATAATCCTTAACGAAGCGAATGGGTCTGAGAGGTCAAATTGCGGAACTGTCTACCTACTTTTGGCGAAGATGGGATTAACGTCTTTCGTAATATGGTCAAAAAGTTTGATTCCGCACCTTGATTCCTCATGATTTTCCTGAAGGAGTTATTTTCACACAGGCGAAATTTCTCTTACTTTCTTTAGAGATTGGTAATAGTTTTATTACACGACCTTATAATTTCTTGTGTTGTCGAGCGGCTCGTTTTTGTTGGATTTGGGAGTTATACTGATTTTCATATTTGTGCTCGGAGTAATATTTGCAAGATTAAAGCTACCAATAATACCAGCAGAGATTCTAGCAGGAATGATAGCAGGACCGTACGTATTGCGGTGGGTTCTCGATACCACGACCATAAACGACCTTTCGACGATAGGTATTGTTCTTCTTCTGTTCGTCATTGGTCTTGAACTCGAACCGGCAAAAATGATAAATATAGCTAGAAAGTCGCTTGGAATTTTCTCTGTCGAAATTTCAATCTCCTTCGTTTTGGGTTTTATTGCACTGATGTTATTTGGAAGTACAATCCTGGAGGCATTTGTTTTTGCCCTTGCGGTCAGTATCACAAGTACTTCAATAGTAGGTAAGATCATCCTAAAGCGAAAATCATTGGCTGAGCATGAGACTAATGTTTTGATGGGAGTGCTGGTGATTGAAGATCTTTTCGCTGTTCTCGCATTAGTCGTTTTATCTTCTCTGGTGTCCAGTAACACCATTCTTAATTATAGGTCTATTTTTCAGTTCCTAGTTACCATCTTAGGAGGGATTTTTCTTACGGTGGTGGGATACCTGGTCGCAACCTATCTGGCTCCAAGGGTTATAGACTATCTCGGCTCGTTTGATTTGGAGTACGAAGAGATTCCGTTTCTGTTCTCAGTCGGTCTTGGGTTTGCCTTTGCCATCATAGGTCAACAGATGGGATACTCTCCAGGGATCGGGGCTTTCATTATTGGACTGGCTCTTCGTGGAAAGTTTTCTGTATACGTTGAAGGCAAGATAGGATCGATCAAGGAGCTCTTCATACTGATATTCTTCTTCTCCATGGGAACAAAGATTGACCCCTACCCCGCATTCACTATCGGTCTTTATGTTGTACCAATTGTCTTACTTGCTGTCCTGGGAAAGTACCTAGGAGGATTTGTTACTTCTAGAATTCTCCTGAAACAGAATCTGAAAGAAAATAGCAAGCTAGGAATGTGGCTAATGCCAAGGGGCGAGTTCTCATTCGTAATAGGGCAGCTGGCACTGGGACTAGGAATAATCACCGAGACTCTTTACTCTATAATCGGTTTAGTGGTGATAGCGACAGCTCTAATTGGACCCATTTTCTTGAATTTTCTGTTCCGAGAAAACGAACTTGGATTTCCGTTTAATCAACATTCTTAATGGCAAAGATATTCATCTTGAACGATTATTCTAAGTTAAGAATTACTGAATGCATCAATTCAGGAGCATCAAAACGCCGAGGGGGAGATTTGAACTCCCGAGCTCTCACGAGCAATAGATCTCGAATCTATCGCCTTGGCCGGACTAGGCTACCTCGGCAGGTAAGATTAAAGGAAAAAGACTCTGAGAATTTAACTATTTGCGATACACGATTGACAGATTAGCAGAATTACTAAGTATAATCCGAGATTTGTTCAACTGCAATATATCAATCAAACAATTGAAATTGGTCAAGCAACGAAACTTCTATTGCCCTCTGTAGAAGAGCTGGTGATATGGGATCATCTATACGTGTCACGGAGCGACTGAATGAGGGCACTCTGTAACGACATTCGGACATTGATGGATGCAAACAATCAAGCGAGGGGATTACGTATTATAAGATCTCCGTTCCATGACTGTTCCTGTGCTGCGTTCACTGCTCCTCAAGACCTTCCATGAGGAAGTTCATGGAGATGACAACATATTAACTGTAGTAGCGAATCATAGGAATGATCCACACATGGTCAAGTTAGAAGAAAATTCAGTACTAGTAGTAATAGATGTGCAGAAGGCATGGAATGATCCAACATTCGGCAGGAGAAATAATCCAGATGCAGAGAGGGTGATCTCAAAAGTTATTTACGAGTTCAGGAAGAGAGGGAAGAGAATCATCCACGTCAGACATGACTCTATGAATCCCAACTCCCTTTTCAGG
>JAJYUV010000151.1 GCA_021792355.1 Thermoplasmata archaeon | reverse complement strand
TTTCCTTATCAAGAGAAAAACCGGTCAATGCTTCAATTTTTGCGAGTTCATCCTTCCGTGTTTTCATTTCTGCCTCGATCTCGACAATGCTGTTCATGGATTGGTTTTCTCTTGCTGCCTCAAGCTTTGCCGACGTCGATGAGTACCTTGCCTCATTATCCCGAAGCCGATCTATCTTGCTTTCGAGTTCATCCACTTTTTTCTTGGTTGCAACATAATCTGCATGATCCTTTTCAAGCGAAGTCAGTTCCTTCTGCAGATCTTCGATGATCTGTTTCCTGCTCTGTATTGATTCTTTTCCATGAAAGTAATCTGATACGCTCTTCGATCGCATCCGTGCAAGCAGGTTCCTCAATTTTTCCTGCTTTGTAGACAATTCACCTATTTCTGCCGCAATAGTTCCAATCTCAGCCAATGTTGCATCAATCGAAGAGTTAACATCTGCGTGAAGCGTTCCGATATGCTCCGGGGAAAGTTCAGAACCGCACAGGGGGCAAATATTCTTACCTTTCAGTTGTTCAATCCTTGATGACAGTTCCCGCTTTCTTTCATTGCGGGATCCAAGATCGCCCTTTTTTGCATTTATCCTCTTACTGATCTCTTCCAGCTGATCCTCGGCATCGCTTATCTTCCTGAGAACTTGGTCAGGGTCAAGTTCCAGAGATCCGAAGATCTTCTCAACTTCATTGCCAAGATTGCTGATCTTTTTTTCTATAGTTGAAATATCGTCCATTATCAAGGATAAGCGCTCTGAATGCTTTTTCCACGCATCATTACGGGTTTCAAGGGACTTCAGTCGCTTCGCAAGCCCGGAAAATTCTTCTGATGCAGTGGCATACAAATTGTGATCTTCCTGAAGATCCGATAACTGTTGCTTCATATCAGTGACCGATCTCTCTATTGCAGCAATATCCTTCTTCCTCGCCTCGAGTTCAACAAGGCGAGATATTGATGTCGAACCTTTCATTATATCGTCATGATACACATACAGTGGATTCCCCTCTATTTTCCTGTTTTCAGCCATCCCTGATTCATTCTTCCTCAGCTTCCCATCTATGATTGTGACTTCTGAGGCGAGCCTTTTTAGCTCAGACCTTTTCGATGAAAGAAGAGAAGATTTCGCCTGAAGTTCAGCCAGTTTCACCCTTTCCAGAGAAAGAAGATCTTTCAGCCTCTCCTCATCCTTCAAAACTTCAAGGATTGAATCGGCGGCTTTTCCTATCTCGTTGGAAAGTCTCTCCTTTTCCTGCAGTGACTTGGCCATGCTCTCCCTGTACATCGAAAGGCGTTCGAGCTTACCCTGTGACTCAGAAATAGATTCGCTGACACTTCGGGAAATCTCAGAAAGCATAGATGCCGTGTTTCCAAGCTTCTCTATTCCTATCATCCTTGAGAAGAACTCTTTTCTCTTCTTTGGCTGCTCATTTACAAGATCATCTATTTCACCCTGCGCCACAAAAACCGACTTCTCGAAGACATCCTGTTCCATTCCAATGATCTTTTCTACCTCTGAAGAGACGGATTCCTGCGAATCTGCGACCACAACGCCATTCTTTAAAATAGAAGCTGCCCTGTCCCGTTGCCTCTCACCGTACGATCTTGTTACATCGTATGTATCCTCATCCACTTGGAATGATAGTTTAACGAAACATGCTGATGAACCATGCGAAACTGGATTTGACAGTCTCGCTCGATCCTTGCCGAACATGGCGAATTTTATCGCATCAAGGATGCTTGTTTTGCCGGCACCATTCTGCCCGACTATCATGTTTATTCCACGATCGAAATAGAGAACAGTCTCCTTGTGAGACAGGAAATTCTTCAGTTCAAGGCTCTTTATCAGCACCCTTCTTCTCCCCATCCAAAATCAGAGCCAGGATCCTTTCCTTCGCGGATTCCTGTGATTCGCTCGTAGCAGTGTTGTAAGCGGCCAGGGCCAGATCAGTCATCTTCTTGTCACCCCTGAAATATTCCATGAAGAGGGATCCCCTGTCAAAATGCTCACCAACCTTCACTGCCGGTGCGCTTTCCTTGACAAGTAGAGGCCTCCTGAAAATTCCCCGATCGGAGTAAGCTGCTATCTTCTCCTTGAAATAGGAGAAATCGGAGCTGCCATGAACTTCGCTTATAATAAGCGGCTTCTTGCCCGGCACCATATTCTCGAATTTTTGAAGCGCTCTTTCAACATCATCAATGAAACCATCCTTAGTTGTTACTATTTTGATCTGGATCCTCGGCCTTTTAAGCCTCCTCCTGGAAAAACTAACTTCTCCATTGTCTATGTCAACGATGTTGACACCTTTCCCATCGCGGAGAAACGGTTCAATCTCTGAAGCGCTGTTTATCTCTGTAGATCCGGCATACGAGAATGGCCTTGGCCTTTCCCGGTACGATGAGACATGCACATGTCCAAAAGCGAGATATGCGAAACTTCCAGGTAGATCAATCTCCTGTACCTGGACATCTTCAGGGTGTGTATATCCCGAGACTCCCTGATGGGAGATAAGTAT
>JAJYUV010000150.1 GCA_021792355.1 Thermoplasmata archaeon | reverse complement strand
TGCTTATGCTCTTCGCCACGATTTTAGATTGCGTGTACGGGGCAAGGTGGATTGCCTTGGCTCCGGTATCTTTCACTGTGCCCGGACCAGCGAGCGATATGTTGAGGTTAGAAGCTGTTGCCCTGGGACCCCTGAGGTATGATGATGGATAGAGCATGGTAACCTTCGATCCCAGAGAACCGCCGACCCATTCCATATTCGCGTTCTCGTCGACCCATGATCTCTTTGTAGGCATATTGAATACGCTCTTGGACCAGTTCTGGACGCTTGTATATCTTGCCTTTGCATTCTTCTTGACGTAAATTTCAACTATTGCACTGTGAAGAGAGTTCTTGTCATATCTCGGAGCAGTGCATCCTTCTATATAGTGGACCTTCGATCCCTCGTCTGCCACCACTATCGTGTGCTCAAACTGCCCGGTTGACTCTCCGTTCATCCTGAAGTATGTCTGCAGAGGCATGTCTATCTGGACGCCTTTCGGGACGTAAAGGAAAGAACCTCCACTCCACACTGCTCCGTTCAGTGCAGCAAATTTATTGTCGCTTGCCGGAACTGCCCTGCAGTAATAATCCTTAACAAGATCCGGGTACTTCTGTACAGCAGAGTCAAGATCCATGAAGACTACGCCCTTGTCTTCCCACACCTTCTTGAGGTTATGATAGACACCTTCGCTGTCATACTGGGCTACGGAACCGGCGAGGTATTTCTGCTCCATCTCTGGAATGCCGAGCTTGGTGAAGGTATCCTTTATCTGATCAGGGACTTCGTCCCAGTTGTTGGTCTTGCGCTCATCCGGCCTGTTATAATAGGATGTGTTCTCCCAGTCTATACCAGAAAGATCTGGTCCCCAGGTAGGCACGGGCTTTGATTCAAAGATCTCAAGAGCCTTGAGGCGAAGACGTCTCATCCAGTCGGGTTCCTTCTTTATCTCCGAAATCTCCTCTACAACCTTCTTGTTGAGACCCTTTCCCGTTGAATAGACGGAATTATCCTTGTCGTGGAATTCCCAGTCCGATGTCTTTACGGTCTTCAGTTCATGTACCAAGCGTTCCAGTTCTTCTTCTCTTGAATATTCTACAACCATTTCATGCACCTCTTATCCAGTCATACCCATCTTCTTCTATGCGCAGCGATATGTCGTTTCCGCCTTCCATTACAACTTTGCCGTCAACCAATATGTGAACAAATCCCGGCTCGATGTTCTTCAGAATTCTCTGATAATGCGTAATAATAAGGAAACCAACCTGATCTGAAAAGTATTTCTTGATCTCTTCGGCTACCATTTTCAGGGCATCAACGTCCAGGCCTGAGTCTATTTCGTCTAGTATGACAAATCTCGGCTTGAGCATCATCATCTGCAATATTTCAACACGCTTCCGCTCTCCTCCGGAAAAACCCTCGTTAACTGACCTTGACATGAATGTCTCGTCAAGACCGACCTTGTTGAGGTTCCTCTTCAGTTCATCGTAAAAGTCCTGTATCTTCATTTTTGAATCTGGATGTAACTGGTTGTATGCCATTCTGAGGAAAGTTGAAAGCTTGACGCCCTGAACTGCTACAGGTGTCTGGTAGGCAAGGAAAAGGCCAGCTTTTGCCCTCTCTTCGGGAAGCTTGTCAATAAGCTCGACGCCATCCAGCTTAATAGATCCATGCGTAACAACGTAGTCGGGATGGCCTATCATAACGTAACCGAGAGTGCTCTTGCCGGCCCCGTTAGGACCCATCAGAGCATGTATCTCCCCGCCATGCATGGTGAAGGAAACGTCCTTCAGTATCTGTTTGCCGTTTATTGAAGCTGCAAGATTCTTCACTTCGAGTGTTGTCATATACAGTCTGGGATGTGATAATCCTATTTAAACACTTTTTAATGTTTAAAGTGACTAAATTATAAATACTATCCAGTATTGTATCTTCGTAGTGAAAATGTTAGAAGAATATCCTGTTGATAAGTCACTAACGGAGCTCTTTGGGCCGGTTAGAGGTAGAGTCCTGCAGGAACTTAGTTACAGTTCGAAGTCAATGGAAGACCTCTCCGAGTTGCTGAACATAAACAAGAACGCGGTAAAGGAGCACATGGATTCGCTCATTGCTAAAGGATATGTAAAGTACGACTTCAGGCATGCCCAGACGGGCAGGCCAAAGAAGGTCTTTGATCTTACTGAGAAGGGAATGGATCTCTTTCCAAAGAGATATGCTACCCTTGCTTCCCTTCTTATGAATGAAATCAGGGGAGAGATGGGTGACGAAACGCTAAACAGGCTCCTTGCCGGCGTGGCAGAGAAGCTTGTGAAGAACTACGCCGTTAATAGCTTGAAGCTTGATGAGGGAACTGATGAAGAAAACAGGCTCGACAAACTCCGCTTGTTCGTGGAGTCGCTTAATAAGATGGGTTATTCAGCGAGACTCGTAGTCGAAGATGGATCAGCCAAGATCGTAAGGTACAACTGTATATTCTATGACCTGGCAAAGGAAAATGCAGGCGCAATATGTGGTTCACTTGGAATGAACAT
>JAJYUV010000149.1 GCA_021792355.1 Thermoplasmata archaeon | reverse complement strand
ATCAACATGCTCTTCTATTTGTAGGTCCCGGATCTTTGCATTGTAGATCTTTCCCCGGATCGAAAAATACTTCAGGTTGAGTCTTGCCCCTTTTACCATGACCAACGAGGCATCATTTCCGATCACCTTCCTGCCAGCCAGCCCCGCTTCGATAAGAATCCCACCAGTTCCGCAGAATGGATCAAGCAAGGTATCGCCAGGATATGTTCGTGAGAGATTGACCATGAACTTTGCAAACTTCGGATGCAGGGATATTGGAGAGAAAAAAGGTCTCATTGGTGACCTGCGCAAATTCATAGTCTTTGTATCTCTAAGGTACCGGACAATAGAAATATACCATTTATCCGCGTACGCAGCCAGAACGATAAAATCCGGGTTTGAGAAGGAAACCCTTCCAGATGCAGAGAGGGTATCTGCCAGTTCGCCCTCAGTATAATCATTAGGGGGATCTGACAACTTAACCTTTCGAAGATAAAATTTTCCTTCTGGTAGTCTGGTCCCCCTCAACTCTTCTATTTTATTAGAGGAAGCTATCACCTCTGAGACTCTTCTTGCAAAGGCCATTTCGCTCAAATTAGACAGGTACCCTTCAATGAGGGCTCCCCTTTTGTTAATCCATAAGACTCCGGTTCCATGATTAATCTCAGTGAGAGCTTTCAGTTCTGCAAAAACGGCATCGCGGCTTTCACCGGAAAATTCGACTAGAAACAGCAAGCACTTTATCTCTTCTCTTCGAGCTTCTTTTTCTCTTTAGTCAGGTCTGCAGACATGTTTTCATAAATCTTGCTTAGTTTCTTGATTGCTCTCTTGACTGCGGCTTGTGGTTTTCCCGTCTTTACCCTGACGAAAATAGCAGGATTGTCTATCACTGGATGCTTAATGTAGTACTTTGATTCCTCGACCTGGTCATCCTTAAGTAGTTCCTCCACTATTGGTCTGAGAATCGTGTTGTCATACTTCACCATCTCAAGTGTTATTGAGTCCTTTTCCTTGGATACTACTCTAAGTCCTGTGTCCATTCAATCCTGTAATGCTATTCGCATATTTATTATGATTGTTCATTTATCTCCTCTGCTTTATTTATGCGAAAATACTATTATAATTGCAATGATACTCCAGATATGGGGACGCGGTGCTTCGAATCTCATGTTACATCGATACGGAACATTACACCTGTG
Source organism: Thermoplasmata archaeon (assembly GCA_021792355.1). Next base: position 1,347 of record JAJYUV010000149.1, on the reverse strand, counting down.
AATGATATAAAAGGGGGCCAATACTGATGGTAGTTACAAAGAACATAGTTGTAGTCGGTGATGGTGCAGCTGGCATCATGACAGCGAACAAATTAAGGTATCTCAATTCTGAGAAGGATGCAAGAGTAACGCTTATTGGAAACAATGTGAAGAATTTCTGCAGATCCGACGGTCCTCAGATTGCTCTCAGGATGAAGAAGTTTACCGAGTCAGTGAAACCCGTAAATTTCCTGCTCAATAACGGAGTGGATTTCGTCCGCGACGAGGTCACTCAGGTCAGGCCGAAGAACCGGCTCCTGTACCTTAAGAGCGGCAAGAAATACGACTACGATTACCTTGTACTTGCCCCAGGACTTGCGGATGCACCTGAGAAACTCGCCGGTTATGAAGGGGAGGCGAAGCATATCCTTGACATGCAGCATGCGCTTGAGCTGGGTAAAACCCTAGAGAACCTAACAGAAGGTACGGTGATAGTTGCAACAAATGGGGCATCAGCACCGAACTTGATGGGATTCTTCGAGCTTGCACTCGTCTATACAGAGCAGCTGGCTAATATCAAGTCAAAGATTCAGGTGAAATTTGTTTCACCAGATAAAGGGGCTTTCCCGATTCAGGAACTTTCAGCATTCTTCGCCGAGAAATTCAAATCTGCCGACATAGAGCTTCTAACAGACTTTAAGGTCACTTCGATCAACCAGAAGAATAAGGAAATCGTCTCTGCAGAGAACAAGACACTCAACTATGATGTGCTTGTACTTCCACCACCTCTTAATACGAGGGATTTCTTGGCTAATGACGATCTTCTTGGCAATGCTGGTTCTAAGAACATTAACAAATCCCGCCTCACTGTGAAGGATTACGATGACGTCTATATATCGGGAGATGCTTTTGACTTCCTGGCCGAAGAACTGTCCGGATCGTTCGTGACGCAGTCGAGATTCATTTCACACAGGATTTCCTCTGATATTAACTCATCATTCGACTACCAGCAATACACTGGAAGCGTAACTCTCTCAGCAATGACTGGCTTATCAAAGGGGATAACTGTTTCATACACTTACGAGAAACGCCCAAAGGCGCCAGCTGAGAGCACCGCTGATTTCAGGTTCAAGAAGCATTACTCAGATTTTTATTTCTCATCCCTTCTGAGGGGGATAATTTAAGGAGGAAAAAGAATGGATAAAACAGATAATGAGCAGAAAGCAGAAATGAATGAAGACAATGATGTCGTGGAAGAACTCCTGAAATTTTTCCTGGAAAACAGGGACCTTTCACTTCAATTTCTTGATCTACTTAAATCTTTGAAGGACTCTGGAGCCATTGAGGATATAGCCGCTCTAGCAAGGG
>JAJYUV010000148.1 GCA_021792355.1 Thermoplasmata archaeon | reverse complement strand
TTGATTAAAGTTTTAAGGGAATACTAAAATCATTCTTAGCCAAATCTTCCTTTCAAAGCATCTTTTACTCTCTGAGTCAATGCTTTGGGATTTGCAGTAACGTTTAGTTGGAATTTCCCTTGGGCCCTCAATATAACAAGAGATCCGGTTTGACTCGACTGAACGGATGCCTCTATGCTTTCTCCCCAAGAAAAGAGCGATAATCCCGAAGAAATAATGACAATTTTCATCTCCGGAATCCTACGCGATACTTTCAATCCATTAAGGCTCAGGTCGGCCAAGAAACTGTAAACCTCTTCTGGCAGTGCCTTTATCTCCACAGATTCCCTAACAACCATGCTAACTCCTACCTTTGTATAGCCATTCCATTAGGCAATTTGGACAATAAAACAAGGTATTTTCATTGCCCCAATACCTGAACGTATATTTGCAATTTGGGCACGTGACTGTTGGTATGTTTTGCAATGGGTTTTGAGGAGTGGATGCCAAACCAACTAGTGCCCCAAGTAGAGCGCCTATTGGCCCAAAAATTGCTCCAACAGTCCCTCCAGCTACAGCCCTAACCACTGCTCCGGACGAACTGAATGATTTAGCAATTTCTTGTATTTTCATGGGATCTGCTGAGAGTCCAGTCCAAGAAATTACATCTGTAAAGTACAAAATTGGAAAGCTGGTTGTTGAAACAGGAAGTTGTTCCTGGAACACTATAACTGGTTTGTTAAACATTGATGCAACATGATCCTCATACTGAACCCAAGTAAGCGTGTGTTTTAGAGAAATTACATTATTTGTCAAGAACAAAAAAACCAATTGGCTTTGATTTATGAGATTTCTAATATTGTCTAAGTCTTTCCCAAGTCTCAGGTTTTCGGGCAAATCTTCGTAGACGATGGTGTGATAATCCAGGAGTCCAAGAGCCTTCTTCACTGTATTAACGAGATTCAAGTCTTTTCTTGAATGACTTAGGAAAATCTCCATGAAGAAGCTACCCTTTGAGAGCTTAAATCACTTTCGTTACGCGTAAATCGGGTCTGGTTTATGGTCTCGTTTCATTCAGACAGATTGTCTAATAACGACTCCAACATGTCATCAAGTTGTTTGTTGAATCTCTCATTAAGCTCTTTTTCAAGTATATCCAATCTACTTCTTAGTTCTTCTTCCTTCTCACGGATTCTTTTCTTCAATACTGCGTCCAGCAATGCATTAGCAAGGTCTATTTTCCGATTGAGTGGCATTTTCTTGACAGCATCTTTTACACTTTGAGGATACATAGACTTTAATGATATAACTTCATAAAAGACCTTCTTTTTGATTTGGTTTCTGTTTTCATACCGCACCGAGCGCAGCGAGATTGTGCGGTCAAAGATTCCCCTACCCTGTTCCCCTCAAATTGCACTCCGCAGGAGAGAGTAATGTGCCCGTAGCGAGCCGGAAGTCTTGCGTAGCAAGACCGAGTGGTGTAAGCGTTAGCGGTGGGTGGTGTGGAACACCAAGCGAAGCGAAGGTGTGTAACACCACACATACACCACGAGCGGCGAACACAGGACACCACCCTGAATGAGCAAGGCGAATGAAGGGCTCTTCGAAGAAGAGTGCGAGACGGAAATCAAAAGAGGGGTTAGGGGTGAATTTGAGCCGGAGCATACCAAAAGGTATTAAAATCTAAAAATATATGAGTATAGTAATGACCACTGCTAAATCAAGACTAGTAAGCATACCTAAGTCCGATCTCGAAAGCCTTGAGGCTACTATAGAGACTCTAGAAAACAAGCATGTCATGGATCAGCTTGAGAAGAGCGAACAGGACATACAAAAGGGCAGGGTAAGGGACGCACGTGAGTTCCTGAAGGAAATTCATTAATTTTTCTTTGCATCATCTTTGTGAAGTATAGCTCTGAGTGTTACCCTCTTTTCCTCCTCGTTTATCTCGTACCACACTCTGAATGGACCAGTTCTCAACTGCCATAATCCATGTAGTTTGCCTCTCAATGGTTTGCCAGATTGTGGATCTTTTTCCAACCTCTCGACCATGCGTAGCAGCCAATTCTTCTTGTCCTTATGGTTCCTATTGAACTCTTTTTCGAAGGTTTCAGTAGTCTCCACCATGTAGGGCATCTAGTTCTCCGAGTGTCGTTTTAAAATATCTTTGATATCAGATGGTCTAAAGGAAACATCTGATTCCCACCTTCCAAATCTGCCATCAGAGTTTACTGCATCTATCCACTCTCTAAGAGCGGCTCTTTTTGTTCGATTCTTTTCGTCATCTACTCCCTTGACCTCAAGTACTAACATCTTGCCACTCTTTAATCTAATCAAAAAGTCAGGATAATAGCTGCTAACCACTCCCTTGTATAGGTAACTGATGACGAAGCCCAAGTGGTCGTTCTTCGCCCAGCTATCCACTGCTTCGTTATGTTCTAGCTCATATGATTCTGAAGCTTCCCAGGAACTGTCATACACTACATGACTGATGTGTGACCTGTCAGTAAGTTCGCAAGGCTTACTTGTATACCATGTAACCATCTTT
>JAJYUV010000026.1 GCA_021792355.1 Thermoplasmata archaeon | reverse complement strand
CAACCACGAGAGAGGACTTCCAGGAATAGCTTCCCCTTTCCTTGTATCTATGCCACCCTTTCAGTAGTATGTGTGACATTAGTCAGACAATATATAATAAGAATAAAAGCTTTTCCTAAGTTTCCCCTTGCACCTAAAATCGGTTTCTTTCGGATTTTTCTATGTGAGGCATTTATACTTTCGGTCTGTGACAAATTGACTTAATTTCAACCTCAAAGAAGCAATTATCTGAAAATTCTCAGGGTTCGCAGATAATCTAAGATCACTGACCCACAGATTTCACAGAAGTTGGTGAAAATAATATATATTGAGTTTTTACTATAAGTCTATGGACAATGGCGTCAAGAAAAAGAATCGATTCGTGCTTTTCTTGACGGGGTTTGTTCTTGCAGCGATTCTTCTCACGACGCTGTCATTCCCGGGAGGATCAATCGTGCATGCTACTGTTTCAGCTGAAGTGGAGAACGCGACCGTTTACCCACAGCAAACCTCTATCCAAATGCCGGCTGGTTCGGAACTGTACCTGTACGGCTACAATACGGGTGGAGAAGTGGGTTCAAGCGCTTTCCAGTATGGTCAGCTGACAGTAGCTTTTAACACCGGAGGGATGATTGTGGCATCCCTTGCAGCAACTACCAACGATACTAACAGTTTCAGCACTGCCACTGGACACAACACGGTCTCTGGAGTGGGTATAACCGGATTCAAATCGTATTCGTACTTTTTTGGATATAACCAATCTAATGATGCAAGAGCAGCTTCCGTGAGTTTCAACGTCACGTCGCCAAACGAACTTGTGGTGTTATATGCTATTGCCGGTAGTGAATCATACATCCACATAGCGGGTATTCCCGGACTGGTACTGGATGCTTCAAACATCAATTCAACGGGATGGATATCTTCAGGTTTCATGCCCATAGCCATTGCACACTCGTACTTGCCAAGAGGCACCTACACGGCCAGCGAACTAACCTCTATTAATTCTACCCAGAACGCAAGTCTCACAGCTGACCTGATTGGCGCATTTCTATTTGTACCAGGAACCCCCCCAGGTAACTCTCAGACCGGTACATCTTATCTCGGAGGTTTGCTTACAGTAGTCGTTATTTCTGTGATGGTTGCAGCAGTTGCAATCGTTTCGCTGGTGGTTGGAATAGTCATCGGAAAGAGAATGAGCAACGTAGGAGATAGAAATTCTTAATTCGAGTTTAGGCTATTCTCGCGTTTACCCGATTATTCCTGTATTATATTCTCTTGGATGATATCATGAATACCAATCCCTTCTTACAGGTTTTAACAGTCCTTATAATCCTTAAAGTGGAACCTCTAAAAAGAAGACTTATAAAAGCACGCTTGTAGATAAACGTCCTCTCTTAGCATTCTTCAACATAGTTGTCCCTGCATATATTTGATAAAGTTGAGCTCCTCAGAACTCTCGTATTCTAATAGAGCGTCTTTATCCCGCCGCCCAAATTGTCAATGTCCATGCTCTCACCACGTCTGTATTCTCTGGATGCAGTTGTTTGCAGAATCATGGGCGATCCCTCCTTGATAACTGTTAACACTGATAGCGACTATCACTGAGTTGTTTTCTGTACCAATCACAGAGAGGCTATCTGAGCAAATGTTTGCACCCTGGTCAACATCTATAGAATCAATCACTGAAACGATATTTGATCTGAAATTGCTGACGTAAACATATCCGTTGGAAGCATCAACTACGGGCACGAATGATACAGTTCAGACCTTGATGCTTGCGATCAATTGGTTCATGCCTGTGCGCATAACTGCTCCCTCGTTTGCGCTGCATTGGGTGGCATACAGTTTACCATTGGATGGGTCGTAAGCTATATTTGCGCATTACTCCTCATAAAAATTGTCCTTACATAGCTACACATAGATGAAGTTATGACCGAAAGGTCGCTGGAATGGTTGTTAACGACGTACATATTCCCGTTCGCGGAGTCATATGCGACATTGTATTTACTGTTGCTCACGTCAATTGATTAAGTCAATTCAAATGAAATTTCAATATTGCTAGAAGATTTTTATTTTGGACAAATGTGAAACTATCAAATGTGTTAGGTTAGAGAAGCCATAATAATGGGTTCATGTCGGAACAATTGCTACTATCAGAACATCTTGAGACGAAATAACTGGGCAAAGCCTGATTTCATAGTGATCGAAAGCCACTCTGTAGGCCAACCAGATAGTAATTGGAAATCGTTATTAACCAACCATACATCATTAAGCACCAATGCTAGAACGAATGGTCATGACAAAAGCTCCTTTGAGAATCACGTTTGTCGGGGGTGGAACTGATCTCCCATTTTACTACGAAAATAGAGATTTCGGAGCGGTCGTTTCGGCTGCCATTAACAAGTACATCTACGTGACGGTTAACAAGAAATTTGACGACAAGATAAGAGTGAGCTATTCCAAAACTGAAATCGTAGAGGAAATTGATCAGCTACAGCATCCGACTGTTCGTGAAGCCCTGAGGCTTCTCAACCTGACAAAAGGCATAGAGATTGTAAGCATATCCGATATACCCTCCAACGGAACAGGATTAGGATCAAGCAGCACATTCTTGGTGAGCCTTCTTCACGCTCTACACAGCTACAAAGGAGAGTTAGTCGATTCAGAAACCCTTGCAAGAGAGGCAGTGTCAATCGAGCGTGAGATCCTCAAAGAACCAGGAGGAAAACAAGACCAATATGCTGCCGCGTATGGTAATCTGAACCTGATGAAATTTTTCAGTAATGGCAGCGTAAATTTGATGCCAATCACGTCTCACATAGATCACATAAACAGAATTGAAGACTCTCTTTTGCTCCTCTATACAGGCAAAGGGAGGAGCTCTTCAGGGATACACAAGGATCAGATTGTCAATTCCGGAACGAACATGGAGGCGTACGATGAAATGAAGGCCCTTACGGGTCCGACCTTCAAGGCAATTAACGACGGGGATGTAGAATCGCTCGGAAGATTGGTCCATGAGAACTGGTCCCTTAAACGGAAGTTGTCAAACAAGATAAGCGATGATTGGATAGACAAGATGTATCAAAAGGCGATAGAGCTTGGAGCAATGGGGGGTAAGATCGTTGGCGCTGGAGGTGGTGGGTTCATGCTGGTGATTGCTGAACCAGAAAGACACGGACCAATAATAAAGGCATTGGGGCTCGAAAGGACAAACTTCAAATTTACTCATTCAGGAAGTAGGGTGATATTCGTTGGAGAATGATAAAAAGTATCTGGACACTTACATACAAAGTGGAATCGAGGCAAGAAAATCGATAAATAAAGATGACATAATTGAGATTGCAAAAATTCTCCAGGGAAAACTGAACTCTGGTGGAAAGTTGATAACATTCGGAAATGGAGGATCTGCCGCAGATGCGCAACATTTTGCAGCGGAACTATCCGGCAGGTTTTTGGCTGAACGAAAATCACTTCCAGCGATAGCACTGACTACTAACACTTCCTCCATCACTGCAATCGGAAATGACTACGATTACTCATCAATATTCTCAAGACAGGTCGAAGGTCTCTGCACTTCAAGAGATTTTGTAGTCGGTATCAGCACTTCCGGTAATTCCAGCAACGTGGTACAGGGTCTAGAGAAGGCGAAGGAGAAAGGAGCCTTTACGCTCGCTCTTACCGGTAAAGAGGGTGGAAAGGTCAAGCAAGTCGCCGAGAAGTGCATCAGGGTAAACTCAGAGAGTACTCCAATAATTCAGGAAGTCCACATAACGATCATCCATATGATCTGCTACGTGCTTGACAAATTACTGGTTCCGTAGTTATCGAGGATGCTTAAACGGGTACACCTGCTAGGCTCATCCTCTATTTCCAGGAAGATTTGATTATTTTCAGATTACCACTCAGGGTAAATCTCGACTCCTTCGCAGATTGAACCTTAGTTGTTCCGTTAATGCTTCTCATACCACCCTCGGGGACAACGACTTCACCTACCCTGATTTTTCCGTCGATTAGCGTCAGCCTGCCTTTTCCTTTTATGACAATAGTGCGGTTTTCATGCGAGCTGCATTCCTGGATCTTTCCGTGCACGGCGACGTGACCGAAATCGTAGTCTTCACGGGTCACATAGTCTTTCCTAATCTCTTCGTAGTCCTTCAAGCTGTCTACCGCCTTCCAATACCCTCCGTACTTTAGAGACCTTATATTGTGGTCCGCCAAAAGGGATTCGAACAGCGTCCTTTCGACTTCTCCCCCCGTGTACCGTCTCTTCAGATAGTCCCTGACTCCAGGTTTCAGATGGTAGTAACCTACATTTATGTAATGATTGAGGACTGGTTTTTCTATGAACTTGGAAACATATCCATTGCGAATTGATACTATTCCATATGGGCTAACCATTTTAGCCACAACCAAGGTCATTAAGCTCCTATGACTCAAAGAAAAAGAGAGAAACTCTCTTAAATCTAGGTCACAGATCGTGTCTCCATTTCTCAGTATGACGTCAGAATTGGTGTGTGAATACAAGTTTCTGAGAGCCCAAAGAGTCCCCATTGGTTGTTCCTCTCTAAGGTGAGTGATTTTAATCCCGTTCCATTCCTGACCATACCTCCTTTCTATCAGTCCGCCCTTATAGCCGGACAGTAGGTACACGTCATTTATTCCGGCGTATTTGAAATCAAGTAGTTGCCTGTCTAGTATCAGGTAATCGTCCTTCAGAGGAAGGAGCGTCTTTGGGACATCTCCCGCGACAGACTGCAATCTCTTTCCATAGCCACCAGTATACAAAGCACCTATCGTCATCTTTTTACTGCATCCTTCTTCGAATAAGATTCAAACTCTTTTAAGTAATGTTTGACTGTCAAGTCTAGGGAATTCTCGAAATCGTTAAGTGGTGACCATCCGATTGACTTAAGCTTGCTTGAATCCAGGGCATATCTGACATCGTGGCCAGGTCTATCAGACACAAACTCGATGAGATTCTTGTCCTTCTTTAGGAGCCTCAGGATTTCACTCACGACCTCAATGTTTCTTCTCTGGTTGTCCGTACTTATCAGGTAGCTCTCGCCTACTTTCCCCCTCTTAAGTATCACTTCTATGCCCCTTACGTGGTCATCTACAAAAATCCAGTCTCTAATCTGTCTTCCGTCTCCATATAGTGGAATCTTTCTGTTAAGTTTAGCATTCAGTATCGTCTTAGGTATCAATTTCTCCGGATGCTGGTGAGGACCGAAATTGTTACTGCAGTTAGAAATGGTAGCTCTAACTCCATAAGTATTAAAGTAAGCCCTGACTAACATATCTGCGGCCGCTTTGGTAGCCGAGTAAGGATTTTTCGGGTTGTAACGCGAATTGTCGTCAAATTTGTCATTCGAATCTAGCGAAAGACTACCGTACACTTCGTCCGTTGATATCTGATGAAATCTCAGATCTCGTTTCCTTGAGGCCTCCAAGAGATTGAAGACTCCCCAATAATTCGATCTCAAAAAAGTAGACGGCTCGTTTATGGCGTTGTCGACGTGAGATTCGGCAGCGAAGTTTATCACAGTATCTACCTCATTAGTTACGGACATTACAAGCTCCCGGTCCGCTATGTCCCCCCTGACAAAACTGTAGTTCTTCTTCTTGAGAGACGCTTCTACATAGTTTTCATCAGCCGCATAAGTCATTTTGTCTAAGTTTACCACGTAATCTTCTGGATTGTTTCTTAGCCAGTAGTTCACAAAATTCGACCCAATAAATCCGTATCCTCCAGTTACCAGCAATCTAGACATTATTCCACCTCGCCTATATCAATCAGCTCCTTTAGGGATTTCAATTTCCTGTCCTTAAGCGATATTATCGGAGACTCGATTTGCCAATTTACCTTCAAATCAGGGTCATCCCATCTCACTCCGCAGTCCAATGAGGGAGAATATTCCTTGGTGGTCAGATATATGACATTCGAATTCTCCAGCGCCAGAAAACCGTGAGCAAAACCGGGGGGAACCCAAATGGAAACGCCGTTATCACTTGATAATTCGACAGATACCCATCTCTTGAAGGTGGAAGATGTGGGTCTAATATCGACAGCCACATCAAGTATTCTTCCAGAAACTACCATTACAAGCTTCCCTTGTTCTTTAGGACTCTTCTGAAAGTGCAAACCTCTGATCACTCCTCTCTTCGAGAATGAATGGTTCAGTTGAACGTACTCATCGCTAACACCACTGTCTTTGAAATCCGTCTTCTTGAATCTCTCTAAAAAGTACCCTCTATCATCGTTATGTACATCGGTCTTCACCAAAATGACTTCCTTGATTTCAGTCCTTAGAAATTTTGGCATCTCAACATTGAATAGTAGTTAATTTAAAATCATTTTCTGTTGACAAACGAGTAGAATTCATTCACGTTCATCTCGGAAGTGTAGAAATCGAACGACAGCAGTCCTCGTGCCTTTGAAGAGTCCAACGAAGAATCTAGAGGTCTTTTTGCGACTAAATTTAGGCCCTCCATCACCTCTTTTACCAGGTTCTTGTCTAGACCAAACCGTTCTGCTATCTTTATAGCCAATTCACGTCTGGTGACCCTTTCCCCCGCGATGTTCAGTAACCCAGAGTGGTTAGAGTTCATTAGCTCAACTGAGGCCCGAGCCAGGAGGCCAGCAAAAATAGGGGAATAGTAACCTCGAATCGCACTCACGCTACTATTACTCCTGAGCTTTTCAAGGGAGAGCACCGGGAAATTTCTTGAAAGACCGTACACACCTGATGTCCTAATCACGATAGAATTGTCGTATGATAGAGCATAGCTATCCCCAATAAGTTTGCTAAGGCCATAGTAGTTGATCGGATTTGGTACTGAGTCCTCCTTGTATCTTCCATCCTTTCCATCGAACACATAGTCTGTGGAAAAATGCATCAACCTAATCCCACGATCCCTGCAGAATCTTGCGATCTCTTTTACCGATAGAGCGTTAACCAGATACGCCTCTCGTATGTTCTGTTCACACTGATCAACTCCCGTCATCCCGCTCGTATTGACAATTATGTCTGGGTTCAAGTCTGATAATCTATCATAAATCGTTTCGTTACGCGTCAGGTCCAACTTTATGTCTCCACTCCGCGAAGCGAAAATCGCCCCATTTATCAGGTAACCAATCGATTTAGCGAGCTGGCCGGATCCACCTAGGATTAGAATCTTCAAGAAGAGATCACACCTCTATTTTTGAATCTCTTCCAATCACTAAGCGCAACACCTTCCCATCCGCTCCGCTCGTTCTAATCTTACTCACTGGTCCGACGATGCTGTCTTTTATCTTTGAAGAAGAGTCTAACACAATCGATACATCATCCATAACTACTGAGTTCTCCACTTTGCAGTCTTCAAGACTGCAATTCCTTCCTATGCTTGAGTATGGACCTATAACGCTGTTAACAATCTTGGTCCCACTTCCTATATAACTTGGGCCGACAATCTTGGACAGACTATCTATGGTCACATTTTCGCCAAGATATGCGTCACCATATGATCCCTCAGCGTTTTTGCCATTATTTACCAAGTTTTCTAGTGCCATCCGATTGCAACTCAGGAACTCTTCTGGTGTTCCAGTATCTTTCCACCACCCAGTTATGACGCTATATCCAACTTCTAACCCAGCCTCTATCATCTTCTGGAACGCTTCTGTAATCTCAAGCTCACCCCTCCAAGATGGTTTCAGGGAGTCGATGAATGGAAAGACGCTCTTTCTCAGGAAATAAACACCAGTAACTGCAAATTTCGACCTTGGATTCTTCGGTTTTTCGACCAATCCGACAATTTTTCCATTAGATATCTCAGCTACTCCAAATTGTCTGGGATTTGGAACTTCAGTAACGGCGATATATGTCTCTTTTCTATGCAGTTCGAAATCTCTAGATAACTCTTTAAATCCGTTGTGAAAATAGTTGTCACCGAGGGCCACTACGAAGTCATCGTCTTCCACGAAGTCCCTCACCATTCCTATTGCGTGTGCAATTCCCAGTGGTTTTCCCTGATAGGTATACGATATCTCTATCCCCCACTTAGAACCATCTCCGTAATAGTCCTGAACTTCCTTGTGTCCCACCTCGCCAAGTACTATGTTAACCTTCTTGATACCTAGAGCTATTAGATTAAACAGGATGTACTCACTCACCGGTCTTCCAGCGAGCGGCAAGAGTTGCTTAACGTCTGTGTATGTGAGTGGCCTCAGACGCGTCCCAGCACCCCCGTGTAGGATTATGCCTTTCACCTCTTATTATTGATACCATTCTTATATAGTTGACCGTAAAAATTCGACGTTTTCTGAATAAATTAATAAGTTAGAGTTACCTGAAGATTTAGTGACGGAGCAGAAATGCACACTCTGTACTGACTATCACCAAAAGGAAATAGTCAACTCATTTCTCAGTACTACTTGGTGCAGGGACAGGCTCTTTACCTCTGAGGATCCCTCCAAGATCCGGAGTTTTTACGATACCTTCCACTCCAGAGAAGATATAATCGAATGGATGAGAGAGAGACCAAAAGGAAGAGCCGAAATAAAGGAAGTAGAAGGGAATAAGGAGACAATAGTCGTAATTCCAACTGCAAACTACGAAGGCAGATTTTCTCGAGAATGCAGAGAGAACATTTTTAAGGGGATTCACACAATCTTCGTCGAGAGCGGGAGTCCAAGGGATCCGTACTTTAATTATTCTCACAGTTGCAACGTGGGAATTAAGAGAGCGTTGCAGTACAACCCAAAATGGATAGTGGTGTCGAACGACGATATGGAAAAGGTCGACGATGTAGAAGTTCTCACTGCCGAACTCAGAAAGAAAGATCCAGAGAAATTGAATTCCTTATTCACCAAACCTACTATTTACCACTCATTTCCAATCTGTATTGGGGTCCCTAGAGCCATTATCGGAAGAACTGCAGAGTATATCTACCTCCTATCTAGAAGAAACATGAACACGGGAATATTCCTTGCAACTAAGAAGATATCGAAGAAGTTTGGAGCAAAATGGGTCTTTGCCTCACGTCAAGAGCTCTTGAAAAAGGTATTCTACAAGGAAACTAGATGTTTCATTCTCACGAGCGCTTTCTCCATTTTCAGTGGAAGATGGGTTAAATCTGTGAATGGTGAGGTTTTTGATGAAGCATACATAAATGGAGTTGAAGACTGGGAACTCTCCCTCCATATTTGTAACGAAAGGAATAGTATTGACTTCATTGAATACAGGATAGGTGACCTTATAGGAAGCACGGTAGGCGACTACTGGGGTGTCAGGAATCTGAGAGAAGTTGCAAATATGGTTTACTTTGATGATAAGATTAGCGAAAAGACTTCTACCGACGGCAGGGAAAACTGAAGAACTGGAGGAGCAGAGTTCTAATGATAATTGTCCGTGTACATTGATCCGAAGCTGAATTTGGACGTTCCATTCTTCGTACTCATTCTGAGTCAGCATTGTCGAAGTTCAGACAATCTTTTCCTTCGTTCTTCTCCCGAGAAATGTTCCTATGAAAACTCCAATCACCAGGGAGACCACGGCAACTGCAGCCACCACTATCATGACGTCTATCACTTGTAATATGCTCATTCCCGTTGAAGGTCCAGTATTTGAAGATTTAATCGGAGTTCCAGGCGTGAACAGGAACACTCCAATTAGGTCTGCCATGTGGGTCTTGTTGGCCGTTGTATTCTGTGTTATATTGCCCTCAGAAATCTCAGAAACTGTGTATTGTCCTTTGTTGAGGTAGGAATGCCCCACAATCATGGGCATTAGCCCAGAAGTCACCCACCCAGCAGAATTAACGTTTGAAGAATCGACTTGCATATTAGGAATTCCAGAGACTCTAACCATTGACTGACTTCCACCGAAAGCGATTATGACAGCAAGTTGTCCAGTTGACGTCGCGTTGAAAGTGTCAGATGCAGACCCAGCTCCGGAAGTAGCGTTCATTCCATAAGTGAATGCGTAGGAACTGAACCCAGAAATTCCAATACCTGTAACGGTTAACGCTCCACACGGCGTCATAAATCCATCGGTATTGTTGGTTGTGACAGCTAATGAATCGACGATGTTTCCAATTGCATTGCTGACATAATAGTATTGCCCGTATAAGAAGAGTCCTGATTGAAGAGACGCTCCAACGTTGTATCCATACAGGTATATCTGGGCACCCGGAGGCAAATTCAAGTCGGATTGTTGCGGCCTTATAGCAGCATAATCGACTTGGACTTGTGTGGCTCCCTTACCAACAGGCAAGGCGGAAAAAGCAGAAAATACCAGGACGATGACTATCGCGAAAAGGCTGAGTAACAAAAGACTTGACTGTGATGGAATCTTTCTTTCTTGCATAAACAACAATAACAAATAGCAATTTCAATATTTTAAGATTGTTTACTCGCCGCATCTATACATCAGCTCAGGTCAAGAACTTCAAACCTCTAGGAAAATGAAATCCTACCATCTTCAAGGCTGAGCCCTTTAAACATATTCTTGCATGAATAGTGTCCAGCTGAAATTCGAACAGACGAGCCAGAACACAATGGCTCGAAAGGTTTTATAAGACTCTTTGATAAGAACATGTGCAAAAGGAACCCTTAGGACGAATTTCAGTAATAATAGTATCTCTTAACGATAGAAGGGTTTCTAGCGCACTGGAATCACTATCGACGCAGACCCTAAAGCCGTATGAGGTGATAGTGGCCGACGGTGGAACCGAATGGGATATTGCAGAGGTCTGCGCAAAGTACGGAGCAAGATTGGAGCACTTACCTGGTAACGTTGTCGAATCAAGAAACAAGGCACTTTCTACTGTCACCGGAGATATGATCGCCTTCTTGGACACCGACGAAACTGCGATTCCGATTTGGTTGGAAGAACTCGCAAGACCGATACTGAGTGGATCAGCAGATTTCTCTGGTGGGCCTATGCTTCACCACGCGGCAAGGAGTGGTCCAGAAAAGTACGTAAACCAGGTTGAAGACTACATTTATGAGTACCAAGTTCCCTCTAACATAGCATATCTCCCACTCGGGAATTCGATGTGGAGACGGACCGTACTCCAAAAACTTGGCGGATTTGATGAATCCATTCCCTACAGCGAAGACTACGACATGAACATCAGGGCATTGCACGCAGGGTTCAGAGGAGTGTACGTACCAGAAGCAGCAATATATCATGACCATTCAGAATTCGACTCGTATTCAAAACTGATTAAGAAGAGATATGCTTACCTGCGATCTGCTGCACTAGTCTTCATCAAGAACAGAGCACTTTCAATGAGGGTAAAATCTCGTTCTGGAGGAAGAATAAAACATCCTTTTCACGTAGTTGAGAGTCTATTAAAGCCAATCGCTCTTTTGGACGCCCTCATTCGAAGTTGAATCTTCACGGTACCATTCCTCTCACTGAAGCATGCCTTCTTATCAACTTTGATGTGCAGAGAATGTACAACAATATTGGCCGCAATGTATGTTGTTCGACAGGAGTAAACACGTCAGCGTCACAGATGCTAAACCATGTTGATGCTCGTGTAGTTTCCTGGGAATTCGGCGGCTCGGGCAAGCTCCGAAGATATTTATAAGACGCATCGATGCGTTTCGGATGAAGGTTGTTGTTATAGGGATAGACGGAGCAACATGGGATCCGATTTTACCCTACGTCAACAAGGGAGAGTTTCCCGGTTATTCGAAATTTTGGAAGGAGGGTCTTCACGGTCCTCTCTTTTCCACGATTCCTTACCTGACCCAACCCGCATGGAAATCGTACTCTATTGGAAAGAATCCTGGCAAAACTGGAGTTTACCACTGGACAAAGATAGACTGGAAAGAATTCAAGTTCAGAACTCTGAACTCGAGAAGCTTTCACGGTGACGATTACTGGGACATCCTTTCAGAGAAAGGACACAAGGTATCGATAATAGACATGCCTTCCACTTTTCCACCTGACAAAGTCAATGGAGTCATGATTTCAGGCATGAACCACGGCGATGGGCCATGGACATATCCGGCCGCATTTGAAAAGAGTATACCATCCTGGTTTCCAAAGGACGGCATCCATCTATTCAGGAGGAACCAAAATCCTGAACTGACGATGGATGGTATCGAACAGGAAATAAAGTCCAGGTTCGATATGGCGGAGATGCTCTGGGATGCGGACCTTATTCACATCTCCGTAGAGATGAACGATCACGTTTCCCACTTCATGTGGAACAACGAGCACATCATGTATCGAAATCTAAAGGCAAACGACGATGGAATCCAGAGGATTCTGAACAATAACAAGGAAGGGTACACATTCCTAATGAGTGATCACGGAAATGGCCCAATCGAAGACGAGTTCTATTCTAACGAATTCCTAGCGGCGGAGGGATTCTTGGCGCTCAAGGAAGGGAGCACAAGAGGGGTATCTAGAGAGACTGTTGTGAACCTTGGAACCAAGCTAAAATTGGACAAAGTGGTAAACAAGTTACCAACAACGATGCAGAACAAGATATTGAAGAGGATAAAGTCGATAGAAAGTTCAATGGAGTCTGACCCCGACACCAGAATAGATTGGAAGGAGACTCGCGTCGTCGCATTAGATGAAGGGATGTACTTCGTAAATCCACTCTATTCAGAAGAGAAGGAAGTCATATTAGAAGACCTGACGAAGAGGTTAAAATCTTTAAAATCTAAAACAGGAAAGGCAGTGATAAAGAACGTGCTCAAGGGCAAAGAAGTATACTGGGGCCCTTACTTGCAGGACGGTCCAGATATAGTAGCTATCTCAGATCCGATTTATCACCAGAGAGTTCCACTATCTGGGTACGTGTGGGCATCAGACATCCCAGAAGAGGCTTGGGGTTATAGGTATCCCCAAGTCGGTCACCACAGGATTAAGGGAATCTTCGGGTTGGTTGGACCCGGGATCGCTCCTAAGGAGGTAAGTCCAAGCATCTACGATCTCGCTCCGACAATTCTGAAACTGTTCAACTGCGATATTCCAGCAGACATGGACGGCAGGTCACTCTTATAGAGAGGGATTTTGGTACGGATCGCCGGAATATTTTTGTAATATCCATCGGGTCTGCGATAAGGACTTTCGGGACAGGAGGAGTGTGGAGTTTCACCCCCCTCTTTATGAACAATGTGCTTCACATCTCCCTGCTGCTCGTGGGTCTCATTTTCGCAA
>JAJYUV010000147.1 GCA_021792355.1 Thermoplasmata archaeon | reverse complement strand
TTTATGATCTCAGGAAAGTTATTTCAGAGAAAAGCCGGGAGAAGGATGAACTGTCCAGACAGATCAATGAAAATGGCAGAGAGTACGAGAAACTTCTCTCGATTTCTTCCAGATCCCATTCCGGCACCTCCAAAGCTTCACAGGTTATTAACAGCGCCAGGTCGTCCGGAGAAGTCGGCGGAATAATTGGTACGGTCAGGGATCTCATCACATTTGATGATAATGTCAGAAGCGCCGTTGAAGCTTCTGCCGGCGCAAGGTTAAATTCGTTTGTGGTAACTGACGACGGAGTCGCAGAACAGTGCCTGAATCTCCTTAAAAGAGAACGCGCGGGGAAACTGACATTCCTGCCATTGAACAAAATGGCTTCGGGACGCCCAAGGGGGAAAGCTATTCTTGTTCGAAATTCCGGAGACAGTCTGGGTTACCTTTCAGAGAGCCTTCGTTATGACAGCGTATACGAGAACGTCATATGGTATTGCTTTCAGGATACTCTCCTAATGAAAGATATAGCGATCTCAAGAAAAAATATGGGCGGAGTCAGAATGGTTACCCTTGACGGTGATATCTTTGAGGCAAGCGGAGCAATTACCGGCGGGTTCACAGAAAAGAAGAATGATGCGGCAAACGTGGAAGAAAAATTATCAAGACTCAACAGCACAATAAATGATCAAAATTCCAGACTTGCCCAGCTCACCGCTGAACTGAATCAGCTGCAGGATGAGATGCATGAAGTTGGAATAAAGGTTGCGGAGCTTTCAAAAACAGAGGGCTCCAATTCAAAAGAATTTGAAGATCTTAACAAGGCTATACAGGTGAACGAACCAAAGTTGATCGAGATAAACAACGCAATCAAGCATCTGCAGGATGAAATTGGCGGTTTGGAATCGTCTCTTTCGGAGAACAGTTCCAAGATTTCTGCCCTCAAGGAAGATCTTTCGAAAGAGACAGAAAAGAGGGAAAAAATATACAAGAAAATTGAAAAAGTTTCACCAGAAACCATTGCAAGAAAGAGAGAACTTGAAACCGTTATTGAGGATCTTGCGTCAAAGGAAACTGGCCTGAATCAACAGATTTCAAACCTCGTTTCTGAGATAAGGCTTTACGAGGCAACCCTGAATGAAAACAGTAAAAATATATCCAAAATGAATGAAAGACTCAAGACTATTGAAAAACTTGTTTCTGCCCTGGAAACTGATGTGACGAATCTTGGTTACGATATGAGCAAGTTCAGAGCAATGGAGGAACAGCTGGATGCTAGAAATAAAGAGTTCAACAGCAGGATATCTGCACTCAATTCCGAAGTAGAGGCATTGAGATCCAGTTCCGAATCAATCATGGGAGATATCGGCGGTAATCATGACAATCTCATCACTCTCGGTACCAAACTCGATAATATGATCGCAAAATTGAATGACGCAAAGGAGGAACTTGAGAAGGCGCAGGGAACACCTATCCAGACAGAAATGAGTTCAACTGAGATGAAAAACCAAATTACTTTGCTTGAAAAGGAAATTGAGGCATTGGGCCCAATCAACCTTAGGGCAATTGAGGAATTTGATCAGGAGAACAGCAATCTCGAGAAAATGGGAACAGAGATAGGGAGACTGAACGATGAAAGGAAGGATCTTGAAAATCTTATGCAGAAACTGAATGAACAGAAAAAGATAGTTTTCAATAGACTTTTCAAGGATATAAACCAGAAGATGAATTCAATCTATTACATCCTTTCTGACGGCGGTGAGGCAGGTCTCGAGATTTCTGATGAAAGCGATCCACTGAATTCTGAAATATACATTAAAGCACGACCCAAGGGAACCAATTTCAGCAAAATCGAAGCTTTAAGCGGGGGCGAAAAGAGCCTGACTGCACTCGCATTTATAATGGCAGTCCAGCGTATAAATCCATCTCCAATATATTACCTGGACGAGGTTGATATGTTCCTGGATGGGTCAAACGCAGAAAGAATTGGGAGGATGTTCAGGGAAAACTCCTACACATCCCAGATACTTGTGGTTACGCTTAAGAATTCTGTCCTTAAATATGCCGATTCCATAATAGGTGTAACAAGCTTTGATGATGAAAACAGCGAGGTGTTTGAGAAGGGGTTGCGGTCGGATAAGGATCAGGACGAGTTGAAAAAGAATTCTGGGTCTTCGGAAGACGGTGAGGGAAAGTTGGACAAAGGGGATGGAGGTGATGAAAATAAAGACTGAAGAGATACTAAAAAGCATAGCCGTTCAGGGAACTTTGCTTGACATGGATACGGAGATTTTTAGAAGAATTGTCACCGACAGAGAAGTTGACATGATTCCCGAAGGAGATGTATTTTCCAAGATAGTTGGCAACATAGTGAAGCTGTGCGAAGATGGCGTTATAGATCCCTGGTACGTTGACATAAATGGAATATCAAGAATTCTTTCCTCGATGATAGATGATAATTTCAAAGATTTCAGTCAGGCCGGGTATTTAATGTGGCAGGCGTGGCACCTTCTTTTCCAGAAATCTCAGAAAGTTATAGACCAGATCTCTTTACAGTCGCCCAGGACGGATGATGATAATT
>JAJYUV010000146.1 GCA_021792355.1 Thermoplasmata archaeon | reverse complement strand
TAATTACTCGGGTCAGGTGAGCGATTTCAGCCTGAATGCTTCAAATGAAAGCACCCTCTCTGTAGTGTATGTGGGCAACACTGCTAAAATTCCAGAGAACGTAAGTCTATACGCAGGAACTAGCAACAAGACCGGCATAACCGTCGAGTATCCTCCGGCGTATGTCATATCACCAGGTAGGGAGGCGTATTTTCAGTATCTGATAACACCCGAGGAAGCAGGAACTTACCTACTAAATTTAAATCTTTCAGCTAGGTATGATAGATGTGTAAAGAGCGTGAAGATACCAATCACAGTCACGGTGAAGGGATAAAATGGAAAAATTCGCAACGGTAGTGGACTGCAAAGTCGAGGATATAAGCTCGATGGAGGAAGCCAGAGTCAGGACGATCGGAAAGGTCGTGAATGTGGATGATGTTGGCATATTCATAATTGAGGGTAGGAATGGCGCCAAAATAGTGTGCATGCCCTCGCCTGACATGACAGAGAAGCCGGGTGTTTCAGATTTGGTGTGCATAACGGGGAAAGTCGTAAAGAGCGATGGCGGAGCAGAGCTCAGGGTTGACGACTTCAAGAAAGTGGGCGAAAGAGACGCAAATAATTTCAATAAGTATTTAAAGATAAGAGGAGAATTATTAGATAATGGAAGTGGAAATAAGTGACATAGGCATGTTCAGGAATGTCATGTCCGCAATAGGTGGGTTGATGTCGGATGTTTCTTTGGACTTCCTCCCCGAGGGGCTGGATATAAAGGCGATGGATCCGCCGAATATAGCAATGGTCATATTCAATGCCAAGAAGGAGACTTTCGCATCCTACGATGTTGACAAGAGCGTCAAACTTTCAGTTTCACTGTATGATTTAAATTCTATACTCAGGTTCGCAAAGGAAGGGAGCAAAGTGAAGCTGAAGGACTTGAAAGGAAGGCTACAGATAGTGATTAAGGACAAGAACGAGATAGAATTCACGGTTCCACTGATAGACGAGGACTACACCGCACAGAAGGTCCCGCAGCTCAAGATGACAGCAGAGATAGTCCTTCTTAGCTCGATAGTTAAAAATGGAGTGAAGATGGCATCAACTGTGGATGACTCGATTTACTTTATGATAGACGGAGACAAATTCAGCATGAATGCAAAAAATGTGGACAAAGAATTCCTGCAGGTATTCTCGATAAATTCAGACAAAGAGATCTTCAACATAAAGAGCGAGGGGCTTACTAAGGCGAAATACTCCGTTGATTACCTTCAGAAGATGATAAATATATTTGATCCTGACAAGGAGATGAAAATGGAATTCTCAAACAACTACCCCATAAAGCTAGAATACACGATAAAAGACGGGGCAACTCTACAGTTCATACTGGCTAATAGAACAGAATGATCAGTAGAACTTGAATGAAAGTAGCTTATCCTCATACAGCTCGATCCTGTTCAAAAGGTCATTCAGGCTTCCCTCATCCACCGACAGGATTCTGCCTTGAGTCTGGCTTGATGCAGCGGAATCAGTGGCGTACCTTGTCACCAACATAAAGAATATCCTCTTGCCCATGAAGTCGCGTCGGTCTATCTTCATGTATTCCATCATCCTCTCCACCTGCTTTATAGTGAAATAATCTTCTATCGACGGAGGGATGTATTTATGATACTTGCAGTCCACGCAGAAAACCCTACTGCTGTCAAAAGCTATCAGGTCTATCTGGTACCTTCTGCCGGTCTTGAAGTTGATGTTTCTCAAGACTTTATAGTCGAATGACTCGAATATATCGGCTACCTTGTTCTCAAAATCCTTCCAGGGTACCTTCGCCTTCTCATACTTTATGTCGAGGTACATACTATTATTTACATCTCAGCTGTTATTATACCCTATAGAATGAAGATGACGGCAAAAGGTGTGATAATACTAAAAGAATTAAAACGAAAAGAATAAAAGAGAGATTTACATTACATTTTAGATGAAAAGAGATTGGATGTTCACGATCCTGCCGATATCTGCGATAGCCAATGGTCTTTCAGTGCTGATTCCGCTCTACATACTTGCGTTGAAAGGGGATGTATTTGATGTGGGCGTGGCAGTAGCCCTGTTTAACCTGATCGGGATACCCGCCTCTCTTTTCTGGGGAGACTTCACTGACAAGATAAAGAAAAATAAATTGATAATCTTAATCTCGATAATAGGGACGATACCAATACTATTGATACTTTATTTCATAGCTTTCATACCCAGTATAGAAGCTTCATACGGTGTTTATTCATTCATAGCAACCGCTGCATCGCCGGCTATAAATATACTGATAATGAAGAGGAACAGAAACCTGTCTCTGCCGAAGTACTTCAGCGAATACAGCATACTCTCAATCCTCGGGGGATTCATAGCGCTTATCCCTGGAATAGTCCTCGACAGGCAGAACATAGCAGATTATCTGATAATGCTGCTGGTGTTGAACGTCATCGCACTGATACTGGCGATTAAGCTTATAGAGAAAGACAGGGACCACAGCGCCAAGCAGTCAAAGAAGGTAAAGCAGAGTTTCTCCCTTCTGAACGCGCTTAGCACAACCCCCCATATACTGACAGGATATT
>JAJYUV010000025.1 GCA_021792355.1 Thermoplasmata archaeon | reverse complement strand
TCACCGCCAGAAATTACAATTCCTTCCTTTCAAAGATGGTAAATGGAATCATGACATCGTACAGGCGTAAGAGAGTAGGCAGGGATGACTATTACCCGATGATTCAGGTAGAGGAGGCTTCCATAGCAGAGGCACTGGATGAATATATTAGGCATCGACTCTTTGGTGCCGACTTTGACCCGTTGAAGGACAACAACTGGCGCATTCTCATTATGTCGGAACGAGATTTATTGGCACATATACTGAAAAACATAGGAGAATCCGTATTCAATGCTATCAATGATGTAAACACCGAGGAAGCGGTAGTACAAAGAAGATACTTCTCAGAAGTAAAGGAGATCAGAGTAAGGGAAGAGTATTCGCTCAGCGTTTCAAAGTGCATTTATGACAAGCTACCTTACCCGTCTAATATGGGTGGGCTGGAACGGAGTTTCACTGAGTTTATAGACAGGGATTCCAAGGTTGATAGTTTTATAAAGATCGATAGGAATAACCATCCATTTGTCGGTATTTTGTATCTTAGAGAGGATGGCATACTGGCCAGGTATTTTCCTGATTTCTTGGTGCGAATAGGCGAGACTGTTTACATTGTAGAGACAAAGGCAGAGAAAGATATGAATTCATATAATGTTGTAAGTAAAAGGAAAGCTGCTCTCGACTTCATAAGAAATGTTAATGACCTTCCTCCTAACT
The DNA here is from genome assembly GCA_021792355.1 of Thermoplasmata archaeon. The sequence continues at coordinate 12,652 of JAJYUV010000025.1, read as the reverse complement.
CTAGAGGAAATTATGTATGGAAATATGTTTTACTTAGCGAGCCTAGATTCTATGATATGATGGAGAAGGGAGCAAACACCAAGGATATTTTTGACTCGATTCCGACCCAGAGCTATGTAAAGGGAGAAGGTACCCTCGATGATTATCACAACTGAATTTCATGGTAAAGGAAATAATTGTGGTTCAGATAGCTCGTGGAACTTCTGCGTTAAATGCCAATGAAACAGGGTCTATCAATGCATACATGACAACTCCTTTATCCTTTCTGCACGATCTGAACGATTACTAGTCAAAATAGTTTAAGGACAGGTTTTGAAGGGTAAGCATCTCTAAATCCCCTCAAGATTAGATGGCTCTCGCGTGATTACGTGTGGCTAAAAGTACAATCCTGGATTATTCAAGTATCCTTATCAGTTCCTCTAACTTCTTAGAGAACCTCTTCCCCTTGACAGTCAACGACACCATATTCCTGGGTGGATACTTCTTGCTGTTCATCCTGGTCTTGACCAGGTCCAGTTCCTTGGCCTTCTCTATACTGGAGTACAGCTGGTGGACAGGGATATCAGTCTCATCAAGGATCTCCGTGAGGGCCTTCTCCTTCTTGTCTGAAAGATAGACCAGCAGTCTCATGAAACCTGACTGCTTCTCCAGGACCTTCAGGGGATCCATTGTTTATTGATTGAATTCAGGTGCTTAATGATTTCTCATTCAGCAATAATAGTTATAAACCTGGAAATGATTGCTTATTCGACAATAATGATTTCCACTTTCCCCTATTTTGGCGGGAGATTCTACCAGCTAAAAGAGATATTGGGGATACTGGGGAAGCATAAAGATCGGTTTGAAGTGATAGTGGATGTATTCGGGGGATCCGGGAAAGTGCTGATAAACATTCCGGATGAATGGCGGAAAGTCAAGGTCTACAACGACATAAACGAGGAACTATACACAACGTTCAAGGTGCTTCAGGACGAGAGGAAATACAGACTGTTATCCGGGAAGCTAAGGAATGCATTTCCTAATGCAGACATATTCAATGAGCTGCGGTCATCTCACCCTAGATATGACGTGGACATAGCGTTCAAGAAAATATATCTCCACACATTCTCTTATGCGGGGAGCGGAACCTCATTCAAGAGGTTCTATTCGAGAGTAAATATCCCGCCATTGAAGACTGATTATTTCCTGAGAGTTAAGAAGTGGATAGTGGAGAACATGGATTTCAGGGATCTTCTGACTAGGTATAACAAACCGAAGGTATTGCTCTACTTAGACCCGCCTTACTTAGATGGAGGCCAGACTTACAAATACAGCTTCAAGATGGATGATTTCCTTGATTTGAGGAAGCTGCTTGACCGGCATCTAGGTTCATACTTACTCAATCTCGCTATGCATGATAAGCAGATGCTGGATATCTTTGGCAAACCTGACATGGTGACGGACCATTACAGGCCTATGACAAAGGGAACTTATGACGATGGAAGCAGGTGGGAGTGCGGGTACTGGTGGAAGCTAAGTTAGATTTTTAAGCAAATCTTCAACTGGAGTTAAAATTTGATCATCTTTAACCGGATCTGATAAACAGCTTGGCCAGAGATTAGTTAAACAGAAATATTTCTTACCGTATTGTCCCGATCCTTGGAATTTGTCTAAAGGCCAGTTTTCACCAGTTAAAACAAGAAGGAACATTTTTGCATTGGGGCTAACACTCCTTAAACTATTTTCTCTTTTCCTGAAATTCTTTTCCCACAAGTGTCGGGCATATCCAAGCTGGGTCTTACATTCAATTGCAGAGACGATATTTTTATCTTTATCCTTTACAATAATGTCTGGTACCAAATCTTCCCCATTCTTGATTTTTATTTTTTCCTGGCCTGCAACCTCATATCCCCCGTGCATTGCCTCCATACACGCTTTTGTATAGAACAGAACGGTCTTTTCAAAGAAGTAGGCTGCCGGCTGTTTAACTTTATAATTCAGAAAATCTTTCTCATTATCCTCTGCCTTATAGAATTCTCTCATTCTTGTCAATACTGCTTTTGTGATCTCATTGTTCCTGCACCCTGAATTTATCGCCTCTACTACCTTATTATAATGAGATTTCAGACACTCAGGGCCTTTTCTTAACTGTTCGCAGTATGCCTCTTCCAACTCGAGTAGCCTCATTATTTCATCCTAAATCAAATTTTAAGCCTCTACTTAAGAATTTACGATTAACTGTCCTCGTTAAACAAGAGATTCCCCTGACCTGAAGGAGTCGCAGAACCTCCACAATGATTCATACCTCCAGAATTTATCCGTACAAAATACCCAGACAATTGGCATTTTCCTGAAACCTGATGTGGTTACAGAAAATTACGAGTCTATAACGAAGGGGATATATGAAGACGGAATCAGGTGGGGATGCGGGTACTGGTGGAAGTTCTGAGAGGTGGGTAAGTTATATAAATTACTCACCCTTCTAATTATTATGGGCTTCTCATTACAAGATTTGAATAGAGTGGTACACAACCTCTCCTCAGACAGACCCATCTTCCACTCTGAGGACGATTTGAAATTCTCACTTGCATTGAAATTGAGAGAATACTTTGGAGATAGAATCAGACTGAGGATTGAAGTTCCTTTTCCTCACGACGACAAGAACGAGAGAATAGATATTCTCGTCTTAGAGGAAAGTAGGAGGATAGGTATTGAGTTGAAATACCTTAAGGCACCGATCCATTGGAAGGATGGAATTGATAAATACGAATTAAAGGAACAGTACGCGAATGATATCCTTTCGTACGGATGTCTCAAGGACATCAAGAGGATTGAGAGTTGGATACCAGATAAATTGGACGAAGGGTATACCCTATGGATAACTAACAAACCCAATTTCTATGGGCCTGAAAGACACCAGAAAAAACCAACCAGTTATGATCAGTTCAGGATCTTTGACGGCAGACATTTTGGACAAGGAGTTAAGATGGGCTGGGAAATGATCAAAGGTAAAAGACCAGCGACTGCTAAGGGAGGTTATCAAGATAGTCTATCCATAAGTGGTAGCTACACTATCCAATGGCAACTTTACAGCGAAATCGATAACGTTGAGAAGAATAATATTTTCAAATATTGTGTGTTGAGGATATTAAAAACTGAATGAGAACAAGATGCTGGTCATATTTTCCGAGATAATTATGGTAAAAATCATTATGGGCACGTGACCAAATGATATTACAGGATTGAAAACTGGACACTGGTGGAAATTCTGCTAAGGGAAACTTACTTGTTGTTGAGATTCAACTGGTATCATGAGCGACGATGTTGCAACGAGAAAGGAGTTGTATGACTTAAGTTACCGTTTATCGTCTTATAAATCAAAGCATAAACATTAATTGGAGTATAGCTTCCATAGCGATGAGGCTTTTTTAGGGTCCTAGCAATAGATGCCTTTATACATAAAACAGATATTTCCACATTCATGGAGCAGAAACAGAAATTGATAACTCCTGCAATATATTCCCGAATGCCTACAATGAATTCAGATATATCTTGGAAAGCTCAGTTGACCCGATCTCGATAGACGAGGCGACAAAGCAAAGGCTAATCACAAGCCTTCAGGCATTTATCGAAGGTTACAGGGACACGATGGACAGATTCTCCGATGAAGTTGAGCCTTTACAAACTTGATTATATTGGTCTCCAAACTCTTTTTTTCATTTCCTTCATTTTCCAAAACAGGCTATAAGGTTCAAATATCCGACCCCGAATTTTCGTTTGTGATGTGCATGAAAAACAACGAACTAGACAGGGAATTTGACAAGCTGGTAAATGGAAGGATGAAGAAACTTAACGGGATAAACCTGAAGGAGGAAATTGATTTCATGGATAACATTTCCGTCATATCTGACAGCGACGGAGACGAAGTATCCTGTGAATGATCTCAGTGAGTTGCAATTCTAAAAATAGACAAACGATTCTGGTATGGAAAGATGGCCTGAAGGAGCTTGGCCAAAGGAATCTATAGGAGGTTTTGGAAGAAGTCAGGATGGAGGGAAGGGAGAATGGGGAATAACGGATTCAAGAAGGAGTATATAACAGGAAGGAAGAACCAGTGGGACATAGACTACAAGATCATGATCAGGGGCCGTGAGGTCTCGAAGACCATTGACGAATATTTTGAATTCCTTAAGGAGAACCTGAGCTTCGTGATCACCAAGGTTTCGAGCGAGAGAGCTGATGAGCTGATGGGGGAGCTGGAATTGATCTGATAATTTGAAAGGAGCTCTAGAATATTTCATTTCTAATTTCCTGTCTTGTTAAAGTATTTAAGTGAGTATCAACATCTACACTCGTCTTCCTTGTCAAAAATCGAACAAATTTTACTGATAAACCAAGGAAACTTGCTGGATAGGGCTTTGGAGAATACCTTTAACTTCTGCTTTAACCTAGTTTGGGAAGCTGAAACTTATCTATTCCTCGTAGAAGGGGCAAATCAAGAGAGTTTGCCTGTCAAGTATATGGATGTTGTGCTAGACCTAGAACATAGAATAGCTGACCTCCAATCTAAAGCCAGGAAGGCAAAAAAAGTCTATTGAGGAGGCGGTAAGAACGGTGAAGGAAAAGAAGGAGTTTGTTGAGTCTTCATGGTCAACAGCCTATAGGGACGAGGATGAGTTCCGTGGAGCGTCACAATCCTTGATAGAAGTAGGAGTAAGGTTCAAGGAGAGTATGGTAAGCAGCTTCATGGAAGAATAGCCTAGTTTACCTTAATCAGCAAGGTTAGTCTGGGGGTAGAATTACCGGTTACTTGGGTCCAGCTACCGCAAAGCTTAAGAATAGCAAAGAGTAAATCCTGGAATCGTATAAGGCTTGATGGAAGACCGTAGTCTAGCTTCATTATCATTTCACCCTCGTGAATTTGCTAGGAGGGCGTTCCTTCTTGCCTGACAACCTGACCTTGGAGAAGCGCAGCAAGGTCATGGCTAGCATAAAGGGGAAGGATACCAAGCCGGAACTCCTGTTATGGAACCTGCTGGACCACAGGAAGTTCAGGAGATACCCAAGAATCAAAGGGAACCCTGACATCGGGAACAAGTCAAGGAAGATCGCGATATTTGTAGACGGGTGCTTCTGGCATGGGTGCCCCATCTGCTACAAGCCTCCTACCACTAGGCCCGGGTACTGGTCTAGGAAACTTGAAAGGAACATCACTCACGACAATAAGGTGAGCATGAAACTCAAGGACGATGGTTACACTGTACTCAGGTTCTGGGAGCATGAGGTTATCTCAGACCCCTCAGGCTGTCTCCGCAAGATATTGGGGGTGCTTCAATGAAGGAGCCCCTGACGTTCATAGACCTTTTTGCAGGAGCCGGAGGATTCTCGCTAGGCTTCCATCAGGCAGGGATGAAGGGGATATTTGCGATAGAACGCGACCCTATGGCATTCGAGACACTGAGGTACAACCTCATCGACAGGAGGGACGCATTTGCGTGGCCCCCATGGTTGCCAGTTGCGCAAATGGATATAAGGTACGTCATTAACAGATACAAGGAGGAGCTGAGGGGGCTCAGGGGAAAGGTGGATCTTGTAGCGGGAGGACCGCCTTGCCAGGGATTCTCCACTGCCGGAAGGCGGATTGAGCATGACGAGAGAAACCAGATGTTCAGGGAATACATCAATTTCGTGGAACTTGTGGCCCCAAGGATGATACTATTCGAGAACGTGCCAGGATTTTCTTTCCATTTCAGGAAGAATGGTACTGGTAGTGATTCCTATTCTGGTCTTTTGAAGAGTGAGTTGTTGGATATAGGGTATGAGCCACCTACGCAGGAGATATATGATCTCTCGGATTTCGGCGTGCCGCAATCAAGGAAGAGGCTAATAGTCTTTACTTCTGAAAAAGGTTCTGACCCCAAATCATTCCAGGAAAGGGTTGGGGGAAAACGGAATTCAATAAGGAAGGTAGGGGTGGAGAAAGCAATCTCGGACTTGAGGAGGATCAATGGAGAGATTGAGTCGCCCGATTCCAACAGGTTCAGGTCAGGTTTGTATGGGAAACCCAGTTCAGCGTACCAATTAGAGATGAGGAAGGGATCGAATGAAATACCTGACAGTCACCGTTTTGCAAACCATTCTGGCAGGATAGTGGAAAGATTCTCGGAAATAATAAAGTCATCATACTGGGCGAGGGACTGGACCAAGGATTACATGAAGTCGCTGAAACTACGGAAGAGAGACTTGAACGCTCTGGACCCCGGGATACCTTCCCCGACCCTGACAACGTTGCCAGACGATTATATCCACTATGAGGAGCCGAGAATATTGACTGTCCGGGAATATGCAAGACTGCAAGCTTTTCCTGACTGGTTTGAGTTCAAGGGAAAATACACTACTGGAGGAAAACTGAGGGTAGTGGAAACGCCCAGATACACGCAGGTTGCAAATGCAGTGCCTCCTCTTGTAAGTAATCTTGCTGCTTCCACAATCAATAGCATTTTCTGATGCCAAAGAATGAGCGGCTTAGTTTAGCAAGTAGTTTTTCTCGATACCTAGATAGTTTTAATAAGGCCTTTTATCTTCTTACGTATTTCAAGAAGCTCTCCGTCTTCCTTGTAGCAGTTGTAGAAGTATTTTTTTATTACGTCCCTTGGGAGCTTCTCTTGATAGTCTAGATTCTTGTCGGGATTTTTACTTGAACTAGGGTCGATGCGATTCTGAATAACTAAACCTCCTCGAAGATCGCTTTCAGCCCTACCGTGCGCGACCAGATTTCGTTTTTTAATTATGTCTAACAGTTTATTAAGAGTATGATCCTCCCCTGATCCTACTTTACCTACTAATCCAATGTCTTCCATCGAAAGACGTAATACTTTATATTTCTGGATGGGGCCGTTTCCTTCGCTCCTCAGAACACCCATCTTGAAATGTTGCCTGTGCTCATCCGGTACCTTGAATAAATCCGTTAGGCACTCATCGATTATTAATTCTGTATCTGTGGCTCTTGAAAGAATGAGCCCTCGCACATATTCGGGATCCGACAACTTGGTAATTGTTCGCCATACAAGCCACTCTGTGTAGCCCTTAATCTTTTGCTCATTAGCAGTTAGTACTATCCCATATCGGCTCCGGATTTCAGTTCCCTTGCCTAACACAGTCCCATAACTATAGAGCATCATGTCTGTTGGATAATGTTGTTCTGCTATCCTCATTGCAACTTTCTCTCCTTCCCCTTTCTTGCTGAGGTTAAGATCACAGAATATCAGGTCGGGCAAGTCTTCCTCTTCTTTCAATATTCTGTAAATTTCGGAAGGGTCATCAGTTATTTCGGGATCTGGGGTCTTGATGTGTGTCCCTGTTTGGATGGAAACACTGTCGAAGGTGTCTCTCAAAGATTGCACTAACTCCTTTATCTTCCCGCTTTCCATTCCTTTGTCGTCTAGTATGAGGACACGCACTGGAACTAACTTGGGTGAGCTTCCTTCTTCAGCTTTCAAAATACCACCTCAAAACAAGCACCTTTTTCTTGTCCATAAACTCCATTGCCTAGGAATCTGGCAGATCCTTCTATCGCTTCTGCGAGTTTTCTAATAGAATAAAGGCCAAGGCCAGTTCCACCAGTGCCTGAAATACCTGGATTGAAGAGCTCCTTGACAATATCCTCCTTGACCCCAGGACCATTATCGGAAAACAGGACTTTCAAATGTTTTCCTGCGTTTTCAAATTGTATACGTACCTTCTTTCCACCATTCTTCTGTGAGTTGCTTATGAGGTTATCGAGGATTATAGAAGTTTCATAGGGATTTATAGTCGTCTTGAATTTGCCACTATCATCGCTAAATGATACTGACATACCATTTGATTCCAGGAAGTCTTTTTTGGTCCTGTTCACATACTGGGTTATAAAAGCAACAAGATCACCCTCGAATTTTTCCGTTGAAAGGTCAAATTTTGCCGTCAGTGAAAGATCTGCAATCTTGACAATTCGCTCAACTTGCAGCCTGAGAGTCCTCAACAGCTCTGCAACATCTTCAAATCCTTCGCTCCCAGATAACCTATTTATTGCCTTGTTGAGGTTTGGAAGTATGTCCGATCTAACTATGTTTATCTCGTGCTGGAACACCGGTGCTAATGGTCCTCTTAGCCTAGCGGTTTGGTCGAGAAAGAGTATCTCCTTCTCCCTTTCAGTTATCTCTTTCCTCATTTCCCTAACTGCTCTCTTGATAGCTTGGGTATTTTCCTTTAGATACTCCCTTGCCTCAGGTTGTAAGACAGTTTCACTTACCTTTTCGACAGTGTCAATCAATTCTGGAAGCTTCCCGAGTTCTTTTTCTCGAATTGTTTCAGCTAGATTCTCACCTATCGTTAAACTGGAAATTTCACCAGAAGATCCTATAAGCGAGGATACCACAGACAAACTCTTGAGGTCTTTTTCTTCCTTATTGGTGGGGGTTTTGTCACTTCCCCAGTTGATTGCTTCTACTACATACTTTTGCAGCCTGTTGATGACCTTCTTCTTGATAAATTCCTTAAGTTCTTCTTGCGCATTTGGATTCTTGATTCCACCCGCCCTACTGGAAACTTCGTCAAAGTCTCCTTCCTTATCAACGACTGCCACTCTGCCAAGTAGTTCCCTTGCAGACAAGAACCGCTTCCATCCCTGTCCTCGCTCAAGCTCCAGACCCAGCCAGTCATCTCCTTCGTCTCCATATGGCATCACTCTAAAATTATTTCGATAGAAGAATATCGAGCCAAAACGTACTGGTTCAATTCCCATGACTCTTGTAAATTCCGTTTTTGCACGTTGGTTAAGGAAGAAAATATCTGCACTGAGCTCCTTGAGGAACTTGAACTCCCCTCTTTCCCTCAAATTGAAAATAAGCTTGTCCTCGTCGGTGAGGGTTGTCTCAATCCAGTTGTCGTGGACCTTTGCCTGAATCCTTGTTGTTTTGAGCTTGAGATCTTCTAGGATAACGTTTCTAATCACCCCGTTAATACGGTCATTTTCCGATCTTTCCTTGTCGGAAGGCAAATAGGACGGAACACGTAGACTTATCACGAATTCATCCAGACTGCTTATGCTGTAAGGGTTCGTCATTCTCTGAAGATACCGTCTTAACCTCAGAAGAGATTCACCATCCCATAAGTCCCTTAATTCGGTAATAATCAGGACTGTACCCCTGGATTCTTCAATGGGGGCAATATCTCCGAGGTCATCGACGTCAGAAATAGTTCCCTTGATATCCTGGAACTCAGCTTTGCTATCTGCTGTTTCAAACATCTTCCAGTCGACAGTCAAATGATGCCAGCGTTCATCATCTTCCTTTTTAGTGTACATCTCCAGCTTGCTTCCTAGTCGGTCGCAAGAAAATCTCCCAATTCCTTTGAATCCTGAAAGTAGCCTGGATCCCCCTCTGACCTTTGTCCTAAAGTCTAGATTCCGCTCCTCAGCCAGATCACGCTTGTCTGAATACCCTAAGAACAGCCATTTCTCGTCAATGTCCTTCCTGGACATACCGCTCCCATCGTCTGATATGATAATCCTCTCAATAGATTCATTGGAGCTCTCCTTGGAGTCAAAAAGGACTTCAACGCTAGAAGCTTTTGCATCGTACGAATTCTTGATCAACTCAAATAGCGCTACAAATTGGTTTGTAATCAGCTCTTTCCCGACAAGGTTCTTAAGGTAGACATTAACCCTGAAATTGACAGCCTCAGATTGCGACACCTTCTCTCCCTCGTTCACTTGTTTTCACTTTACTCGTCCCATAAACGCCATTGCGGAAGCCCAGCGGTAAGGGCTTAGACCGGGAAGGTTTTGTAAACTGGAGGGATTAAGCCTATTCAAAATTTCAACCACTTTTGCTCCGTGTACATCGTCTATCTTCATGTGTTCATATTTCTGTGTAGTGGTCAGATACCCCAGAAAACTGAATTCTGGGCAATAAGACAACTTAACATTTATTCGTTTATTCATCTTTCTAACACTCCCTCAATTCTCTTCATTTCCCTAGGTCCTCCCTCATCTTATCGTACTGCTCTTTCGATATTTCACCCTTTGCATATCTTTCCCTGAGTATCTCCAATGCATCGTCATGGTCCCACCATCTCCAGTTGTGGTCAGAATACCTCGAGCTCCTAGATATCCATCCTATTGATCTTGCGAACCATACCATTGCCCATATGAATATGAAGAGGAAGAAGAGGCCTATGAGAACTCCCACCAAGCTTCCTGCCACTCCTATCCATCCAGAGAATGTGTTGGGGAAGGTGTGGGAATTGAATATCACGCTGATAATTGCTGCAATCCCTATGAGTATGAACATGACGGTTAGGCCGTACCAGAATACTCTCCTAGGATCACGGTTGTATGTCATTTATTGAACACCTCTTCATTTGATTCACAGTGAATCCACCAGTTTCCTAACTTCAAGGGCTTCCCCACTATCGGGAAAAGAGTCTGAGTGAGTTATTTCCCTGGCACTTCTCCTATACTCGTCCATCTTGTCATCATATCCCATCCTCTTGCACAGCAGGGATAGCGTTGCATATTTCTTTGCCAGCTGGGTGCCATATGAAGGATCATTCCTGAATCTCTCCCTCGAATCATCTAGCTTCGACTCCAGTGTTGTTATCAGATCATCAGTGGCTATGTTCGAATCTACATCCGAGCCGTCATACCTTATCCCAGTTGCCACAAATGATTTTATCTTAGCTTTTCTCTTGAACAAGCTCATTTATCCTCCCACATATTTTCCGTATCCTGCATCCTCATCGCAGCATTCACCATTCTTGCCTGCAAGTTCCATACTTGAAATAGAATAATCAGTGCTTACTTAGCTCTTGCTGTCTGTTTTCATATCATCTCTTGTGGCATTCGCAGAAAGGGATAGCAATATCAACCCTTGTTAATTTGACAATAAGTATGTCAAATTGCATTCGATAAGAAATTTCATTCCGATGCACGCAGATATGAGGGAGAGCTTTTATGGGATTTCGAGGATGCTAAAGGAATGGGTATGGGCTTTTGTTGGTAGCCATTATGTAGCTTTCTTATACCCATCAAGAGTTTAACTTATCATATCAGACATAGTTCCAGAATTCTGGTAATTTTTGGCGATCTTATTAATTGATTACGCGGTCTCCTCTATCGAGACCAAAATCTGTTGCGTCTAAATTACATTTGTTCCGGCAACTTAACTATGACTTCCCTCTTGTTCAGATCCTTTACGTGCTCCCATCCGAGGTCCTCGATATAGTGTTTCAATTCCTTAATAGGTATGACCTTCTGTCGATGCCCGTTGTTGACAGATTTCAGCTTCTTTTCATCGATCTTTTTCAGAAGCTCAGGATCGTCGAGAGTAAGAAAATTGCCATTGTCTATCTCCTCGTTCGTGTATCCTGTCAGGACAAGCATCATCCTCTTGAACTCCTGTACCTTCCTGTCGAATTCACTCTCAGACTTTTCGGTCCCACCTATCTCGAAGAACGGAGAGCATCTCAGGTATGCAGACCTCATCTCTTCTACCATATCCGGTGGTAGCCTACCCTTGTTCGTGGAATATCTGGACTCAATGTCCCCCTTGTGACCCATGAAGAACATCTTCCACGGGTGGGAGATAAGACCCTTTGATTCACCTATGTCCAATGCAGTGGCGAAATAGGACCTCATTACATAGGGGCGCATCTCAAGTTCAGATGATTCCAGTGCCTCCTTTATGTCCCTTGTCACCAGTGCAGTCCTCAGGAACTCGTTATCAATATGGTGCCCCCTGTTGTAGACGTCAAATCCCAATATTGGAGAGTTTGCACTTATCTTCTCACCGTTGTTGATCCTCTCTGCAACGTATTCCTCTATGAGTTTCACACCTTCTTCGGAGACGAAAGTGAAGTACTGGTGCCTTGCCTTGGAGAGTGAGGGTCTTATGACCAGCTTTGTTGGAACTTTCTCGAATTCTATGCCTTCCTTGGTGATCTTGATCTCATCGAAGTCAGAGAATCTCAGCCCGTCATTACACTGGTGGTTTCCGAGAGACTCAGGCCTGAGTCCCGAGAATGCCATGAGTGAAATGGATACCCTCCCCCTTGTTGATGCTTTCCTTATGACGGTCGATAGTTCCTCCTTCGTGGGAACCCTCTCATTCATGGTGGTCGGACTTTGGTTGACATCTTTTATATTAACCTTGAAATTTATTATTCGGTCATTGAATTTTAGCCAGGAATGCAACACTTTCTTAAAACGGACTATGTACGAACCCTTCTTGCCATCTGATTCCATCCTTCTTACAAATGATGTGAAGTTTCTGTCAAAAGACTTCTTCTTTGATTCTTCTATAATCTTAGATGGACTCGTGGAATTAAGCTCACAGTAGAGCCCCATCGTTCTGAGATAAACTTCCGCGGTGATTGGAGGCCTGACGTACAGGTTATCGTGCCATGACTTGACGTTCCTGTCTTCCAGAAGGTACTCATACTTCGCGACTTTTGTCATCGTGCATGATAATTTGGAATCTAGTAATGGTTTCGTAATGAAATAAATGTTTCAACGGGCCCGCCGGGATTTGAACCCGGGTCGTCGGCTCCGAAGGCCAAAAGGATGATCCAAACTACCCCACGGGCCCGCAACTATATTCCGTAAATGTTATAAAAGATGCCTTTCCCATTGTTATTC
>JAJYUV010000145.1 GCA_021792355.1 Thermoplasmata archaeon | reverse complement strand
GAGTCGGAGAGATGGGACTCGTGGGCGAGATAATAAGGATGGAGGGCGGAAAGTCCACAATCCAGGTCTACGAGGATACCAGCGGGATAAAGCCGGGTGACAAGGTGGAATCCACACTCAGGCCACTATCAGTTCTTCTTGCACCTGGAGTATTGAAGTCAATATACGACGGTATTCAGAGACCTCTGGATGTAATAAGGGCTCAAACGGGTGATTTCATAAAGAGGGGCCTTTACCCGGACCCGGTGGACCTGAAGAAGAAGTGGAAATTCGTCCCGTCGGTCAGGAAGGGGGAAAGCGTAACTGCAGGTGACGTGATAGGGACGGTCCAGGAAACGTCGATAATAGAGCACAGGGTCATGGTCCCGCCAGGGAAGGAGGGCGCGATCACGGATATATCTGAAGGGGAGTTCGGTCCGGTTGAGACGGTCGCTCACCTATCATCAAAGTCAGGTCCAAGGGAAGTTTCAATGGGGCAGTACTGGCCTGTTAGGTCTCCAAGACCTGTTGTCAGGAAACTGCCACCTGAGATTCCTTTAATTACGGGACAGAGAGTCATCGACACATTCTTCCCTGTTGCAAAAGGAGGGACAGTTGCAGTACCTGGACCTTTTGGATCTGGTAAATGCGTCACTGGTGATACCCCAGTTCTGCTTGGAAATGGCGCTATAGTTGAGATACAAGAGCTCTTTGACAAATATGAAAATATAGCTATCAAAAGAGTAGAGGATGGAGGCGAATACCTCGAACTTCCAGAGCCCATAAAGTTATTCTCCTTGAATAAGAATATAATTGCAGAGAGCAAATCAAATATTATTTACAGAGGCAAGAGTGACACCGTAATAAGGGTCAAAACTCGAACTGGAAGGGAAGTAAGAGTTACGCCTGTCCATAAATTGTTCAAAGTAAATGGGAGAGGCCAAATAGAAGAAACAATGGCTAAGGACCTTTCAGTTGGAAATTACATCCTGTCTGCAAAGAAAGTTTCAATTGATGGTAACGACCAGGATATCAACCCATATGAATTTCCATCGTTAAGAGTTGATGATGATAACATAAGAAGTGAAATTGCAGAGCTGCTTAGGTTAGCATCTTCAAGGAAAATCAAGATAGACATTCCAAAACACGCTAGATACGGGTTAACAAGACAGTCAAAAGCTATCCGACCAAAACTCGAATGGGTTAAGGTAATTTATGAAAAAATGGGAAAGCCGCTTCCGTGGCCCAAATTCCTAGTAGGTGAAAGAAGGAGCAGTCGTGTTACACTACCAAAAAAGGTGAGCAAAGAGCTGGCTGAATTCATCGGTTATTATGTTTCAGAAGGTTACATAAGAGGAGATGAAACAGTTGTATTTACCAATTCAGAAAGCAGTCTGCTCGAAAGATACGTCAAGTTGTCAAAGGATCTTTTTGGTCTGAAGGCAAAGATGGAAATTCAGCGCGATAAAACTCCTAATGTACTAATACACAGCAGGGTACTAGTAAATTTCCTAGACGTCGTCGGAACTGGAAGAACAGCCAGTGTGAAGCAGATTCCAACTCTAATCTTATCGTCTAGCCAAGGAATCGTGAATGCATTTCTAAAGGCGTATTTCATTGGAGATGGGTCCTTTTACGATGGGACAATTGAGCTTTCTACGGCGAGTGAACATCTAAGGACCCAACTATCATATCTACTGACAAGACTTGGCATAATTCACACCTTTGGAAAGCGGGAAATTGACGAGAGAACATACTATAGAATTTATATCAGAAGCAAGGGCAATTTGGAGCTCTTCTATAATGCAGTAAATGGAGAACATAGGAAGATTTCTTCAATACAGGAATACATTGTTTCCAAAAAACGTTCATTTGATTCCCTTAACATAGTCCCAGCTTCAAGGGAATTCTTGTCAGAGATGTACAGAAGAACATCTTACTCAAAACTGCTCGACAACGGAATTGAAATTTTCAATTACATAGGAAATAATGAGCATATGAGTGTGAATACTTTCTCAAATTTTATGCAAGTTGTGGAAGAAGACATGGGACCTCTAGAAACTGGGCGATTAGAAACAGTAACAAATGCTTCTAATTACGTATATTCTGATGAGATAACCAGTATAGAAGTAGAGAACGGCCCAATCACTGTATATGATGTTTCGGTACCCGAGTATGGACAAAATTTTATTGGAGGCTATGGTGGCATAGTGCTTCATAATACAGTGGTTCAGCACCAGCTTGCAAAATGGGCAGATTCTGAGGTTGTCATCTACGTAGGATGCGGTGAGAGGGGAAATGAGATGACTGAGATCCTCACAACATTCCCTGAGCTGACAGACCCGAAGACTGGTAAACCGCTTATGGAAAGAACAATACTGATAGCAAACACTTCAAACATGCCCGTTGCGGCAAGGGAGGCTAGCATCTACACAGGAGTCACTATGGCAGAGTACTTCAGGGACATGGGTTATAACGTAGCCCTCATGGCAGACAGCACCTCTAGATGGGCAGAAGCGCTGAGGGAGATATCAGGTAGGCTGGAAGAGATGCCAGGAGAAGAGGGATATCCGGCGTATCTTGGCAGGAGGGTCGCTGAATTCTATGAGAGGGCAGGAAATTCAGTTGTGCTAGGGCAAAAGG
>JAJYUV010000144.1 GCA_021792355.1 Thermoplasmata archaeon | reverse complement strand
GTATCTTTGTCCGGTCACCGCCGGAAAGCCTCAGCCTTCCCTTGAATTCTGATACCCTCAAACCCTCCAATCTATAGAATTTATCCGGTTTGATCTTAACCTCGAACAGTGAAAGCCGGATTGAGCCGGTATCGTCCTCCAGTGAGCAGTACGAAACATCCTTCTGCTGGCCGTCCTTTTCGTATTTTTTCTCGATCACATCAGTTATCTTTCCTGATACAGAAACATACTGGTCCTTAAGCGTGAGGTTCTTGATCTTGTATTCTTTGTAAACCCTCTTTACATCCATCTTGTCTTCCGGTCTCAATATTACATCAGTTCTTGTGTCAAGGTATAATCTGAGCGAATCGTTGTATTTCTTAACGGAGAAGTTCCGTAATTCGACAACATCACCCTGCCTGATTGTTGCAGGAAGTGCCCATGCCGTGTATGGCATTGTCCCAGTCTCATCACCTATGAGGCCGTAGTGATAGACGCCCTCTCCCTTCTCACTCTTCGTTTCCTTCTCAGTGAGAGATAATATTTTAACGACAATCGTCTCATTTTTAGTGTTTTCATCCAGCTTATCTATCTTAACTACCATCCTTGCACCTAACCATATAATCTCTCATTACCTCGCAGATCCTCCGAGAGAAATTCTTCAACTATTCGGTTTGCGTCTTCCTCTCTGAATCCCATCCTTGATTTTAAAAAGTCAACTATTTCAATCTTAGACTTCCCCTCTTCCTGCATCTCCCTCACGAGCATCAGCATTCTGTCAACAATCTGTTTGTTGAATTCCTCTTCCAGGTGGAGAGCCCTTACCATCATGTAAAGGGAGGAGAGAAGGGCATTAAGTGCCTCATCCAATTCTGCCTTCGTAATTGTCTGCATGTCCATGTCAACACGTGCGACCACATTCTCGTTAATTCCTTCGATCATGAACTTGACATGTGCGACCTGGCTGTTCATTATAAGGAGGGTTCTGTAAGTGCCGAGACGATCCCTGCTTGGGGAAGTGGCGGTTTCAATTCCAGTATCGAGCTTCACCTGAACTATCTTGTTCTCAATGAAATAAAGAAACAGCGTGAACGGTACCTTCTCATTTTCAAGCGTATAATAATCACCCTTTCTGGAAATTTTCCATTTAAGGTCTATGAGCTTCCTCCCTGTGGGCTTTCCGTTTCCTAGCCATCCAAGGATCTGCTCCTCTTTAGTCATTCAAGCCGCTAAATTCTATTTAGCCATATATTAGTTTGGTTAATTTTTTCCTTGGGTTGCAAACAAACTTCAATGCAATTTTGTTTTGAAATTTGACACGTTTGGTCTATTGGTTGTTCGTTTTATAATACTCAAAATTCTTATTCACTTATGCGCGCTTAAGATCAGATGATGGTGCGACGGCACTCCATTCCCATATTGATGGCCTCAAGACTCGTATATTCTATGAACTGGTACAACCTTGCCCCTGCCATTTATCAGGTTTCGTCTGCATTCAGCGTATCTGTGGATCAGGCTGGTCTCGTCTTTGCATTTTTTCTTTTGGGCGCAGGTCTCTTCCAGGTGCCGGCGGGTCTAATTGCCGCAAAATGGGGATCAAGGAACAACTGCGTCCTAGGTCTTGGGATTATGTCGGCATCCGGCTTTGCTGAGGTGATAGCAGGTAATTTCGATGCTTTATTGTTTCTGAGATTTCTCAGCGGTTTTGGAGCCGCTTTCTTCTTTTCATCTGCTGTTTCAGTTCTGAATGATTCTAACCCGGAAAAGCTGGGACTATACATGGGATACTACAATGCTGCATTCGACATTGGCGGCGGTATAGCTGTATTTGCCTTTACGCCAATTACCTCTTTTTTTGGTCTTCATTTCAATGAGGAATTGCAGGCCTCCATTACCGCAGTAACTACATTAATATTCTTTCTTGGTGTAAAACAGGGTACAATCAGCGGTAATTTTGAGAAAGGAGCTTTGAGGAATCGAATAAAGAATCCTCTGATCTGGCTGCTGGCCATAGCATTTTCAGGCTTCTGGTCCACTACTTATGTTTATTCAGAATACCTGAAGGATTATGCCACGTTCAGCGGAATCCCGCTGTATTACGCTGGAGCACTTGGAAGCAGTGTTCTATTCTTTGGCATTCTTGGTTCCTTCTTCTCTGGCAGGATCAGGAAGGAGAATCTTATACGAAATGCAGTCTGGATGGTGATCGCACTGTGTGTGTCTGTTATATGGATACCATTCCTTGGAGTAACCGGCATGTGGGTATCAGCCCTTGTAGTGGGTATGTTCACGGTCTCGATATCATCGCTGGAATATTCCACGGTCGTATTCATTGAGAAGGATAGGAGATTTGTTGCGCTAAATTCTGGCCTCTTCAATTCCATCCAGATACTTCTTGGTTTTAGTGTTACTGTAGCTTTCACCTATGTTCTTGTGTTTGGATATGAGGTTGCATGGATATTCATTGGCATTCTTCCCGCTGTCACACTACCACTTGTTCTTCTATACGCAAGGATGGCTGCAAGAATGGGGGTACTGCAGCCTGACACTAAAAAAATCAGTTGATCTCTATCTCATTGCCGTTATAGGGCAGTATAACCTCATAATTAGCCAGATCCGGAAGAAGCTTCTCACGGTTTTCTCCGTGGCATAGTATAA
>JAJYUV010000143.1 GCA_021792355.1 Thermoplasmata archaeon | reverse complement strand
GCAGAGGAGATCACTGTTGATACCAAGTCTGGTGTACTGAAGGCACGGAATTTCAGCTTAAAGGAAGGCGACACTATCAGCGTGGATGGAACAACTGGAACTGTTTACAAGGGCAGTATAGAGCTTGAAAGCGCAAAGTCATCCGAAGATCTCGATACAATACTGACATGGTGTAACAGGTACAGGAAACTTGGGGTCAAGGCAAATGCCAACACACCCGAGGAGGCAAAGCTGGCAAGGGAAAACGGAGCCGAAGGTATCGGCCTCGCAAGAACGGAGAGGATGTTTCTAGGGAATGATAGAATACCAATTGTGAGAAGCATGATACTCAGCACCACAACCCAGGAGAGGCAGAAATATCTTAACAAGCTTCTTCCAATGCAACTTGCAGACTTCGTAGAATTCTTCAGGGTGATGGAAGGATATCCAGTGGTAATTAGACTCCTTGATCCTCCCCTGCATGAATTCCTTCCAGACAAAGAATCCCTGATAAATGAGATCAACAACCTGCAGAACACAAGATCTCTTCTTGGAGGAAAGAGGGAAAAGATCGACGAACTAAAGAAGCTTCTTGAAACTGTAAAGAATCTAGAGGAATTCAACCCCATGCTGGGCTTCAGGGGATGCAGAATCGGCCTGCTATATCCAGAGATTTATGAAATGCAGGTCAAGGCCATAATGGAAGCGGCAAAACAGGTAGAAGCAGAAGGACGTGAGCTTCTTCCTGAAATTATGATTCCTCTGGTAGGGCACCCGAACGAACTCAAGATTATCAGGGAAAGGCTGGTCAAGGTGATAGACGAAATCCTTGGTCCGAAGAAGATCGATTACAAGTTAGGAACCATGATAGAAGTGCCGAGATCATGCCTAGTTGCAGACAAGATAGCAGAATACGCAGACTTCTTCTCCTTCGGTACAAATGATCTCACGCAAATGACATACGGATACAGCAGGGATGATGCGGAAGGAAAATTCATCTCAAAGTACCTTGAACAGAATATAATTGAATTCGATCCCTTCAACACAATTGACAGGGACGGCGTCGGGGAGTTGATGAAAATCGGCGTTGAAAGAGGCAGGAAGACAAGGAAGGATCTTGAGATAGGTATATGCGGGGAACAGGGAGGAGATCCCGAGACCATTGAATTCTGTCATGAGATTGGCCTGGACTATGTTTCATCGTCACCATTCAGGATTCCTGTTGCAATACTTGTCGCCGCCAGGGCTAGCATCAAGTCAGAGAAGGGGGCAAACCAGTAATCTCGCGATCTAGCTTTGCTGCGGCTAGCCAGCATTAATCGAATACACAGCAGGAGGTAACGCGTTTGTTGCCAAAGCTAAAGTTAAGGCTGCAACCGTAACTTCTTCTTTCCAGTGAATGCAATTATATTAAATGAAATAAATATATATTATTTGTCCCTTCTTTACATATCGCTGTAAAATGGTTGAAATCCTGTGTGATGTATAGTCATATAATACCTGGGGCTCTAGTTGTCGGCGCAACATAGATCATATTTACGAACAGGAAAGAAGTGAAATTGTCAGAAAGCATTTGAATTGTTTGAATTATATATTTGAATGTGTATCTTCAATACGTCCCCAATTGAAAGTCTTCTAATGAGCTGCCTTTCCATTCTTTAGAAAGTCAATAAACATCATAAGTCAGCTTGTGATATGGATGCAATGCCGTTCGATGACCTGCATGATTATGTTCAGTTCCTGGCAAAGAGGAATGATCTCCGAATCGTTAAGGATGAGGTCAGCCCGGACCTAGAACTTACTCACATCCTCAGCGAGGAAGAGCGGATTGGTAGTTCGCACACTCTTGTCTTTGAAAATGTCAAGGGATCAAAAATACCTGCAACTGGAAATCTTTTCTCCACCAGGGAAAAGATGCTTGCTATATTAGGAGATGAGCCTGCAAACATTGGTGAAAGATTGCGCAACCTCACAAGGATGCCGGATCAGTCTGAATCTATGATATCCCGTGGCTTCGAGATGTGGAGAGAACTTGGAGGAGTCAGGCCGAAGATTGCAGGTTCAATGCCGGGTGGCTACAAAGAACTTGAAACCGTTGATCTCTCAAGATATCCAATCGCCAAGACATGGCCTCAGGACGCAGGAAGATTCATAACCCTCCCTATGGTGATAACAAAGGATCCGATTACTGGCGCACGGAATGCAGGAATGTACAGGATGCAGGTCTACGACAACGAAACTACAGGCATGCACTGGCACATCCATAAAGGAGGATCGTCTAATTTTCTCGCTCAGGGAAAGAAGACGATGGATGTAGCAGTTGTGATAGGCTCCGATCCTCTTACGATGTTTTCCGCTGTTGCTCCTCTTCCAGAATTCCTGGACGAATTCTCGTTCGTTGGCCTTGTCGGTAAGAAGCGAGTCGAGCTCGCCAAAGGAGTCACCGTTGATCTTGAGTACCCCCGCAACGCAGAGATTGTGCTCGAAGGTTACATCGACCCTGCTGAGACGAGGACTGAGGGACCATTTGGTGATCATACCGGTTATTACTCTCTCGAGGATCAGTTTCCGGTATTCCATATCAGGAAGATAATAGAAAGAAACGATGCAATGTATCCCACAACAATTGTCGGTAAGCTTTGGCATGAAGATGTTGTAATCGGAAAGGCTGT
>JAJYUV010000024.1 GCA_021792355.1 Thermoplasmata archaeon | reverse complement strand
GAGAACTGCAAAGCCGTTAACCTTATGGGAACTGGAATATTCAATGCAAAACGGGCTCGTAGTCTAGTGGTTATGATACCGCCCTTACAAGGCGGTGGTCACCGGTTCGAATCCGGTCGGGCCCACTACACATCATGTACTCTTTAGAGGATTCGTTTTCAATTTCTTTAGTTTTGCTTATATCCTGATTTCCCGCACTAGTTAATAACAAGGTCTTTCTCTTTTATGGACATTGCTTCCAGGATTCCCCTCTGCTTCTTCGTGATCTCCGTGAGCATCTTCGAATCACCCTGTTTCACCATTCGGAGCTTGCTCATTTCCATGAGCAGTTCACGCATGCTCATCATGCCCTTGATCGCGGATCCTCGCATTCTCTTCCTGATCTCGAATTCTATGATCAAGGCGATGAACTGTACGAGAAGGTATCCCTGTATGGTCTCATCGCCATGCACACCCATTGGAAGCGTGCCGAGATCGGATTTCATGTTACGGAATCCCTTCTCCACCCTGTCCCTCGATCTGTAAAGATCCAGGGCCTCATTCCATGTGAGATCAAGGTCGCTGATCAGTATGGTTCTGCCCATCCTTGAAAGTCTTCGAGTTATTGCCTTTGTTTTCCTCCTGATCGTTAAGCCACTGCCAATGCTCAGAAACTTTCTCCACCTGCCTGCGAGTTCATCCACCCTCGTGACATCGGTGATGTGTTCCAACTCAGACTCCACCTGCATCAGCTTCTCAAAGAATCTTCTCTTCTCCCTCTCCTCGCGCTCTGGATCCAGGAAGTGGATGTAATGCAGATCTATGCCGTCGATCTGCACTGTGCCGGAATCCACGAAGAGGAGCTTGCCATCATGCATTCGCGCGTTCTCGTTGCGGGGATGCCTGCAGATCCTTATGATCTCGGAGGCTGCGTTGGTCTTGAAGGGCAGCGGCATGACGAAGCTGAATTTCTTCATTGCCCGGAGATTGTATGCTGCGTAGAAACCGCGATCAAGCACAAGGATCACGGACGTGATGTCATGCCTTTTCAGCATCTCCAGCACCCGGATCAGGGTCTTCACGTCCGGTATTGATCCGGGATAGAACTCGAAGAAGAGTGGTCTCATGGATCTGCCCATGATGATTCCAAGGTTGATCTGCTTCTCGTCTTTCCCGGAACGGGAATAACCCCATTCCATGAACCTGTTCTTTGCGGAATAGGATTCGAGCGACGTGATGTCAAAATAGATCGCATCCTCTTTCTGCGATGATCTCATCCATCTTGTCGCGAATTCCATTGCACCCTTCTCCGCCCTCTCCAGGAGTTCTGATATTCGCTGACCCGGCATTCTCATCTCCGCATATGTGCGCGATAACCATACATCCACGAGATCCATGCTTCCCGATGCGATAATCCGGTTTGCAGCCAGGATCAGGAGAGGATAGGCGTCCTCGTGGAATACCTCCTTCACGATCGCGGTGAGGTTCAACTCTTCTGAAATCCGCAGCACGAGGAAGAGATCGCCGAAATCATAGGCACCATCGATCTTGGTGATCGCAGGCCTGGAACCCTTCGGTATTATGTTCCCGTTCTCGTCTACCCTGCCGATATAGGTGCGCTTCTGTTTCGAGTTCCTGGTGGAGGGGTCCCATTTCCCCACAACCTCGTATGCATATAGCCTGCCCTTGATAGGCTGATGAACGATGTAGGACATTGTTATTAGAGTAATAACAATGATGAAGATAAATGTTTTTGTGTGAAACAAGGAAAAACAGCTATCCAGGGAGAGAGGGCAAGGATCAATTGTTATTAAAATTCTGGGAGTTCAGGGCCTATAGGAAGCCTGTTAGTTTCATTAAACGTGAAACAAGTAAAATTTTCACGCCAGTTCAAGTTTTAAGACGGCTAATGGCATACATCTTTACGAACATCGAAATTTCTACGAACAGTCTCGAGATAGCAATGCTGGCAATCGGTGTGGTTCTTCTCGTTTTTTCAGCTCAGCTTCATTACCTGACATGGGGTTTCGAGGTGCTTGGATTATTCTTCATCATCATTGTAACTGGTGTCTTCCTGTTCCGCGGGGAAAGAGAGAGAAACAAAAGCAATCGAAAGGAATAGAGATTCTGTGCAGAGTTCCTCTCACAAAGTGAGGCACTCAGTTATTGCTCAAAATCCTCTTTGCATAATCCAGGACTTTTCCATCACAAAACTTACTTAAAGCATTCTTATCGTAAATTGCAAACATTTCCTTTGATTCATCGGGCAGTAGATCTGAGGTCAATCCTAATTTCGAAGTTTCAGCGAGTAAAGGTTTGAGGCTTTCAGAGTCTCTGATCATGGTGATTGCATACTCTCTCTTTCGTTCATAGTCAACTATCATATCCTTTATCAGAGACCATAGAGCAAATTCACCAAGCAGTTTGCGGTCAAAAGTGTCCCATGTGGCAATATCAGCAATGCTTTCCTTGATCAGAGGTACAAGTGGTATGTAATAGTCCACGTCAGTCCTAACGCTTATCCTGGCACCCTCCCACTCTTGATAGTATTCAAACGTAGTTTTGTAATCGACTTCACAAACCCTACCGAGCCAGTATTGTTCATTAAAACTGACCGGAAGTAGTCCCGAATACTTTTCAAAATTCTCCATAAGATGTAATTTGAAACCGAAACCCCAATTTCCGTATCTTATGTGTCCGAGCGTGCCTATCAACATAATGTAGTTGAAATGTTTAGGATGCGAATCGACTATGTCATAAATTTCCTGCGTATGGCTGGACAACACCTGTTTTACGATACATGCCCTTGCTCTGGACCACTTACTCAGATCGGTATTTGTCAAATAGTCATAATCCCATACTCCCAAAGAAGATAGGAAACTGTGTTCTTGGGAAAATGCTCCTCGTCCACCGTAGACACCAACTTTGCCACTTCCTTGTGACACTAACTCTTCGTAATAAATGACATTCTTTATTGTAGAAAGATCAAAAGGAGTGCCATCTATAATCTTATCCAACTTAAGTACAATTTCCTCGCAACTGTCATTGTTCTCAATGCGAAGTTCAACCTCTTTATATCTTGGGGTTTTTCTAACGTTAATGATCTGTCTGATTTTTTCTTCCAAGCTTAGAAGGTCTTCACTTGAAAATATCTCTATTTTCAGAATTCCAGATTCAATATCCCGTGTCGTCTTGTCGCTCACTATAAATCTGTAATTCAGGTTCATTGAAGTAAGTCTGTTAATGTCATCTTTCAAATTACTTGTGAGTTCTACCTCCACGCCAATCAAGATTTCGTTTGAGTATCTGGCAACTATGTCAATTCTTCTGTCGTTTGGGAGTCTCCATTCAGGAGAGACATCAAATCCATAATAGCTCAGCATCCTGGCAATATAAGACTTGATTCTCTCATGCCTTTCTATCCCCATTCAAATCCAAGCGCCATCTTTTATTTGTTCTTAATTGTACTCGTTGTTTCCTGCGCCAAACAACAATATTCACTCAGTCAAAATCATTCAAAGAGGCGTTCCTCATCACCTTGTTTCTTGCTTTAATCAGTTGTCCCAACTCCTTCTCGAAAATCGGCCTTTCTAATTCATTCAGTTCCTCTTCTGGCGACTTTGAAATTGCTTCGATCTTGAAATCGGTATTCTCAAAATTGAATTTCTTGATTGCTTGGTTGATTTGTGACTCACCGATCTCATTCTCGGTCACGTATTCTTTAAATTCTTGGTTTGGTCCATCATTAGATTCCTTGCTATAAGGGTAGTACAGGAAATCTGATTTATAGAACAATTTTCCAAAAGTCGCTTCCAAGGTTTCGAGGACTTCTCTCGGCATTCTAATGCTTTTGTGTGAAGGTCCAACGTAACTCAGTCCACTGTAAAGACCTAAGAAGTCCTCAGAAGGTACTCCTACACCACTTCTCTTGCGTGCTTTGAGATTGTATGCATATATGGAAAAACCATCAGAATGGTATTTCCTTCTTAGAGTTCTCGTAGCAAAAAAAACCTTTGGCGACATCGAATTGAAGGTCTTGCCATTCATATCTGTGATTAAAAGGGAATCTTCACCATACCTTTCTACATAGAAGTCGATCAGTCTTTCAATCTGAGACATGGTAAAATACTCTGGAATAAAACAACTCATTCTATGTTCACCGATAGTATCGTGAATTACAGAGCCCAGAGTCTTGAGAAAATCTATGTACATCTCAAAACTTCTCGATGCAGCTACAGATTCTGGGAAAACTATTTTCGGAGGATTAATCAAATCTACTTTCTTGTTTCCGTATACGAAATCCGCAAGCACACCTGCGACTCTCTCCTTTTCACCCTCAAGTGAAGTAGCATCCCATTCAATCTCTATAAACGGAACGTTGAACTTGTTGTCATGAGCCTTTCTCGTGACATTGCTGTTCAACAGCCTAAACAATGAATTGTCATCCAGCACAGCAAGAAGCTCTTGAGCACTCTTTTTGAGATAGACTTCCTTTATGTGCATTTCATTCTCGTTTTCATTTGTTGTTTGATATGGAAAAGCCTTTGTAAGATTCTTCGTCTGCTTCTGTCCATTTGAAATAGATGCTTTACGCAAAACAAACTTGTCGGGGGCATTTTCTCCGATATCCTCAACGATAATCTTGTAATTCTTCACGGCAGTTCTCCCATTTCGACGGTGATCCCACTATCATTGTCAAGGATGCCATATCTAACTTTCCCGTTTATCATTCTTCTTATCATCGCCGTGTATTTGCCGCCTTCTAATGACACCAATAAAAATTGCCCACGCCTAACTCTGACTTTCCTAATGTTGCGAATTGTCGAGACCTGCACATTTGCGCCAAAGCCACCAATTTTAGCCTCCGCAGCTACATCGGTCCGAGATACAGGACTTGCCTTTTCACCATTGTTGGAAGGGGCATCAGCCGGCATGTCTCTACTCCATTATCCCAACGCTAACTTCACCATCACTTTCCGAGACTTGGAATTTGGACTTTCTGTTTTTCAATAATTCAATAGTATGACCAACTTTCTCAGTTATCTCCGATTCAATAGCGTACTCTGGATAGAGGAAATATGTTACACCAAGAAGTTCATCCTCATTCATTTTCTGAATGATATCTGAGAATTCAACTATCTTAGGCTTTTTCTTAGACACTTTATCTCTAACAACTAAGTAGATTGTTTTTCCCTTGTCTGTGAGCAAGTATTTTGCGCCTTTTCTGGTAATTAAATCCTGACCTTTCATCTGTAATTTCTCCATCAGGTACTCATCGAATGCACCGAACTTGTAGGCAGTTGCATTAGATTTTAGTTGACTTGCTTTCAAAAGCAAAAACACCATCTTCTGCAACTTTAGGTGTCCCACATTCCGATCGCCTATGGACAGAATAGTCAAAATCAAGTCGTTATCCAACATCTTGAATTCTTGTTCAAGTTCATGACTCCAATTTGCGGATCTATCAGACGAAGACTCAGTCATAATATTTCGTACGAACTAACCGTTTCGCGTTATTTACAGTTTTCTGTATGCGGCAATACACCACATAGCAAGACCAACACAACCCCTATGGTTGAATTGCTCTTGCGATACTCGCTTGGGAGTCGTAAAAGCAGAGATTCATTTGTGTAATTAAACCTTAATTTCTGATGTGGGCTCACATTATTTCACTTCGAAATAAGTCTTCAAAAGCGTTTTGAACATTTTTCCGTGGTTTTTGTACCTCAGGTGGAGAAGTTCGTGAAGGATCAATTGTCTGCGTTCCTTTCCCTCAAGATTAAGGGCTGACATAGCAAAGGTAAGTACCTTTCCTTTAGAACAACTACCCAGCTTAGATCGCATCTCTCTCATGCGGATCTGTTTTGGTTTTACATTTATTTCGGCTGCAAGTCTTTCCACCTCTTTCTTGAATTCTGCCTTACTTACCATTCTGAACAACTCTCAGGCGATCTATTATGACCTTTGCGATCTCTGTATTCTTTTGGATAACAGCAAGTTCAGAGCTATTTGAATGTGCTATCATCGTTCTATTCAACTCTAATCTTATGTCCCGTTCCTGTCTGGGATTGGTTCTCCACTTTGAGTATTTTGAAAAGACTGGAGCCATTTCAGTGGCGACCTTCTTCGCATCCTTTGTGTTGTTGTTCTTCAAGAACCAGTACAGTGAGAAGATGTCAGAACTCATCTTGAGAGAGTTTTGTTCGTTCCTTGCACCATATATCTCTGCGATGAGCCTTTCCAATTCTTTTGCAGTATTTTCAGAGGATTCCTGCCCTTGAGCGTATATCTGCGCAATCTGTTCAGCTCTGTCACCAATGGAGATCAGGTACGGTTCTTTCAGCAGGTTCTCTTTGACTGCATTGAGTATGCTGTTAATCATGCTGAGTATTCTTTCTCGATCGGATTTGTGATCCTGATTTATCTTTGCCAGAGTGGATTCGTCAATCTTGTAGGTTGTCTTGGGAGGGACAAACTCCCCAGAGGAAGTGTATTCTCTAACAAGCTCTGCAGTCTTTTTTGAAAGGTCTTGATCAGGCATCAGTTTGTTGTCGTAATACTGTCTTAGGATGTTGTATATCCTTGCGAATTTTTCAAAATCATTCAAATGGGGTCTCAGAAATTCGTCTGGGGAGATTATATTGTACATGTCTTCAATCTCTCTCCATCTTGAATAGTACTTCTCCCTTACATTAGTATCTTTCAAGTTTTCAAGGATCTCACTTACGACCTTATCTGGCTGATCTTCCGTCAGCGGTTCAAGGTATTCTGTTATCATTTCGCTTATCTTCTTTGTGAAGTTTTCTTTCAGTACTTCGATGTCTTGAACGACGTCCTCTATATCTTCCACATCCTTTGCATCGAAGGCGAGTGCATCCTTCAATTTGTAGAATACACCAACGAAGTCTATGATTAGACCAGCAGGTTTCACTTTCTCATCCTTTGACTCGTATGGTCTGTTTATCCTTGCGATTGCCTGCAGAAGGACGTGGTCTCTCATTGGTTTGTCCAGGTACATGCAGTACAGTATAGGTGCATCAAAACCCGTGAGGAGTTTCTCTGTCACAATTAGGATCTTTGGTTCTGATTCGGGATTCCGGAAAGTCTTTCTAATCTCCCTCTCCTGTTCTTCAGTTGTATGATACTTCTTCAGTTCCCGATCATTATGGTTAGAACTGATGATAACTCTTGAGTAAGAGGGAGGAAGATACCTGTCTAGGATATCTTTGTACATCCCACATGCCTCTCGATCTACAGCAACAAGAAAGGCCTTGTATCCAAGAGGCTCGACATTATCTGTGAAGTGTTTTACCATGTACTTGGCAATGTTTTCCATTCTGTCTGGGTTCTTCATCATGTTCCTGAGAGTGACCTGTTTCTCCATGATCATGTTCAAGGTTTCAATATCCGTTACACCAGCAAGTTCTGCGTTCTTCAGGAAGTTTTTTTCTAAAGTATCTCGATCAACAAGCATCTTGTTAGGTGCAAGTGAATAATTCAATGGTACAGTTGTGCCATCCTTTATAGATTCCTTAATACCGTATTTGTCAAGATAACCGGTTGGATCATCTCTTCCGAACATCAAAAATGTATCATTCTTTCCAGATGTTCTTGATACTGGTGTCCCGGTGAATCCAATATATGTTGCATTTGGAAGTGCACCCATAAGGAAGTTACCAAGTTTCCCGCCAGTACTTCGATGGGCTTCGTCTACAAACACGTAGATCTCTTTGCCCATGTTGATTTTCCCAGACATACCCTCAAACTTCTGAATTGTGGATACGATGATCGTGGATGTATCAGAAGAAAGGAGTTGCTGTAGTTCCTTTTTGCTATCCGTTACATGGAAGTTTTCGAAACCCAAGTCTGATAGGTTGGAGAACAACTGACTTTCCAGTTCGTTTCGGTCTACCAGCATTAGAATGATTGGCCTTCTTATGATCAGGTTTTCCATTATCTTCTTTGCAGCAACTATCATGGAGTAAGTCTTTCCAGATCCCTGCGTATGCCAGATCAGTCCTCTCTTCTTGGGAGAAAGACTCCGTTCAAGAACTTTCTCAGAGGCTCTCGTTTGGTGCGGCCTTAAGACCGCCTTCTTGAGTTCATCATCCTGTCTTACGAAAAGGACGTAATCTCTTATGAAATTCAAAACTCTCCCGCGGTCAAAAAAAGATTTGACCTGATCTTCGAGATTAGCTCCACCCTCTATTCTCCACGAGAATAGATTCTTGCCGGAAAAGTTCCACGTTGGCCCATAGAAAAAATCAATGATATTCGTTACTTGATACACTTGAGGGATCTTCATCATCTCAGGTGTTTCCTCATGATATCTCTTGATCTGTGAAAGTCCCTCATTGATTCCATCGAGTCTGTGTGGGGCCTTAGCTTCCAAAACAAAGACTGGGATTCCGTTTATGAAGAAAACAACATCTGGTCTGTTGGTCTTTATCCCATTGGTGTAACTGTACTCCTCACTAACATGGAATTTGTTCCTATCGGGATTCTCGAAATCCATCAGCTTTATGTCACGATCCCTTCTCTCCTCTGGGACAAACACTACACCTTTCCCTATGAGATGTTCCCACACTTTCAGGTTTCCTTCTATTGTCGCACCAATTGTTTCTTCAAGCCTCTTTATCACTGAGTTAGAGGTCTCTAGGTTTGCAAAAACCGAGTTGAGCTTCATCAACTGTTCAGAAAAAACCTGTCTTAGAATAAGACCTGTTTCTCCACCACGCAACCTTAAGGCATCTTCCCGTGTGATGAATTCCCAGCCGAGATTGCCTGAGTATTTCAATATGGGTTCTTGGACGCTTGATTTTTCAGTTGCGAAAGCTGGCATCAGGCGTAAGTCTCCGTTCTTTCATGCTTGACTCTTACTCGACCTGTGAGTAGAGCCTGCATGAGGGCTTTTTTGAGGCTGACTGTTTCATCTTTTTTCTTGATCAATAATTCAATTTTTTTGTCAGATGCAGTGAGGACTTCAGCTATTTTCATTTGTTCAGCAATATGGGTCAATTGAACTTTGAATTCTCTTAAATCTCTCAACAAAAGATTCTTCTGTGCTGAACCATTAGCAGCCTTGCCCAACGCACTCGTTTTGTCTAACAGAACGTAATACAGGTACTTGGGATAAATCACTTTCTTGTCTGGTTTGATAATTGCAACACTCTTTTGAAAAGTTGTTCTTGACGTAAGGGCGTCATCCTCTGCAATTGCAAGTTTACCTATTGAACCGCTATTCGTCAGCAAAACGTCTTCCGGTTCCAATTTTGTTCTTCTGTGAGCTTCTTCAAAGTCCTCCTTAGTTATCTGTCTGACTGATTCATAAACGATCTTCTTCTCGTTAACATCTTTGGAACTCACGAAATAATAACCAGAGTCTTTCTCGTTTCTGCAATCGCCATGCTTTCCATCAGTAATATTGAGACTTAGTGCATGGAGTGGTTTGACATCCCATTCCTCAGGTATCTCACCAATTTCAGTCATCTTGAACTTAGTGTGCCCAATACCTTTTGTCAGTAGGGTTTGCATCAAACCTGTTTTGAGTTTTTCTGTCGCTTGAATTTCTTTGTCAATTGATTCAATTTTTCTGTCGACCACCCAGAGAATTTCGGCAATACTTTGCTGCTCTCTTATCGGGGGCAATGGTAATATTATGTCACGCAACCTATCTTGATTCAATTTTGTTCTTGTACTTCCAGTTACATATTTTCTCAAATCTGCATAGTTCAGCCAATAAAGCAAAAACCTATTGGTGGACGCGCTATTAATTGCCTTGATAATATGTGCGTGGTTATTTACCCAGAATTTTCCGGACATTAGGTAGGCAGAATCCTGAAATTTCTCGTAGTTACCACCATCTTCTGCAACCAATATATATTCTCCATCGAATATGTAATCACCAATGTAGTCAATTACTCCATTTGCGCCACAGTAAGGAAAATTGCCTTTTTGTTCAGTTCTCTGCCGTTCACTAAGTGGTACTCTCTTCGAATCAAGTATCTCTGCACAACTCCCAATATTCGCCAATCTCCAGTCTCCAGGTAAATTGTCAACATCAGTAAGCATTTGTCCTGATTTAGTCAAGATAGCCAAGCTCCTTGAGATACGAATTGAGCTTCTCATCCACTTCTCTAAGCTGCTTATCCGTTTGATCCAATTCAGAGAGCACCTGTCTTATATCAATTTGTTTTTCCTCACTTGCCTGAGAAACATACAGTGTGACATTCAGATTTCCATTTTGCTTAATTACATCATCATTGGACCTTTCAGCTGCCAATCCTCTCTCATCTGCATAAGACTCAAATGCCCTGACTATTCTCTCAATATGTTCAGGGTAAAGCTGATTTAGTCTCCTGATTTCCTTATGTTTTCCGAACTCGTTTGAGGCATTTATGAACAGTATCTTGCCCTGCGTTTTGTCTCCTTTCACCCTGTTGAAAACTAAAATCGCTCCAGGTGCACCTGTGTTGTAAAATAACTTCTCCGGTAGTGATATGACGCATTCAACAAGATCCTTCTGTATAATCTTGGTTCTGATTTCTCCCTCTTTGTTTCCTCTGAATAATGCTCCTTGATCCAGCACTACTGCGACCCTCTTTCTTGTTGTTGCAAGCATGTGCTGAATCCACGCCCAATCGCCACTTGATTTTGGTGGAACACCATAACCAAATCTATTGTAATGATCTCGCTTTAACTGATTAGGCTCAAAATTCTGGTTCCACATAGGATTGGCAGTTACTTTGTCAAAGACAACCAGAGAACCGTCTTCATTTGTGAAGGCTGGTCTCTCAATAGTATCACCTATTCGTATATCTGCCTCTACATCGTGAATGATTGCATTCATTCTTGCCATTGCGTATGTTAACCGGTTAATTTCCTGCCCATGAAGCTTAGGGAAATCAAGCGTACTGTCTGAACCAAACTTCTTTGTGAAGGCGGCAAATGTTCTAATCAGAAGACCGCCCGAACCGCAAGCTGGATCATATATCTTCTCTCCGGGTTCAGGAGATAATAATCTTCCCATTAAATCAGCAACTTCTCGTGGAGTGTAAAACTCTCCAGCGCTCTTTCCAGAACCTTCAGAGAATTTCCCTATCAGGTACTCATAAGCGTTTCCAAGGAGGTCTGCGTCTACATCCTTTAGACCGAGCCGCTTCCCATTCAGTATCTCTAACAGCTTCCTAAGGCTCGCATCACTGATCGTTCTCATACCACCAGTAGCCTCATTGAAATCTTGCAGATCGACTACACCCTGAAGTCTCGGGTTTTCTCTTGCAAGTTCTCTCATGGCTGTGGTGAGATATTCTCCAAGTGATTCCTTCTGTTCAATGATGCTGATCCACTGAGCTTTCTTTGGAATGTAGAATCTAACAAGCTTGTGGTCAGCATTGACCATAGCAAGTGATATATCTCTGCTTCCAGATATCTGAAGCAACTCGTCTTCAAAAACATCATTTAGTCTTTTAAGAAAAACCAAAGGGATGATGAAATCCTTGTATTTAGGAGCCTCAATTTCGCCCCTGATAGAGCAAGCAGCTTCCCACAACCAAGGCTCAAGTGACTTAGAATTACCGTTGACACCACTGGTCATACGGCTAAATGAACATTCGAGAGTATCTTAAACTTGCTGTGAGAACGATCTGGAACTGCGATTTCTTTAGAAATACGAATACTTATGACTCTCCATTCATCAGAAGGAATCAAATTCATGATTCAATCTTTTCACTTTTTATGCTTTTTACGTTAGCGGAATCTGGAATGAATCGTTTACACTTCTTGCAATATTTTCCTATAATTAACCTCGTGAAAGAACCTTGAGCAAAAACTGGAAACAACTTTCTTCCACAGGCCTGAATTTTACTATCTCGGTTCTCTCTCTGCTCATTGTTTATCACCTCCTTTTTCGAGCTTTACCCGATGATGTACTTCCCGGTTTCTAGAATCTTTTTCGCAGCTTCCCTGTACCCTCTTTCTCCCATTGTTACCATTACTGCCCATGCGGCTGCAATTGGATACCCGGGCCTGCTGCCAGCCATTGTAGGGGTAAAGTAGATCCCTCCCTGCCAGTTTCCTGTTGCGTAAATTTGTTCTTGAAATAGATCCCCGTTTCTGTACAGTATTACGGAGGTGCCCTTTGGCGCGTAACCATACTTGTGAGTGTCCATGGATATGGAAGTGACGCCCGGAAGATCGAAATCAAAATCTGGGATAGGATAACCCAGTTCCCTCGCCCAGGGATCAATAAACCCCCCAAGGCAGGCATCCACGTGCATCCCGATTTCATTTTCACGCGCAATATTTGACAGCTCCCCGATAGGATCGAATGTGCCGAATGGGAAGGAGGGCATCGATCCCACGATAGCTACGGTATTCTTGCTCAGCTTTTCCTTGACCTGCTCAGTGTCCGCTGTGAAGTTCTCGTCCAGTTTCACAATAACGGGCTTCATGCAAAAATAGTCACACGCCTTCAGAAATGCGGCGTGCGCAGAGGATGGGATAATTATCTCTGGCTCGGTGATACCCTTTGTCTTGCGATAATGATCCCGGTAGGTTTTCATTGCCAGCAAGATGCTCTCCGTACCCCCTGAGGTCACCGCCCCCCTCGTATGCTCATCCCCATGCATTATGCCTGAGCACATCGAAACAATCTCATTCTGGAATTTTGTTAAGCTGGGCCATATGTCAGCGTGGAGCCCGTTGGTCTGTGAATACGCCGAGTATACCCCTTCGAGAAATCTTTGAAGCTTTTCCCCGCCGTTATAAACAGCACCCGACACTTTCCCTTCGGTCCAGCCCAGATTCTCTGACTCTGTGAATCCTCGGATCAATCCAAGCACGGCATCCTGATTCATTCCGTCCACCGGAAGTCTGGGAATTGCCTCAGAGGATTTTCCGAACGGCTTCAGCCTTGCCTCAAGGCCTGCCATAATTGACTGCAAATCTATATCTGGCATTGCTGAACATAACGCATGCAATATTTACGGCTTTCTTCGTTCGTTACAAGTTTCTCTGTGGTGCCGGATGCGATCGAGATAAGGAACTGTTCAAAATGCCTGGGTCCCTAATTCTCAGGTCTGCGGGGAATCATTCCAATACTGGCACTGGGAGGTGTGGCATTCGGTGCGGTCATGGGAAACATCCAGAAAACTGAGATAGGCAATTCGCGAGCGGGATTCAATCATGGTGAGCAGAATGACGTTGGGAGCTTCAGAATATTCTGCCCCTACCATCCCAGTCCAAGAAACTTCAATACAGGCAGACTTTCCACTCAGTCCGTCATGGAACTCCTTGCGGAGATCAGGACGTACTTTTCTGGAAGAAACCCGGAAGAGCAGTGAAATGCTTCCGCCCAGGATCTATTTCGTCAAAAAGTGACCAGGTAGACGGTATAATAATCCGATGAAATGACCAGTTTGTAATCGGGATACGGGAATGTAATCTTGTGATTGGATATTGACGAATTGATGAGGGTGTTCTGGACAACGATATAATCAATGCCGTTTTCCTTGACGAACGTCAGGCTTTGGTTCGAGGTGGAGTTCATTATAACTCCTGCAGCACCCGACAT
>JAJYUV010000142.1 GCA_021792355.1 Thermoplasmata archaeon | reverse complement strand
CTCGCTGTGAACGCTGGCTTTCTCGTGAAATGTGATCGGAATTCCCTCACGTATTTCATTTTGTTAATCTCCTCAATTCACTTATCATCCTTTCAAACGTTGGAGGATTTCCGATCTGACATCCTCCCACGAATAAATTCTGTGGGGTTCCTCTCGGTTCGGTGTCTCTTTCGTTCATAGAGTTGCACCTCTGGGCGTATCAGTGCTGCCCTTCAACGCATCCCTGTCTGCGTTGAATTGACCAATGCCATTTCTTCTTGCGATATTGAACGATGCATTTACATCGGCATTGTCAAAGTGCCCACATGACTGGCACACAAATTCTTTTCCCTTTCTTGTTCCTATGTTTCCACACCTTGAACACTCTTGCGACGTGTATTCAGGCTCCACATAGGCAATTGGTATTCCATTCAGTCTCGCCTTGTATTGGATGAACTGCTGAAGTTGGTAGAATGACCAGCTGTTCAGCGCAAAATTAAAATTACTTCTATGCTTCTTGCTCTTCCTGATTCCTTCAAGTCTTTCAAGCTTGATTCCGTACTGACTCCCCTTTGCGGCCTCGACGATCTTCTTAGAGATTTTGTGATTTAAGTCTTTCATCTTCCTCTGTTCCCTATCCCTGACCCTTTTCAGTATGCCGAATTTCCCATTTTTCTGTGACTCCTTCCTGATGGACCTATATTTATTATGGATGAACAAGGCCTCCTTTCCGAGTTTCAAGACCTTGCCTGAATCAGGATTTCCTACGACTGCCATGTGTCCAGTAGTGTTCAGGTCCACTCCTATGAACCCTTTCGGGTTAATCGTTTCTGGCTCCTCAACTGAAACAGAGATATAGGCATAAACGGAATCAACCTCGATCTGATTTATCTTCTTGAATTTGTCTGGAAATTGGTACAGGAGATTGAGTTTGAGGGAAGGAATCCATATCCTGTGCTCCACCTTTGTCTCCCGGATGCCTTGATTTGGAATGATAAGATTGACATTCCCAATTCTCCTTAATTTTTTGTTCCTCGAATATTCCCTAAGAATCTGGTTCGAGATCATTGACTTGAGACCGAAGTGAGCAACGTCCTTTGAGGATTGTGTTCTGGTCTTCAGGGCGAATTCAGCTATTTGCTTTGCCTTCCCTAACTCCAACGAGAAATCCCTGCCGTGTTTGATTTTATAGGTTAGAATCATAAGCTATCCCACTGCCTCTCAATGTATTTTTTTATTGTGGACGATGACACGTTCCCGGCAGTAGAAAGGAAATATGAACGTGTCCACAGTGTTGGCATCTTCAAGAGTTCAGGGAACTCTTTTCGGAGAAGATTAGAACTTCTGCCCTTAAATCTCTTTACGACTATTTCTGGTTTTGTGTGGGCATCTGCGGAAACAAAGAGATGGACGTGGTCCGGCATAACCTCTTTGGCAATCACGTTCCAGTTGTTATAGGCCGCAACATCAGCTATTATTTCTTCTAGCCTGTCTTTGATACTTTCCACAAGAATGTGCCTTCTGTATCTTGGACAGAAAACGATGTGATAGTTGACAATTGAAACGGACCTGTTCTTATGCTTGTACTCCATCTTGTTTAGATATAGCATAACCCATCTAAAAATTTTTCGTTCCAAATCCATCCCACCAATGAATTGATGGGCTTTCTTTGGAAGATTTTTGTAAATATCCCTTACGAATCTTCTGTCAGCGTATGCCGCAATCTTCTACAGTATAATCTGGCTGGGTGAAAGGGAGAGCACTTCTGTGTACGACCCGTCTGACAGTTCGTATTTTGCTGGAATTCCTTCCACTTCGCGTTTGTGATTAATCTCTAATCTAACCTCGACCCTTCCGTCGCTGATCTGAGAAGAGATGACGTTCCCAGTGTCATTCATTTTCGTTATTGACAGACCGGCAGCTGAAATCTCTCTTCTAAAGTTATCAACTAGATCTGGAAACGACATTGAATTAAAATCGAGATCTTCAGAAAATCTCTTACCAGAATAACATCTCCAGACGGATTTCCTACCGTGCAGTACAGAATCGTCTGATATGTTGTAGACAATTCTAATCATTTCATCTTGAAGAATTTAAATATCGACCTACTGCCTCTCTTTGAGCTGATTGACCAAAGGGATTTTTATTTATTCTTAATTAACAATAGATATATAAAACTATATCTTCAGTTAATTCTGAAATGAGGGGAAGGATAGTTATAAATGAACACCATATTTTTAACAGGTCTAATAGGTTTAGAGAAAGGTTTCTAAACCCATTTAGGCAATCATATGTCTTCTACTGGTGAAAAAACGATGACACAAAGAGCAGAGCACTTTCAAATGCGCTGATAATCTATTCTTAACTTAGTCACATGACCGTACAGCGGTGATTTTGTAACAATTCATATGGGGCCATAATTTTGCATAGCGAGAAATTGATTTGAATCCTCTATCTGCAGATTATGAATCTATCGGGATTCCCAGGCTACCGTTCTTGAGATCTTATACTTTCTTGTACAAGGATATTCGAAGCATTAGCCATCTCAGTCCCCCCTGCTTCAGCCACTTCAGGTATGTGGTTGATGTACAGGTATTCATTCCTCACTGATGGTAAAGAGGCTATCGCACTCACGGGGAACGGGTCTCCGCAAAGATAGAGACCACGAAGGGTTATTGCTA
>JAJYUV010000141.1 GCA_021792355.1 Thermoplasmata archaeon | reverse complement strand
TAACTATAATTTGCAGAATAATAACATTAGCAATTTGGTGTTAAACATTTGGTGATGAAATGACCACAGAAATGGAGTGGAAAGGTAATGTGAGAAGACTCTCAGGGAGCCTATATGTAACATTGCCTAAGGATTATTTGAGAGCCAAAGGTGTGCAACAGGATGATGTGGCTATCTTCGAACTTCGAAGAGATGGGCTACTGTTAAAATTCAGAAAGCCAGTAAGCCCCTCACAGGAAAAGGAGTTGGTTCAATGATTGATCTTAAACCCTTAAAAAATGAATCAACAAAATTCCCAGAGCCTCTGAAGTCGATTATAGAAATGTCCAAGGATTCAATGCCTGAGAAGGACTTTGTAGACTTCTTTATAAGCCTGAGAAGGAAAGCCAGGGACATGGATAAAAAAAAGGAGGCAATGAAAAATGACTGAAAGTGAAAGGGGGAGGGAGAGGAATCCCAGCAGGTTGGAAATCTGGAATCCTTTCCATCATGGTTTTGATGTGTCTTGTGTATTTAAAAATTTGCACGAGTTCGAATTTGTAAACGTCAATCCAGACAGAGATCAAACCCTCTGTCCTCATCATGATCGTTTGCATGGGGATCATCCTCTAGCACTTTCTGAGACAGATACGCTGAGCCATGTTCGATTTCAGTACTGGGTATTTTCAGATGTGCCAGTGGTGGTCATGCTTCTGAATGAACAACATTGCACAACTTGTCTCGGGACAATCAGGGGAACTTTCGTCCCAACACCACCACAAAAGGAATGGACGCAAGAAAATGTCAAAGAATTTTACGAGCATCTGCTAGGGAAAAAGCTCAACATAGAACCGAGATTTGAACCGTTACGAAGATTTCTCAGTTTGGAGTTTCCCGATGAGGATACAACAAAAATGATTCAACGAGTTGATGAAGAATTTTACGAAGGCGTGGCTCGGATGCTAAAAGGAGAATATCAGAGGGAATAAACTGAGGGGGGAGGGAAGAAAAATGCAAAAACAAGAGATAAGAAATGAAGAGAACAATAGCAAGAGATGCAGGTGGAGCGGACGAACGCTTAAAGGGAGATATGTCCCCGAACACAAGCTTGATCCCATTCCAGCATGGGAATGGAAATTCGTTTTTTCCATCCACGATGGAAAAAGAATTCCAACACTTCTGAGGGGTATAGTTTGTGGTGTTTGCCATAATTATGCGGAATCAGAATCCATCGCACTTCCATCATGGATGAATGAACTTCCATCAGTGGAACTCCTGGATGTTAAAGTCCTCCATCTCAGAAGGGGAAAGGATGACGATGAACACGGTGGGGTGCAGTAGATGATATTCTTTGATGACGATGATGATATCGATGATATTCTCCGCAATGACAGTGAGTTTGAAGAACTAAGGATTCAGTTTGTCGTGAAAACAATAGATCTTGATGACCTATACTATAAGTTCGTAAAAAAGGAAGTGGAATACGACACACCTCTTTATGTAATGATAGAGTACAAAAGATTCCTTCTGATACGTAGTCCTACCTACAAAAAGATCGACACTGTAATATTCAGTGCCGAAAGCGACACCACATCTGATGACTTTAACGAGATGGTATCAGTGATGGAAAGAATGAAATACAAACTCTCAGAGATAAGGTATGACCGCAAAGAACTCTTGTTTGAACGCCCTGAACAGAGAAGAAAGTTGGATGCTTTTGAGGAGGATGAGTAAGGATGGATGCCGAACAGAAAACAAAGATATGCCCCAAGCACAACATCGAGATGGAACGCATCAGAGAGACTGTGCCTGTTCCTTCCAAAGATGAAGATGGAAAT
This sequence comes from Thermoplasmata archaeon, assembly GCA_021792355.1. The sequence goes on along the minus strand of JAJYUV010000141.1, from coordinate 859 downwards.
GAAACTTACACCGAACAGACAATGGAGTATGATTCATGTTACTACTGTGACCATCACATCGAACCAGATCCATTCAATGATGTAGCGGAAGAAGGAGAACAAGCAGAGATACTCCTGTCAGAGCAGATAACCAAGTACAAGAAGAGCAATACTGTCTTTAAGCCCCACAAGGTTAATGGAAACCTTATCAGAGAATTGATGGACTTCCATGAAAGCACAGATGCCGATGTAAATCCCAGAAAGTCGATGGCAATCTTCCAGATAGCCTCATCCCTTGCCAACTGTGTATCAGCAAATAAGAAGGGGAAAATCCTTCCCAATCTAGGCTTTTGGTGGTCTGATCCATCGGGAATGAATAAGACACCATTGCTGATGTCTGGAGTGGATGGATTTTCAGAGACTGTGTTTAAGAGCCACATCAAATACGAAAGTGGAACGGCAAAAGGTCTGCATAAATCATTATCCAACCTCTATAAGGAAGATCCACATAGAAGAAGGAATGTCATGATAACGCAGGATGAAAGCCAAAACATCTCATTAATGATGAAAGAGAATGCTCTTGCAGACATCTACAGCTTCTACTGCCAGGCAATCGACAACAGGCTCCAGAGCTATATCACCATAGCCCGAGGAGAAGAGAAAGCACCACCGCTTACCGTGAACATATGGCTTTCGGGTGTTCCAGAGATGATTGAGAAATCAGACAAGTCCTTTTGGTTTCAGGGTGCAGGGAACAGATTTCTATTCGTGAAGTCTAAACAGGTATCCATCAAAGACATCAGAAGGGCAACACTCGATGAACTCAAACACAATAAGGCAAAGGAACGTCTGATTGAAGAATTAAACCTGCTTAAGGACA
>JAJYUV010000140.1 GCA_021792355.1 Thermoplasmata archaeon | reverse complement strand
TTTTCATTAATGATCATATTTTCACCAAAACTTCCAATATCTGGGGGGTTAAAAATAGCAAACTGGGAACAAATTCAAATAGAATTATTCTGATGAGAAAGACTTGAAATTTTAAGCAGAGATATTCGGATAACCTACTAACATAAATTGAAACTTAAGAAAGTTTATAATTGCCAGGATACTGAGGCATTGCTTCGATTTACGATGAAAAATAGAAATCTATAATGAATTTACTCACGATAGTGCAATTACTGTACTTTCTTGTATACTGTATAAAGGTCACTTTCATTTCGTCACGGTTTGTTTTCTTCCTTAAGTCCCTTGTACACCATTGTGAATATATTATCGATTAAATCCTTCTTGAGAGATTTGTTATCGTTTATTTTCTTGTAGAATGCAAAGTGTTCTGAAATGAACGAAAGCAGAACCTCATCAAACATGTGTCTGAAGGATAACTTGAAATTTTCCTCGCTGTTAATTCTGGCACTCGTCTTAAGGTCCTCGTTATTCTCTAAACTGTTCTTCAATCTCAGGAGTATAACCTTGTCAGACTCATTGAACTCTGTTCCATAACGATCATTCATCTCCTCTATGATTCTTGAAAGCGGTTCCTCTTCTTCCTTTGGTGTCTTGTATTCTAGGCTCTCTTTAGGCTCAAGAGATTTCTCTGATTCTCTGAGCCTTATCTCTCCTTGTGTTATTAGTTCTATACGGTAAGAATCAAGATCTACCTGCCTCAGTATCTCAACAGGTAGCGATTCCCTTCTGACCGGAAGTTTTCTGATGAGCAACTTCCCAAAAGCATAAAGTTTCTCCAGATCAACATCCTTGAACCTTATTACCTGTGAAAGGAATGAATATGTCCTGTTGTAGTCCCTGAGAAGTTTTCTGAATTTGTCCTGCTCCGAAACATCAAGATCATTGAATCTGGTGACAACTTCATCTATAACGGGGAAGAGCTTTTCTTGCCTGTTCCTTCTGTCATAAAATATCTTTGCAAACTTCTCTATGTCTTCATCTGAAAAGATGTGAAAGTCAGAAAGCTGCCGCTGAAAGTCATAGAGTATGTTTGGATCTGTCCCATGCTTTAGTGTGGTGTGACCGTAATACGGTTCGAAAGCATGTTCAATGGTATCCTGATCGTTGGCAAAGTCCAGCACCACAGGTTCCTCCTTCCCCTCATATATCCGGTCAAGCCTGCTGAGTGTCTGTACTGCGGCGACACCTGCAAGCTTCTTGTCCAGATACATTGCATAAAGCAGGGGCTCATCGAAACCTGTCTGGAACTTATTTGCAACAATGAGGATCCTGTAATCCGGCTTTCTGAAGGTTGCAGCTGTCATGGCCTCACTCATTCCGTTCATTGAGCCTTCAGTGTAATCCTGGCCATCCGAAGGATCTCTGACAGTGCCTGAAAATGCAACAAGTGTCCTGAACCTGTATCCGTGTTTTCTGATGTATGAATCAACTGCTATTTTGAACTTTACGGCATGCAGACGGGATCTGGTGACGATCATGGCCTTGGCCTGTCCTTTACCCTCTCGGTTAGGTATTTTGTTCTTTATGCTGGAATTGAAGTGTTCAACAATTATTTCTACCTTCTTTTCTATGGCATGATCATTTATATCCACAAATGCCTTCAGGAGGGCCTTAGCCTTTGCGCTCTCATATCTTGGGTCATCCTCTACCTTCTTGAGCAGAGAAAAATATGTCTTGTATGTCATGTAGTTCTTCAGGACATCAAGGATAAATCCCTCCTCTATGGCCTGCCTCATGGTGTACAGATGGAAGGGTTCATAGTGCCCATCCGGTAACTTCTGCCCAAACAGCTCCAGGGTCTTGGCCTTTGGCGTTGCAGTGAATGCATAGTAACTGACGTTTTTCTGCCTTCCTCTTGCTTCCAGATCCTGTACTATGAGATCCTCATAGGTCTCCTCCTCTGTGTCAGATTCCTCTGCATCTTCTAGACCGTTGGCAGTCAGCACAAGCTTCATGTTCTTGCTGTTCTCGCCTGTTGTCGAGGAATGGGCTTCGTCAATTATGACTGCAAATTTCTTGCCAGGCAATTCCCTGGTCTGATCAACAATCCTCGGAAATTTCTGCAGTGTGGTCACGATGATCTTTCTGCCCTTTTCCAGGGCTTCTTTAAGTTGCGCTGAACTCCTGTCAATCCCTGTAAGAACGCCGGAAACACGCTCAAACTGCTGGAATGTCTTCTGAAGTTGCCTGTCCAGAACCTTTCTGTCAGTTATTACAATAACAGAATCGTACACGTTTCTGTTTTCTTCATCATGAAGGCTTGCCAGTCGGTAGCCGAGCCATGATATTGTATTGCTCTTTCCGCTTCCCGCACTGTGCTGTACCAGATAGTTATTGCCTGTACCTGCACGGGAAGCGTTGACTAACTTTCTGACTGCATCCATCTGATGATACCTTGGGAATATGATCTTCTTTTCCCCTGTTGGTTTCCCATTCTCATCATCCACATCTTGATAGTTGATAAAATTGGTAATGATATCAGATAACGATTCTTTTGGAAGTATCTCACTCCATAGATAGTCGGTCCTGAAACCATTGGAGGGAGGATTCCCTGAACCTCCTTCATATCCCTTATTGAATGGAAAAAATCTTGTTCCTGATGCTTCAAGCTTTGTTGTCATGTAGACCAGTTCTTCATCTAATGCGAAATGAACAAGG
>JAJYUV010000139.1 GCA_021792355.1 Thermoplasmata archaeon | reverse complement strand
TCCTTGAGCCAGATAGAATGGCAGATTGCTACGATTGCCGTCGCTGTTACAGTCGGCGTACTTGCTGCGGCCCTCACCTATATCCACAATCCCCTGTTCTCAGGGTTGACACTGATTGGAGGAGGCGCACTCGATTTTAGCCTAGCGTCAGCTATATCGAAAGATCATTTGATAGGTGACTCTCTGCAGACATATATATTGGCTGTTGAAAGAGATATGGGAATCTATCATATTCCCATGGAAGCTCATAAACTCTTACAGTTTCAAAAGAGACTCGGAAATGATATCCCTCTAAACTTCCGGGGCAAATTCTTGCGATTTTTCCAGACGAGGGCCTTAGGGGATATTCTCGTGGCGTCTCTACTTTTATTTTCCTTGGCGTTAGTTGCTGTTGGGTTGTTAATAATATTTGGCGTTTTAATACCCTAGAAGAACCTGTCGTTACAATTCTTTAGATACCCTTTTAATCCAAAATGAAAATATCGTCTGGATGAACAGGCTGTATTACGGGGATAACCTTGAGGTTTTGAGAAAGTACATTACTGATGAATCGGTTGATTTAATTTACCTGGATCCTCCCTTTAACTCTCAAGCGAATTACAACATACTTTACAAGGAGCAGAATGGCAGTCAGTCCGCATCCCAGATCAAGGCATTTTCAGATTTCTGGCACTGGGATCAGGAGGCCCAGAATACCTTTGAGGACCTGGTGAGCAATCCCTCCTACCCGCCTAACCTCAAGAAGCTGATAATCTCCATACACGACTTCCTCGGAAACAACGACATGAGTGCATATCTCGTGATGATGGCTGTTAGGCTGGTGGAGCTCAGGAGAGTGCTTAAAAATACAGGCTCCATATATCTACACTGCGATCCAACGGCCAGTCATTATCTAAAAATATTGATGGATTCGATTTTTGGTCCGGAGAACTTCAGAAATGAAATTGCGTGGAAGAGGACAACGGCGCATAGTGATATAAGGAAATATGGGCGAAATGCGGATAGGATTTTGTTCTACACAAAATCAGATGATTATTTCTTTACCCCTCAGTACTCTGTTTATGATGAAGAATATGTGAGCAAGACCTACAAAAACAAGGATGAGAAAGGATATTTTATGTCTGATAATCTCACCGGAGCCGGTATAAACAACAACGATAAGCCGTGGCATGGGTATGACCCTTCAAAGAGGGGAAGGCACTGGGCGATACCGGTGAAACCGGTTGAAGAACTAGCCGACACCAAATCAGATAAAATGAGCACCATAGATAAGCTAGAACTTCTCTACAAAAATGGTCTTGTATATTTCACTAGCAATGGTACACCAAGATTCAAACGCTATTTATCTAGTCAAAAGGGCATATCAGTACAGGAAATTTGGACTGATATACCTCCGGTTTCATCACAGGCTGCAGAAAGACTAGGATATCCGACCCAGAAACCGCTATCACTTCTTGAGAGAATAATCACTGTCTCAAGCAAGGAAAATGATGTTGTACTTGACCCCTTCTGTGGATGCGGTACTGCCCTTGATGCCGCCGAGAAACTCCACAGGAAGTGGATAGGAATAGACGTCACACACCTGGCGATCAACGTCATCAAAAAGAGGCTTAGAGACAGGTATCCTGATGTCGAATTCGAGGTAATAGGCGAACCAAAAGATCTTGAGGGTGCAAGGGAGCTTGCGAAGCAGGACAGATATCAGTTCCAGTGGTGGGCCTGTTCCCTGATAGATGCTGCTCCCTACGAGAACAAGAAGAGGGGAGCGGACACGGGAATAGACTGTGTGCTCTACAATCCTGTGAAGGGAACCAACAGGACGTACTACGGGATAGTGCAGGTGAAGAGCGGCAACGTGAACTCAGGCCAGGTAAGGGATTTCAAGGGCACGATGGAAAGGGAGAAGGCTGATTACGGGATATTCCTCACGCTCGAGAATCCCACAGAACCCATGAACAAGGAGGCTGTGGTGGCAGGGCACATAAAGACTGAATGGAATGCTTCTATCCCGAAGGTGCAGATCCTTACAATCAACGAGCTCCTGGAAGGCAAGCAGCCAGAGTTCCCGTTCCCGCCAGATAATTATAATACTGCAACAAGAGGAAAGAGGGCATCAAAGACCGCTGAACAGAAGACGCTCCAGGAGTAAAGTCACCCTGTAATTTCAAACTGTTTCCAATAATGACCCGCCCCCCAAAAACTTAGGAGGGGCCTTTGAAGGGCAGGCATAACCTTGATTTGGGGCTTAAATAAAAAGACTGCCTACTAGTTAGAAAGTCACTCAAAGACCTTAGGAGGGGAAAATGAGGGGCATGCAACAGACACATCTTCAGAGCAATAAATAATTCTTTCAGGATTAAGCGAGGCTAGAAATTCACTTCAGATCAGTCAAGTATCCTTATCAGTTCGTCCAGTTTCTTCGAGAACCTCCTGCCCTTGGCAGTTAGCGACACCATATTCTTGGGCGGATACTTCTTGCTGTCTATCCTGGTCTTGACCAGGTCCAGCTCCTTGGCCTTTTCTATGCTAGAATACAGCTGGTGCACCGGGATATCCGTCTCATCAAGTATCTCCGTGAGGGCCTTCTCCTTCTTGTCGGATAGGTAGACCAGCAGTCTCAGGAAACCTGACTGCTTCTCCAGGACCTTCAGAGGATCCATTGTTTATTAATCGAATACGGGTGCTTAATGATTTCTCATTCGGCAATAATG
>JAJYUV010000023.1 GCA_021792355.1 Thermoplasmata archaeon | reverse complement strand
AAGGCTTGTTTTTTCATCGCCTCGCGTAGTATTTCTTCCAATTCCTCATTCCCGGTTGCTATTTCTTTATTCTCCATATCAGTCATTTTTATCACCTTTAATAGTACAATACAAGCTAGAATATAAAGTTTGTGTATATATATTGTATGTATAGAATATATAGAAAACTCCTCTTCCTATCGTGTTCTTTTGATTGAAATAATATTCATGATAATACTGATGATATTCATCCTGTTGTTCTGCCATTCAAATAAAATGATAAAATTCTTTGAATAAACCCGGAAGGGGCGTGCGCGCAATTCAAAAAGATTCTTTGAATGAGACCGATTGAATGGAGCGGAGCGGTTCCCCGCCCCCCTCGGGTCGGGTTGGGTTGGATTGGATTCTTTGTATGAATGGCGGAGCGGAGCGATGGAGTGGAGCGAAGCGGAACGTGCCCGGCAGGGGTTGAAGGGGGCGGCGCAGAGCTCCCTGGTCCCTGTTTGAATGAGTCCCCCGCTCAGGAAAGCGCGGGGGTCCGGGGGTGAAAACCCCCGAGGCGCTCGGTGGCGTCAGGGCGGGTGGCATTGCAATAAGTCCCTCCCCTCGGATTGGGTCGGGTTGGATTGGATTGGGTTGGGGTTGGGTTGCATGGGTTGGATCCGCTAAAAAAAAAGTTGGGGCGGGGCAGGGATTAACGGGTGTCGTCCCTGCAGGTGCCTCTCATGATATGCCAGACAGTGCGCGTGGATAAATCGTACTGATCAACTGGTTTCGGCTCGCACTCGTCTCTTACCTTTTCCGGATCATGCGTCCTGCGCCATGACTGCCACTGAGGCAGCTCGGATATCCTGTGTTCCCCATCCGACATATACATCAGTCCCGGCACAAGTCTCGGCAATTCAATAGATCCGTGCCCGAAAATACATTTCATTCCCTCGTAATTGCCGATTGCGATCTGGTATTTGCGCCTTCCAAGGGGCGTGTCTCGTTCTAGCGTCTGCACCTGGATTTTGAGAGTACCATCGATTGCCTCGTTGATTGCAACTTGCTGATATTCCCGGATTGCCTTTTTCTTCTGCAGGGCAGCTATTTCATCTATTTCATCCATGTTTATCCCCAGACACTCGTCCCCGGGGGCGGGTGTTTCGCTCGACTTCCACGAGCTCGTCAGTGGGTTTTTTTGAGGATGGCGCACTGTACCATCCTGGCGCCTTTGTTTGTTTCCATTTCAGATGTCACATACATTTCCACACTCCGCGGGTTGTCCCGCTATCCCCTGGGGGGATTTCGAAGGGTTACCGTCCCCTCTCATCGGGCGGGTTATTACATGTATATTATAAGGAATACATTCTATTACGCATCCTCCGGAAGCGTATCCATTATTTCCGTCCGGGAGATCCAATATACGATACTCGGTCAAGTCTTCGATCCATCCGTATCTCCTTTCCTTTTTCCGGATTCTCTCTGCACAATTCGCAACTTTCTGCATGTCCATGGTATCGTCTATCCATTTGATCATGTCTTTCCAATTCTCCTTGGCTACTCCGATTCTCTTTGTGCCGTCGTTCCCTGTCCATGCCACTGTCCCTATGTATTCCAATTCGGGCTTGACTAGAAACAGGGGCATTTCTGCGCTGTAAAGGTTCTTGGATCGGTCTCGGTCTGGCTGGTATCCGATTGTGATTACGTTCCTCTTCCCGATGTAGAATTCCACTTCCCCTTCCCCTTGCGGGGTTGGCACAATTACCGCTCTCACTACCATATGGCTTTCGTCTGTCTTAACCGCGCTAAACCTATTTCGCATTTCTCCGATTTCCCTGACTAATCTATCTGAATCCCTTCTCTCTCGTTCCCTGGCAATCTCTTCCTTTGACTTCTTCTCCGGGGGCTTCGGTCTCTTCTTTACCTCTGCCAGGAACAGATCCCATTCATCCTCAGAAAAGTTCAATTCAATTTTGTCCGTCTCTTCCATTACACTTTCCATTTCTTATCACTAATAGTACAATACAAGCTTGAATATAAACTTTATGTATATATATCGTGTATACATAATATATAGAAAAACCCGCTATCTGCCTGCTTCCCGCATTGCAGTTCTCGTCAGAGAACGAAAATGCTATTTTGTATGACGCCAAACACAAATATTCAACACTAAAATTAATATTACAGATAATCATAAGGATACAACTATAGATCACTCCCAAGGGATTGAAGACCTATAAGGGATTGAAGCGAGTTCTACAAAGAATAGGAGAGAGGGGTTATTCAAAAGACACCGAACCCGGGGGTAGAGTTTCTTTGAAACTCGTAGGGGGTGTCCCCCTGCACTCCACTTCACTCCACTCCATTCCACTCCCTCCCGACCTTCCCCTGGGAAAACCTGGCGGAAAAGTTGACCTGACCTAGGGGGCAGAAGTCCCCCCTCAAGATCCTAATCCAAGTTGGCGGGAGTGGGGGCGGTAAGGTTGATCCTAGGTTGGCGGGGGTTGGTGAAGGTTTGGGGGAGATGGTGAAGGTTTGGGGGGCGGAAGAAAGAAATATAACCAGAAAAATATATAAGTAACACCTGAAGAAAATATCACTAAAACACCTATTTTTGACCGCTTTCAACTCCCACTAGAGAAAATACGACTTCCCTGGAACACCCTACCACTCACCATGGTCTTTTTCTCCTATAGGGATTTTTTACATTATTTTCATATTTATATAGTATTAACCCCCTCTCAATTATTTCAACTATCTTCTGTCTATAATTTCAATACAATAATTATTCGATGGCACTTTAAAATTAAAAATAGCCCTGTTCTCTCTATGAGAGGTAAAAACATACGTCAATATGATAATCAACGCTTTAGCAGGGGATTTAAGGGGCAATAACCCCCTATCAATAACTTTACTGTCTTCGTATTCGTGATTTGTCTTCTGAATGCTTCCCCTCTGACTAAGATGTTTACCCCTTCTGGATTTCCATAAAAATCTACTATCTTCATATCATGGTTGAAGTGGGGCTCGAATTGTATGTCCGTATCTGCCATGTCATACATACGCTCCTTGGTGGCGTCGTCCCGGGCATGGATTTCAAAACTGCCATATTGAATCTTAGTGGGAACTACCATCTTGAATGTATGCACGTGATCTCTCTTCCCGCCCCACATATACTTTGTATGATACCTTTCAAGCGCTATCCCTGTGAAGTATCCCTTCTCGTGTAATTGTATTCCGTTATCCACTCTCTTGAGGTCTGTACCGACAAAGTGCCTTGCTCCATAACTGGGGTATTTCACCTGGTATGACTTCCTTCCATAAACTCCTAGGATAACCTCATCCCCTTTGAGTTGCATGGCTAAATTCACTCGCTCTCCATCTCTTACATCGACCCTTTCCCCTCCTAGGAGGTGCGTCTCGTCGTACCAGTATATTTCCCTCGTTGGACTCCATATATGGAATTGCACGCTGTATCCTTTGTAATGGTAATGATACTTTTGTCCCTTTTCGTCTTCCTTCCATCGCGATGGCCAGTTGTGGGTCAGCATAGCCTCGTACCAGTATCCCTTATCCGTGTGTGCAGCTAGCGTATGCGCATATCCATAACCATCCTCGTCCTCGTCTGCCTCCGCTGTGATGTCAACTGACAGTTCTGAGGTCTTGAGTTCCCGTGGAAAATATGCTATTTCTATTTCAAAAAAAGAGGGCGGGATGCCCGATACATATACGTGCTTGTCGTCGGACCTCTTGTATGGGTTAAACATCTACTTCCCCTCCCTCTGGCGCTCCCTTGCCCTCCTCACAAACTCGGGCTCCCCGGATTCCTCTCTCCCTGGATTCATGCCTCTTTTGTTGTATGTCTGCGCTCCCTGGACAAAACCCGGTTGTTGCCCGTGCTCTCGTCGCCTGCGTATAAAGTGAACGATAGTTATCCCTATCACTGATGGTATGGATACTGCCATAATAACGCCTGCAACAACTGCCAAGCTCATCCCGAAAGTCTTCCCTGCCTCCTTAGCGCCGATCCCTAACATCTCATGAACCCAGTCAAGATAATCAGAAACATTTGTAAACATACTCATTACCAATCACCCCCTCCCCCCTCATCTTCCTGCTCTTCCTTTTCCTCTGGCCCGCTGGCTAGTTCTGTATCTGATGGACTATTCCATAAAGCGTCCTTGGATTTCTGTGCTTCCCGCGGTGGCGTAGTTGGAGCTGCTGAATTCTCCCCCTTGAACTTCTCTGCGAATTCCCTGGGGGTGTAAACGTTGACACTCAACTGACTGTATTTTTGTATGATAGAATTCTTTGCCGTCCCGTTGGGCGCTATAACTAGTACTGAATATCCATCCTGCTGGTATTTCCGGATCCTAAGCTCAGTCTCTGATATTCCTGCCCCTCTCTTGGTACCCATTTCCACTTCGATACTGTACTTCGTGTCTCCTGCTTCCCATGCGATGTCAGTGATACTCTCTCCATGGCTCTCTATCCTTGCTGGAGAGCTCGGGTACCTCTTCTGGATAATAGCGGCTATGTAATCCCGCACAAAATCATGTGCCTGGTAGCTTCCGCTGGCATAGTATAGCTTCTTCAAGGGGAGCTTCTCTGGCCTGCCAGCATAATCAAAGTAAAAACTGGATATCCTGCCTCCTTGAATTAGGTCATGCAATGGACTCTCGGGGTCGTTGTCCTTGAGCTTCAGTTGCACTTCCTTTTCATCCCATCCATACTTTTGTGAAAAGTGATACGATATGTCCCTGATGCCTGGAGGTGTTTTCCTCGTATTGATATATTCTTCCAGCTCCGATTCAAATGCCGTGCTGTTCAATTCCGGTAAATCCTTCTTTTGAACCATTCCTCCTTCCTCTTCCGGTGTCCAAAGAATAGGGGGCATGGTGTTTATGTTTGGATTCATGACTGAAAATATGATGACCTTCTGATGAGATGCTTCCTGATTCAAGTCTATGAATGTATACGGGGCCAACTGGCTCACAGTCCATGAATATGTAGGGTCGATTCTGCTTAGAGAGGAGAGGTCCCCGCTTCCCGTTAACCTGAAGGAAAACTGTGTTGCGCAATTGCTCAGAATAGGTCCCTCTATGGTCTGGAGCATTTGCGTGGACAACACAAAGCTGCCAGTGGCTCTGATAAGGGCTGCTAGCTTATTCATAATAGATCGACTCCCGACATCAAGGAAAACCTGTCCTTCGTCTAGGAAAAACGTGGTCTTCCCCCTCTTCCCGCTGAGTAATTCGTTGAATATCTGCCTCATCAGGTACTCTCCGTAAAACCCTATCTCCTGGTCGCTCAGTCCGCTGAAGTCCACCACAACATCCGGGGGTAGCTTGATTGAATACTGCTTGTCCCGCATGACAATATCTATGTTATTCCGGATATACAAAAGACTCTGGTATTCTATTCCCTGTGTCCTCTGATCCACATTCCTTATAGTCAGGTCTAAAACATCTACGAATTCCTTCCATGAATTCGTCTTCATCTCGTCCAGTATCTGCTTCAGGAGTGAGGGGATACTTGCTGCGATAATGCCTTGATTTGTAGGAGAAAACGCCGTTTCAAAACTGGCAATAAACGACTGCCTGTCCTCGAATACATTCGGTGCATAATCCCGCAAGTACAGGGTGGGGGCCGGGCGCCCGTTAATGAGAGGTAGCTGGGAATAAAGGTCAGTAAACCCCTTTACGACAAATATGATTTTGTGATTGGGATTGTGTAGAAGAATATGGTAAAGCAAGGTCGTCTTGCCGAACCCGCTCATCCCCGTGATGGCGATATTCTTATTCTGATATTTCGTGTTCAAATAATCCGATAAACTGTAAACTATGGGAGGGTTGTAGGGTTCATAGATGTATTGTTTACCACTATATCGCAATTCTTCGTTCTGTGAAGGTACATATTCCTTGGCTTCGCCTATCATCAAAAAAAGATTGTATCCGCTCAATTGCTTGATTTGAACCTTGCTATGACCTGACCTCTTATAATGCTGTCGTACCGCTAGAAAGACAGGGACCGCTATACCTAGGAAAAATCCGATTATGCCTCCCCAAACTACTTCGTTGATATTCTGGGAAAAAGCGGCGATACTCACTATGATGGAAACAAACATAATTACGAACCCTAACCCCGCCAACTCCTTGCCGGATAACCTCTTCTGCGGACTTGGTGATGCGCTCATCTATTTCCCCTCCTGTATGTACCTGCTGAATTCATCCGTCTCTTCCCTCTCCATGTCCTCTTCCTCGTCATCCTCTTCTTCCTCTTTCTTCTCTGGGTTCGCCGGGGGCAAGGTTTCCGGTGGGGCTTGATTCTGGCCCCTCAGGATATCCTCATCCAGGATTGGTTCCCCCTCGATCTCCTTACTAGTCTCCCTCTTGGTCTCCTTAGTAGGTTCCTTCCTGGTCTCTTTCCTGGTCTCCTTCCTGGGGCGGGGTCTTACCTCTCTCTTCCAGGTTCCTGTCTTATTCTCCATGATTCCTTCCATCTTCTTCCTCTCCTCGTTTTCCTTGTATCCCTTCTTGATTCTCCTTCTCCGATTACCGTCCATGATTCCCAAAGTTCCACCCACTATCCCGATAAGAACAAGGATCCAGGGATACCAGATAACCCGATTTGGAGTATGCACAAAATACACAGTAAAATGAACATACGCTCCTACTGGTATGGTCGGGAAAGAAATTTCATGCGTAGTGTTCGAAATATTGAATGTTAAAATATACGTTCTTTGATTCACAGGTATCGTCAAAAATAGAGCGGTTCGGACAAGAACCGAAACAGATATGTTCCATATGGAATATCCCGGTGGTGCTTCCAGTACATATTTGTAAGATCCTGGGCTTAATGTGTTCCAATAAAACCAATTGTTGGAAAAATTGAATGCAACATCTTGCGTTTCCAACATCCATAGAATGCCATTGGGTATCCCGTTTCCCGAAAAACTGATGTTGGCCGTGTTATTCCCCCCGCTGGCCTCTGGCGTCTGTGGAATGGCCTGCAGGGTTTGTGTGGTTTGTGGAGCTTGTGGGGCGGGGGTTGTTTGTATTACACTCACTACTGTCCCACTCAACAACAACACAACAAACAAACTCAACACAACTACTCTCCTCATCTTACTAAACATGTGATTCACCTGTTTCCCCTGGCAAGTAATGCCTTCCCAACAAGCGAGACCCGTCCTCTGGGTCGTAATTCCTTTCATCCTCGTTTTCGCCCATCGGCAAACCATAATGGGCAAAGACCTCCCGAACGGTTTGGAAAAACTGAGGGCTATGCCATTTCCCTGTCTCTTCCTGGTCCTGAACCAAGACATGTGCCAATTCGTGAGCTAAATCCTGGTCAATATAGAGTACGTTGGTGGTTGCCCGTATGATTACCGTGCGAGACACATAATCAGTAAAACCCTCTGCACCGTTTGACTCGAATATACGGTAGTACTCTTCGAGCGTTGGATAGTTTCTAGATAATTCCTCTATTATTTGTTTCTGATGAGGATAGTACAATACCCTGAATCCGTTGTTTCGAATCTCTATTTCTAGTTCAGCTCGTACCTTTGCTAACCTAATTCCCTCTTTTATACTTTCAAACATGTATGTCACCTTCTTGAATGCTCGTAATACTCTCAATTTTCACAACATCACTAAACCGCACACTCACTAGCTTTCCGGTTGTTGTGACGACCTTCATCACGTTCTTCCCGTTGAATGAAACATCAGTAAACGGAATATAATGGACGAAACATCCATCTTTCCCGTCCCGTACCGCTAGCACTAGGTCGTTGTATCCGTTGCTCCGCAGCACTCGTATCATCTCTTCATACACTTCGTCTCTGTCCATCAGTTACCACTCCCCGAACTTCCCCCCTCCTCATCTTCCCCCTCAAACTCGGGCTTGGGGGCAGACTCCTCGGATTGAACCTCTTTAAAGACTTGGAAAACCCAGTACGAATGCTTAGATTTCTTTGACTTGTGGCTTTCTAATTCCACAGGATGGGAAAAATCTATTTCGTGGTCGTCAAATTGCTTATCGAGCACCCTGCTTCCATAGAACTGGATCTGTGTTCCTTCGTCCTCGTCGTAGCAGGTGTATATGTTCCTGGTGTACGTCTTGTTGGTTTCCATGTCTCGGAATTCCTTCGGTTCTGCCTTAAGGTCTCTCAGCTTGTGCCCTTCTATATCTTCCTTCTTTACCACCGATTCCATTTAGCTCACCTCATCCGGCTCATCCGGCCCCTGCGGGGGTTGCGGGGGCCTTGATTGCTTCCTTGCTTCATCCTCCTTCTTCTTTCTTCTCCAGTACCATACAAAGATAATGATAATGACCGCTGCCAGCAGTAGAATCAAAAGTATCCACCCCCACCATAGAAAAACAAGTATCGAATGATGAACTACTGTTACTGCTGTCGAAGCAAAAGATACTGTAATAGTAACAATACTGCCACTGGGAGCTGCAAGAGCGGATAAATAGTGTGTATAATTCTGCGCCTGGCTGGCATTCAGAAAAACTACAGTTCCATTGTATTCACTCGCATTCCCTCCGGTCCAGAACGTATCATTGAGCTGTTTTCCATTGAAGAAAACAGTGGCATTCACGGATTTTATGTGATATCCTGAAGGTGCTGTTATTGTAAAATTCAAGAATTTCTGTGTCCAGTTCTGCTCCATGAATTCGTTTCCGTTCAGAGTGTATGACAAAGTGTGGTTTGAATTGGTTAAATTGAATTGCCATAATTTGTTTGATGGTAAATCCGTGGCCTGGAATTTTACTTGGCTTGAGATAACCGGGGTTGGATGGTGAACTACTGTTATTGTTGTCTTTGAATCTGATGTCTTTCCTGCTGTATCGGTAACATTGAAGTAAAGGGTATATGTACCTGAAACTGAAGGTGTGAATGTGTTCTGCCCGAGCTTAAACCCGAGTGAAGTCATGTTGCCTGTTGACCCGTTCTCCTCGAACATCCAGGTATATGGAGATGTTCCATTCGTTATTGAGAGTGTAATTGTTGCGGATTGAGTTAAATTCATTGTTGTAGGTGATGCCGTTATGGATGCAGATGGCAATGGGTTGACCGTTATTGTTATCTTTGAATCTGATGTCTTTCCTGCTGTATCGGTAACATTGAAGTAAAGGGTATATATACCTGAGACTGAAGGTGTAAACATGAACCCTGATGGACTCAGTGTTGCCTGTGTTACATTTGATGCCGATCCATTGCGTTCTAATGTCCATGTGTAGGGTGGCATTCCACCTGTTATAGAGAGTGTAACCGTTGTGCTTTGAGTCAAGTCTATCGTTGTAGGTGATGCCGTTATGTATGCAGAGGGCGTTGAAACTGGTATGAAGTGAACACTGATCAGCATAATGCTATCATTGGGCATAAACAGTGATCCATTCTGAGGGCTATTACCGATATAAAATGAAAAGTTATATTCGCTCTCATTGACAGAAAAATGCATGGAGTGATTCGATTGCAAACCGAGCAGAAGCTTCTCGGGTGTAACGTTGTAATGATAGATTGTTATATTGGTCTCTTCCAAGATGAATCCCTTCGGTGCTATGATGGTAAAGTTCAGGTATCCCGTTCCAAGTCCGTCCCAACTGTATGATGGTAAATATTGATCGGTGACAAAATGAGTTTCAGTTATTCCAGGGATTCCGACATAATGCGTTACATTCAAGGTCCAGAAAGTGCCTGAAGTAGCATTTGCGGCTGTACCTGCATAGTCCATTCTGTTATTTTGCATATACATACTGATATTCAGATATACGGGCTGTTCGTTTACAACAAAATATGCCCCGCCGTCAAAAACTCCCCCTTCCGACATAATGTTCACATGGTACGGACCCGGGCTCAGCTCGACTTCTTCCGTAGACCCGTTGTAAGGGGTAGAATACAACATTAGTCCTGCCAGCGTATCCACAGTGCTGAAATATTGGAGGTGTTCTCCTCGTAGATGAGATGTACTTCCCGCCGATATAGTACTACTCTGCCATGTTATGTTCCCGACCTGAATAGGGTGGACATAAACCATCTGACCTGGCAAGAAATTGACCGACTGATGCTGTGTCCCGTTTTGAGCAAGCACTGTCAATGGCCCGGATGATGTCATGGTCCATGTTGGAAACATAACATATGCAGTGTATACATATTGGTTGGGCGGGAGGTATATGGTACCGCTATTATTCATACTATACTGAGTCCCTCCGCCCAGCCATTCCCGTGATTGAGGTTCAATTAATAGCTTCCATGGCCCGTTCCATCCCGTGTCAGAAAATTGTATAGGATATGTACCGTTCCCCGCGCTGGTTTGGGCTGGTGCGGGGCCGGATGTGGCTATGGCTAAACCTGTCAGGGGGATCGCCCCGCTCAACATTATGGCCGCAAACACTATGGTTAACAACACTTTCGTGCTCATTTTATTCATTCTCTCATCTCCTTTAACAAATTATCCAACTCTCGTAAAACGACCATCCCGGCCGGGATGGGTACCCTCTCAATAATGCGCCGTACCCCATCTCTTCGTATGATTTTCCTGACCATAGTAGAGTAATCGCATGGACCCTGGTAAATGGCGTATTTTCCTTTCATTGCATAGAGGATTCCGTCGCTTCCCCTCCCCTCACCTGGAACAAAATGCAAATACACAGTAGGATTCCTCTGCACAATGAGGTCGTGTCGGGGGTCTACTGCTATCTTATGCCCATCGATCAACATGATTCTCATGCTCTTCATGCTCTCACCTTCTCTGGGATGAGGAGTGTCGTCTTCCTATTCCGGACCCTGCCCCTCTCGTGTACAACAACAGAATATAGTCCTGCCAGCACAATTCCACTGACCATGGCACTCAGATGCGCGATAATAGCTGTAGGTGTCGCCAAGAAAAATATTCCCAAAAGGAAAATGCCTATGATTGCCAAAAAGATATATCCAGCTCCCTGCACTGGATTGTGCAATACCTTCTTCCTCGTGTCTCCGACCAACAAGTTTTCAACAAGAAAATAAACCGTAATGCCCGCGAAGCCCGCAAGTACTGCGCTTTGGCCGTAACCAAATTGGCCCGGGACTAAGAAAAATCGGACTAAAACTCCTGATACAAAGGCCGCTAAAAGTGCCCCTGTAATCAAAAATACTCCTCTTCCTAACCTGTTGGATGCAGCTATCTCTACATTCGTCAATACGAAAATTACCGTATAAATAGCAAATATCCATGTGTTTGAAACTCCGTCATAAATAAAATTGCTCAAAAATATTGAAGATATCGGGCCATCCCGGGAATTGTAATATGTTCCCCAGTGGGGCGGCATTGCGACAAGGACGTGTCCCTGAACCCCGACAAGCACATAGTAAAGATGGTCCCATGCATAGATACCAAGCAGCGTATATAAAACGACAAACACTGCAGGAATAAGGATCCAACTAAAATCTCTCATCTTCATGCTGTTCCCCCCCTCATGTCCCTCTTCCTTCCCTTCCCGTTCTCTGTTTGGTTCTGGTGCTCGTCCTTCCCCCCGGTTATCTCTCGGAAAACTCGGATCCAGGGGTGGTGCTCTGTTAACTTCTCACTGTCTGTCATGGTTTTGCCCCCACACTTCTTCCATCCTCCGGATAACCTCCGAAAACGAAATAGACCGGCCTTCCTGAGACTGCAGATTGGCCTTTATAGTCTGAAGTTTAACCCATTCCTCTTGCCCGATCTTCACCATTTTCATCTGGGATTCCATTATCTCCAAACTCCAATCTATAATAGAATACTTGTATAAAAAGTTTACTGATAATCTGTTTGGTTTATCTGGCCGGGGGGAAAAGAATAAGAATTACCCTGACCTATCAGTTTGATGAAGAGAATAAAGTACGACAGATACATCAACTTAGTACTGAAAAGGATGTATGAGAAATATCAAATTGGAAAGACTATAATAAACAAAAAGGAGCTCAGCGACATCGTGAAGTCGACATACACACTGGACAACGTACTGGAGATTTTAGAAAACAATGGACTCATCACTGTCAAGATAGAATATCCGGGGCGAAAAGAATTCATAATACAGCTCACAGAAGAGGGCGTATCGGTGGCGGGGAAATTGCCTCAGATCTCCGATGAACCCCATTATAATTATGAGGTGGCCCAACAAACTCAATTTCTGAAAGAAAAATTAAACAGGATAAAGAATAGTGAAACTACTCAACTGATGTACCAGACTGCCTCTGCCCCAGACAACACAGATAAGAAAGAAATAAATATATCCGTATGCCTCACGATCAGCGAAAAGGACTTGTATAAAATTCCAGACCTCCTTAGAATAATCAAGGACTGGTCTGATGGAAAGATAAAGTACTAAATTTCCATCCTTACCTGGGAGGTGGGGATTGCCCCTTCTTTGCCTGCTCCTCAATAAGCGCCTTCTTCAAGTCCTCCTCTTCATCAATAATTGCATAAACCTGTGATAATGATTTATCCCTGAATTCGGGGTCTGCCTTCTGTAAAACCTTCTTGAGTACCTGAAGCACAGCACTTTCGACCTTGGAATTCATTATCACATCAGTGGCCTTTTCCTCCAGCTCTTCATACTTCTCCCTCTCCTTAGCGTCCAGTGGCATACCGCACCGATAACAATACTGCGCTACGTCCCGCCCCGGGTTCTGCGCCCCGCACCTTGGACATATCTGTGGTACATATTCGATTCCCTTTTCGTTCTTCCTCTTCTCTATCCCATAGACCCTGAGGACTGCCTCATCTTGCTGTTCCCCGGATAAGGATACATACACCTTGCTCATCTTAGAACCGTGCACCCACCCCATCTGGGATTCCAGGGGCGCTTCCGGTAAATCTCGCGCCAACAAAGATGCGCGGGTGTGCCTGAAGAGGTGGGGGTGGATTCTTTTTTGTATTCCTGCCCTCTTGCTGACTTTATACAACATGGTGCTAATTGAATCATACTTTGCCGGTCCTCCCTCAACCCCCACGAAGAAAAGATCATCAGGGTTCGTCCTGCGATACCTCTCCTGGTATTCTCTTGCAAGCGCCACTGAATCTCCCACAACTCTCACCTTCCTCACTCCCGTCTTCCCGGATACAGTTAATCTCATCCCGTATTCATCGTATTCCACATCCCGTACTCTCATCGTTAGCAATTCCCCGATTCTACATCCTGAATCATACAGCATGGATATTAGGGCCTTGTCCCTCTCGTTCTGGCATGCCCTCAGGAGACTGTTGAGCTCTTCCTTCGTTACCAGGTCCTCTGGCTTCTTTTCCTTTGACGCATGCCGATTTACTTTGAGCTTTGATGCAATATCAAGATATTTCCCATCCTTGTAATCTCTGTAAAAACGCTTCATTGAATATATCACATCGCTAACCGTCCTGTCTGAATATCCCTCCCCCTCGGAATAGCTCCTCTTGGTCCTGGTCTGCGCCTCTAACAGTCCGTCTACCCCTTTTTCAAGATCCTTGGGGGTGGGGTTCAGGAATTTGTTGCCCATGATCCTTGCCATTATCTTCAGTCTCTCTATATAGAAATATTGCCTGTGTTTTGAAATTCCCTCGCGGTTAAGCTTCTTTGTGAAATCAAATATCTCCTTCTTGACCTTCTCTGGGATTTCCTCGTCTTTTTGTAATCTACTCTTGCATAACTCAAGGTTCCTGTCTATGTTGTAGATATTTTCCATGCTATCATTATAATTTCCTAGAATATAAATGTATGCGCACTTACCCAGTCAAGAATGCTCGGCACTCGCACTTGGAGTATTGCAACTTTCCCCCATTCAAACTGGAACTGTTTCAATATGTTGTGTGCAGCATTTGAAAATTTAAATGGTTCAATTTTCGTGAATTGATTCTTATTTGCAAAGGTG
>JAJYUV010000138.1 GCA_021792355.1 Thermoplasmata archaeon | reverse complement strand
TATCTCCCTTTGTGGCATATACTATGATTTGAAACTGCTTCCCGTACCTAATTTCCGAAGGAACCGCAGAAGTCATTTTTCTCCATATGATTAAATTCTGAAATGTCCAACCAGTTTTCCTTAAAGATCGCAAAACTTCCTCTGTGTTTTTCTCTCTCTGCATGAAGTATATAGATGCACCCGCAGAGGATTTCTTGTTAATCAGATCGAGGACTTCCTCAACCCATTTCCAATACTCATCAGAAGGCTGCTCATCATCAAAATTCAAATAGTCCTTCCCTTGATTGAACGGAGGATCGAAGAAGGTTAAATCTACAGTGTCGCTATCAATGGAGTGCAGAGCCTCAATACAATCCCCATTTATTACCAAATTTTCCCCTATTCTCTCTGTTTTTTTGTTCTCCATATCGATCGCCATGATCACAATCTTCTTCTTAACTCTCCATATACAATAGACTCATCCGATAATAATATTTGTGACTCCATGGTATAATATCTGCCTATCTTCTTCTTGATCAGTGTGATAAGGCCAAGGTTCTGCAAATAATTGACGCTCTGGAAAAACGTTGACTTGCTCACTCCCCTGAGCAATAAATGACTGGATGCTGAAACTTCGGAATACGCCCTGTTGGTATCCTGATTCTTGACCAGTGCTGCCAGTATCAGCAGGTCCCGGTCTCCAAGGTTCTTAAGCGTTTCGCCTTCCACCTCAACGTACGCCTGCTTCAGTGCTGTCTTGATCGAGTCTTCGTCCCATCTATTGTTCCTGCCAAGAATTTCCAGGGCCTTTATTCCAATCCTTGCGTCGCTCCTGTAATCTCGTACAAGCAGTGCAGACAAGAGACCCAGAGACTCCTTGTCATATTCATTCAGGCCTTCCTTTGCCCTCATCCTCAATATCTCACGAATCTCCTCCGTACTGTATTCATGGAATACGATATGATCAGGCTGCAGTGAGCTCTTTACGCTCTCATCGTTCATGTTCTTGTACCAGTAGACCTTCTGCGTCAGCAGGATGAGGTTGGCTTTAGTATGCCTCGTTATATGATACAGGATATCGTAATCCTGCAGAAAGTCAACCTCGTCCAATACCACGAGAGACCTGCTGGAAAGCATCTCATCACATCTGTTCTTCACCTCCTCCACCTCATGTCCCTTGCCGAACAGGTGGGCTATGTTCCGATAGATTTTCGTAGAAGTCGGATTCTCCCTCACGTTCACATAGAAGTATGGGACGGATTTTGTGTCCCTGAGGGCCTTTGCCATGATGAGGGCACTGAGCGTCTTCCCCGATCCCTTTGAACCGTAGATGATGATGTGCCTTGGAAGTCCCAGATTAACATAATCAGCCAGATCGTCTGTCACTCTTTCCAGCTCAGACCTTATGAGTATCTCTCCCGGCGTGTAGCTTATGTTGAAGACCTGGGCATTCTTCATGTTGCTCGTTTCCACAGCCCTTGCACTGAGCTTTGCAGCCATGAACGACTTGGGATTCTTTGCATCCATCTCCCGCACCAGCATTAATTCTTCAATGGGAAGGTTATTATTACTATCGAACGAGTCGAACAGATGTGTGTGGGAAAATGGTGATCTCAGTCACCGGAATGAGTGTGTTAAAAAACGCGTGGACCTTTGCGGTGATCGGATGCTCTTAAAAAATAAGGAAAATTCCACTTTTCTGGTATGTTATGTTCATTGTATTAGTTATATATATAATATATAAGAAAGAGCCTGACGCGTTCGGAGACACACACTCATCCTATCGGCAGCCGGTTCTCCCTCAGAATCCTGAGCACGGGAGTGATGGAGCATCCCAGAGACTTCGCAATGGCTCTGGCAGACAGTCCTCTCTCCTTCAATTCGATAACTTTCCTCCTGTCTATGAAGCTCCCGTTCCTTGTTTTCAGTGCAGGCCTTCCGAATTTGACTCCTCTGTTCATGGCCTGCTCCCTTCCTGCCTTTGTGCGGGAATTGATCATGCTCCTCTCAAATTCAGCAAATGCGCCCAGAATCTGCAGCAGGAGCCTTCCATTGGGCGTGGTGGTATCTATGCCTGGATCGTTGACGCTTATGAATCCTATGCCCTTCTGGTCAAGGTATTCAAGCATTCTCAGCAGATCTGACAGGGAGCGGGCGAACCTGTCTATCTTCGCAACAATAACGGCCTTCGGCTTTGCATCAAGGGATTTCAGCATTCTTTCGAAATCCGGTCGCTGGGTGTTCTTCCCGGACTTTGCCCTGTCTTCGAAGAATTCGAGTTCGTATCCTCCGGATTGGGCGTATTGCGCGATCACGTCCTTCTGCCTCTCGTTGGAGCCCTGCCTGACCTCTTCCTGTGTGCTGGCCCGAACATAACCGAAAGCGAGTGTCATTTATGTCATAGAATTCAGGGACGCATATGTTATTAAAGTCCAGTGTTTAGTGACGTTACTAAAATTACAAGTTTAGTGACAGATGTTACTCGCCAAGACCGAGTTGATTGTCTGGAGAATCCCGTTCAACAAATTAAGGAAGTTCTCAATATTGTTTTCGGCCATCAAATCTATTTTTGCCACAACACTTCGGAATTGCTCAAGGAAATTTTCAACTATTTTTCTGCATTTTTTTGATCTTAGGAACTTGACCGACTCAGAAAACGTAGAAAAAACTGCCTTTATTGTATCGAATATTTCTTCTGGAGTCACTGAAAGACCTTTATCTTCTGCTGCCGAGTAAGGCTATCAAGGCTGCGCCTATTATTCCGACAATAGCCAATCC
>JAJYUV010000137.1 GCA_021792355.1 Thermoplasmata archaeon | reverse complement strand
ACCAATGCTGATAACTTCGCGCCAATATCAAAGGGGATTTTCGGATTGGGCGCTTGTAGTTGTAAATGCAGCAGGTCAGACACTAGAGTCGACAACGGCAATTTCTATTGTCTGCGGTGCAAGCATATAATATCTCATCCATGATATTTGCGGCTCTGTTTGCTGTCATACCCTATCCAAGACATTTAGTCGAATGTAATAACTTCTTCCCCACATATTATCCCGCACTGAGCGTAGCGATATTGTGCGGTCAAAAATTCCCCTCCCCTATCCCCCTCAAATTGCACTCCGCAGGAGAGAGTAATGTGCCCGAAGCGAGCCGGAAGTCTTGCGTAGCAAGACCGAGTGATGTAAGCGTTAGCGGTGGGTGGTGTGGAACACCACACATACACCACGAGCGGCGAGCACAGGACACCACCCTGAATGAGCAAGGCGAATGAAGGGCTCTTCGAAGAAGAGTGCGAGACGGAAATCAAAAGAGGGGTTAGGGGTGAATTTTGATTGTAGGCGAAGCATGGGGTCCTGTGCTCGGCGTGCAGGCAAGCGAAGGGCACATAGTAATTGGTGAAGGCTCAAAGAGGGGTGGCTGAAAGTCGGGGTGAATTTGAGCCGAAGCATACCAAAAGGTATTAAAATCTGAAAGAATATAGAGTTATATTATGACCACAGCAAAACAGTCAAGGCTTGTAAGCATTCCAAAATCGGATCTGGATAGCCTTGAGGCTACCATTGAAACTCTTGAGAATGAGTATGTAATGGATCAGCTGGAGAGAAGTGAGAAAGACATACAGAACGGTAGAGTCAGGAACGTTAGAGAGTTCCTGAAAGAACTCTAATAATATTTCTTGACTTCGTCTTTGTGAAGGATTGCTCTGAGCGTCACTTTCTTCTGCTCCTCGTTTATTTCATACCAGACACTGAAAGGACCAATTCTGAGCTGCCATAGTCCGTGAAGCTTGCCTCTCAATGGCTTCCCTGACTGCGGTTCCTGTTCCAGCCTCTCTGCCATGTGTTGCAGCCATTCTTTTTTGTCCTTATGGTTCCTAGAGAATTCCTTCTCGAATGCTTCCGTGGATTCTACGGTGTAGGTCATGAATACCAGCCATTTTCCCTTAAAATTACTGTCATTCGAAGAACTCTTCTTAAATTCTCTCAACGCTCTCGTACGATCTTATGATCTCTTCTAATTTTTTGAGGGTCTTGACCTCACGATTATTTTTGAATACGGCCTCTGGAACCTTGAGGTACGTCCATTTACTGCCAGTCAGTTTAGTTGAATCCTCGCACCACTCTCTTGCCCTTTTGTCCTTGTTTTTCACTTCCACAGACTCTTCTCCTTTGGTTTCTATAATGTAGTTTTCTGAATCACAAACAACAACAAAATCTGGCAGGTAATAAGATAAGCCTTTCTTGTCGTTCACGTACTCCAGGTAGAAATTCAGGTTATTATCATTCTTTATGTATTTTTTTACGTCTGAAGCATCGTTATCAAGAAACTTACAAAAGTCATATTCAAAATCATTCGCTACCGGTACCAGATTAAGAATGCATTTTTTAGGTGTGTAGGTTTTCTTCCTTGTCAAAGAGGGCCTGATGTCCTTTACCTCTCTTGATTCTGACTGAAGTCGCACTTCGGTAGAAAGGATGGTCAGCTTGTTTATCACCTTCACGAAGAGCTCTGTAAGGAAATCAACGACCTTCGGTTCACTCAGAGCTTGAAGGAACCTATAATCATCCTTCACATCTTGGGTCAAAGGTGTTGTAAAGATGCTGTTGGTAACATACGAGTCCAGCTTTCCTACAAGCTCACTATTTCGTGATGGGATTTTGCAAGCCCTGAGAATAATATTTGCCAGATAAGAGATAACCGAAGGATAGTTTTCCGGTATTGGCTGTTCCCATCTATCACGCCATCTTTCTTTCTCTGTTAACGCATCTCTTCCTACAGCTGACTTGATATTAGTATACGTTTCCAAATCCAAGTCAAACTTTCCCTGTGGAAGTGTGGAAATGTCAATTTCGCTGAATGATCTGTTTTCTCTTTTATATTTTGGAGATAGGACAGGGACCTGAAAGTTAAATTCAGGTTTCCTTAGAGTATCCGGGAATATATTTGTAACTGTAGGTAAATTTCTCTCTTTGTATCTTTTTATGTCGACTCCCTGCTTTTTCATCTCTTCGTCTATATAGTCAACAAAAGCCTTTGTGCCAAAAACATCAACGGTCTCTTCATATCCTGATTCCGGGCCGAACATCAATCTGAGCCCACGTCCAAGCGCTTGTTCCGGCAGAATTTCTGCTTTAGAAGTAAATGGCCTCAGACCAACTATGACACAAACATTCTTAACATCCCATCCTTCTCTCAGCATCAGGACACTCACGATAGCCCTGTACTTATGTGATGTATCTATCTCTCTTGTCTCCTGCTTAAGCTTTTGCCATTCTTTGTCGCTGATTTCACCTTTGAGATTGGTGTGAATAATAAGGGTTTTCCCCTTAAATTCGTTCTTGGTTTGCAGATAGTTGTTGATGTCTTCTGCTTCGGAAGTCTTAGTTGCCATGAAAAATATTATCGGATGCTTTTTGACCTTGTCCATGACACTGTTGTAATAGGACCATCTTCTGCATCCCGCTTCAATGTAATCCCTATAAATGACATCAGCTCTGTCTGATGGGGTCTCATGAGGATTTTCGACCTCACCTATAATCGGTGACTTCACGATTCCACATCTTATTGCATCTGCCAGAGGAAAATCAGTAATCACCC
>JAJYUV010000136.1 GCA_021792355.1 Thermoplasmata archaeon | reverse complement strand
TGGTAATGAGCCTTGATCCTTCTGTCTTTGCGATATCGCCGGCTGCCCTGATCAGTCCGCCAAGCTCCCTTAGCCTCAGGGTGAGGGAATTATCCCTGTGATCAACTTCCTTGGCCCGTCTTTTTCCTTCTTCCATAACTAGCTCGCATGCTGAAATTTCCATGTGCGGTATCTTGCCGTCAGATGTAATCTCCTGGCTGATGAACTGTATATATTTTCCCCTGTTCTCAGGTGTATCGGGAATCGTAGTATCCATTAACACCTCGTAACCACTGCCAAGTATCCTGGATCGCAGTGGGCTCAATATATACTGAAGATCGTTGATATTGCAGGCTGCCACGAGTATGAAATTACATGGAACCTTGTCCATTCTAACGCTTGCCCCTGCACTCTGTGGATTCCTCCCAGTGATGGGAAAAACCTTTTCCTGCATTGCCGTAAGGATGTATCTCTGTATATATCCAAGATGACTTATCTCATCTATGAAGAGAACGCCCTGATGCGCATCGTGTATCGATCCTGCCACTACTCTCTCATAAGGGAGTGTACCAAGATGCGGATGGCCGCCGTATGGATCATGGCGCACGTCACCCAATAATTCGGTTTCGCTCGCCCCGGTAGCAAGCACGAAGGGGTTCCTGTCGAGTGGGACTATAACCTTGCTTGGGCTCCTCTTCTCGAGTTTTCTCTTTTTCTCCAGAGCCCGTTCGTCAAGTACCCTGATCTTGTCGCCGGACCGCTCATAAATAACAACTTCCTCCTTGTCGCCTACTCTTCTCGTGGAAGTGACCCTGTCGGTGTTATTCTGGACTCCAAATGCAGCCCCAAGTACATTGAAAACGTCGCCAAAAGGCCCGGTCTGAGAAACCTGTGTTTTTGGCGCGTTGCAGTTTGGGCATACCGTCTCCGTGTAAGCGGAAATAAAGCCGCATCTCGGGCATCGAAATCCTAATCTCTCTGCTGCAAACGGCGGTGCATCCTTCGGGTCAAGGACCTGTTCCTCTAGAGCGGATTCCTCATCCTTTTCCGCAAGAACCTCAGATGCAGTCTTTATCTCAACAAGCGGTCTTTCAGGCCTGAGTGGATTATGAACTGCCCTTATTTCCTCTGTCGGTCGATGAATGTAGAAGGACATCGCCTGCGCTATCATTGATTTTCCAACTCCAGGCGGACCAACAAGTAGAAGGTGCCTTGCCTGGGCTGCTGCAATTTTGGCCAACCTGACAGCTTCAGCTTGACCGATAATCCTGTCAAGCGGTGATGCAGGTATCTTTACCTGGGAAGTATCAACTAAGTCTGTATAATCGGCATTTACGAACGACGATCCCATTCCACTACCTTCAGATCTATTGGTTTTTTTGTAAGATTGGAGACTTTGATGCCGTAAATCTGCCTTGCTCCCTGGTCATGTGCAATATCAACCAATCTCTGCGATACCACGCCACCGGTCAAAATTGCGAATGCAGATTTCACTGCAGAGAGACCATCAAAAGCTTCAGAAAGCGGGAAAGATGATAAAACCTCCCCATCCTCATTGAATACTTCAGTAAGTTTTTCCTTCTGAAGTGTCGACAGCCTCCGTTCTATCGCCGCGCTGTCCTTTAGATCCACCTTTGTACCTGGCTGGTCTGGTTCGACTATCTTGGCTACTGCGACCTGCACGGGCTCTTCTAACTTCTCTTTGACAACTTGATTTCCAGAAGAATGTTCTGACTTTGGTTCTCCCTTGGGCTCGTGCCTGCTCTCCGCGGGTTTCTTTGGGGATTCATCCTTTTCCGCTGCATTTTTCTCCTGGAGTTCCTTAAGCTCTTCGGTCATTCCTTTCATGGCAAGATACTGCGCCACTGGAGTCTTGTATTTAAGTGCCTTGAATAGCTGCTTGTAAGTCAGCTCCTCGACTTCTGTGCCCGGAGGTGCCCTGGCAACGAAATCAACTTCGGCAACCTGAAGCATTTCCTTCAAAATAAGGTCGCCTCCCCTGTCCCCATCCAGGAACACGGTCACTGTTCTCTGCCGGGAGAGTTCCTGCACAGTCTTCGGTATGTTTGTCCCCTGAACTGCGATTGTGTTCTTTATTCCATATTTAAGGAGGTTAAGCACGTCACTTCTGCCTTCGACGACTATAATAGAATCGGAATCCTTTATTGCCGGGCCAGCTGGAAGCTTTTCATCTCCATATGAAAGTATCTCACCTTTCTCGACTTCTTCCCGCACCGACTGGACAAGGCTTTCGCTAACATTCTTGGATCCCTGGTTCATCTTCTTATAAAGATTCTGGGCCCTCTCGACAATCTTCTGCCTTCTCTGAATTCGAACATCCTCTACTGATTCGACATCTACCTTTGCCTTGCATGGACCTATCCTGTCAATTGTTTCCAAGGAAGCAGCCAGGATGGATGTCTCCACCTGATCCAGCCCAGAAGGGATCAAAACTGAACCTTCAGTGCGTCCCTTTTTGCTGTCTATCTCTACTTCTATTCTCCCGATTTTGCCCCCTTTCTGGAGGTCCCTAAGATCTAGCTCGTCTCCAAGAAGTCCTTCTGTTTGGCCAAAAATTGCGCCGACGACGTCGGGCTTCTCAACCACCCCATCCGCCGTAATCTTTACTTTGATCATGTACTTTGTTAGATTTGGATCTACATTCATTTCTGTCACCTATTAATTTAACAGTGGATATGTTAAAAGCAATATCGTTTTTCTTTCCTTCCACCATCCATTTAATATGTATAATTGATATATAATGGATTCGGTATATTTCACTCGATTTTGTTTGACGTGAGTAACTG
>JAJYUV010000135.1 GCA_021792355.1 Thermoplasmata archaeon | reverse complement strand
TTGGGGAGAAGCGACGCCATTGAAATAGGACGAAAATTCATGAACTACCCTGGGCTTAGGTTCATACCTGTAGATGAGGACATTATGAGAAGAAGTCAAATGATTAGGGAGAAGTACAACCTAAAACCCAGAGATTCTATTCACCTTTCTTCTGCTATTGGGAGAGGCATTAAGAAAATTATTACGGACGATCGGGATTTCGACAATCTAAAAGAAATAGAGCGTATCGGACTGAAGGATCTGCCTTAAATAAAGTCAAAAAGTAGCTTTTCGTAGAAACCTGAGATTACATAGAATGTTGAATGACCGTCATAGTAACGAATTGTTTGACTTTTGATTGTTGTACGGAATCATATTTATATCTCCTTGCTGGGTTACTACCTTATGGGGGTGGTTTTAGTAGCTAATAGGAAACATTATGTAAGGTTATAAAATGTAATTGCAGTCATCATGGAAAAACTCTATACATTGAGGGATGCTTGTGAAATCTTGCAGCTGGGTCCCACAACTCTCAGGAAATGGGACAGGGAGGGAAAGATTAGGTGTGTGAGGGTCTCCAATAACTACCGGAGGATTCCGGAGAGTGAACTCAACAGGGTACTGGGAGTACGGAAGAAAAGGTTTGATGCGATATATGCGAGGGTATCCTCGCATGATCAGAGGGAAGACCTGGACAGGCAGATACAAAAACCCGGGGAACATGCGCCGGGTGCCCCGGTATTTTCTGACATAAGGAGCAGAATGAGATTCAACAGGAAAGGATTCATGGAACTTTTGAACCTCATTGAATCTGATGAGATATCAAAGATATACATCACGCATAAAGACAGGATAGCAAGGTTCGGTTATGATCTCGTTGAAGATATATGCAAATTACATGGCACAGAAATCATCGAAACAGGCGGAGAAGAAATTGCTTCAGCATCAGAGGAAATGACAAGAGACCTGATTTCAATAATTACTCCTTTTCGGCACGTCTCTATGGTTGAGGTCGAATAAGATGAAGAATATACTTAAAGCGGTAAAATCATGACGCATCTCTGGAGGTCATCCGGTTCGAAGAGAACCATATGGTGGAATTATGAACCGTCTGACCGCATACTCCAGTATCTTGATGACATGAGGGGTGCAATAAGATTCGGGACGGCAAAGGCATTTCTCAAATGGAAGAGTTCCGGGAAAGTTCCTTCTCCAATAGATTTAAGGAAAGAGATGAAGCCATGGTTCAATTCTCGGTATAATTACGCGAAACATCATATAAATCCTGTTTGCCGTACATCTGTTGCCATCCTTCGCTCATTCAAGAAGAACAGGAGGGGAAAGACATTCCCTGAGATCAGGAAGTTAGCGATGAGGCTTGATTCGGAACTGGTGAAGATTGTCGACAATTCAATAAGGATAACAATAAGGCCCGGAGAGTATGAGATTATACCAATGGTTAAGAAAAACAAGAAGTGGAATGAGTATAATGGGTATAAGATATCCGAGGTCCTCATAACCGATCGGGTTGTTTCCGTATCCTTCGCCATTCCCGTAGAGAAACATATTGGCAATGAGATCACAGGCATGGATATGAACTTCAAAACTGTGGATTTAACAACCGTGGATACGAGAAAGGGAGAAATTACCGATGTGGAAACCGTCCTCATGGGCACAGTCGTAAGGATACAGAATGACTTCTCCCGCAGAAGTAAGCAAATACAGAAACACGTTAAGAATCCCCAGAAGAAAAACAGGAAACTCAGACAGACAAACGGAAGGCAGAGAAGAAGAGTAAGAGACGAGCTCCACAAAAAGTCCACGACCATGGTAAGGAGCCATCCAAATGCTTCGTTCGTGTTCGAAGACCTGACGGGAGTAAGGAAGAGTGGTGAGGTTAAGGGAAAGAAATTCAGGACATACCTGAACAGATGGCCATATTCAACGTTCCAAAAAATGGTTGAATATAAATCCGAAAATAAGACGATGTATATAGATCCACGAGGGACTTCGTCAGAATGTCCCGTCTGCGGTGAAAAATTAAAGCACCCTGCGTGGAAGATATCCAGATGCGACAACTGTGATCGAGACTACGACAGGAACAGGTTGGCCTCTCTGGCCATAACCTTACGTGGTATCGATCTGTGCGGAGACCCGTTCCCCGTGAGTGCGATTGCCTCTTTTTCATCTATGATGGATGAATACCTGTACGTCAGGAATTTGCCTGATATTACTGAAGCAGGTTCGACTGAGATGAAATACGCTGCGAACAAGACAATGCAAAACAATACATAATGTTTTGAGAACGGATAGCGTTTATCATATAGAGGAAACTCTAGAACAGACCAAAATACATTTGAATCGAGATAATTCTTTAAGTTCGGGGGTCAAAAAAAGCAATTCTAGATTTTATAGACGACCTAACTATGGACAACCTATCAAAGCACAGGCAGTACTTCTACATCACGAGATTGAAGGTACTGGGTCGAATAATGGGAGATTCATCCTGCACCCTACTAAACAGGATATCAAGACTGCAATACTGGAACTCAAAGCGTCAAAGACGAGGAGAGACGCGAATTATGCTGATAGCACGATGAATGGAATCTACATGACATTGAAGAAATTCTATCGCATTTACGAACGAAGATGGAAAGTATATGGAGTCTGTTAGCTGGCTAAGATTGAACTGGAATCCTGCCAAGGAGAAGAAACCAGAAGATATAGTCACTGAAGAGGATCTAACCAAACTCCTAAGCGCATGCCATAACGATAGGGACAGGGCACTGATATCCATGCTGTACGATTCTGGATGTAGAATCGGAGAACTCTTAACTCTGAGAGTAAAGGACCTGGATTTTGAC
>JAJYUV010000134.1 GCA_021792355.1 Thermoplasmata archaeon | reverse complement strand
CCGGTAGAGATATTGCGGTGTTTCCTACGCTTTCGGACAAAATGAGAGCCAAACTAAATTAGGTTCTATTTTTGATAGGAATATTAGGGTCAACCACCTTATGGGTACGGGCCCAGTGGGATTCTACCCCCCTAGGGGTGCGGGCTTATCACCTAAATTCTAGGCAATGGATATTAAACACTTTTCTGATCCTAGCATTTAATAACTTCTTGCCTAATTTACTCTCTTCTTGTGCTCGCTTCTAGGGTAATATGAAATCGGTCAATCGGTTCCGTAGTTAAATTGCTAATAAAACTACAGAATCGGTTAAAAAAGTACAGATACTCCTTTATGGGCTTTGTATTTTATAGTTAGACGCACAACATTTCATACCATTAACCGTTTGACTTATTATGGCCAGAAAGGAGGAGATTATGGTAGACAGAAGAATCCCTCTGGAGAAAATACAGTTTAGAATAAGATCAATTGAGAAGGACGTGAGGACCCTGAAGAGGCTCTACTTCATAAAGTGCAGGTATCAGGGATCATCTGTAACTGAAGCATCAAAGAACGTTGGAGTCACGAAGATGGTCGGTTACTACTGGCAGGAATCATGGAACAGGGAAGGGTTCAGCGGCCTCACACCAAGACTCGCTGGAGGCAAGCCGTCAAGGCTGTCAGAAGAACAGAAGGTGGAACTCAAATCAATATTGGAGAAGAGGGACGACTGGATGGCAGAAGAAGTGAGGAAGATGATCAAGGAGAAGTTCAATATGGAATACGGTAAAAAGCACGTGAGCAAGATGCTGAATAAGATGGGCATGCATTATTCCAAACCCTACCAGCACGATTACCGCAGACCCGGGAATGCAGAAGACTTTCTAAAGATAGGCGATCTTGACGTTGATCATGAGATAATAGGGTTTCTTGATGAAACATCCCTGCAAACAACTTCTAGCACCGCTAGAATGTGGTCATTCTTAAGGTCCACCAAGTATAAGAAAAAGGACAGCTATAAGGCGAATGCATTCGGCTTCTATTCCCTAAATGGAAAAAGTGCAGTTGATTTCCATGATAATTCAAGGAAGGAGGACATAATTGATTTCCTCTCTCTAATAAGGAGGAGCAATCCGGATGGGAGGATTGTGGCAATAATAGACAACTTCAAGCCCCACCATTCTCCAGAAACCCTGATGAGGGCAGCGAAGTTGAAAATATACCTCGTATACCTGCCATCCTATTCACCAGACCTAAATCCCATCGAGTTCATATGGAAGTCATTGAAGAGACAGATATCAAATACATTCATCGCTTCAGAAATGCATCTAAAACACATCGTCCAAGCCCTGTTCTACAGATTTTCGTCGTCACTTTCATTCGCGAAATCATGGATTAAAGAATTCTTAAGCGAAGAATTCATAAAGTGTAATAAGTTAGGTGTTTAACTATAATTTGAACTTATATTAGTGTCTCTATGCTGAAGTCTGAGGAACTGAAAATTATCATTTCTTTTCCCTGCTTATATCAGTCAACCGCCCCAAATTAAAGGAACATACAACAAAGTTATGAATCTCCAGCTTTTGCTATCGAATGTTCTTTCCTAATCTAGAGAAGTTGGTAGGGCGCCTTGGCATAGGTAACCCGGAGCATAACAATGGTTAATCAACAGAGATCACGTCCCTATTTGCCATCTTAACCTTTTCTACTTAGCAATCTTTCGGATCTATTGTTAAAGATGAAAGAAGTCTTGATACTCTCAAATTCGAGTTTTGAAAGTATAGAGGTTTAGCTTTGCCAGAAATCTGTGGTCTTACCTGTCCTATCATCGACCTTGATAGTGTAGGTCCTTCCCTTGCCAACTAGCTTTTCTATTGGGGCAAACAAAATAACTTCCCAAGTTGAACCTACTAGTTTCACGCTTTTAACTGTTAAGAGTTCAACATTGAACCGTACCCTTCTATCCCTGAGATGAGATTTTGCTTTTTCAACTGCCTTGTTTTGATCTAATCTTGGCACGGTGTTATTATTCCTCAAGCCAATATATAATTTTCTAATGCATTGTAAGGTCGTGGACCTCTATATTCTATTCGATAGGGACTTTCTTCCTGATCTTAGTCATGAAACTGGCTGGGACAGGATTGTTTGAGGCCGTTTTAAGCAGGAACTTTGTCAGTATCATCATCGGTGCAGTACTGGCAGCTGTAGGTGCAGTAATGATGCTAGTTTCCAAAATAATAGGTCTGTTGTCGTTGCACCACGACAGGATGAATGAATACCTGGCAGATGACTCGTGTCACCGTTATTGACTGCTATGACTGTGATGTTCCTCTTGCCATACAGAGCGACGGTACAAAGTGAGTCCAATGTTCAGCATGAGGTATCCGCGACTTATACAAAATATGGGATACTTTCCCTCAATTTTCATGAAGTAAATAGACAATTCTTTATAGGTTGCAAAAGATGTATATTTTTGAGGAAAGGAAATATGCCGATCAAATCAGTTGTAAAGAATGCGCTGGGGGAGAAAGAAAGAGGAGAAAGCCCCTCACCAGTCCATCAGGTATTCTCAAAGGACGACGAAGAGCTTGCGAAGATCGTCGAACAGTTGAAGGTGACTGTGAAGAAAGTTGGCTGCGGTGGCGGGGGTTCCAACACCATAAATAGGTGCATGAGGGAGGGAATATTCGGTGCTGAGCTCATTGCCGCAAACACAGACGCGAAACATCTTCTGAGCATAAATGCGAACAGGAAAGTGCTGCTCGGCAAGAGAACGACAAGGGGGCTTGGCGCGGGCGCAATTCCGCAGATAGGGGAGGAATCGACAAGGGAATCGGAAGAGGACATAGTCAGTGTGCTGGGTAGAAC
>JAJYUV010000133.1 GCA_021792355.1 Thermoplasmata archaeon | reverse complement strand
TCCACTCAAATTGCTGACGAAGCAAGGGCGGTGGGAACACCACAGGTCTCTAAAGATAGAAAGGGACAAATCTTGTCTGAGGGCTATCAGGGAGCTTGGCCTTTCGCTAAAGGAACCCGGGGTAGGCTATTTCGCCGCGTACGGGGAGGTTTTCAGCCGCCATACCTACTTTCATCACCCTGAGTTTGTCTCTGGGGGCACTGTAGTAGATGTAGGTGCCAGCTTCGGCGATTTTAGTATTTATACAGCCTGGACTCAGGCTTCAGAGGTCTACGCATTTGAACCTGTCGCCCACAATTTCGAAATCTTGTTATCAAACATTGGACGAAATAATCTGAGTCATTTGATACACGCAACTAAATGTGCACTCGGCTCAGCAGAAGGGTCGCAAGATGTGTTAATAGAAGGTTTTATGGTTCGCGCTCGTGCCACCGCTTCCTCCGTCCCAAAGGTGGTTGGTACAAACGTGAAGACACTAGATTCATTTCAGTTAAGTCCAAATCTCATAAAGATTGATGTTGAGGGGGCTGAAATGGCTGTCTTGCAAGGATCTTTAAAGACTATTGAACGCTCACATCCGAGACTTATTATTGAGACACACTCTAAGGAATTGAGAAAAAGAGTGGATAAATTATTGTTTTTAATCGGCTATCGCCTTGCTTATATCGATAACTGCCGACGTTCTGATGGCTGGATGAACGAGGTTTCGGAGAGGTTTTACCATCATGTCCCCGTCTGAACGCGGAGGAGTTTCCACTTTGTAGAATCGGAGACGACACAGCTCTCGGAGAGATCATTGTACCTACGTCGGTGTCAAAGGACGTAGGGGTTAGAGGAACTTTTATTACAGTCAAAAATATTAGTAGTTGAAGGGCATGCCACATACCTCCCCCCTAAGTTATTTTCTATCTCGTGATGAGGGGCTTATTTGCTTGAGCTTAGAACGACTCCGAGGGTTAGTAGGGTGAGAGCGCCATCATTACTGCCACGAGGCCTTAAGATGTGGTTAGTAGTTTTAGTAAGCCTATCAGTCATAGTCCCCCTATCCATCATTCAGACCCCAAGTAGTCGAGTGTCAACCTTCATCCCTCCCTTTACTTTTGATAAGAAACTAAATTACTTTGAAGGCGGTAGGCACCAGGGCTCAATGGTAGCTGAAGAAAGGGTATCTGCAGCGAGATTGTCCTTAAAGTTTCTCAGTTCAAATCTTCCGAGAGAACGTGCTTTTGCTGTTGGTGGGAAGTCGCCTGACTGGAGGAATATTACGTCATCGCTTCGACCTTCGGCAAGGGGTACGTCGAGCATGGCGTTTGATTCGTTAGACGGGTATGTAGTCATGTTTGGAGGTAACTATTATTCGTCAAGCTTAGGTGGAGATGTCTTCCTAAATGATACGTGGACTTTTGATAATGGAACTTGGACCAACGTGACGTCAAACCCATCCCCGCCTGCGAGGGGACTTGCGGCTATGACATATGACTACGCCGACAAGGTCATTTTGCTTTATGGGGGTGAGAGTTCGACTTCATCATACCTTTCAGATACTTGGGAATTTTCAGCAGGAAAGTGGAAGCAGATTTTTGCAAATTCTAGCCCTGGAAATAGGGCGTCTATGTCAATGGCATACGATGCTCAGGCCGGATTCGTTCTGTTGTTCGGTGGCTATGGGAACTTGGGTTTCCTTTCTGACACCTGGAGCTTTCGTGCAGGTGTTTGGACTCAGCTTTTTCCCACAAGCGCCCCAGGGGCTCGATCTGCCTATGGCATGACATCTGATTTTCGTACCGGGGGTGTTCTCCTTTTCGGTGGAAGGTACTCCGGAGGATATTTCGGAGACACTTGGGAATTCGAAAATGGCTCATGGAGTCAGATAAACGTTGCCCAGGGACCAGCGCCTAGGGCTTATTTTCAAATGGCTTATGACGAAGCCGCAGGTTATCCAATACTTTTCGGAGGTTGTAACCCTTGTCCAATGCCAACGACTTCACTTAACGATACGTGGATATTCTTAGGTGGAAATTGGTACAATGTTACGCCCGCTTTGTCTCCATTAGCAAGAAGTGGCGTTTCCATGGCTTATGACCAAGCATCGGACTATACAATTGTGTTTGGAGGGGGACCGGATCCGGTAGTCGACTACGATGACTATTGGGTCAACTACGGATTTCCTTCCTTTTCTATCAATGCGACTCCTAAGACAGTAGACTTGGGTCAAAGATTCACTGCCAATGTTACTAACATTGTGGGTGGGGTTGCCCCATATACTTTTGCTTGGCATGAATCTTCACCTAGTCTTGGATGCAGCTTTGTTAACGCATCGGGAATCAGTTGCATACCAAATGCCTCGTCTTCCTCATACTCCATTTGGGTGAACGTAACTGATTCAGAGGGTGCGGAGGGTTCTGTGAGTCCAATCCATATAGCAGTGAATCCGCCCATTTTTGGTGGCCGACCCATTCCGGCACTTTCTGTCATTGATTCTGGGCAACACATTGCTCTGAAGTCTAACATCTCCGGAGGAACACCGCCGTACTCCATTCTTTGGAAGTCGGGAAATTCGTCATCGTGCTCTTCCGACGCTTTTTGGAGTGGCGGTACTGGTCCTGTCTTGAATGTGTCACCTGTCTCTTCGACATATTATTGTTACGTCGTTTCGGACAATTCGAGTGGCCAACCAAAGGATACCAATGCCTCAGATACGTCTTTTATAACCGTGAACTCAGTGCTTGTTGCAGGTTCAGTGACACCTGCTTCGCCAACGATATTACCTTCAGGGAGCGTTTCTTTGATCGCCCATCCTAGCGGAGGCACCTCGCCTTACTTCCTACAATGGTACCAAGGTTCGTCCTCTTCTTG
>JAJYUV010000132.1 GCA_021792355.1 Thermoplasmata archaeon | reverse complement strand
CATGTTTCTCAGGTTTGATTCTTCAGAGAATATAGCCTTGACCTCTTCCCTGCCATATCGGTAATCGAGGGGAGAAACAATCATGGAGAAATATTGGGAATTAGAATAACTACATTTCCTTTAGTATACTGATAAGAAGTGATCTCGAATGACACTCACCCGCTTTAGCTTTGAAAAGTACTTCCGGCGTATCATAGATGCTGTTTTGCTATTTCGTCCTATTTAGAACTCCGTTCACTAAATTACTTGCAAAATTGAGAAAACACCCAGTCCCACTGCCAAAATCATGAAAATGTAAAGAGATATAGCCCGAGCAGCGCCTATCTTGTGCTGACCCATAATCTCCCTATTCGAGCCGATTCTAATCACGATCAAGAGTGGGAGGGCCAGGGCGATCGCACTGAAGACCATAACATCGAGTGCAAGACTTATGAGATTAGTGAAGACAACGGTCAGGATTGCAGCAGGAATAATTTCCATCATATAGACACCGTAAAACCTCTTGTGACCACTCATTCCTCTGTTAAACGATCCTCTCCACCGGAACACGTCAGATACTGAATAGGCCATGCTCATTGATATTACGAACATTGCCAACAATCCTGCAACGGCAAGGGCAAGAGCAAAGATGATGGGGCCGATGGGGCCAATTTCGTGGCCCAAGGCAGTAGCAACGTTAGTCACAGAGTTTCCGCTCGTGAGTCCGTCCTGGGCCAGTTTCCAAGAAAAAATCACAATCGCCACCATAAGAGCCTCAGATGCCACAGCTCCCTGTAGTGTTCCCAAACTCTCCTTCTTCATCCCTGAAACCTTAAGTCCGCTGTCCACGTCGGCAGCCTGATGATAGAACAGCATCCATGGCATTATCACGGCCCCTATGTTTGCTGCCATCAGGAAATAGAATGAATTCTTTGGGATGAATGGCGAAAAGTCCGTTAGATGAATGTTGTGGGGGAAGACGAAAAAATCCAGCGCAACAAACAGGAAAAGAATGAACCCAATGGCCACCAGGAATATCTCTATTCTCTTGTATTTTCCAGTTGCCACAACTATTGTGTGTGCAATGATCACTAAAATTACAGTCACTATCACTGGGATCCCCACTATTGTTCCGGCGACGGCGATTCCTGCAAATTCACCTACATAAGCCGCAAAATCTATGATAGCCGTCCCACCTACCGCAGCCACAGTCCATCCGTGTCCAAAGTATTCTGAAATGACCTGTCCCAACGTCTTACCAGTGACAGCGCCGATTCTAGAAGATGTGTCTTGAACAAGGAATAGAGGAATTATGAGGACTATCAGCAATACTATCAGATGAGCCTTGAACTCTATTCCGGATTGGATCGCAGTTATGACGCTTGGTGCATCTAGGTCTGCCAGCATCACAACCCAACCTGGGCCTAAGACTGGTAGAAGCTTCTTAAGCGTAGGGTTCATTTGGCTTCTTGACCTTGATTCTTTCCAGCGGTAACCTGCCAGAAGCTCTGACGGATTTCAAGGGCTTCCTCAGCGTCGCAGATTTGGGACCGGACTTCAGTCTGATCGTCTTCTCCATTTTCTCGGGAAGCTTGAATTCCCCATTTTCGCCTATGAGATACAAGCTCTCTCCTCCCTTCTCAATGTCTACGACCTTACCGGGCGTAGAACCTGCGTTAAGAAGTCGCTTCAAAAATGAGTATTCTTCCAGTACGGGTCTAACAAAATAGTACTTTCCTTCTGGAGCTTCTGATGCACTGATCTCGATCATCTTCTGGTCTGGCTTGACTGGATTGCCATGGGGGCAGTAGCCGGGAGACTTCATCTTCCTGTAAAGATTATCGAGGAGTTTTTCCGTGAAATCGTGCTCAAGATCCATGACCGAGTTGTGCACTTCATCCCAGGGAATTTCCAGATATGAGTAGACAAAATATTCCGTTATTCTGTGGGCCCTCACCATCTTCAGTGCGCTGAGATAGCCTTCGCTTGTGAACTTGATACCCTGTTTGCTTACCATAAGCTGATTTTCTCTCTCTAATCGATGGATCCCCTCCCAGGCGGAAGGGAGGGAAATGCCTAGCCTTTCGGCGACCCCCTTTTCATTCGCAGAACCATAACTCTCACTTAACTCCCAAATCGCCAGGAGGTAGTCCTGACCATTGTGCTTCACGCCAAGTAATTAGGGTAGCCTAATTAAATATTACTTAAACTTGATAGAGTCTCTTTAAATTTAAAAATACGACAACTTTGAAACAGGAGTTATCTTATGGCGGGTTCTACATAAATTATAATATTTCAAATTCGTTATTTGTTCAGTGAAACCACACATCACCATTAATTTCGCTTGCTCTCTCGATGGTAAGATCGCTTTAAAAGGAGGCAAGGCCTACAGATTCTCGAATTTTGAAGATTTGGTAAGGGTCCACAAGTTGAGAGATGAATCTGACATAATACTAGTGGGGAAGAACACGATCAATCTAGACGATCCCAAGTTAGTGGTGAACGAAAAATACTACAAATCTACACGGATTCCCGACGTGGCAATACTTGATTCAAATCTGACAGTAAACGGAAACGCAAGAGTGTTTTCATACCGTAGAAGTGTTGTAATTTTCTGCAGAGAAGGAGTGGATGCAACTGATTTTGGCAGTAATGTTACTTCCAGGGTGTTGATTAAAAATAGCCCTGATCCGATACTTCACACTGACTTTGTGGTAAAGGAACTGGGCAAAATGGGGTACAGGAGGGTGATGATTGAGGGTGGAAAGTCGGTAATAACCTCTTTCATTTCTCAAGGGAACTGGGATGAAATTTCAATTTTCTATTCACCGGTCATTGTTGGCGAGGAGGGAATCACTATGTTCGGCGACCTAAAAGAG
>JAJYUV010000131.1 GCA_021792355.1 Thermoplasmata archaeon | reverse complement strand
ATAGGGGATGCTTTCAGGAACAGCAGAAACTACCATGATTTCCTCAGGATACTGAAGGACAAATTCTCAGAGGCTGAATGGACAAGATTGCTATGAACAAATTTGAGAAGGAATACTACACAGGAAGAAAGGACCAATTCGACCTGGATTATGCGATGTTAAGAAAGGCAATAGAAGAGACCGAGACCAGAGAGGATCTCATCAAAAGGTTAGAGGAGAGATTTAATAACGTGATAACCAAACTCGCAAACAAGAGGGCAGAGGAGCTGATTGAAGAGATGCAACTATTCTGATTTCAATATATTCAGTATTTCCCCTATTTTTTCCGCTACCTTTTTTCCCTTCACTGTAAGTGATAAGATGCTTCTCGGCGGGTATTTGGAGATGTCAACAGATGTGGAAATCAGGCCAAGCTCTTTTCCTTTTTCTATGCTCGAGTAGAGTTGGTGAACGGGAATTTCAGTCTCCTCCAGAACGGTAGTAAGCGGCTTTCCTTCAGTGGAATCCAGGTACGAGATAAGCCTGAAGAATCCGGACTGCTTCTCAATTATCTTCAGAGGATCCATGGTGAGACACATGGTCCACGAGTGCTAATAATTTTCTATGGCGCAAACAGAAATCATTTAAGCAAGGAATGGTTTCTCTTTCGACAACTATGCATTCAACTTTCCCATACTATGGCGGCAGGTACAATCAACTGAAGACAATAATACAGATTCTCGAACCCATAAGCAGCAAGTTCGACGTTGTTGTGGACGTGTTCGGAGGTTCGGGAAAAGTACTGCTCAACATACCAGAGGAGTGGAGGAAGATCAAGGTGTACAATGATCTGAACCGCGACCTTTACGTTACGTTCAAGGTGCTGCAGGATGGCAGCAAAAGGAAGAGACTTGAAAGGAAGCTCAGGAACTGCTTTCCACACGAGACGATATTCAAGGAAACGAGGCTCTCGAACCCAAAGAACGACGTTGACATTGCCTTCAAGACAATATATCTGCACACGTTCTCATTTGCAGGTGCTGGGAAGGCGTTCAAGAGATTCTATAAGAGGGCAAATGTGCCACCAATCAGGACTGAGGATTTTCTGCTGGTGAAGAAATGGATTGTTGAGAACATGGATTTCAGGGAACTCATGAAACGGTATAACAGGCAAAGGGTTATGCTGTATCTTGATCCTCCTTATCTGAGGGGTGGCGGCCAGTATCGATACGTGTTCAAGATGGAGGATTTTATTGATCTCAAGAAGCTGATGGAAGAGCACCATGGAACATATCTGCTGAATCTCTCCATGACGGACCCTGAGATGATTGGCATATTTGGCAATCCCGACCTGATCACCGAGCATCACAGGCCAACCATTGTTGACGTCCCAGGGAAAGAGAATAAATGGGGATGCGGGTACTGGTGGAATTTCACACAACAATAATTTAATTTAGAAGAAGTGTAGAGTCCAAGCGGATAATAGGCCACCATGGGATGGATGTTATCCTCGGATCTATCATATTTTTCGTTTTGTAAAGTGAATATAGTTATATTCGTCGACCAACTTCAAAGTACCAGGCTGGGTATTATGGCGTTCAGCTCTTCTTTCCGATTCAAGTTTATTAACCTGAGAAGCTGTTATTCCAATGAACTTCCAGTATTTGTCAAAGCTAAGGATGCTCTTGTACCACCTGCATCCATATCCGACGGCTATCTTATCGTCCCAGAGGGGAAAGAAATTTGGACACAGCAGATGAAGAGCTTTAGCGACTGAAACTGGACTATATATTTGCTTCCCTTCGTTCTTCTTTCCCATTTTTCCTGTTTTCTTAAGGGCAAGGATAAGTTTCTGGTAGACCTCCCTAATTTTCTCCCTCTCATCTTCCTTGTACGTTAGGATGGACCTTTTTCTTAGTTCATCGAGTTTGTCATTAGTTTCGGAGATTGCTTCTTGGATCAAATAGAAATTAATGTTACCATATCTGTAGAAGGCTGAATTCCACGTTAGCAGAAGAACTCCTAGTGCCTCAGAGACTTCTTTGTTCTTTCCCCAATCTTGTTCAATCAATCGCATCGATACTCTGTACATCGCATCCCTTGGTTCTTCCTCTAAATACTTCTTATGAGCCTCTACTAGGAGTTCCCAAGTTAATACAGGAATTTCTTTTTTCATTTTGTCACACCTGTTTTCATGTTTTAGAATATATTGTAAGTGCAACTGTAACGCAATTTTAACACTTTCCACCTACACACAGCAGAGCAAAGAACGCCGACCGAATATTATTGAAAAGGCACTATACAGACTTCAAATATGACTAATGGTTGAAATCATAATACTCAATGAATTGGAAAGGAATGCTTGAGGAGTATGCTGAAGAAAACAAGCTGAGGTGCGTAATATCAAGATTTGTATACGAGAGATAGAACAATACAATGGAGGAATAGAACGAATCTGGCTTATAGGGGAATCAGGTGATTCTATTTTTCTTTCATCAAAGTATTCCTGAAAGTCCAGGTGTTATGATACCCACGCCTTTTATTTCTATTTGTTCCACGAAAAATCAAAACGTCGACGCCATGTTCTTGGCATATCTCACATTTACACTTTTCCCAGGGTTTATCATTCAGAGTTCTTTTATATCTCATCTCCAAATTCTCTTCACCCTTTGAACTTCTAACAAGCAATCTATCATACGCCATTACAAAGGAAAGGGCGTCTTCCGGTCTTCCGAATCCATGAGCGTACTCTATAATAGCTTTATATGCACCTTTCTCAAGATCGCCCAATTGCTCTCTCGAAATCCCAAGTTCGTTGGCCTTAGCAATCAGATTCTTATTGGATGAGTATGGAATTCTGATGGCTGAATACCACTTTCCATTGCTGGCAAGGTAATTTTGACCGGACCTG
>JAJYUV010000009.1:501-61804 GCA_021792355.1 Thermoplasmata archaeon | reverse complement strand
TAGGGAAAAATATCTCGAATCCATCGATCATTTCATAAAGGAACAAGGATACGCACGACCTCTTGAGATTGCCGAGTTCTTGAAAGTGACACCTGCTTCCGTATCGCAGATGCTCAGTAAACTGGCGGATGATGGACTTATAAACTACCAGAAATACAGAGGAATGACACTCTCAGAAAAGGGAAAGAAGCTCCTTGACAATCTAAGCAAGAAAGAGAGTTCCATTTATGAACTGTTGAAATTGATGGGATGCGACGAGGAGACTGCTAAAGAAAAAGCTTGCTTTTTCGAACACTTTATTGACGAAGACCTGTCAGAGAAAATGAGGGCATTTACAAACAAGGTCAAGGAAAGTAAGATAAAACTTCCAGCCTAGATTAGTAAGAAGCAGTCTGCACCCAGGTCGATCAACTCAACCGTAATGATAGAGGGTATTTTATGTCGCATAGATGAAATGGTTTAAAACGACTAATCTATCTGCAAGAATGCCCTTGATTTGATGCATGAATAGACAAGATGAAATCAATTCAATACAGTGTAGCATCAATCTGTAATTTCATATTCACACAGACTAAAATTCATAAATTTACTAAACTTTTGGACACTCTTTTATAATCGTTCAACCTGTTTAATAGGTGACCTAAATGATGAATACCAAACCCACTATCAACTATGGGTTAGAAGGGATCTATGTCGATGAAAGCGCGATTTCTAAAGTCGATGGACAAAACGGGAAACTTTGGTACAGGGGGTACTCAATTGAAGATCTTGCCGAAAAATCGAACTTCGAAGAAGTGTCATATCTTCTAATATACGGAAAATTGCCTACAAAGACGGAATACGAAGACTTTGTGACCAAGCTCAAAGACAGGATGGATCTTCCAACGGAAGTTAAGAAAGTCATAAAGACAATGGCACCAGTGGCTCATCCAATGGACGTGATGAGGACCGCTACTTCGATGCTTGTTATGTTCGATAAGGATCCGAGCAACAAGGATCTTGACGCAACAATAGACAAAGTGATTACACTTATTGCAAAACTTCCAACTATCGCGGCAGCAACAGGAAGGTTCCGAGAAAACAAGAGATACATCCCTCCAGACAGCACACTTGGACTTTCTGAAAATTTCCTCTACATGCTTACTGGTAAGAGACCGAACAAGTTTGAAAGCAAACTCATTGACTTAATGTTCATACTGCACGCTGAACACAGCACCAATGCTTCAACATTCTCTGTCCTCGTCACTGCATCCACCTTAGCGGATGTATATGCAGCAACGACTACCGGCATCGGAACCTTGAAGGGACCACTCCACGGAGGAGCTGACGAGTCTGCACTTAATATGATAAATGCGATTGGAAATCCCGACAACACAGAGAAGTACATAGAAGAGGCCCTAGAAGGGAAACAGAGGATTATGGGTTTCGGCCATAGAGTATACAAGGCTTACGATCCCAGAGCAAAACTGGTGAGGAGTTACCTTGAGGAGAGTCTGACCAAGGAACCCTCAGATGAGGTGAAGAGACTTCTCCAAATCGCTCTCAGGGCAGAAAAATTGATGATAGACAAACTAGGAAATACAAAGGGAATATGGCCTAACATTGATTTCTTTGCAGGTCCGCTCTACAGAGTTCTGGGAATAGATAGCAAGCTGTTCACTCCCATATTCGTGGCCTCGAGGATGTCTGGCTGGGGATCACACATAGTGGAATACTGGAAGAATAACAAACTGGTAAGACCACTCGAGTGGTACACAGGACCGTTAGATCTCCAATACAAACCCATCGAGCTGAGATAGAGAGAAGTAAGTCCTCAATAGAATAACAGGGAATAACGATTCGTGACTTGCTCAT
This sequence comes from Thermoplasmata archaeon, assembly GCA_021792355.1. The sequence continues at coordinate 59,950 of JAJYUV010000009.1, read as the reverse complement.
GAAGAGCCGATAGTATAGACTTTAATAACCAGATATCAACTGTTCCAGAAAAGCAATCAGATCAAGCAGAAAAAATGCAAGTAGCCATGGTTATTCATTTATTTCAGTTCACAGTAGTTCTACTTTCCTAGCTAGGCTTTCTTCTTTATTCCTTTTTGACCTTTGAATATCAGTAATGCCTTTTGTTTCGTGAAAAGAAACCCAAAAGAAAGCTTATAAAGCTTGGAGAAATAATAGTTTTATGATCTCTATAATAGGCTCGGGAAGAGTCGGTGCGACCACAGCAGCGCTTTTTATGATCAGCGAGGTCGACACCAACATAAATCTAATAGATATAGTGGAGGGTCTTCCGCAGGGAGAAGCACTTGATCTAAATCATACAGCAGCAATTCTTGGAAAGGATGTGAAAATCAAAGGATCAAACAACTATGAAGATATCAAAGGGAGTGACATAGTCGTAATCACTGCCGGCCTCCCAAGAAAGCCGGGTATGACTCGTGAAGAGCTAGCAGCAAAGAATGCAGAAATCGTTTCAGCAGCAGCTGAAAATGTGAAAAAGTACGCACCAAATTCAATTGTGATACTGACGACCAATCCTCTAGATGTCATGGTTGCAGTCCTTTATAACAAGCTCAAATTCCCCAGAAACAGGGTGATTGGTTTCAGCGGCGTCCTGGATTCAAGGAGGATGGCATTCTACGCATCCCAGTATCTTAACATATCACCTTCAGCAATTACACCCCTCGTGCTCGGTCAGCACGGCGAAAATATGTACCCGGTACCTGAACTTTCCTTTGTATACGGAAAGAGTCTCAAATCATTCCTTTCGGAAGAGCAATACAATAAGGTAGTGAAGGATACGATAAACGCGGGAGCAGATATAACCAACCTTAGGAAATTCAGCAGCAACTGGGGACCAGCGAGCGGTTTAACCGTAATGGTAAATGCCATAAAGTACGACAGGAAGACTGCGCTTGAAGCAAGCGTACTGCTTGAGGGCGAATACGGAATCAGAGGAACATTCGCCGAGGTACCAGTGATACTAGGAAAGAACGGAGTGGAGAAGGTAATTGAGGTCGACCTTAACTCTGAACAGAAAGACAAATTCTTGAAAAGCATAGAAGCTATAAAGAACAACCTTAAACAGGTCCCTGAATCATACCTGAAATAGGTACTTTTTCTAACTTCTTTTATTTTCTTAATAATTTTTGTTTTTTATGAAATTAAATCTCATTGATCATTCCACTTCTTAACAGAAGAGTCACATCCAATCGGTCTTAGTTCTCGCAAGTGTTAAAACATCGAAAATACTCCTCTCCAAAGGGCGCATGGCCTAGTTTGGATAGGGCAACGGCCTCCTAAGCCGTAGGTCGAGGGTTCAAATCCCTCTGCGCCCGCTTAAATTTGTAAGCAAATCCTCCAATTATTATCTTACTTCATCAATTATTTTTATGTCCTTCGCCTTTTTGAAAGCCTTATCATGGGTCAAAAGAATATCCGATCCAACTGTCTTCATAGTGGCTAAAATAACGCAGTCACGTGAGCCCAGACCTATACGTGCGTAAGTAGATAGGAGATTGATTGAGGATTGCATAATGGAAGAAGTGAAGTCAATAACACTGAGTGTTGAGAGGTTGGTTATCATTTTAATTCTCTCACTCAAAATCTTAGGTTGAAGGGTTCGAAAATAGTGTGCCACTTCCATTAAGGTTACTGTGCTGATCACGACACCTTCTTCAATAGATTTTCTCATGACCTGGTCAACAAACTCGTGCTCTGGCAGTCTTTCGTCAAACCAGTATATCCAGTAGTTCGCATCAATGTATGACAGCGTCAATAGAAGCATCACTTCCAGATATGCTTGAGTTCTAAAGGATCACTCACGGGTACTTTGGACCCTTTCTTAATGAATCCTTTCATTCTAGTGCGAAATTCAACTGGTGAAACGGATTTTTCAATTATCAGCTTGTCAGATTCAATATGCATTCTTACTTTCATGCCTTTCTTGAGTCCCAGGTTACTTCTCACATCCTTCGAGATTACAATTCTGCCTTTTTCATCAATTATAGTTTCTTGAGTCATCCCACTTCATTTCCCACATTTCAAATCAGTATGTAAAGGCTTTGATTGAGCTGGAGGCAATAGTTCATAGTGGGTTGGAACGCGCCAGTCCACTTCTGGGACTTTTCCAAACAAGATTAATAACTTCCTAAAGTTAGGGTCTATCTGGAATGAATGACGGCATAATTCACGTACTTATGGATGTTGACGGAGTCATAGTACCCGACAACGGACATCTTTTTCAGATAGACTGTCAGAAGTCTACGGTATTACCGAATCGATGACCAGTTCCTTTTTTGATGGACCTTTCATGGAGTACTTAGTTTGTAAATTGGATATTACTGACCTACTGCCCTCATATCTCGAGAAATGGAAATGGCAAGGTGCATTGATCGTTTTCTCAGCGAATCGTTCCAGAGTGAGTCCATCGTTGATGATCTTGTGCTGTCAGTTGTATCGAAATTGAGAAAGGTAGGCATAAGAACGCATCTGGCAACAAATCAGGAAACTCACCGTACCCAATTCTTGCTGGAGGAAATGAGGCTGAAGGATATATTTGATCAGGTCTTTTCATCCAGTAGAGTTGGGCATCTCAAGCCAAGCAAGGACTATTTAGACAGCATTATTGATACACTCAGGTGTGGCCCTTCGTCGATTCTCCTTTAGGACGACATGCTACATAACATCGAGGAGGCTCGAAGATTTGGCTTATCTGCTGAGCTCTATATCGATAACAGGGCATTTGTTGAGAAAATGCTGATATTTTCCCTTATTGGATTTATGAGTCCCTTCTGAGAGGTTTCGCCAGACGTGGACCGCCTGCAATGTGAATGGATCAAGTCTCTTTCCCCTATCGTCCTAGAAGTGCACCACCGTTGACCTGCAGAATTATGATTTGGATAGCCATATATAAGTTAAGCGAGCAAGATTCCAAAAATCTGTGGTTTTGAAGTATTCGCTTAAAACTTTAATCAAATTCCTCTGCGCCCGTGGACTGTATTTGGCTTAATTGGTCAACTATTTGTCTAATTTTGGAGTTTGGGAACTTATGTTCAGTTTTTCTAAACAATTATCTCTACTTGGAAGGTTCTCTGCTGAATGCTATATTTTGGCCTGAAAAGAGTTATAATAGCAGTTGGTATGTAATTTTATTGATCACTATCAATGAGCTTCTGTTACTGTTAGCGGGCATTATGTTTTTAGGGTTCATTGGCGAAATTGCATTTAGAAGAAAGAAAATTCCTGACATGCTGCTTCTGTTGTTTATAGGCGTAGCTATTCACTACACAGGCATAATTCCAGGTGTTTATCTCTCACTAATGAAGGAACTTCTGGGATTCGTAGGAACGGTTGCCCTAATATTGATAGTGTTTGGGGGGCTTCTTAAACTTGATCTAAAGAAATATGGAAAATCTGTCTCAAGAGGCATTGTAGTGGCAGTTACTGATCTTGTATTTGTCATAGGAATATCGACTCCGATATTCTATTACTTTCTAAAGATCCCACTTCTTGACTCACTATTACTTTCCGCAGTTCTGAGCGAAACATCTGTCACATTCATCGTGCCGCTTATATCGAGAATAAACCTGGCTGAGAAAGTTAAACATACCGTCGAAGTTGAAACGATTATGAACTCTGTAATGAACATAATTGTTGTTCTTCTGATTCTAAGCGTGATGAATCACCAAATGACTCTCGTTGGACTTACCGGATACCTCTTTGGTAGCATCTCTGAGGCACTGATACTGGGAGGAGTAGTTGGGATAGTCTGGCTGATAGTCCTGAGGCAAGCGCTGGCTCCACACTATTACATTGCGACAATTGCGGTATTGTTCGCACTGTGGGGCCTCTCAGACTATATTGGGGCATCTGCAATTCTCACGATTTTCGTATTTTCTGTAATCATAGCAAATTCCTTGCCTATTTCCAAGATTTTAAAAGTTTCTGGAATCGTCGATAACCAGTCTCTTAGCTATTTCAATCAGGAGATCACTTTCTTTGTAATGACTCTCTTTTACGTTTACATTGGAATCCTGGTGAACATTTTTGACTATAGAGGGATTATGGTTGCTCTTCTGCTGGTTGCAATCTTGGTCGCGATCAGGTTCTTCCAGATATTCACCGTCCAGACAGTTACCAAGTGGTTCGATAGAGATTCAATTCTGGTATCTGCACTCGTTCAGAGAGGTTCGACCGTTATAGTTCTCGCCGGAATACTCCTTTCAGTTGACCCTTCCGTTTTCGGCCTGTTTGGCAACATCTTGTTCTATGTGGTGATCTTTTCAATACTCATAGGATCGTTGTTGTTTTCAGTTCTTTCTCGTAATTATATCCCTGCAAGTGTCGTTTCGAGCAGTCTGCATTCAGAGGAAGGAGAGCTCCAAAAATGAGAAAATTGTCAACCAAACGGGAGCTTCCAGGATTACCCGGAGCGATTGATCAATAGATAATGAACGGTACCAGAATCAAGAGGAGATATAGTGATATTCAGGCTCTTCACTGAGAACAGTTTATATCCTTCTTAATCTAGAGAATCTGATGCTTGACCTCATAACCGCCATTTTGCTCCTGTTAATAGTCGCAATCGGCTTGGGAGAGATATTCAACAGGTTTTCTCTTCCGGAGGTCGTGGGAGCAATAATTGCTGGAATTCTCCTTGGTCCCGCGGTGACAGGCATCATAGTGCCTTCGTCTGAATTATCCACCTTGAGCATACTTGCACTATTCTTCATCATACTTCAAATAGGTGTTGAGTCCTCAGCAGACATCTTCACCAAGAACGTAAGATATGTCACAATTTTTGCACTGACATCTTTCATTATACCCCTCATAGTTATGTCTGTAGGTTCTGTTTTAATTTTTAAACTTCCATATCTTGAAGCTGTCAGTACTTCCCTTTCGGTCAGCGTACCATCTATCTCAATAGCATCTGTACTCCTCGTAAGGTCTGGCCTGATAAAAATCGATGATGGACTTCGCCTCCTGGGAGGCGTTGCCATGAGCGATACAATAGCATTCATCGTACTAGTTTCATTCCATAGGGCCATGCTGACAATCGCTATTGACACCGCCTCTCTTGCTGCATTCGTTGTCTGTCTGTACTTCCTGGACATGTTGCTCAAGTCAAAATCAGAGCTTCTTATAAGAAGACTCGACGTGTTTACGAGAAGGGAGAAGGAGGGAATCATATTTGCAGTTGTAATTCTCATGGGGCTTGCTGCATCCGTTCTCTTCGAATATATTGGAATCACATTCGTTCTGGGCGCTTTCTTCTCTGGTTTGATCATCCACCAGAACACCATAGGCGAACACGCCTTTGGTATTCTCAGAAGAACGTTTCAGCGCATAAACTCAAGTTTTTTCATCCCTCTGTTCTTCAGCATCTCTGGCATTGAAATAAGCATTGTACCTGTCTCATACATCCCCTATATGCTGTTTTTGATTGCGGTCACTACTTCAATCGGTGGGTTTGCAGCTTACACATTTTCCAAGAGATTCATGAAGAACATTTCACCAACAGTATCGCTTGGGTTATTTGGTGGAAGAGGAGCAGTTGGAATCATCATTGCTTCTATTGCCCTCTCAAGAGGGTTTACTAACAACATAGATTATTCTATCGCGATATTTGCAACTGTTATAATGGCCATCACTTTCACTTTCGTATTTCAGTACTCTTTAAAAAGAAATTCACCTTCTCAAATGACCCATCTGGCAGATAGATAAAAGATGGTCTTAATCCCATAAAGTTACTGCCATTCAGAACTGGATTAACAACTTAGGGAAATGAGAAAATAAAAAGAAAGTCAACTCTTGGCCCTCTGGACATCTAGTCTCTTATCTCCTTTTCTACCAGGTAGGCTGTAAGCAGTAGAAGTCCCGCTGCGAGTGCAGCTAGAGCACCCAACCAACGCCCAACCTGTGCCCACTGAGATGCTGTTAGGCTGCCGTTGATTATTACTGTTCTGATTGCTTCTGCCGACCAAGATACCGGATTGTACTGAGCGACGTTACCGAGCCAGTTTGCCATCATCTGCCTGGAGAACATTGCATAGCTCACGAACATGAGTGGCAGATTGACCAGATTCACTATACCGAATATTGACTGCATGTTGGTCATTCTGGTTGCAATTACGCTGAAAATGGATGAGAAAATGAACGCAATCAGAATTATTGCGGTTGCCATCACAAGAACGTCGACGAGAGTAAATCCATGCTGGAACTTCAGCCCATTCGGTATCAAATACGCAGCTACCACAAGAATCACGACCTGAGGGAGGATCCTGATCACCGACGATATGATTTTAGAGAATACTATTGAGCTTCTCCTAATTGGAGAGGAGAGGAACCTTCCCATTGGTCCGAGCCTTCTGTCGAATATGATCTGCGTACCGGCAAACATAGCTGTGAATAGGCCCATCGTGGTAAGGACTCCCCCTACGATGTAGGTTATGTAATTAGGGGCACCATCTAGAATAAAACTGGCAGCTGCACTTCCCGTAGGCCCAGTGAAGAATTTAGTGATATCGAATGCACTTCCGAATAGGGCAATCCAGAAGATTGGCTGGATGAGTCCTGTGAAGAAGAAAGTCGGGTTTCTGATCCATTTCTTCAGTTCTCGTACCGTAAGTGGCCACAATCCGCTCATTGTCTCGCCCTCCTCATATTCATTGCCATTTTCCTTGCGTCTTCTCCTCCCTCCTCCTCTCTTATCGTCCTTCCAGTGTATTCGAGGAAGACCTCATCTAGGGTTGGTTTCTGCACCGTCAACTTCGTGGTTGAAAGCGAGTGTTGAGAAATGAAATTTATAACCTTGGGCAGAGATTCGTCCGTGTTCACCACCTTAATCCGTACGCTGTTTGATCCGATGTCGGTGACTTCCACAACTCCAGTAATAGTTTTCATTATGTCAACGCTCTTCTGATCCGTCAGAGTAATATTGATAATGTCACCCTTCACCGACTCCTTGAGCTCTGCTGGGCTACCCGTTATCAGTACCTTTCCATGATCTATTATGGATACCCTCGCTGCTAGCTCGTCTATCTCTTCCAGGTAGTGGGATGTGAGTATTATAGTCACATTCAACCTACTCTGGATTTCCTTGACGTAATTCCACATCTGGGTTCTGGTCTGGACATCCAACCCCAACGTTGGTTCATCCAAGAAGAGTATCTTTGGTTCGTGAACGAGGCCAATTATCAGTTCCAGTCTCTTGCGCATTCCTCCCGAATAGGTTCTGACATACCTATCTGCAGCTTCCTCCAAGTCCACAAGTTTAAGGAGAGTCTTGGCATTCTCCTGTGCCTTTGCCTTCGGCACATCGTAGAACTGAGATACCATCATCATGTTCTCTCTTCCGGTGAGATCTTCGTCCGCAGTGAAATCCTGAGGAACGACGCCTATCAGTCTCCTTACCTCTAGAGAATTCTTTGTAATGTCGTATCCACCGACTATTGCCGTTCCACTGGTGGGAGAAATTCTAGTTATTAGCATGTTTATTGTGGTAGTCTTTCCGGCCCCATTTGGTCCTGCGAGTCCATATATCTCCCCCTCCTTTATTTCAAGATTAAGGTCCGAAACTGCTCTGATTTTTCCGTTGTATATCTTTGTTAGGTTCTTTGTTTCTATAATCGTTTTTTCCATTATCTCACCTCTTTGATTTCGGTCAATTCCTTCCTAGCATCCCTGAGGATCTTCAGTGTCTTTTCGAGCTCGAGCTCGTAAGTCATCAGAAACACCTCGAACTGCCTTGGATTTCCCAGTCCGTTTCGTATGTTTTCAAGATTCTCTTTAAGGGAGTCAGCGGTGTGCTGAGCAGAGTTGAGTATAAACCTGGTCCTTTCTTCTGGTCCCATTACGTCCATCCATAGCTTCCCCATAAATTTAGAAATGGGCGACCGCTCAAAGTGTCTCTCCCTTATCTTGGAAACAAAGGCAGAACCCTTGTCGGTTATCCTATACATGACCTTGCCATCCTCTTTATAACTCTCTATGAGACCTCTGCGTTTCAGTCGCTCAAGCGCTGGATAAATGGAGCCTGCACTTGGCTTCCATGCACCCTCTGTCCTTTCAGATATCAGATTGGAGACCTGATTCCCATAAATCGGTCCATCCTTTGCCATTGTGAGTATTATGAAGAAGATGATTCCTCTGTTCCACCTACCTTCCCCAGGTTCCATAAACGTAAGTTCAACAGTATATATAACGATATCGACATCGATAATTCAAAAAAAATCCCTCTCTGCGACCGCGATACTACCCTTCAAAGTGTTCCTATCTGCCCTTCCAGTTTTAACAGATGATCCCTCTCCCCACTAAAAACCGCAAGCACTCAAATTACTAATCAGGTCCACCAACACATACTAGCTACGTTGCAAAGAATCATGTTGGAATACACTCAATGGTTCTCTTAAACTTTTTAAAACCGTTTTGCAATGGGTGATAGATTTTTACTTTCGAGAACCTGCTTTATGGCACCTCAAACACCGTATTTTCTAAAGAGTACAAATTTAGACCAATTTATTGAAAAGAGTTTAAACGAGGATTTGGTTAATGGAAGGTGCCTATTAACCCAGAATTTCCAAGAATTGAAGACCATGGTGTACTCCTGAACAACAGAACTGCCGCACTCGTGTCAAAGTATGGAGAGGTTGACTTTGCCTGCTTCCCGAACTTCGACTCCGAGATGGTGTTTTCTTCGATCCTAGATAGGGAAAAAGGGGGGCACTTTAGCATTCGCCCGGTAAATAGGAACCTCGAGGCAAGACAGTATTACGAGCCCGATACAAACATACTTCACACATTATTTTCCGATAAAAGAAACAAGGTCATGTCTGTTATGGATTTTCTGCCAATGAGTTTCGAACATGCCGTCTACTTCTCCGAGATTCATAGAAGAATCGAGACATATGCAGACGTTAAGATAGAAATAGACTATAATCCATTCTTCCTCAAAGATAGGAAGTCTGTAGAAAAGGTTGACAGCAAAGGATACATGGTCTATTCAAACAACTCCAGCCAGTTTCTTTCTACCGATCTGGACCTTCGTGTAGTGGGAAATTCCGTGACTGGAACTGTAAATTTGCCGGCCACTGAAGTGAAGTGGTTGGTCACTACACATAATTTGAAGAAAGCCTATCCCCCTGAACTCTTCTTTAGCGAAGACAGATTGTGGCAAACTCGGAGATTCTGGAAGGAGTGGCTCATGAAATCTAAGTATCAAGGAATCTTCTATGACATCGTAAATAGGTCTCTCCTTACGCTTAAGGGGCTCTTCTTTGAACCAAACAGCTTCATGGTTGCATCTCCTACGACTTCTCTTCCAGAATCTATAGGAGGCGAGAGGAACTGGGATTACAGATTCATGTGGGTAAGAGATACTGCTTACGTCATTGAAGGACTTGTCCAGCTTGGATACATAGAAGAAGCCACAAAATTCTACCTATCAATCATAGACAGATTTGAGAAGGACGGGAGACTGACTTCCATCTACAAAGTGAGCGAAGATTCCATCATTGAGGAAGCATCTCTTGATCTAAGTGGATACATGAATTCCTACCCGGTCAGGATAGGGAACGGAGCAAGTAACCAGCTTCAGATTGACCAATACGCATCTCTGATAATTTCGCTACGTATGCTCCTCGAAAATTCTGGATTTTTGAGTGTTCACACAACAGAGAAAATCTTTGTTATAGGAAACTCGCTCATCAACATATGGAGAGAGCCCGATTCCTCCATCTGGGAGATTAGGGGAGACAAGAGGAATTACGTCTACTCCAAGGCACTTGCCTGGAAAGCTTTAACAGACTTGTCTTGGCTGTATTCAAAGATGGGGAACGAAGAATATGCTAACAGCGTGATGAACGAAGCTAGGTCCCTTAGGGAGGAAATCTATGGAAAAGGAATTTCATCTAGGGGCTATTTCAAACAAAGCTACGAAACAGAAGATTTAGATTCCGCCCTTCTGAGGCTTCCACTCTTTGGATTTTGTACGATGGCTGATAATGTGTACAGAAACACCTTCAATGAGATAGAGGAGAGACTGATGCCCGAAAAATTCCTGTTCAAAAGATACACTCTTCGGGATGGACTTAAAGGTGAAGACAACGCCTTTCTCATGGTGTCGTTTTGGTACATAAGGAACCTGATTAGGGATAGACGTCTTCAAACAGCTCACGACGGGTTGATGATGATCCTGGATCTGCTGAACGATGTAAGTCTACTTCCTGAGGAAATAGAGTTTGGGACGCACAGGTATCTGGGCAATTATCCCCAGGCATTCAGCCACCTATCATTGATCACAACCATAATGGAATACAATATGGCTCTCAAAAGACAGAAATGAATGTATCTTTGGAAGGAATGAAGGAAATATATTCGATTCATAAATTATAATATTCAAAGGACAACCAGAGCGTCAAAATAGCAATGTTTAATAACGAGTTATTAATTACTACTCAACAAGAGGTTGTTAACCGAAGGTGGTAAACATGGTCAATAGGAAGATTCGGAGGAGAGACGATGACTTCTGGAACGATATCCAGGAGTTTCTGGAGAACAGTGACAGGGAATACAGGAAATTTGTTGAGAGATGGTTTGATGCTTTCGACGAGATAGAAAACATAAAGGAACAGGATCAGCCAGGAACTTACGTTTACGGGTTCACTTACAGGTTGGGACCAGATGGAAAACCCGAGTTCAAGGAATTCGGTAACATTCCGAGAGAAGACTCAGAACACGCAGAATTGCCGAGTTTGGAGTACAGAGAACCAATTACAGACATCCAGAGGAGGGAGGAGGAGACCGATATAACCATGGAAATTCCAGGTGTTTCGAAGGATGAAATCTCAATTGAGACTAATGATAATGTGCTCATTGTCAAGGTGGACAAGGAGGGAAGAAAATACTATAAGGAAGTGGAACTCGATTCGGATATTCTCCCAGAAAACGTAAAGGCTTCATATTCCAATGGAGTCCTCGATATAATCGTGAAGAAGCCCCCTACCAAAAAGAAAGAGGGAAGGAGAATTCCAATAGAGTAAACATGTCAACGGATTTGCTGGATCTTATAGACAATGACATCAGGAGAAGGATACTGAGCATTCTGTCAATAAGGCCCTCCTACACGTTCGAACTCGCAAGGTCACTAGGAAGTTCTCAGCAGCTGATTGCAAAGCACATCAAACTGCTAGAAGACAGCGGACTCGTGTTTAAGGTCGGGAAGATTGAGTCTGATGAGGGCCCCCCTAGGATCCTCTACAAGGCCAATCACCCTCTCCTTTCCCTTTTACAATTTATCGAAAACATTTCCGTATTCGACGATGAAGAAGAAGAGACAGAGAACCTTGAGGGAAACTTACAGGAACTCATCGGACAGCTAAAGGATATAGACAACAAAATTAGGATTCTTGAGGGCAACCTAAAGGAGCTTATCTCCGCCAAACAAAGGGTGCTGCTGGCAATTAACGGGCTACTCCCGGATACTGATACTTCTTTGTTATACAGGATGATAAGGGAGGCACTGGAGAACGGTAATTTTGATCTATTCTTCGATGCGATGAACAAACACACATTATAAAGAAAAACCAAAGGAGCAGATCAGATCGCCTGTCACTCATCATACTCAGTTAAGGCTAAATTCATCACACTGCTCCTGCAGACTTGAGATATGATTACGTCCTTTTGCATAGTTCTTTTCATTTCATTGCTTTTTCAGTCGCTCTGTAGGATTGATCAATTCTCCGACAGCACGAAATCAGTGAAAGAATGATTCTATTCCTTCTCCTTAGTTTCAGGGGCAGGAGCGATGAGAACTTATCCAATTTGTCAAACTTATTCCTTAATCCAGAGATGGTTTTTGACTATCATCACACTACCATAATTTCATTTCCTGAAAGAGTGAGGTCGTAAGGTTGCGATACTGACTCATGAAGTCACTAAAATAAGAAATATGGGATTATGATTGTAACTTGTGTATTCAAGACGCGGAGACACTGGAGAAACGGATACTTCCTCAGGACAGAGAGTTACAAAAGACAATCCAGTCATTGAATGGGAAGGTACTCTTGATGAGCTAATAGCACAGATCGGTTATTCCAAAGTCCAATTATCGTGGGATGACATGGTGAGAGATCTATCCCAGGTGCAGATGGACTTGTTCCACCTGGGAGAAGAGATACTGACTTCTGGAAAGGGACGCAAACTCAGAGAAGAAGGGGTATCCTGGATGGAAGGTAGGATTGCCACATACCTCAAGGAGATTGGAGAAGTGAAGTTGTTCGTGATTCCAGGCGGATCTCAAGAGGCCGCAGCCTTACAATTATCTAGGGCTGTGACTCGCAGAGCGGAAAGACGATTGGTAGAGCTCAATGTCAAAGAGAAGGTCAGCCCTCTCTCACTCCAGTACATGAATAGGCTCTCTTCACTGATCTTCATGATGGCACTTGCAGCTAACAAGAGAAGGAAATTTAACGAAACATTGTTTCCCTGGCCTAATCCGGACAGGCCAAGCAAATGACCACATTCAAATAGAAACTTGTGATAACTCTGCATGGCTCAATCTGTCGTAAGGGGAGCTTCTGAGATAGAACAGCAAGACTTGGATGGCGGCGGAAAAATCAAATGGCTAATCACCCATAAGGACGGAGCAAAGAATTTCTCGATGAGACTGATAACGGTCAAGAAGGGTAAGGCAACCCCCAATCACATCCATGATTATGAGCACGAAATCTTTGTTTTGGAGGGAAAAGGAGAAGCGACACTCGACGGCAAGACTTACTCCTTCAAACGAGACGATTTCCTATTTATTCCAGGAGGGGTCAAGCATACGATGGCAGCCACTGAAGATATGAAGGTCATCTGCGTTGTCCCTATTTCTGCTGCAATACAGATACTGGGTCCCTGAGCAGCTCTTCCTTGAATTTAGAGGTAAAAACGCAAAACACGGACCGACAGTATTCCGTCAAAAACTGTGGAAAAAATAAAAAAAGAAAAATCACTCTGAAGATGCGTACTTCTTGTTCAGTTTCTCGGGTCTGGTGAATTTGAAGAACTGCTCAAAAATGGGATCTGCGGTCCCCATAAGAGTCATCCAGTAGATTCTGGCCATAGTCATTTTCATCATGTGCTTTATCCTGGTAGGAGGGTATGGCGCCACAGGATTGTTATAGTCCGCTATTACAAAAGTCGCTTTCCCGTACGCAGTGTCAAACGGGCAATTTATCCTTCCGTTGAATTCTGCATATCTACCCTGTATAATTTCTGAGACGGCCATCGCCTCCAGGTGTGCGGTGACCCCGGTCTTGGAGGTGGGCAGTGTGTTGCAGTCACCAATTGCAAATGCATCATCATAACCAGTAATCTTCATCAGTTTCTTGTCTGCCTTAATGAATCTGTCCTCATCCTGTACCGTTTCTGGGATGATTTTTATTTTTGTTCCCCTGCACGGAGGTACCACTATCGGAAGATCGTATTTCAGCGAGTCCCCTTCCAGTGATGTTATCGTCTTGTTTTGTTCATCGATTTTGTCAACGTCAAAGAACGGCATAACCTCAATTCCTCTTTCGTGAACCATTGGCTCGACCACTTTGTTCATCGGTTCTGCAGGGTAAGCTCTTGGGAATGGAGTGAAGAATACTATCCTTGTCTTATCCCTCAGTCCCACTTTTCTTAGGTGCTCTTCCAGCAGGAACGCCCCTTCCAATAAGGATGGAGGGCATTTGCACGTAGGTGATGCCTGACCAATCGCAACGGTGCCGCCCTTGAATTTGCTTACATGCGACCATAGTTTTTCCGAGTTCCAGACGCTGGTGTGATAATCTCCATACTCTTCGTAGACCTGTCTTAAACCTGGAATTATGTCTGGATCTGGAACGGTTCCGGTAGCGATGGCTAGGTAGTCATAATTGTAAATCCCTTTTCTTGAGCCATATGCCTTTCTTTCGTCTAGGTTTATGGTGTTGATTTCGTCCTTTACAAAGTTTACCCCAGGCCTGAGCAATTCTCCGATCGGTTTTGAAATCTTTCTTTTCGAGCCCTTAAACGCAACGTATAGAAACCAAGGTTGATAGAAGTGCAAGTCACTTTTATCTACAACCGTCACATCGTATTCGTTCGTATCGAGATGGTTGGCGAGGATGAGACCGCCGCCTCCGCCACCAATTATCAGAACCTTCTTCATATCCATCTTCCGCTTTATCTCTTGTTTATTTTTATTTTGACGACTATCTTCTCCGGGTCTTCTTTCACTTCCAATATCTCGTTTCCAGTTTTTGTCGCCCATGCTTGCGTATCAGCTCTTACTCCTTTGTCCGTTGCCCATAATTCTAGAATATCCCCCACTTTGGAGTTCCTGTAAGCCTTTGCAAGGTCAGTAATCGGGCCGGGGCAGGCAGCCCCTCTCGAATCAATTATCTTCGTCGCTTCCATTTATTCCACCCTATATGAATAGAGTCTGGCCGCCCTCAGCCATCTGAAGGAATGCCGCTGCTCCAACCATGTCGTCAACAATTGGGTCTAAGTCTTCTTTCTTGATGTTCATGACTCCGCAAGCCATAGAGCAAGCATAAACCTTTGCCCCAAGCTCCTTGGCTTCCTTTATCATCTCATACCAAGACTTCACGTGCTCCTTCTCCATTCCCTTCATGAATGCTGGGCCCAGATGCTCAAATTCCTTGGGCAGCATCATTTTCTTCTCTCCTTTAGTAAAGCTTAGCAGACCCCAGAATGTCACAAAAATATTAACTTCGGATCCCATTGCTGCGCCGGCCTGCGACAAAACACCCGCAGAAAGAATTTTGTCGGTGGTCCCGCTGAACAATATTATAGACAATTTACTTCCCATAGGTCAACACCCATTACTTGATGCATTTCGATAATTTAACTCAATGCTTAAATAAAATTAGATAGCTTAAACATTTATAGAAACATGAATTTTACGGATGTTGAAAAAACCAGATTCCCTAGTTAAAATATGGAGAATTATACTCGACTAAAAGAACGCTTTTGGTTACCAAATAATGGTAAATTGCTCTCAGGTATGATCAGTTTTTTATCCATAGGTTAGAGCAGAGAATCTTCCCTACTCGAAATAATTTCTGCAAATGCCGCAGCCTGTGTTCTGGTGCTCATATAGAGAACCTTTCTTTCGTAACACGCTCTCCTCATCAGTTTCCCATCTGCCTCAGACTTGTAATTTTCTGAGAGAATATTGATCACGCCAGAAATATTTCCTAACTTTAGTAAGTCGAGGGCGTTTTGATTGCCTTCAAAAATTTTCTTGATCTTGACCGTATTTATTCCGTATTTTGCTAGCCTGGTGTGCGTTCCTTCGGTGCTGTAAATGACCCTCCCAGAATCATTAATAATTTTAACTATGCCTAAATATTCGTTAATCTTTCCGGAAGTAATGGATACTATCACACCCTCCTTCGATACATCGTAACCCGCAGCTCTGTATCCGTTCAACAGTGCGGTCCTCAGGTTTTTTCCTATACCTATTACCTCCCCTGTACTTTTCATTTCTGGGCCAAGAACCACATCCGATCCTTTCAGTTTGTCAAAGGGGAAGATTGGAACCTTTACTCCAACCAAACTACTCTGACTCTCTGAATCTTTTAGCTTGATCCCAAGGAGTACGTCAACCGCCATCTCAGAGAGGTTGATCCCCGAAATCTTTGACACGAAAGGAAACGTTCTGGAAGACCTAGGATTGATTTCTATTATGTGAACAACGTTGTCCTTGATCGCGAACTGAATGTTGATAGGACCTATTATACCAAGCCTCCTGCATATGACTTTTGTGTATTCCTTCATAGTCTCCTGGATGTGGTTTGCTATGTTCCTGGAAGGGAAAATGCTTGTAGAGTCTCCTGAATGGATCCCTGCCTCCTCTATGTGCTCTATTATCCCCGGTATCAGCACGTTTTCTCCGTCCGACACACCATCTATCTCTGCCTCTATTGAATTCTCAAGGTATTTCTCTACAAGAAACTCCTTTACGAATCTTCCGTGGAATTTCAGGTATTCTTCGGCTTCCGGTAACGATTTCAAAACTGCCATGTGCGCGCCGGATATTGTGTAAGACGGTCTCACAATCACTGGGAAGGATAGCTTCTTCACCACTTCTAAGAAAGATGCTGTTGATGCAAAAAGATATTCTGGGTAAGGGATGTTCATTTCCCTCATCAGCTCTGCAAACTTCTCCCTAACTTCCAGAGTTTCTATGGATTCTACCTTCGTCCCTAGGATCTTTATTCTATCCCCAAACTCCTGCTGAATTCTTCTGAGAATGTTGATGGGCCTCTGCCCTCCGAACCATGGAATAAGGAATTTTGCTGTGGAATTGTTCACAACATTCTTTACGGTCTCGAAATCCACCGGATCAAAGACAAGGTAATCGCTTTCGTCGAAATCGGTCGAAACCGTTTCAGGGTTATCGTTCACCATTATTACTCTGATTCCCTTTTTCCTGAGAGTTTGTGAGACGTGGACACAACTGTAGTCGAACTCTATTCCCTGTCCGATAGTGATGGGCCCGCCTCCTAGAACTATTGCATCCCCTTCTATCCTGTTTCCAGGATTGGACGAGTAATAGTAAGGAGTCTTGACATCGAATTCACCTGCACAGGTATCAACGATCGAAAATCCAGACGGGCTGTATTCCTCAGTGAATGCCGAAATGAGCTCGCTAACAAATAGCTTCTTCCACCCCGTCAGGGAAGATATTTTGTCGATGGAATATCCCTTCTTGAAAGCCTCAAATATCTGCAGTTCCCTTTCGGGATTCGGAATGGACAGAAGAGACTCATCGAAAATGACTTTTCTATAGAGCATTCCGGTTGATCTTAGGGACTTCCTGAACGCCTCCGTGAGGTTCTTCCCTATGCTCATGGCCTCACCCGTGCTCTTCATCTGGGTGCCCAGTTTAAAGTCCTCTTCTGGGAACTTCTCGATTGGCCAAACAGGGCACTTCACGACGACATAGTCTATAGCAGGCTCCCTCGCAGCATTCCTTTCTCCCGTGACCGTATTTTCTATTTCATCGAGCTTCTTTCCCAGTGAAATGAGGGCCGCTACCCTTGCTATCGGATAGCCAGTAGCCTTAGACGCCAAGGCAGAAGACCTTGACAGCCTGGGGTTTACCTCTATGACATAGTAGTCTCCACTCTCGTCGTTGAATGCGAACTGAACGTTGCATGCACCAACTATGTTGAGGCTCTCAGCTATCTTGAGAGCAGAGTTTCTTATTCTTTGATAGTGAAGATCGTTGAGGGTCAAGAAAGGCGTGACAACAATGCTGTCACCCGTGTGCACCCCCATGGGATCCACATTTTCCATGGTGCAAACGGCAATCTTGTTTCCAGCAGAGTCCCGCACCACCTCGACCTCAAGCTCATTCCACCCGATGACTGACTTCTCTATGAGGATAGACCCGACTTCAGAAAGATACAGCCCCTGCTCAACTATTGATCTCAACTCCTCAACGTTTCTGGCTATTCCGCCACCAGAACCTCCGAGTGTGAAAGATGGTCTTACAACTACCGGAAAGCCTATCTGTTTTGAGTATTTTATCGAGTCTTGGAGTGTGGAACAGTAATATGATTCAAGAACTGGTTCACCGATTTCTATCATCTTTTCCTTAAATTTCAATCGGTCTTCTGCTATTTCAACGGCTTCGGGTTGCGTTCCCAATATCTTAACGCTTCTTGACGAAAGAACGCCGGATTTCCAGAGACTGACAAGCAGGTTCAGTCCCGTTTGTCCTCCGAAAGTGCCAAGAATTGCATCGGGTTTCTCCTCATCTATCAATCTGGTGATGCTCCCCTCGTCGAGTGGGATCATCATGGGCCTGATTCCGTTTCTCTTGTCTGTTTGAATGGTCGCGGGATTTGAATTAGCTACGATAACCTCTATCCCTTCCCGCACGATTGATTTTATCGCCTGATTTCCAGAATAATCGAACTCTGCCGATTGCCCTATAACGATTGGCCCCGAACCGATCACCAGCACCTTTCTGGGCAATGAACTAACGCTCACTTACCATCCTCCTGAATTCCTCAAAGATCCCGAGCTCGTCCAGGGGTCCAGGACCTCCTTCGGGATGAAACTGTGTCGTCAAGAAATTCTTCCCCTCTAGTCCCTCATTAGTTCCATCATTCAAGGAACGATATCTCTCCTCTGCACCCTTTGAGCGATCAAACACAACTGCAAAACCGTGGTTGTGCGTCGTTATCCCTATTCTCCCTGTCGAAAGATCCTCGACAGGGTGATTGATTGACCTGTGCCCAAACTTCATTTTCTCCGTCCTCATCCCAAGTGACAGGGAGATCAGCTGGTGACCGAGACATATTCCAAGAGTTGGTTTTATTTCTATTATCGGCTTCAGTTTGTTCACGAGTTGAACTAGATCTGGGTATGTGGGATCCCCTGGTCCGTTTGACACTATAACAGCATCTACCGCTTCTATCGACTCCAGATTAATCCTGTTGTAGGGAACTACGGAAACGGAATAATTTTCTAAAAATTTCAGTATGTTTCTTTTCAATCCAAGATCAATAAGAAGGATGTTTCCTTCTCTACTGGCCTCACTTTCCAATACCCCATCTATAAGGTTTGATTTGTATGGGTCTACAAATTTGTTGACGCCGAATGAGCCAAGCCTGTTTCCGTTAACCCTAATGTAGTCCACTATTGTCCTCGTGTCCTTGGTTATTATCCCGGGTATACCCCACTCTTCCAGATATTCAGAAAATTCGGACTTCAAGAGTTCCGGGACGTGGTTCACAACCACTCCCCGTACCATGGGCCGTCCGCTCTCTCCCTTCTCTCCAATCCCGTAAGATCCTATGAATGGGAAAGAGAATACAAGAATCTGACCTGCATAGCTTGGGTCAGTGATTGACTTCAGATACCCCGAGGGGGAAGTTGTAAAAACTAGCTCTCCTTGAGAAACGACTTCCCTGCCGATGGATTCTCCCTCAAATACGCCCAACCCATCAACATATAGTCTTCCCAACCTCACTCTGACCTTTGCCGTATGTCTAATCTGAATAAAAGCTTAGAGGTCGAGCAAGATTTTTGTTGAAGAGATATGTGAAGTAGCGTAGTTAGGGTACGTACTTGAATGACCTGAACTCTCGAAGAGACAGTACAACCACGCTGTTTACTAGAAGCCCTATCCCTGCCACAAAATAAGCAAAAACTACTCCATAGGTCGTTACGAGCACAGCTCCCACTGCAATTCCTGCAGGTATAGCTGCGAAAGATCCAACGGAATCGATGCTCAATACCCTCGCCAATATTTCTGTGGGGACGATCGCTTGCACCGTCGAAAAGTAAGTTGTGTTGAGCAACCCTAGCAAAATACCGAACATCGCTGCAAGAGCCAGCGAAAAGTAAAGAATGTCTGACCACGTAAACAACAAAAGCAAACCACTGGCAGCAAGAAGCGACGTTCCCATCAAAATCCCTGCGTACCTACTCCCTTTGATCCTACCAACAAGCACAGCCCCCAGAGCCATTCCAGCGGATATAGCTGCCAGAAGGTATCCGTACGAGGTGGATGCAGAACTGAACTTCACCGAGGAGTACACGAGGAGATATTGAATTATGAAGCTTCCAAAGAAATTGGCCGGAAGGAATCCAAGCGTCCCTTCAAGTATCGGAAGGTGCTCCTTCATGTACCTCATTCCTTCCCTTAACTCCATCAAGAACGAACTATGTTTAGGGTTCTCTCTTTTTGCTCTGCTCCTGAAATCACCCACGATCTGGAATAGAAAAATGGCTGAGAGAGCGTAAGTCATCGAGTTTATGCCCAGTCCCCAGACCCCACCAAGATAGACAACGATAATACCTCCCACACCTGACCCAATTGATTGAAAAACGCTGAAAGAGCTCTGAAGCATCCCGTTTGCGTTCTCAAGATCTTGTTTGTTGACTAGCATGGGGAGGATCGCTTGACTTGCGGGTTGGAAAAAGGTTGAAAACGAATATACAACGACCATTACAGCAATTATCAGTGGGAAAGAGAACCCAACGAAGTGAAGAAACAAAGCAAGAAATGCCATTGAAACCATCCTCACTACATCTGAAGTTACCATCAGTTTTCTTCTATCATACCTGTCCGCTATCACTCCTGCCAGCAGCCCCAGAGCTATTCCAGGTACAACCCCTGCTATTCCAAGATAACCTAGAAAGTAGGCGCTATGAGTTGCTTTATACACTATAATAGATACTGCGACCGCTGAAACTGACCCCCCAAATGCTGCGACCGTGGTGGATACGAAGAGATTCCTGAACATTCCTGCGAAGATGTTTCCTTCTGGCTTCGCATTTGTCTTATCCATCGAAGGAACGTCTTGCTTAGTCATTCATTTCCCTGTCGGATCCTTGATGTTTCAATATCACTGATTCAATTTGGTATCTCTCTTGACAATTTTTCAATCTTTGTGACCTTCCCGACGTTCGCATTGGGAGAGATGTTAGCCGTTCTTACGTACCTTGCTTCCTTGACGTCTGAATTCCTTTCTACGCTGATCTCATTGCACTCGATAATTCCGCAGTCAGCATTTTTCTCAATGTTGACTACATTTGCAAACACGTCTTCGACTTCACCTCCCTTCTCGATGTTGATGGTTCCGCAAACGATCGTGCCCCTGATTCTCGAATCCTTCTCAACGTTGATGTTCGAAGCCTTGATTTCTTTAGCGGACATCTTGCCAGCTAGATCGATCTTGCTTGCTTCAATGTTTTCAGCTTCGAGCTTTCCCGCTATTTCAAGCTTTGATGCTCTTAGCATTCTGCCTACTTCAGCCGAGCCGCTTATCTCCATATCTTGACAATCGCACGACTCTCCAATCTTGAGACTCCCTCTCACCTCCAGCGAATCCACCTTCAGCTGGCCTGATATCTTTCCAGATCCGCTTATTTCTAGATCCTTCCCCTCCGCACTTCCATCAATGTTCAGTGAACCCGCCAGTTCTATCTTCTTGAATTTCACCGGTCCCGTCAGTCTTAGTGACCCTCCTATTGAGAGATCTTCGATTTCCTGCATGATTATTGATATTAGCGATATTATTAAGTATAACTCACAACTTGTGAGTTAATGAATAGATGTAAGCACGAAATGACCTTCGACATGCTAAACTCACTTGTTACAGAACACAGGAAAATTACGGAAATTTGCTCAATCGGAAACGTACCAGTTGACAGGGGGAAGTTACTGATCAAGAACTTGGAAAAATTTGGGATATTGATTCAGATAGAAGAGGATGGAGAGAAGATTTACAAGCTAACCAACAGAGGCTATGAATGGATAGGACTCTACAGACTCTTGAAGAAAACTATGCCCTGACACTTCCAGATAATTAAAGTGATATTGAAGGGTTCCTTCAGAACAAGATTAATAGTTTGAATTTCATCTAGGAATATGCCATTTGACAACGAAAATACCTATATCAAAATGGTTGAAAGAAATGAGGAAGATCTATTTCACAAGAAGTTTGAGGACAGTCTTGAAAGGGTGACAAAATTTTTTGACAAAGAGTACCCGAATTTGGTAAATGGTGAGGTTCTTGAACAGGAGAAACTTACCCACGTTTCTCCCTTGGACGGAAAGACGCACGTTGGAACGTTCCAGATGTCCACGAAGGAGACATCTCAGAGGGCAGTAAAGATTGCTAGAGAAAACTACAAGCAGTGGTATGCCGCAGGCTATCTGTCAAGAGCCGAAATATTCCTTAAAGCGGCTGAACTGCTCTCGCAAGAGAAGTTTGAATTTTCAGCTCTATTAAGCTACGAAAACGGGAAGAATAGATATGAGGCCATGGGCGATGTTGACGAGGCCATAGATTTCATGAGGTATTATGCCCTGAATCTCTTGGAGAATCAGGGATTTGCTAGATTTACTGGAACCGCATACTATGGAGAAGACTCCAAAAGTGTCATGAAACCATACGGGGTGTTTCTAGTCATAGCACCATTCAACTTCTTTTCGATCACGGTTGGCATGGTGAGCGGTCCGCTATTAGTAGGTAACAGCGTGATTCTCAAACCTTCCTCGGACATTCCCCTCTCTTCTTACAAATTCGTTGAGCTCATGCACAGGGCCGGTGTTCCAAAGGCAAATCTGATCTATCTTTCCGGATCAGGCGGACGAGTTGGCAGAACTCTGTACACAGACGATGGAGTGGATGGAATCGTATTCACTGGAAGCAGGGATATCGGAACAAAAATTTACAAGGAATCCCAGGAGAGGAGACCCAAGGTCGCTGTGACAGAGATGGGTGGAAAAGACACTATCATTGTTACCGACAAGTGCGACATTGACAAAGCGGTAGAAGGAGTTGCAAGATCGGCATTCGGTTACAACGGACAGAAGTGTTCTGCTTGCAGTCTAGCTTTGATCGATGAAAAACTGTATGATTCGTTCAAGAGGAAGCTGGTAGACTTCAGTTCAAAACTCATAATTGACGATCCGAGAAAGAAGGGTACATTTACTGGCCCCATTATAAACAAGGAGGCGTATGAGAAGTTCCAGAGGATCATGGAGACCGTGCCAAAGGACAGAATATTGCTCGGTGGAAAGAAGATTCAGAGGGATGGGTTCTATGTAGAAAACACGATCCTTGACAACGTAGGAGATCCCAATATCGAAAGGGTGGAACTGTTCCTTCCCATACTCGCACTTAAACCTACAAAATCCCTGAAGGATGCCGTTGAATTTGTGAACAGCATGGAATATGGGCTTACGGGAGGGATATTCTCCGAAGACCGGAAAGAGATAGAGTACTATTTCAACAACGTAGACGTCGGAGTCATCTATGCAAACAGGAGAAGAGGAGGTTCCACCGGGGCCATGGTCGGATCCCAGCCTTTCGTCGGATGGAAGATGAGCGGAACTTCAGGAAAGGGAACTGGTTCCTTCTATTACCTTCAGCAGTTTCTCAGGGAGCAGGCCCAAACTATAGTCAGGTAGTGTAAACGCCCTGCATGAGTTCGTTGACCTTATCGACGAACTCCCTTTCTTTACCAATCGGAACAATGGCACCTGCCGCATTTCTGTGGCCTCCCCCAGTTCCTCCTAGCCCATTTGCTGCCTGCCTGAAGAGGAGAGAGAGGTCTATTCTCTCCGATAGTTCCAACGATATTCTTGCTGAAATTTTCTTCATGGAGCCTAGATTGGCCATGACGACGATAACCGAAGTCGACGGCACCTTTTTGTGAGTTATGATTCTGGTCGCGATGGTTCCGGTGATATTGTTTTCAAGGGCATCGCCGAAATCGTAGTAGAGTACGCTTCCAACAGATTTTCCCTCTGCTCCATCTAGAATTCTTGAAGCCCTTCTTAGTGAGTCGAGATGATCGGAATATAGCTGCATAGCCTCCGACATGGCATTACCTCTTTCGAACAAGCATAGTCTGATACCGACATCCGGTTTCCCTTTCCTAGATGTAGCATTTATGAGCGATGAGAAGTCCCTGACATCTCTTACCATGGATGACTTCGGTTCGCTCTTAAGTTCGTATACCTCGCCGGTCAAACGAGATGAGTCTTGCCCTTCTCTTTCCAGAATGCTCTTCAGATCTGAAATTATCTCCTCCCTCTTTTCTTGTTCCAGGTCTATCCACCTTATTGTCTTCAGGTTTCCCTTATCGAAGCCGTGACCGACAAGAAAATCTGCGACTGCGCCTGGATTATCGTAGAGTGATCTTATCTTCGGCTCGTTCCCGAATCTCAGCATGTAGGAAACGGACTTCGAGCTCCTACCAAAGTACCTGATGTCCTCTTTCACCTCTATTATTCCCATGTTCTTTGCAAGCAGCATTATCTCCCTATCAACATCTACAAGTCTGCCGAATTTCTTGTCGTGTAGATCTCCTACGGATCCCACCACCGGAAGATGTGAAACGGCTGAAACCTCAGAAAGCAAGTTCGTCCCGAAGAGGAATGTGGTTGTGGAACCTGATTGGGAAATGCTCCCATCCATTCCTTCTAAGTGAGGGTTGAACTGATAGATGTTGTTCCCATTCTCGGAGTAGTGTGTTTCAAGAACTACCGGGTTGTGATGGTCTGTAACTACGCCAGTTATGTTCTTCATTTCTTTCAGCCTTGAGGATCCCATATCGTTGAACCAGTAGACCTCTGAACCTCCCACAACATCCTGAGGGGTTAGCTGATTCCGTATCGTGACATCATAATTCACTCCAAGTCTTCTTGCGACAAAAACCGCGATCGCAGCTGATGCGATTCCGTCGGCATCGTGGTGGGAGTAAATTCTCAGCTTCCTGGCGTTTGTAATCAATTCTGCTGCTTCGCTAATCATTTAGGATTACCTCGTTTACCGGCATACCAGTCTCTTCCTCAACTTCAACAAAGTTCTTCCAAGATTCATGGCATTCGCATTTCAATTCGTCCAGAAAGCGGAAATCAAGAGTTTCGCTGTACTTCCTAATTCCTTCCGAGAATTTTCTGTCACAGACGTGACCGTTATGCGCCCCTCTCCTCTTGCCAGAAGCGGTAATAAGTGAAACGACTGGAATTCCGACGTCTCTCAGGGATTGGAGAACATGCACAACGCTCCACAACCAAGGAGGCCTGTAGTTCCCTTCCTTGTACATCCTTTCAACCAATGTACCCGTCTGGATGTTCATTGGATTGATTGAGATGAAGTCGCTGTACTGGGCCAGTTCCCTTGCTGATTTTATAGAGTCCCCTATCGCTTCACTCTCTGTCATGAATGGCGGCTTTAGGAGAAGATAAGTTCTGACCGATATACCGTTTTCCCTCAGCAGCACAGCGGCCTCTTTAAAATCGCCGAAATCGTAGTTCTTGTTCACAGAATTTTTTAGTACTGAAGGGTCTGTACTTTCAAGTCCTATTGCGACCTGGACTCTCCCAGCATACTTCTTTAGATCGCCAACCACCTTTTTGATGTATTCCGGCCTGCTCTCAACTATTAGATGGTCGTAACCATGAAGCACTTTTTCTATAATTGAAAGTTGCAGGTCCGGGTCTATTTCTATTGGATCGAAAAATGAGCCAGAAGTGAATATCTTCAAAACTTCCCCATCTGGATACTCCTCAAGAAAGGAGTTGATCTGCTTCTCTAGCTCTTCCTTTCCAATCTCTGGATTCGTATCGCCCCAATATCCGCACATTGAACAGCCCGAATGGTAGCTCCAGCTGCATCCTCTGGTCCTGAGTATCAAGACCCTTTCTGTCGCGGTCCTTCCATTAAAGAACTCCTTTTCTGTATAGGTCGTGACGTAGTCTGTTCTTTCGCTTCTTGAAATCGAGTTCCTAATCCCCGCTATCTCTCTTGCGAACCGGGGATCGACTTTGTTCATTGACTCTTTATGAATGCGACTTATAAAACTGTTGTTGAGTGTCGTCCGATGTTTATTGCCGCCAGATTAGGTAACGAAGTGGACTAGACGTGATTTGATTACCCAATGAACTCCAACCTCTGGGCTATTGGCTATAAACGAAATGGACTGGAGGGATTAACAGAATGGTTTTTAATCCGATATTGATGCAAAACTATGTGCAGGATGCTCCTTTCTATAGGAAATAACTCAGATTTGACCCAGTACATGGATTTTCTCTATGACATGGCAAACGAGGGGAAACACGCTCCACATCACGATGGTTTCGGCTACGTCCTGTACTCACAAAATGAGATCGCTGCCTACAAGAGTATCGAACCGATCAAGAGGGTTAGCGGAATTTACGGAACTACCCTTATGGCGCACGCCAGAAAGAAGAGCTCGTCAGATAAATCGATAATCAACACTCAGCCTTTCCTATCGGACAACGTGTCCTTTGTTCACAATGGCACCATTAAGGGATTGGGGAAGAAAGGGAGGAGTGATAGTTATTATTATTTTAAGCTTGTACTCAAAGGACTTCCCTCAGCCATCACAAAGATCAGGGAAATGAGCTTCACAAGCATGAACTTCATCATTACTGATGGAAAATACGGTGCGGCATACAGGGAAGTTAGAAAAGAACCTGGTTATTACTCCCTGTTCTACAAGCTTGAGGATGAGAGATTTACCGTATCCACAGAAGCGATGGGAGGAAAATGGTTCGAGATCGAAGATAAAACTTTAGTCGTGTACAGAAATGGAAGAGTTAAGGAGTACAAAGCCGACGATGTGGTGCCGGGAGTCATCTGACCTTTCTGGGAATGGAGTTTGCTATTCTCTGAGTGAACGCAGAAAGTATGGACTCTTCGACAAGATGTTTTCTCTCTTTTAGTCCCTTGGAGAAATAATATATTGCCCCCTTCGCATCTCCAGTATTTTCTACTCCAATAAGTTCGTCCGTCACCTCTTCCAATTCCTTACCAGCCTTCATGGCATTCATCATGGAGTCGTTCATTGGCAATCCCGACGACAGTCCATAGTTTGTAAAGCCTAGAGAGTCCTTGACCGCTGCAACATGGACATCATAACTCAGCCCTTGGAACGATATGATCCCTGCCTCCACTCCTATCGCATAATCGTATCCCAGTTTTACCCCTTCCACTCTCTTCAGAGCACCGGAGAATGTTTCGTGGTCCATGGGTTGTGGATGAAATTTGTGCATTGGCTCTGACGTTTCTATATCATAACTCTTTATTAATCTGGACAGGACCATCTTTGCACCCTCTATCTTTTCTGGGTTCTTGGTCACGATGACGATCTTTACTGGATATTTCCGCACTCCATTTTCATCGATTTGCCCGTTAATTATTCTTTCAGACTTGATTGGCATAAAGTCGTCTGCCAGAATTTCCCCAACGTTCTCGACAATGAGTGGCTTTATTCCACGAGATTTCCTTATGAAATTTATATTGTCTATGAAATCGAGTGTCTCATTTGATGCCACGATTGCATCGTATTCTGGAGAAAGAGTTGAACCGTATGGATCCTTGAGCTCTTTGATTCTCGCAGATGCCCCAATATTTTTTAGATAAACCTCCAACTCCCTTCTCCTGTTATCGAAAGGAGGAACGGCGTATCTCTTTTTAAAATTGAATTGATCAGATGTGAGACCTATTATAAGTTCCCCCATTTTCAATCCTCTTGCTATCATTTCCTTATGTGCCTTGTGAAGTATACTAAATGTCCCGCCTAGGAGAACTTTCACTCTGCTTGATGCCTTTTCGCTATTATATTTATACGTTTCAGACGAGATTCTACCTGGTCTTTTATCAGTCAATTTTCTTTTCTTGTTTAGTGCAACGCAGAAATGCGCGCTCAGCTAACGATCCGGTCTTACCTCATGAGATTGAACCGCCTTACCATAGTTAAGTTGGTTTCCTCCTAAATAACGCAATTGCTTCGGATAACTATGTAGGAAGCGTATTATTCGCTCCTGCTCGGAAGAGATACCACTCATTGTGAAGGCTTAACATTAACAGAGGCTCGCAAACAACCCATTTTCCCGGGGAGATTGTAGAGACTCCTGTGCTTTAAATGGATGACCAGTCTCATTGTTCTATATCCACTGTTTTTATTATTCGCCCTTGGGACTGTGAATTGAAAGAGCCAATTAGCATGGCCTCCAACATTAAACTTAAATTCACGATTATAAAATCGGGGTAATGAAAATAGCAGTAGCGCATAGTAAGGAAAACGATCTGGTGCCTCTTGATTTGGCGGAAGTCATTAGTATAGTCGATACCGAAGAAAAGAAAATTAGCCAGTATCAGAATCCTGGATTTGAGCGGATGCCTGGAGGCAAGGAGATAACGATGGCCGCCATTCTGAAACTTCAGCCAGATGCTGTGGTAGTCAAAGAGGGCATGATGTGTCCGGGCTCATATAGAATGTCTGTAGGCAGGATAAAGTATGCTCATTTTGAAGAGGGGAATTTGGACGACATCTTGCCAAAACTGGACAAAGTAAACGAGGTGTTATCGGACGATATTCCACCTGAGGTCTACAGGGAGATCGAGTAAGCCCTCGTATCAATCCCCCAAACACTAGTTTGTGCGAGTTTGTTCATATCCAAGTTCACATTTGAGTTACTCCTGCTAGAGCTTTAGTACAACATTGAAAAGAATGCCGCGAGCCGGGATCGAACCGGCGACTTCAAGCTCTTCAGGCTTGCACTCTCCCAGCTGAGTTATCGCGGCTTAATTACTGCAGAGGATTAGCACCTCTTAGAAATACTTTAACTCTGCCCCCTCCCCCAAATTTCCATTGGAACGCCAACGTTAATACGCCTGTGGGAATAACGAAAAGATGAGAACTCCTCTATATAATGAAATAGTTAATCTAAACGCAAAAATGGTTGATTTCCATGGCTGGGACATGCCGATTCAGTTCACTGGAATTATCGAAGAGCACAGACAGGTCAGATCTGGTGCCGGACTTTTTGACGTTTCCCATATGGGGGACATAACGATAGAAGGCAGGGATTCACAAGAGTTCATGACTTATCTGTTCCCCACAGACATATCAAAGGAACCTGTAGGCAAAGCAATATATTCTGCATACCTAAATCAAGATGCGAACATGATAGATGATACAATCATTTACAAGGAAGAAGAAAACAAGTATCTCGTCGTACCAAATGCAGCAACAACCGAGAAGGTCTACAACTGGATCATTACGAATAGGAAGTCTTACGATGTAAGGATTTCTAATCTCTCGGACAGGATGGCATGTCTTGCACTTCAGGGACCAAAGGCCCCAGAAGTAATGAAAGACCTATTTCCAGAAGCTAACAAGCTTGGTCATTTTACCTTCATGGGAGCATCTGAGAAGTACCCTGAAAAGGGACTGGAAACTGCTACCGTTGTCGGTAGAACAGGCTATACTGGAGAGGATGGATTTGAGTTTGTAGTACCTAACAAGTATTCGGTAGGTCTTTGGAGAGAGATTCTAAAGAATCCACTCGTTAAACCAATAGGACTAGGAGCCAGGGATACTCTAAGAATGGAAAAGGGATTTCTACTCTCCGGCCAAGACTTCAGCGAGGACAGGAATCCAATCGAAGCAGGAGTTTCATGGATAATCGGATGGGATCACGATTTCATAGGTAAGAAAAAACTGCTGGAAAAGAAGGGAAACGTCAAGGAAAGATTCAGAGGGGTAGTGGCATCAGACAAAATAATACCTCGTACTGGCTCTATTCTTAAGATAGGTAGCGAAGTGGTTGGGAAGCTTACATCAGGTACCTTCTCTCCCTCTCTCTCAAAAGGAATTGGACTGGGATATGTCAATTCCACTGTTGAATATGAATCCGAATTAACTATTCAGACCAGAAACATAGAAGGAAAGGGAATACTAAAAAAACCACGAATTGTGTAACCAACAGGGAGAAGAAACTCAACCTTAAATATCCATTACAATCCATCAACGAACAGTTTATGGATCCTTGAATCACCGTATATTTCAGGGTGAAAGGTAAGGCCAAGATGCTTTCCATCGGAAACCATCACGGCTTCTCCATCATAACTGGATAGTACTTTTCCTCTTCCCACCCTAGTAATTTTTGGAGCCCTGATAAAGACTCCCCTAAACTTTCCAAGCCCCTCTATAGTAAGGTCAGTTTCGAAACTCTCCCTCTGACTCCCATATCCATTTCTCTTTATGGAGACATCCAGTAGAGGGAGCACGCTCTGTCTTCCATCAACGTTCTTAGATATGAGTATGAGTCCAGCACAGGTACCCATCACGGGAATCTTCTTCTCCAGAATGCTCTTTGAGATTCCTCTATTGAGCATGATGCTTCCAATGACAGTGCTCTCTCCCCCTGGAATGACTATTCCTGAGATGGTTTCGAGGTCGGAAGTTCTTCTGACCCTCTTGACCCTTACTCCGATATCTTCCAGGATTTTTATATGTTCGGAAACGTCTCCCTGAATGTCCAGAACACCTATCTCCATCCCTGAGATATAGACACCAAATATCTATCCCTTACCATCTGGTCATGATTATATGTCAAAAGATAATCAACTTCCTACATGAGGATACTTATAGGCGAAGTGAAGGATCATCTGGATACTGAAGTAGAAATCTCTGGCTGGGCTCAGAATATAAGAGTCATGAGTTCAGTTCTGTTCATTGAGATGAGGGATGTTTCTGGAACTGTTCAGGGGGTTCTCCTGAAGAAGGGCAATGAGGATCTCTTCAACGAGCTGAAGACAATCCCTCGTGAAACAATAATGTCGATGACAGGTCTGGCGGTAAAGAGCCAAGCAAAGATAGGGTATGAAGTACAGATAAGGCAACTGAAAATACTCAACAAGTCTGAGGCACCACTTCCACTTGGAGTCGTAGACAAAATAGAATCCGACATTGAAACTAGACTCGAAAATAGATTTATCGATTTGAGAAGACCAGAAATTCTATCGATATTCAAGATTCAGAGTACAATCTCAAATTCGATAAGGAATTATTTCGTGCAGAAAGGATTCATAGAGATACACTCACCGAAAATTGTAGCGGCGGCAACAGAAGGGGGGACGGAGCTGTTTCCAGTGAAATATTTTGAAAAAAATGCATATCTGAGCCAGAGCCCTCAACTCTACAAAGAAATTATGATGTCCGCTGGTTTTGACAAGGTATTCGAGGTAGCTCCAGCATTTAGGGCAGAGGAGCACAACACTCCAAGGCACATCAACGAATTCACTTCAATCGATATGGAAATGAGCTTTGTCGACGATGAAGATGTTATGGACGTACTTGAGAATGTCGTGAAAGTTGCCTATAAATCAGTTTCTGAAATTAATGAGAGAGAACTGGAAATATTGAATGTAAAAAAACCGAGCCTGGATTATAAATTCAAGAGGATAACCTACAGCAAATACGTTGAGATGGCAAACGAGAAAGGAATAGAGATCAAGGATGGCGAAGATCTTTCCACTCTCGTTTTAAAAACAGTTGGCGGAGAGCTCAATGAGTTTTATTTCATAACGAGGTGGCCGAGGGAGCTTAAGCCATTCTACGTTCAACCCTACGACGAGAAATATTCCAGGGGATTCGATTTGCAATTCGGAGAACTTGAGATAACGAGCGGAGCTCAAAGGGTTCACTCTCCTGAAATCCTAATCAGGAATCTGAAGGCAAAGGGGTTGAATCCAGACTCCTTCGGGTTTTATGTAAATGCATTTAAATATGGTATGCCCCCTCATGCGGGGTGGGCAATAGGACTGGAAAGACTGACTATGGTCCTGCTCAACATCTCCAACATAAGAGAGACAACTCTCTTTCCCCGAGACAGGACCAGGGTAACACCATGAAGTTCCAGTTGAAACTGAGGGGGGAGGGCATCTGATAGAGAGCTACCTGAATGAAGAATTTAAGAAAGTCGGTGAGAGAGTCTCAAGAAAATTAGAGATTACAGAAATTGCAAAGAAGTACGGGAACAGACCCGTGCTACTTGAGAATTTGGATGGAAGGAGAGGTGTTTTGAATCTCTGGGCTGATAGAGAAAGGATATACCGGGAGCTGAAGATGTCAAGGGAAAAATTCCTTGAGAACTATGAGTCTTCTCTCTCCGAGAACGTACCGCTGAAGGAGGGAGATAAGCTATTCAACGTAAGAGCAGAGATCGGGGATGTGCCAGTTTGCTGGCATTATCCAGGAGATGCTGGATACTACATAACTTCGGGCATCTTTGTCGCAGAAAGAAATGGTAAAAGGAATCTTTCGATCCACAGAGTTTTTGTAGAGAACGAAGAGGGTGGATATGTAAGATTGGTTCCGAGAGACCTCCTCAGCATGTACAATGATGCTATCTCTCACGGAGATGAACTAAAAGTGAGTATCGTCATAGGCTCCCCGCTGGAATACCTTCTGGCAGCGGCGACATCTGTTCCCTTCGAGCGCGATGAATCTATCGTTGCTGCTTCCCTGTATAATAAATCCAAGGGAAGGGACATGTTATTCTCACGATCAAAATTTGGATTGAGGGTACCGTCGGATTCAGACTATGTTATTAATGCCGTGTTAACCGAGCAAAAGAAAGAAGAGGGGCCATTCAAGGACGTTACCGGAACGTATGACATCCAGGAAAATCAACCAAGAATCGTTTTTGATTCTGTAGAAACTGTCAGGAATCCGATTTATCACGTTCTCGTTCCCGCAACCTCCGAGCATTTCAATCTCATGGGATTGCCACGCGAACCAACGATCTACAGGGAAATCAGGAAGGATGGGGTGGATGTTAAGGACGTAAGGCTGAGTGAAGGAGGAGCCAGTTGGCTTCATGGAATCGTTAAGATAAGAAAGACAACCGAGGACGATTTCAGGAAAGTTGTCGAAGCTTCATTTAGGGGGCACAGAAGTTTGAAAAGGGTAATTGTCGTGGATGAGGACATAGACATTTATGATGACAGGGACGTAGAATGGGCTCTGGCTACTAGGTTCCAGGCTGATAGAGGGATCTTAATCAGGAAAGAAAAGGGGTCGTCACTGGATCCGAGCAGTTACGATGGTTTCATGACCTCTAAAATGGGAATGGACGCAACAATGCCCATCGGTGGAGGAAGAAAATTCGTAAGGGAGACTAGGTAGATCTTCTGACCATCAGATCGGCCATCGCCTTAAGCTGTTCTCTTAATTGAGCAGAGCTAGTGAGCCCGTTGATTGATGAGACTGCACTTTCGTAGTATTTCCTTGAAAGTTCTCTTGTCTTCTCCAGGGCTCCACAGCCCTCTATGATTCCCTTTACTTTCTCGAAATCAGCGTTCGATATCCCCTTCTTACCAAGCCTCTCCTTAATGAACTCTATTTCACTCTTTTTTGCTAACTCATAGGTGTAAAGGATAAGATGGGTCTTTTTCCCCTCTTCAAAGTCGCTCACCACAGACTTCCCAAGTTCCTTCTCATTCCCAAACATTCCAAGTATGTCGTCCTGAATCTGGAAAGCAATTCCCAAGGGTAATCCGTAACCATCTATTTTTTCTGGAGATTTGTAGCCTGATAGTAGAGCCCCCATCTTCATGGGTCCATTGACCGTGTACTGCGCGGTTTTGTATTTGTGGATTGCAGTAACGTCATCCAGTGTCATTTTGTTACCAAGGGATAGAGTGATATCCATGAGTTGCCCGATTCCCGTGAATTCGACTATTTCGGACATGAGTCTCATAGCAGAGTTAAGACGATCCGAGGCGAAGCTGGTTGCTAGCAGCGCCTCATGAGAATATGCATCCGATAGGTCTGCACAGACAATAGATACTCCCTCGTTTATTCTTTCTTCGTACCCAAACATCCTGTGGAAGGTCGGCCCACCCCTCCTAACTTCGCTCTGATCTATTATATCGTCGTGGATCAGGAGGTAGGATTGCATGAGCTCCAAGGAAATGGATGCCTTTACAATCTCATCATCGCTGTCCGAATTTAGCCAATATCCAAGTATCATGAAGAGTGGCCTTATCCTTTTTCCACCTCTCATGGTGAATTCCCTAAGCTTTGATATGGCCTCTTTCTCAATCCCAGACTTTCCAGTAATCTTCTTTACAAAGAAATCATCGAGAGCTGCATCTACCTGTGCTTTGTACTTTGAGACAAAGTCCATGATTCAATATGTTCTTGATTTATAAGAAAGTTCTTGGGAAGACTTACTCTTTTAAATGTTCGGTTAGCTAAAAGGAGTTTAATAGTCTGTTTTTATAAGGGAGATACAAAAAGAGCAAAGGCGACCTATAATGATAACCATTGACAACCTAACGAAAATATACTCTGCGAAGGAAGGGGCGGTGGTTGACTCGCTTTCTTTCGAGGTTAAGGACGGCGAAATTTTCGGGTTTGTGGGCCTTAATGGAGCAGGTAAGTCTACAACCATCAGAATTTCGGCTGGGGTGACCTTGCCATCCAGAGGAGATGTCAGGATAGATGGCAAGAGTATAACAAAAGAAAAAGTCGAAGCCTCCAGGGAAATGGGATGGGTCCCCGAACTTCCAAATTTTGAAATGAATGTCAAACCAATCCCACTTATGAAATATTTTGCAGGATACTATGGTTTGAAGGGAGCCCAGGAAGAAGAGCACATCAGTCAGCTCCTTAAGGAGGTTGGACTATGGGAGCACAGAAACAAAAAACTTAGGGGGTACTCGCAGGGGATGAAGAAGAGATTCTCGCTCGCAGAATCTCTATTGGGGGACCCGAACAATCTGATGTTTGACGAAACCCTCAATGGATTGGATCCTGAAGGAGTTCAATTCGTAAGGAACTTGATCTTGGACCAGAAAAAGAAGGGGAAAGCGATACTTCTATCATCACACATACTAACCGAAATAGAGGCATTATCTGACAGAATCGGTATAATACATCACGGAAAGCTTCTAAAGATTCTGGACCGGGGGCAGCTCAACGAATTAGGACGAGAAAAGATTTCAATTGAAATTGACAATTTAGACGACGGAGTCCAGAAGGCGCTTTCCAAATACGGGGACGTGAAACAGTCTAGCGGTGAAGTAGTGCTTACTTCTCTAAGAGTGGACAAGAATAGTTATCCCAATATACTCAGCGATCTCGTCAAGAGTGGATATCGGGTGAGGAGTTTCGAACCGTCAGGAGAATCTCTGGAGGAGTACTTCTTTAACACGATAAGTGAAGTGGCGTGAAAATGTTCGATTTATGCATTCGGAGCCTTCAATCCCTAGGATTCTGTAGTAGGGCGCTGTTGGCATCGCCTTCATTCTCGTTGCAAAGTACGACCAACAGTATAATTCTCTTTGTAGAAGGAAAGGTTTCCTAAGATGTGCGATGGCGTCAAACTAAGATGGTGAAAATCAATGAAAAGTGAAAGAAAAAGTTCTGATTTTTTAGGTAAAATAGGAAAAATTGCGGTAGTATCAATTCTAACTCTGATGGTATTGACAGTTTCTTTGCAAACAGTAGCGAGTGGGCAGACAACATCCCAGTCAACAAACCAATATGCGTACCCGTTCAGGGTCATAAACTCGACATGGTCATCTAGCGCAAATCTAAATCCATCCCAGTTGTATCTTGGGGTAGAGAACGATGGCCCAGCCATTAGTCTTGCCCAGTTTATGATTAATCTGACGTATCCGTTCAGCGGACTTAATAACACAACTACAGAAGAAGTGTATAAGACCAACGTTCAGACAAACACCTTCCTTGAACTTTCTTACCCAATCTATGCTAGGAATAATACACCTCCAGGCAATTACTCACTCACTCTGCGGATCGACTATTGGATAAGCACTACTGGATACTACAATGTTACCTATCACGAAAACGTATCTGCACCAGTATCTTATCTCGGTAGCACTTTGGTCTCAATATCTTCGTCTGGTGACACTTTGATGGCGGGGGAGATAAATAACGTAACATTCTCTTTATCGAATTCTGGAACAGGTAGAATAACTGAAATTTCAACTGTCCCAACAGCCCAGTCCCAGCTAGATTTTCTGCAATCTTTTCCTGTTGTAAACAGTCTGGGTCCTGGGAAAAGTTATGATTTTACGGATCCAGTATACGTTTCTAGCACCTCCTTAGGAGTATTGACAATAGATTTTACAATTACCCTGTACAATCCTTACGGTGTGGAAACGTCTATTCAGGAGCAACTGGGATTTTATGTTCATCAGACAGTAGCCTCTGTTTCAGTATCTACATCGACTAATTCCCTGGATCCGTCAAAAATCAACTATGTTGCCTTTTCCCTTCAGAACGACGGCGATGTTAACCTGTCAAATATTGTAACCGCATTGTCGTCACAGTCGCAACTGAGTTTCCTAAAGCAACCTCCCAAAATTGGTTCATTATCTGTGGGACAGAGTTATGGATGGATCGAACCTATGTATGTCTCCAGCACGGTGTCTGGAGCGACAACGATATCCATCTCACTAACCTTCTTCACTCCATCTGGGGGGCAATCATCAGAGAATAAGAATTTGGGATTCTATACCCAACAAACAACTAATCAAGAGAATGTATCTTTGCAACTCAAATTTGTCTCTCAGTATGTTGTTCTGGGACTAAACTCATCTGCAATCCTCGAAGTCACAAACATAGGTAACTCAACTATAAGCTCTCCAGTGATCAGCGTATCTGCTCCTCTAGGTTTCACCATCGCAGGTAACTCGACTTTCTACTATCCCAAGGTCACCCTTCTCTCGGGAGAGAGTATGACCATTCCAATTACCATCAGTGGCTCTCCTTCAACCTCGCAGGGATCGTACTCGATGACGGCTACAGTTGATTATTACAACAGCTCGGGGAATGTGATCTCACGAACCTTTAGCGTGGGCTTCCTTGCAATAGCAAAAGTGGCGCTTGTCCTTCAGGCATTTTCAGAAAATAATTCTGGAAATACTATCACAATTAATGGAACGCTGCTAAACGAGGGAGCTGGTTCTGCATACTATCTTACCCTGGTAGCCATTTTCCAACAACAGAATGCCATCTCGAACGGGACAATTTATCTGGGAGACATCGACTCTAACACGCCCACTCCTTTCAGTCTTACCTTCAACCTTCCACAAGGAGTACATAACGGAACGTCTACTATTTCCATTCAGGTAAGTTACCAGAACTATTATGGGGCAACTATCAACTCAACAATAGTCTCCCATTCAATCATCTACAAAAACTACTCCAGTCAAACAAATCTGAAAGTTCAACCCAAACAGTACAGTCCTTACAGAGGAGTAGGGATACTGGTCATAACTATAATTATAATAGCCATTGTAGCTGGTCTTGCTCTAGTTGTCAGGAATAGGAGAAGGCAAAGAGGGAAATAGGTAAGGAGCGGGTCAGATCAACATGACAAAAGCACTCATGGTTGGACGGGAACATGAAACCATTCTATAGTTCAGAGTTAAGCGGAGAAAATTTCTTCCCTTTTCCTCCCGGTGAGGATCGATGAGGCCTGTAGTATACGAAATAAGAAGGTCTCTTACAAACAGATTTTCTATAGTGCTTATCTTGGCCATCATAGGTCTCACGGCACTGATATCCTATGAGGGGGGTGTGTTGTCCACTTCCCACACTGGCTCAGGCAACACCGTAAGCGAGGTATCAGGATATTATATAACAGGAAATACGATCTCTGTTGTCTCTTACTTTTATGACCAGAATGGAAATCCTGCCAGTAGCGTCAAGGCAAATGTTTCTTTGAACGGTACCAGTTATACAGGAACTGAAACTTCTCCAGGCGTACTGGAATTTCACGTCATCTATCCCTCTGGTGCCTCGTCGGTCTATCTCCACCTGAACTACAGCTATAGCTCTTCATTCCGCCTGAGGACAAATTCCACCAATTCTATGGTCATCAATACAAGGGGGGAAAGCTATTCTGGCCTTGATGTGGTAACCGGCATCTCTTCCCCGGGAAACTCCTCAAACCTCGGATTTCTTCTGTTTTATGTTGGGGCGACCGGCAATCACACTGCACCCCCTATCGACGTGAACCTCGCATCGGTTACCTCAGGGGTATTGAGTACCACTTACCTATGGGAGCATCAGTACTCCTATTTCACTCACGTTAGTGCGTTTCCTTCTCTCGGTGCCAAAGCGATCAACAAAACATATGGACTTTACATCAAAAGTGGTGTTTCCTCACTGGTCTTTTTCAAGGCTCCTATCGGTCCGTTGTCCCTCTATAAACCTTTCACGGTGACTTCTATCGAATCATCCTTCTTTTCCATTGAGAATTCCCTGCTTGTAATCTTCATTCCTCTGCTTTCAGTTTTCATGGCATACTTCACTTACGGGAAAGACAGAGTGTCTGGAATTTTGGAGACTGTCATAAAAAGGCCAATTAACAAGGGCGGAGCCATACGGTCCAGATTTCTCGCAAATTCAGTAGTAGTCTCCTCCTCTATCTTGGTGGCTATTGTCATTAGCGACCTTATTTCCTATAGATACTTTCACATTTTCATGCCATTATCGTTTATTTTAGATATGTGGTGGGCCTATTCTATCATAGGAGTATCCTTCCTGGCCATATCATACATTTTTTCACACATATTGAAATCCCCCGGAGCCCTTCTGGGAGCTCTTATTGCGGTATTCTTTATCTTCGGACTATTCTGGACAGTAATCTTCGACGTAATTGTTGCTGCGTTTTCAATAAGCTCGGGAACATCAGGTTACATAACGTTCCAAGTTTTGTTCAACTACGCAAACCCAGCCGGATACGCATCCCTGTTTGAGCTGTACCTGACCCACGCTTTGGGGGGCGGACTAGGTGGCTTCGGCTCATCACAGAGCATAAATCCTGCATATTACGGAGTCACCCCCCTTCTGCTGCTGATAGCTGGGATACTCTGGGTCGGAGTCCCATTTTCAATTGCGCAATTTTTAGCGGTAAATCGGGATTGAAATACTGACGGTACACGGTGGAACAAGTCACACGATTAATGAAGGTATTTAAGTGACGAGGATATAAGGGGGAAGTCTATGAATAAAATCAAGGTTGTTAATGATGTAGGAGATTTGGTAACTATTTTTACTATTTCCAACGACAAGACAAAGAGTGAACTCCTGAAATTACTGAATCAGAATTGGATGACAGAGGATGAAGTGAAACAGAAACTGGGAGCCAAGGCTGTAGAAAACCTGAAGTACATGGAAAAAATAAAATTCGTAGAATCTCAATGGTCCAATACTCCAAATGGACCAAAGAAGGTTTTTCACAATTACTATACAAGCATTCAAATTAACATTCTCTTGCCTACGGAGGAGGCAGGAGACATAATCTACGTCGCCTCATTGGAGGATAGCGAAGTGGAGGCATACTGCAACAAGATAACCAAGATGATCGACGACGGCATTCAGTACATAGCGGAGATTCAAGAGAAGCTAAAACAATCACCGACCTACGTTAGAGCAATCATCAAGAGAAGCAAGCATCTCACTATCAAGGGAATGAAGGTGGAGAAAGTAGCTTGATCACGGTCCTGAGGATAGGGCACAGACCAGAGAGGGACAAGAGAATAACGACTCACGTCGCACTGGTATCGAGGGCTTTCGGGGCAGACAAGATAGTTGTCGACAGGATTGATGAGAAACTGAGAAGAACTATCAACAATGTTACGAAGAAGTTTGGAGGAAATTTTGAGATAGAATTTGGAAACTACATGGAACAAATAAAGAAATTCAAGGGTGCAAAAGTCCATCTTACAATGTACGGAATACCGCTAGAAGATAGGATAGGTGAGATCAGAAAGTTCGACGACATAATGGTAATAGTAGGTTCAGAGAAAGTACCACGCTTCATTTATGAGCTTGCAGATTTTAACGTAGCTGTCAAGAATCAACCTCATTCGGAAGTCTCAGCCCTGTCTATATTCCTTGATAGACTCGGAAGGGGGAGGGAGCTGAGGGGCGAACTGAAGATAATTCCTGAGGAAAGGGGGAAAAAGGTTTTGAGGATACCTGGAAGGGAAGAATGTCTTGGCCTCCTAGATAAATACGGGGCAGACGAGAGACTGAAGAGACACTCTATCATGGTCAGCAAGGTTGCGCTGAATATTGGACACGGATGCAACTCTGATGAAAGACTGATTGAAGCCGGAGCCCTTCTACACGATATAGGAAGAACGGTCACCCACAGTATCTTCCACGGCGTGGAAGGATATAAGATCCTGAAAAGAGAAGGGATGGATGAGATAATCGCAAGATTTTGCAGTACCCATGTCGGAGCGGGATTGCTGAAGAGCACTGCTAAAAAACTGAAACTTCCAGACCAGGATTACATTCCCAGATCGATAGAGGAAAAGATAGTGTGCAATTCCGACAACCTGTTGAAGGGGGACGAAGTCGTTAGGATAGAGGAGACTGCAGAAGATTACCGGAATAAGGGGCTCATATCAGAAATTCCTAGGCTGACGAGGCTATATTCTTTCCTGGAAAAGAAGTGCGGTTTCGATATAGAAGAACTATTGGCACTCAACAACGAACAACTTTTTTAGTACGAGGAAATTTAGTATAGTGAAGATTGTTTCCACAAGCAATTCAGAGGGGCTCTCTTCTAAGATATCTAATATTCTAGGAGTTCCCCTGGCCAGGGTCAACAGGAGGAGGTTTGCGGACGGGGAGCTCTATGTCAGGATCGAGGAACAGCTAGATGAAGCCATAGTGGTCGGAAGCACCTACCCTGATTCTGGGATAATCGACATACTTCTGACTGCAGACGCAGCTCTAAATGCTGGTGCAAAGAGAACCATTCTTTTGGTCCCATATTTTGGTTATGCCAGACAGGACGCAATGTTCCAGCAGTATGAGGCAGTGAGTGCAAAGGTTTTATCGGATCTGTTCGTGCAGAAATTTGAAAGAATATTCGTTGTCAACATGCACTCTCCTGAAGGGATGGGATTCTTGGGGGAGAAGGGGGAAGAAATAAGGGCCGAACCGGTCCTTGGAAAGAAGGTGAAGGAAGACGGAAACGATTTAGTGGTGTCTCCAGACGACGGATTCAGAGAGGAAGGGGAGAACATCTCAAAAGTAGCGGGCTTGGATTCGATGTATCTGACCAAGAAGAGAGTCTCCGACTTCAAGGTGGAGATAACAATACCTCCTGGGATGAGCGTAGAGGGCAAGACGATAGCACTTACTGATGACATGATTTCCACCGGTGGAACGATTCTAGAGTCCTCCAAGGTGCTGAAGCAGAACGGGGCTAAAGCTGTAAACGTGTATTGTGTCCATGGACTTTTCGTGTCCGGGACATCAAGATATGCAGGATTTGTCGACAGCATTTCAGCGACAGACACAGTGGAGGGCCCGTTTTCCAATATGACAGTGTCCGAAATAGCGGCTTCAAGTCTGAGAGAATACATTGAGTCATAGCTCTACGGATAGTCTCTCGCAAAAGCACTGTCAGAGCTTAGCCTAAATTCCACAACGGTGGAATTATTTCGAAGTTACTTCGAACAGTCTTCCTAATCTCTTTACCCCTTCCACTATGTTCTCGTTGGAACTGAATGTGAAGTTGAGTCTCATGGATTCGTGGTTATCTCCGTCAGGGTAGAACGCAGACCCTACCACATACAAAACTTTTTGCCTCACGGCCTCCTCGAACATTTTGTCTGTGTCTGCACCCCTTCTTGTCACCCATATAAACATCCCGCCGTTAGGTCTCGTGAACTCCACGTCTTCTGGGAAGTAGTTTTCAAAGGAATCTATCATTAAATCCCTTTTCTGTCTGTAGAGGTCGATGATCTTGGGTATCTGTTTATCCATGAAGCCTCCAGAAACATAAGCTTCAGCGATGTACTCCGATACAGAACTGGTTGCCAAGTCAACAGCCTGCTTTGCAATGTTCAATTTCTCTATCACATCGTGTGGGGCCACAACATAACCTAGTCTGATGCCAGGGGAGAGAACTTTTGAGAATGTACCAAGATAGACTACATCGCTATCCATTGACTTTAGGGAAGGAACATGGGCGCCCGCGAATCTTAGGGCTCCATAAGGATCATCCTCCAGTATAGTAATCCCCCGTTCATTTGCAATTTCAATGAGTTCCTTCCTCCTCTCTAGGCTCATGGTGATCCCACTCGGGTTCTGGTAATTTGGTATTACGTATATGAACTTGGGATTTGGATATCTCTTGAGTGTTTCCCTGAGGACATCCATCTTCATCCCGTAATGGTCCATTTCTATGCCTAGCATCTTTATGCCGTTTGCCTTAAGCGCAGATATGGTTCCGACGTAGGTTGGGGCCTCTGTTATCACGTATTCTCCAGGATTTGCAAAAATCTTTCCAAGCATATAGAGAGCTTCCTGAGAACCGGCGGTCTGAATGATGTCTGATGGTTCTGTCCTGATTCCTTCCTTTTCTTTCAGTCTCTTTGAGAGCGCAACGTTCAAAGAATCTAGACCTTCCGTTGCACCGTACTGCAACATCTTCTTTCCATTCTTTGCTAGCTGCTCGTCAAATATCCTCCGGATGTCGTCCAGTGGGAATGATTCTGGATTGGGCAATCCTCCCCCGAAGGATATGATGTCTGGTTGATTCGCAACTTTAAGGAGCAATCTTATTGCCGAAGGTTTCATTTCGTTGGCAATTGCAGAAAATTGTCTCTTGGCCGGTGCATTCATCGACATATTCAGAAAGTGATTTTGAATGTAAAAATGTTTTTAAATCCAGACCTCTAATTTTATCCAAGAGATTAAGCCAAAAAATCATTTTTAATGTTTCTTAACTAGATCACTATCTCCTCTTCTTTGACCTTACGCTTGTGAACGCTGAGATCGGAAGTGTTTATAGAAGAATTGTTGAAGAGTTCCGTTCTGTCTTTTCCGGACCGAAGAGACGCAACGATCCTTCCTATTGCATCTGCTTTCATGATTCCACTGCCACTGGACCCAGTAGCGACAATAATATTCTTTTCCCTGAAGACATAGTGAGTTTTATCTATCGTGTTGTAGGCGTAATATCCAGCCCACATAGAGGTTATTTTAGAACCCTTAAGTTGAGGAAGATATGACGTTATGAGAGGAAAGAGGTTCTTTTCGTAGAAATCTGGCTCCGCTTCGGGTTCCTCAGAAATCGAAAAATTCCTATTGTATTCGTCTGCAATAGTGATCCACAATGAACGACCCTCCGGATCAGGTCGCAGTACAATTTCATATGCCGGAAGTACAGTCAGCGGCATTAAGTTCTCACCACCTGTGAGCCCCTTCCTCAGTAGCTTCTCCACCTCAGGTCCGGAGATCTGAAAGACCTGTCTCTTCTTTCCTCTGGTGTGGCCATCGATTCCAGTGCCATCTAGAAGTAAATCCGTCCAAATATCAGTGCAAAAAATGAAATCCGTGGCCTCAAACTCCCCCCTGTTCGTAATGATGGCCTTCAGCGAGGATTTCTGCCAGACAAATGGTTCGCCAGGATAGTTGAGGGGCTCCTCTGGTTGCAAGCTTGGTGGTCTGACCTCAGTTCCAAAAAAGAATTCGACTCCCATCCGTCTCAGTTCTTTTCCGTAGAATTCGCATATTTTTTCTGGCGCAAGAATTCCACAATTCAATCCCAGCAACCCTCCTTCAATGTCTGGAAGGCTCATGATCTTCTTTTCTTCGGCAGTCAGCTGTGTTCTAATCCCGATATTCTTTAATTCAGTTTCACTCACATATCTAGCTATTCCCTCTTCTACGAAATTATTGAAAGTTGGGTTGTAAATGAAGTCTTTGTTTCCCAGGAAAAGGTAACCGTTGAAGTGCATTCCCAGGTCTATGCCTTCGTCCATCTGAACGTGTTTATAGAATTCTATGGTGGATTGTGTGATCTTCCTATTGACGTCGGATGAAAAGAGATTTCTGAAAGCA
Source organism: Thermoplasmata archaeon (assembly GCA_021792355.1). The sequence continues at coordinate 16,657 of JAJYUV010000009.1, read as the reverse complement.
GCAGCACTCTTAGAAGTATTCCCCTGGCAGAACGCAAGTTTCTTTTCTAGCACAGCAATCTTAAGATTTTCATCCATTTTCTTTATGTGGTATGCGCTGGCCAGGCCAGTGATTCCAGCCCCTATTATGATGATGTCATATTTCTTCATTTTAATCAAAATCCCTGCCGGTGGTTAAGCGTTCTCCAGTTTCAGATTGGTCGGAGTGCATGCTCTGATTCGGCCCTCCTTTTCAAGGCCATGTCATTATGCTGAGCAGCTCCTTGACAGCTTGCTTTGCCGCAGACGCATTGGCCTTAAGGCCGGCATCTAGAGCCTCTCCCACTAAGTCCATGTGCTTCGGCAACAGACCCCTCATTGTTATTTCGTTTACGCCAACTCTTCCTACACTGTCCACAAGTATGTTGGAGGCCTCAAGTCTTCTCGAAATCGTTGGCATGTTCTTGTACCCCAGCAGAAACATTGCACTCTCTGATACCTCGGGTCTGTTCGCGAGCTTAACCTTTCTATCAATCAGGGACTTGACCAGGCTCTTTCTGTTCTCGAGGCACTTTTTACCATAGTCGCTCTTCGCGAGATGCTCGAATGAAATCCCAAGGGCCGCTATCCTAGAAAGATGGAAATTGTCATAATAGTTCCAGATTGGGTTGCTCTTCACTTCCTGTTCCACTCTTTTCCTTCCAACAATCAATCCACCCTGAGGTCCGGGGAAATTCTTGTGAGTACTCCCGTAGACAACGTCGGCTTCATTGAAATTCTCTTGGAATGTTCCAGTCGCAAGCAGACCCAACACATGAGAGGCATCATACAAAATCAAAGAGTCTGGGAATAGTTCCTTAATTATTTTCATGTCGTACGAATGGAGGAAAAGGCTGGCACCGAGTATGACAGCCCTGTAACTGCCTTTGACTCTCGATAGCTTTTCATAGTCAATCTTCCATCCTTTCATTGGAATTTCTTTTCCTTCCAATCCCATAAGACTCGGAAGGAACGGCGGAGTGTAACCATCGTAACCACCTTTTGAAAGAGGGATATAGAGGAACTTATCCCCCCTCCTGAGAAGACTTCCAAGCACCTGCATAGCCGCAAGGTGACCTGCTATTGGCCTAATGTCGGCGAAATCTGATTTGAATGCTTTCTTCGCCATTCTCTCCACTTCTTCAACAAGAGCTTCTGAGTATCTGGTTCCTGCATAGGCATTGTGGATGTTTTGATTCCTGTAGCTGGAGTCAATTACAAGAGAATACCTCTGTTCGAAATCTGAAGAAAGTGCCTTGAGAGCCTCCCTGGGTATCGTATTTTCGGATGGCTGAAGTGCAAGAACATTGCGCCTGAAACTCTCCTGATCCCTAATGATCTTGGAAACACCGGCCATATTTTGTAATGCTTACGGATATTAGTTCTTTATCACTTCCAGATCTAACGCGACGTGGTCGTGAGACGGAGAGTAACTCTTGACCTTCCTGATCATTGCACTATTCACAAACTTGTGTTTCCTATACTTCAATAAAACAGTCGCGTATTGGTCTCTCTTAACTAGCTGATGCAGATGGATTTTTCCTTCCCTTTTCAAATATCTCATTGCCTCACTCAGATAACGGTGAGAATCGAAGTGCCCCATGATGACTCTATCTGCAAAGTTTTTCATTGGAAGTTTTGCGGAATCTCCCAAGATTGGAATGAGGTTTGTTGCTCCATTCAGCCTCTTATTCAAGACCAGGTAGTGGAAGGAATCTGGGTTTATGTCGCAGGAGTATATTTTCTTGACCTTGAACGATAATGGTATCGAAAAGTATCCTATTCCACCAAACATATCCAGTACCGTTTCTCCACTGCTTACTTCCCCTGCTAGTCGATGCCTCTCGTTCTTGTTCCCCTTCGAGAACATTATCTTTTGTGGATCCATAATGTAAAGTATTCCGTCCTCCCTCTGTGTTACTAGAGTATGGATCCCAGAGACCATCTTGACTGAAGGAACCCTTCTAGTGCCATATATACCTGTATATTTGTAAACGGCCCATAACCTGAACGAAGAGAGAATAAGACGCCAGAAGTGTGTCTCGTCCTTGTCGAATTCGTCCTCTTCCCTTATGATCATTGCCCTGCCAATTGTTTCATAATTCTGATGGAATTCTTCTTTGGATATTCCGAGTTTTCTAGATATGAGGCTTATGGCGTCATTTCTCACGGATGTCCCACCTAGAAATAAACAACCAAGTGATTAGGCCGAAAATGGGCACAGTTGCAGAGAGAAGGAACGATTTTGAGAGGCCAAGGCGATCATTAAGGAAGGCGAAGACAAACGGAGCGGCAATCCCTCCCATGTTTCCCCAAAAGTTCATCCATCCTCCTACAAAGGAGGAACTCTTTTCCCCTCCCAGTCTGGTAGACAGGCGCCAGGAGGACAGGAGTATCGGGTTCAAGAAGAATAGGGAAAATATCACAAAAATCAGGAACACTTCTGCACTACTGGAAAGGGCCATGCCTACCAGTGTTGCCGCAACTATGACATACGAGACCTCCGATATGAGCTCGTCCTTGTTTATCCTGTCCATGAACAGGCCGAACAGGATCGAACCAGCAGCCATAAATATCCAAGGAAGGGGGCCATAAATCAGGTTGTTAGTCTGTATTGCAAACCTCTCCTTAAGAAAGTATGGGTACCAGGTGAATATCACATAAAAGTAATAATCGTAGATCAGGAAGGAGAGGCCGAACATCAGGTACCTCTTACCAAGAAGGGAAGCCCAGTTGACTTTCTCGTAGAAACCTGTGTATTTTATCTTCATCATCAGAAGTGCGATTCCAGAAGCAAGTCCAACGGCTCCAAAGAAAGCGAACGGCAATGCAAGGTCTAGTCGGCCGTAATAAAGTCCAAGGGTCGCGAACGGAATGATGGCAGGAGACAGATCGCCGATGGCACTCACGATTCCGGATGCCCTCGCATACTGGCTATCCTTGTAAAAGAGTCTCAGGAAAAATATGACAGATGGAAACACTGGGCCTTGGCAAAGTCCCATTACAAAGGCCAGAACAACTGCAGCGATGAACGATCTGGTAAGGGGTAGCAGGAAGAACAGCAGGGACCAACTAATGAGAGAGATGCCTATTATTTTCGATGGACCGTACTTCTGGGCGATCCTTCCTCCGGGTATCTGGAAGATCGTGTAACCGATATAGAATGAAGAAAAGAGAACAGAAAAGACCACTGTGGAAGTCAGGAAATAATTTGCCATCAACTGATTGTAAAGGGTCGAAATGACGTACCTGTCGCCTAGAGCAAGGAAACTTGCCAGAGAAGCAAATACGAGGATGCTGACTTTTCCGTTCATATAATTCCGTTTTCTTTGAGCTTCTCCGGCAGGTATCTATCGGTAACGAAATTCAATCCATACTTTGCGAGAGCTTGCTGTTCGGCTTTCTTTCCAAGCTTGAGCATTGTCTCGATCTCTCCCTTCCAGAACGGAATGTTGAATCTCGGATCTTCGAGCTCAGCATGAAGTGCTTCAACGTCCTTTTCGGTGAGTTTATCCGTCGGCAGTTCGTATCTCAGTATATCGCTTGCAGTTATGCCGATGAATTCAGACGTCGGAGTGGCAAGCGTATCAGAGATGTGAGCCGTCTTTATGGCTCCGTAGGCCACCGAAGCAAATATCCTGAAACTCCACGGGTCTCCATCAGTAAAGACGACTATAGGCAGACCCATCTCCTTGTTCAGTCTGTTCAGCAGTCTACGGGTAGACCGCGAAGGCTGTCCCTTCATATGAACCAGGAGTGATCTCATGTCTTCGTCGAATCTATTTTCAACTAGTCTGTCGAACATACCTCCTGTCTCTATGGCAAGGACAAAATCCACATCACTTGAAATGAGTTCGACCTTCTCCTTTTCGACATTGTATGGGATAGTATAGCCTGCGTCTCCAACATCATCCCTGCAGTTCAATTTCTTCTTCTCTCCCTTCCTGTTGAGTTCAGAGATGGTAAGATTCCCGATTACAGAAGCGCCGCTCTCCTCGGGTCGGAGTCTCATCTCTTCCCTCAGATAATTAGTCATTACCTCTAGGTCTTCGACCATGAGATTCGATTCATCTTGGCTTTCGAATTTCCCTAGGTTCCATCCCTCTGATATGTAGTACATCTCTCTCAGAGTGGATGTCTTGAGGTCGAGTCCCATCTCATCTACGAAATCTATGATGTAAAGCATCTTCAGAATGCCCTTTGCGGAACTGGCTTTGGATGCATAGCGCTTCACGGTATTGTTCCCATACTTCCAGACAGAGGTCTTCGGGTCGAATAGAATGTTCTCCTTGTTTCTAGATTTCAATTCGACTTTCGGTATCTTCCCCTGTTTCATCTCCAGGTAAATCTCTCTTGCAATCGCCTCTAATTTTTCATTCATCACTGAACACCTTCGGTAGGGTATACGCTCCAAGGAGGATTGGTTCAGGTAGGTCTACGTAAATTTCAGTGGAACTAACAACCTCCTTGGAAAAATTTAGTTTCACCTTCTGGAAGGGTTTGAGATTCTTGACGCTCTCTGTAAAGGTTCCCTCCCCTTTCAAGACTACCTTGAAACTCTGCTGCTTCTCCGTATAGTTTTCTGCATAAAGCTCTCCTTCCACCTCCCTAAAAGCTACGACGCCCATGACCTTGGAAATAATGGGTGTGATGTCTGGAGGCTCAAGTCCTAGTATTTTTGAGCTCTTCGCAGCTATTTGGGGAAGTATCTGTTCTATCAGAGCGAATTTTTCTTCGACCTGCCCCTTGTGGGCTTCCTTCTTCCTCATTGTCTTTATCTGTCTAGCAACGCCTTTCAGCAGTATGTCCAAGGCTTCCATAATTTCTGGTACCGTTGCGATCGCTTCCTTCGCTTCTGAAGTAAACGGAATTTTGGTGCTCGCAACATGGACTGCAATGATAAGAGGTCCCACTGGTACTTGGTCCTTAACTGGTTGTGAGAACCCATATTGATTCCAGTTCAGTGACGATATAGCTCGAGTAATAGCACAGCTTCCAGACTGGTAAAGTAGAGGAACTCTGTTTGCGAATCTCAGTATCTTTATGGGTTCCTCCTTTGGCAGATCTCCTCCGTAAATTGCAATTGCTTCAACGAGGAATGGATGTCCCGAAAAGACGAAAGGTCCGCGCACCACTGCCTGGGAGAAATATGCAGGATGATATTCCTTGAAGGAGTTCATTGCACTCTTAAAGAGAGGCTCATCTCCAATGGGAGAGAGGCAATCCTTCTTCGGTTCCATGAATTCCGTCTCTCTTATTGTCTTGAGGAGCTCTTCGAAATCATCTCTCGTCAATTTTGCAATCTTCTTGCCCTTGAGCTTGCTCTTCTCAACAAGAGATTTTGCAGTCTGTTTGGTGACGCGCGAGAATTTGTCTTCCAGCACTTCCTCAATTGTTTCATCTTCATATTCCCTTAATATCGATATTAGTTCCCCGAGTTCCACCCCATGAGGATGCGGTTTTACAGCAATCGGAATTTGGGGAGGTTCACTCACGCTTCTGCCTATGTCAATACTCTTGTCGGGCAGCACCAGGTGGAAAGTAGAATGAGGATTTGCAACGGCGCTTTCCCTTATGTACTCCTCAACGGACTGTTTTCCGCTTACATACTTTCCCCGTAGTACCAGAATTATCTTGAGGCCACTCTTCACGTCCCATATCTCCGGGGTCGTTGAGATCACATGGGGTGAATTCTTCTTAATGTCAATGTCCAGCACAAAGTGAAATGCTGTCAGATCTCCGTCAACCTTTGTAACGATCTCTGTAGGGAAACCCGTTGTCTTCTGAGCGTATAGTATGGCAGCTGAGATTCCCAAACCCTGTTGCCCTCTCGTTTGCCTTTCTTTGAAGAATCTCGAACCATAAAGCATCTTTCCAAACGAGTTTGCTACTTCAGATCTTACTATTCCAGGGCCATTATCGGTGATCTCCACCCTAAATCTTTCCTTGCCAACTTCTTCTATCTTTACGGTAATTTCTGGTAGGATTCCTGCATCGGCACAGGCATCGAGCGAGTTATCTACAGCTTCCTTTACTGTCATGAACAGGGCTTTCTGAGGGGAATCAAATCCAAGCATCTGTTTGTTCTTGTCGAAGAACTCAGAAATGCTGACTTCCTTTCTTTCTGCTTCGAACTCCGTCATATCTCTACAAATTTGGGATTGATTTTGTACTTATGTATGTTTGCTGAAATTTTCTGGAAGAAGAAGCGGGCCATTTCCGGCGAATAAATCAATAGACTGTTTAACCCCTTGGCTCCTGCCTCTATGCACCCTTCCACGGGAGCAAACACGCTTGCTTTGATGCCGGCACGCTTGCACACTTCAGTCGAGAGTATTCCATAAGCTCCGACGAATTCAATCTCCCTTTCCTTAATCAATCTGTTTAGTCTTTCCATTTTGGAATCTGTTGAGTCCTTAAAATCGATAGGGAGCACGAAGAAATTTCCAACCTTATGATCTATTATGCCTTCAATACTTGATATTCTCACAGGCTCGCCCTCGTCGACGTTGAAGTCGACGGTTCCGATCGAACCGGACTTCGTTTTCTTGTACGCAAAGAGCAAGCCTCTTCTCATCAATAGATTCACTCTGTCTCCTTTCCTTAGCTTCTCTCCTGCAATAGCCTCACACGATGAAATAATACCAGTATCCTCATATGCGTCTTCGACGAACAATGATAGCGTAGCAAGAATTTGCTGGAGGAATCCCACTCCTTTCTGAGTAGGTACGTTGTTAGAATCTATGTATCTTAGTTTCTGGAGGTTCTTCAGGTACACAGAAACGCCCTGTGGAGTCATCTTCAAGTCCTTGGAAATTTCCCTCAGTTTTCCCTTGCCCTTCAAGAGCTCTATGATGATCATTGCAAAAGTCAGATTTCCCTTCTCCCTGAACTCGTATAAATCTCTCATACTGTTTCTCCTCGTGCCAAAATCACACCCAGTTGAGTCTGTCTAACTCCCTGTCCTTCTTAGTTGCCTTCTTGTACTGTTTGTAGTGCTCTTTACACAGGTGGGCCTTAGTTCCCTTGGTGTTTAAAGTGAAGATCTTTTCTACGGACTTTCTCCCTATTGTTCTAGCTTTTGGGTTCGAGCAACCTGCCACGTCACACTGCTCTTCCATGACTATAGAATAATACACAAATTATTATTCTTGTTGCTAAGGTTGGTTGTCAATTACGCTTACAAAGTTCCAGGATTACCTTATTGATGCATTAGGAGGCTATCTTAGCTTGTGTTGATGCTATTAGAAAGTCTCATATCGCACAATGGTACGCCTACAGTATCAGATCCACTGTGAGTTTAGGTGATTTTGGCACTTTCTCTTTTTTCCATTTTTGAACGAGAAAATTTCTCCAACAAATCTTAACGTTTCCTTATCAAAAATAAGAGCTCCATTTTCCGGAATCGCATAAATGATTGTTTTGAATTTTCTTGACAAAGCCCGGAGACTTTTGTCTGGTTCTTCGCCAGAGTCTCCGCTGTTTCCGCTTTTATAATGCACAGCCACTGCAAAATCTACAACACCTATTCCCTCGAACACCTTTGTGACTGGACTGGCGTCCTGACCTTTGATTATCACGTACCTTTTGCATAGGACGAGAGAGCCAGCACTGTTCCCTACCAAGACCCCCATGTACTTCTTCAGCAATAGAGACACGCCAGAATTTCTAAGCCGATTGAATAAGAGATCGGTATCTCCGCCGGGAAGGTATACCATATTAGATGTGTTGATTTTCTCTCTGAGTCTTTGTAAGGAGTCTGTCAGTTCACCAAAAATCACCTTCCTGGCTCCTAAATCTTTGAAGTAATCAACTTCTACTTTTCTGTATTTTTTCTTTTCTGATTCGGAGGTCCATGGGAAAACCAGCACTACAGGATTCTCACCAGCTTCCGATATTGCCTGTTTGTCGGTATCCTTCATAGTCCTCTTCAGGATGTCTTCCCCTCCAAGAAGGTAAACCCTTGAAGTAGGCATAGTCGATTTTAAAAATTCCACCCGACCTCTTATAGGTTTCCTTCAGTCAGGATATTGAATGAAAATTAAATTCATTGCGCTTAGCAGATCTCTTACCTATCGGGATTGAAACTGGCCAAGTCGTTTAGGCTGAGCAAATCAGTAAATACTAATGGACTTGGCTCTCTTCTCTTTCTTGTCACGTTGAATGAGGCTCGTCATCAGTTCAGAAAGACTATAGTCAGTGTAATTTATGCACCATTACCTCCAGTACTTCAATATCAAAGCTGTTGTCCGATAATCTCCGTTAGCTCTCTAAATTATTATCAATTCCTTTGTGAGCCTGTTGAACGGTCTTGCGACTTTTCCATCAAACATAACAGTATCTTCTATTCTAACTCCTCCCTTTCCCTTCAGGTATATTCCAGGCTCGATTGTGAAAACCGTCCTGTTCTGAACGGTCTTCTTGTTTGCAGAAGTCAGGTACGGTTCTTCGTGTACAGCAATTCCAAGTCCGTGTCCCAACCTATGTGTAAAGAATTCACCGTACCCTGCCTTGGAAATGATCGATCTTGCGGTTCTGTCAACAGAGCTATATCTGGATTCTCGAGTGATGCCTTCTAGCGATTTTTCCTGAGCCTCTCTTACAATTGCATACACCTTTCTCATTTCGGGCGTCAAGCTATCGAAAGCACACGTCCTGGTAGTATCGGACGAGTAACCATTATACTTCCCTCCAAAGTCCATCAGTACTATGTCTCCTGGTTTGAGTCTTCTCTTAGATGGAACGTGGTGGGGACTCGCTGAGTTCTCTCCAAAAGCGACGATGCTTCCGAATGCTACCTTTTGGAGAGAGTGTCTGGTGAATTGATAATCAAGGATGCCTGCCAGCTCAATCTCAGTCATTCCTTTGCGGATCTCCTTCAACGCATCTGTGTAAGAAGCCTCAGATCGCCTGATGGCAGTCTGTATAGATTCAATTTCAGATTTGCTCTTTACGAGTCTCTCAAGACTAAACCTGTCATCGGCAAGGTGGAACTTCTTGATTCCCAGGCGTTTCATTTCTGAATAGGTATAATAACTCAGATTTCTCTCGATTTCAAGATTCGTGATCTTATACTCCCTGATCACGTTTTGTACGTACCTGAAAGGGTCTTCTCCATCTCGCCACGTTATGATTTCTCCCGGCCATGGTGATTCCTTGATCTGATCTTCTAGCATCAATGGAGATATCATCACTGCTTCCTCTGGAGTTACAACGGCAACAAGCAAGCGCTCCATCGAATCTGTGTCAAACCCAGATAGGTAAAAGAAGTTGTCTCCAGGAGTAAGAAAAATGGCCTTTCCCTCTTCCTCAGAAATCAACTGCTGAAACTTTTTCAATCTTGATCTTATTTCGGTCTCAGACCCCGTCATGGTTATCATTCATTGATGGTATAGTCTCTCTTGAATTTTTGCCAAAGATCCCACCGATTACAGGAATCAGTTGGTCATTGCGATAGCTGGAACATGGACATTCTTAGGTGCTGATCCGACGTACATAGTTTTTCACGAACTTCCAACAAGTCTATATAAAAGTGATCATTGTAAGAATGGGAGGGGTAAGATGAGACTATCTGTTTTGGCACTGACTATTGTGATAATCTCCGTGGTTCCTGTAACATTTGTCCATGGTACGACGGCAAATCAATTGCCAACGCTTGCTACGGTAAGCAACTCCACTGAAATAAGCGGTATGGTCCAGAGGGCATTTGGTATAATCGCCGGTATTTCTGGATTGATAATAGCAATACTTTGGGTTCCGATAGCCATGGGTTACTTTTCAAAAGACATGGACAGAAAGGCAGATTCGAAAGAGAGAACGAAGGATGCCCTGATTGGAACGGTCATATTCGTGATGGCCGTTAGCGGAGTGCTGTACGCAGTAATTCATTACATAGTCGCAGGCTAGTTAGAAATGATTACATGAACTTTGTTTCAATAATAGTAGATGCAATCATCAAGGCACTGAGTTACATCGTGTCGGTCATAGTATTAGTGGGGAAACCCGTCCTAGTATCGATATACAACGATTTTATCTCGAGATATCTCCTGGCTCCGACTTACGCTTTTCCAAACATCGTCAACGGAAGCATCGGAGCTGGGGTCAAATCCCTCTATTATTTCGTAATGTTCAATATCTACGACCCAACGCTTTCGTTAATACTGGTAGCACTCGGGATAATGATCCTGTTGAATAGCAGTATTCAGTTAGGGTTTGATTTTAAAAACATTTGGATCAAGATACTGTTGCTCCTTGTTCTGTCAAATATCTCCTTCTTTTTGTTCCAGGACTTCCTTTACATAGCCTCAATTTTGTATGCTCAACTATGGGCATATGGAATTCCAGTCCACAACTTTTCCTCAGGGTCCAACGTTCTTGTTGGTCTTCAGATCGGAGGTGGAGGTGGCTCTATAGTGAGTCTACTGATTCTTGTAATCTTCATCTTTCTCATGCTATATCTGTTGCTCTTCCTGTCACTGAGGGCTGCAATAATATACACATTCCCAATTCTAGTACCAGTTTTCACCATCCTAATGCTCATTCCACAGACCAAGGAAGTAGGGGAAAGAGTTTGGTTCCTATTCATAGATTCTCTTGTGGCCCCCATACTGATGTCAATTCCTCTTATATTATCCACGTATGTGAGGGATAATAGCGTACTAGTCCTCGGATTTTTGGCACTGGCCGATGCAGCTCCTACCATGCTTGCGATCAGCCAATCATCCAGATCGGCCATGAACTTCCTAGGAAGATCTGTGGGGAAGGGAGTCAACTCTTCGATCAGTTATACTAGCAAGAATGTGAAAGGTGCAGAAACGATCATCAAGACATTTGCAGCTCCTTCTGATGGTGGGGCCGGTTCAATGAAAGGTTCTCCAGAAATTGGCCCAGTAAGACAATTCAGTCCAGTAAGCTCAGGGGGGAATTCAAGCTCCTCCTTATTCTTCAAGGTGAAGTGACAAATGGTTAAGATGGTCAAGTTCCAGACCTCTTCCTTCAGATTGGGATATTTGGAAGGTCCTGTATTATATCGTCTTATGCTCGCTGCCTTCGCCGTACTGTTAGCGATATTCTTCTTGGGAGTATACGGTCTAGCCTTCCTGATCATATTCCCTGTATTCCTTCTTAGAATCCAACACGACTTCATAGACGAATTCATCCTGAAGAAGGTAAGGGGGATTACTGCTGCTAGTCTGTCTCCGTTGATATCGGATGAAAAGGAGGCATACGAAATTTTTGGAACAAACTATGGTCTTTCCGTACAGCAAGACAGGAACATCATTTACATCTGGTCCTCAATCATAGGGTCGTTCTCAGAGGACATGACGATAATAAGGCATCCATACTTGGTTCCAGTCCAAGCATTCCAAAGAGGGGTGGCAGAGTACGATTCACTATTTTCAAAACTGGTATGTCATGCTGACGCGTATTTCATTACGATCAAAAAAACCAAGAGGGACGACTTTGAGAAGACACTAACGAATTATGGCATAACTTTTACCAAGTTGGGGAAAGACGAGGTCAGGGTTCTGAATGAACTCATCTGAAGAAAAACCGAAATCGGTAATTCAGAAAGAATGGTACTTTGTGAAGAATGGGAAAGCACTCTCGTTTCTCCGTGCTAGAGATTTCCCCTTCGAGATAGACCCCAAATTTAAGTTGCGGGTCTCGGGTGACAGTGATAAGGTCGGGCAGATCGTGAGGATTCATCCGGTCGAAGAAAACACAGCGTGGGACATTATAACGAGAGAGTTTGGAAAGAGAAGCCTCAGACTGCTGGGTTACGACAAAATCAACGACAGGAACGTTGAATCAAACAAGCTAACGATCAGAAATATACAAAACCTAAAGGAGGAAGTTGCGTCAGGGAGGTCTAGGCTGCTAAAATATTCATCTGCCTATTTTATTCAGGGAGAATCTAGAGAAGTTCTTCCGGCGAAAAAAGAACTTCTTCTCTTGCTGAAGAAAATAGGAGTGAAGACTGAGAACAAGCGCTATACTGACGCGAAGGTGAGAAACAAGATAATCGACGGTCAACTAGAAGGGGTATATCTTGACCCAAGTTCTGCGTCTCACCTAATTCCCATAAATCACGGATACCTGTTTCATGAAGGCGGAACTTTCTATGGGGTGTGTGAGATATCCAATGCACCTGTGTTTCTTGACAGATCAGTCTTTCCATCGTCCCATCAGTTGGTACTAGGCATGACGGGGTTTGGAAAGTCGTTCTTCGTGAAAGCAACTATGATGAGAGAAAAGGTGACCAGGAAGATAAATTTGAAAATAATTGACCCTCTCGGAGAGTATGGGGGTATGGCGAGGTCACTTGGTATTCAGTCAATAGATCTACTCAATCAAGAAATGAACATGTTCGAGAGGGTGGAATTCCTTAGCATCAAGGAGAATGTCGACAGAACGCTTGCACTTCTACTCACACTGTTCGACTTGAACAATGAAGACAGTGGAGTTTTGGACACAGGACTGACAAAGATGTACGAACGTAATGAAAACCTCGAGTTCCTAAAGGAATTCATCAGGAACAAAACACCGGAAACGTACAACAAGATATCTCCGATCTTCGAGGGTTCACTCAAGAAATTCTGTAGTGGCAGGAACCCAGACTTGGCGGGGGATTTACGAATAAGTCTGAAAAACGTTCCGAAGAAACTGCTTTCCTTCTACATGCTCCTCTCCCTGGACCTTTTGATGCGAAGTGAGGAGCAGATCCCAGTAAACCTTGTGATTGATGAGGCTCATTACCTCTTACAGGAAAATGTGGTCACTTCTGTGGAGCGGTACATAAGGCATGCAAGACACAGCAATGTCTCAATGGTATTTATCTCACAGTCGGCCAACGACTTCCTAAAGAACGGTCCATCTATAACCATAATGGAGAACTGCTCCATCCACATCCTGTTCCGACATCAGGTAATAACAGATGAGATGATCAAATTCTATTCGTTGGATGGTGAGCTATCAGATTTTCTTAAAGCTGGTGCAGGGTTCAACGGAAAGTTTTCCACCGCCTTCTTCGTCAGTCCTGGGTTTAGGACAATTTTGAGGTTCCAGTCAAACAAAGAGGAGATGGAGATAATAGATGGAATACCTAAAGGTTGAATCGATCACCAGGATAGATGAAACGAACCCATTTCTGGTTTCATGGCTGAGAAGCGGAGAAAAGATCGAAATTCTGTATCTAAAAAATAGGGGAGAACGGACTGGAATATACTTCGGGATAAATAACAGGGACCTTCTACTAAAGACGGGATGGAAATTTTCGGAACACAAGACGTTTGACAAGAGAGGCAGGAGAATTTTCATAAAGGGAGATTCACGTTCCCTTAATTTTGGGAATGAAAACCACGCGGACAAGATCGTGGAATTGCTCAACGAGGAAGAGTCAGGATTCCTGACTATCTCCATCAGATCGCACTATTTTCGGACAACTCCCAAACAAAGTCTCAGCTCAATCGAGCGTGGCTTGGAAAGAAAGTCAAAGGAAAGAAATGGGTGGAAAATTAAACTATCGTACGATAACGAGAACCTGGGGAACTATCTGAGCCATATTTTTTCTTCTTCTGTGGCCCATGCGAGGAGAGGTACATTCGGACTTTGGAATCCAGTGATAGCATGGTGGGAGATCCATCAGTTTTTACCAACTAGCACACGTTCGCTGGATAAAGGGGACGTGAAGGTTGGCTCCACACCGAACAGGGGGGATATTTTCATAAATTCAAAGAAGAATCCCCACACACTTATTACCGGATCCTCTGGAGCAGGGAAGAGTTCGATGATTGTCGGGATGATGAATAGCATCCTGACCAACAAAGTGGGAAAGGTGATACTGATTGATCCCCACGGAGATACCGCAAGGAAGATGGAAGGGACAGAGTTCAAGAAGTTTGTCATTTCTTCTGAATCTACCAACTCCATCAACGTAATTGGTCCTGGTAAGCAAGGTGGCATCTCCTATAAGGTGGCAGAGGATTTCCTGTCAATACTCAGATCGTACAGGGAAGTCCAATATGCCGACCCGTTAGTAGGACCAAGGATAGAAGACCTGATCTCGAGAGGAATATCCCTACTTGCAAACCTGAAGGGAATGACGCTGGTAGATTTCAACAACGTATTGAGGGATGCTAAGGCAAGGGAGGAAATTGCAAGGACCTGTGAGAGTCTCGAACTGAGGAAGTTTCTGGAGGAACTGGCGGGTATGTCGAGGGAGGAGAAAGCAAGTACCGAAAGAGCCATCGGCAGACTTGCTAATGACCCGATGATAAGTTCTTTGATATGCAATCCGGAAGACGACGGTCTGCTTATGAAAGCGATTGATGAAAATGATCTGATAGTATTTGATTTAGACAGAAGCACCTTTGGATATGAGGATTCTAGATTGCTCTCTAACATCTTTGCCCTCTATGTCTGGTTTGCAATAACCGAGGTAAGAATTGGAGATTATTTTCTATTTCTTGAGGAAGGGCAAGACTATCAAAGCACCCTTGTTGCAGATATGCTCAGCTCAGGTCGGAAATTCGGATTAAGGATATTCTTCATCACGACATCCTTCAAGTCCATTTCAAAAAATCTAGACTCAATGCTCATTTCAAATATATCAAACTACATCTTCATGAAACTGACAGATCCAGATAAAATAGCCGTAAGGGAACTGATAGGGCCTATTACCGACCTACCCAACGACTCGTTTGATTTTCTAATGACGAATCCATCTGGTAGGGAGAGAGGGACAATCGAGCCCATCCATTTCTCTAACGAACCTAGAGAGTTCAAAATGAGACATCACATATATATGACTGAAAGAAAGAACAGGGACCTCTCGTCACAAATCGACGAGATAATTTCAGGAATGAAGGATTTCGATTCTGTTTATTTCATATTTGAAGAATTCAGTCAGGTCTTGAGGGGATACGATAAGAGTGATATTATCTCTCTGCTTAAGGAGAAGATTGCAAGAGATCAAAGCATACATTTCGTAGGGAGAATAACGCTTAACTCTGGAAGTTTCAAGGGAAGACACGAGTGTTTTCAAGTCAGAGGAAAAAGCGAGCCAAATCCAACTCTCCCTGAAGAATTCAAGATCACTAGCGATCTGATTTACAACATCCTGGAAAAGAAATGATATTTATCCATAAAGTGATTTGACAGTGAATGAAAGGAGAGGTCAACGAGAATTACCTCAATGCGCTTCTTCGCTTGGAGGTAAAGAACGACTATTCGCTTGAACCAATTTCAAATCAGTTCTATAAAGAGGCAAGGAATTATCTGGATGGTCTCAAAGAGAGAATAGAGACGGAAACTGTCAAAAAGAATTCAAGACAGATCGGCAAACTTATGAATGAATTGGAAGCTTCCGAGAAATATCTCAAGAAGATCATAGAGCTTAGAGTCTCAAAAATCCTCAAGGCTAAGGCAAATGACGAAAGGGAAGAACTTGAAGGAAAAATGACGACGGAGGAACAGATCTTTTTTGAAAACATAGTAAAATCTGTCCAGGAGTTCTCAGCTCAACTTGAACAGGGAGAGGTCATTATTCCTTCAAAGGGTGGTGCGGAGGAGACAGAGGAAGTAAAGGTCGATACTGCTGGACAGCTCGAGGATGAGAACAAGAACGTTGTCGTATACATCCTAGAGGAGATAAAGGGAATTTCCGTAATGGGCAAACCGATCAATCTACAGAAAGAGGATATCGTGACCCTGCCTTTGAAGTATGCAAACATCATAGCCAAACAGGGACTTGGTAAGATATTGGAAGGAAGGGAGAATTAAGGTTCATTTATCAACAGAACACCACGCAAAATGACTTGCAATATCACAAATTAACGGAATTATTTCTTTTCTCCAAACCTAAAGAAGAAAAATGCACTGATTCTGGAGACATAGGAAAATGGCAGAAAAATATGAGTTAAGAAATCTATATATACGGAGTGTTGTTATGGTTCTTTTGCTCATTATGCACCCTGTGAAATATAGTCACAGGGGAAGGACTGAAATCCTTTTTTAGGATTAATGAAGGTCAGCAAAGGGTTAGAAAGAGATGGATTGTTACAGTACGCAGGCCACTTGATGGATGGCTCGGCTCGGGCACCGATGAAGACCGTGCCAAGCTGCGATATGCTTCGAGG
>JAJYUV010000009.1:0-491 GCA_021792355.1 Thermoplasmata archaeon | reverse complement strand
TGGGAATTCCTGTCTCATTAGAGACATTCTCGAAAGAGAAAGGGAACCCCGGGAATTGAAACATCTTAGTACCGGGAGGAAAAGAAACCAATAGGGATGCCGTTAGTAAGGGCGACCGAAAGCGGCGAAGGGCAAACCGAATAACCTTCCGAAAGGGAGGAGAGATGTGGAGTTTGGAGTCAAGCTAATGCCCTGGATAATAAGTTCAAGTTTCTGGAAAGAGACACCTTAGAGGGTGATAGTCCCGTGGACGCATTTATCCGAGTTACAAGCTTGAATTTCCAGAGTACCGTGCGTCGGAGTTCGCGCGGGAATACGGGTCTCACTAAGATCCAACCCTAAATATGTCCCGAGTCCGATAGTATACTAGTACCGCGAGGGAAAGCTGAAAAGTAGCCCGAAAGGGTGGTGAAAAGGACCTGAAACCAAGTGGCTATTAACTGGCAATGCGTGAAAGAGATGAAGTTTTTAACTGATCAGCGTGTTGCTGT
>JAJYUV010000130.1 GCA_021792355.1 Thermoplasmata archaeon | reverse complement strand
GACATGGAGTATAGATATAGTTGATGCTTCATCCTACCATCATTTCCCTGACCTGTAGTGTGCTGGGGATCAGACCACAACTTTCCTTCAGGAATTTGCGTGTTTTGCACGTTTCCTTTCCTGTATCATATCTGTCAATGCACCTTCCAGGGTGTACTTGGGTTTCGAGTAAGGAGAGTTGGCTTTCGTGAACTCCTGGTAGCTCTTCAGTGGATTCTTCACATATTCAATCCTGCTTTTGCTGTTTGTGAGCCGGATAATCATGTTTGCAAGATCATTGAACGAAGTTGTAATACCTGTACCGAAGTCAAATATTCCCGATCTCTTTCTAAAATCAACATCCATAAGCCATTGAACAAGATCCTTGACATAGATAAAATCCCTTGATTGCTTACCGTTGCCATAAATAACAATAGGCTTATCTTTCATCGCCCTATCAAGAAATTGAGTTGGGATACTGGTATAATTTCCCTTTCTCTCATAATTACCGAATGTGTTGAAAAATCTGCAGGTGGCTATATTCAGTTTATAATTTTTCCTGTAATAATCTGCAATTTCCTCAGATGTTCTTTTTGTTAATCCGTATAATGAATCACTCGTTATAGCGGAAGACGAAGCAATAGTAATATCAGGAGAATTGATAAATTTATGAATTGCAAACTCCAAAACGGATACTGTTCCTAAGATATTTGATTTAATTCCATCAAATGGATAATTTTTCACTTCCACTGGCGAACTCATTGCAGCAAGATGGAATATGCCATTTATTCTGTCAGATGGTTCATGGTCTAAAAGGTTTTCAACGGGTGATCTAATAAAGGTATCATGATAATGGTCCTTTTCTGAGACGATATCAATACCTGTAATGTTCTCCCAACCTACAATTTTAGCCAACTCTTTTTTCAAATTCCTTCCTATAAAACCTTCACTTCCTGTTATCAAATATTTTCTTTTGTCACTCATTCTGTCATCATCTCCTTTATCTGTGATATGACTGTTCGGTTTGAAAATCTTTCAAGTGTCATCTCTCTTAATCTTCTTCTCTTTTCCATGTATTTTTGCTTATCAAACAAAAATTCGGATCGATACTCTGAAACCCGTTTGGCCATATCTTTGGTGTCTTTAACCACCTCATTGTAGTCCCTTAATCCCATAACGTCGTATGATAACGTCGGTACACCGTAGGCCTGAGCTTCAACAGCAGACATTCCGAAATTCTCTCCCCGTGAGGTCATGATACACAAACTTGCTTTCCGCAGCTCCTCCGCCAGTTTATCCTCCGGCAGGAATCCCAGATACTTAATGTTCGGAATGTCATCGAATACTTGAGAGAGCGGACCGGATCCTATTGCATGGAACTCTACGGATGGAAGGGCAGAAGCGATTTCAACCAGTTTTTCAGGTCTTTTTTCCGGTGCTACCCGGTTGAACCATACGGCATAAAAGTTTTCCGCTTCCAATGGTTCGGGCGTCGTGTCAAACATGCTCGGTGGTACATTCCAGATCCTTCCTTTAAATCCTATTTCGTGCAGTCTCCTTTCATCATCCTTGTTCTGAATGCGTATTTCATCCGCCTTCCTGATGTAATGCATGTTTATGGGATAAAGCATCTTGAAAAATATACGCTTCCAGAGTTTGTGCACCTCTATCGGCTGTTTTGCAAGAGTGCTCTGGGCATGTATTCCGAGCAGGAACTTCCTTGACTGCGGTATAAGCTTGCGGTTCAGGAGAAACCCCTGGCACATTGAATAGACTTTGTCGTACTCATGCAGATCGAATTTCTGCTGTGGCCTTATGTCCTTGAGAAGTCGTATCTTCTTTCCCTTGTACCAGACTGTCTTTATATCCGGCAATTCTTCTTTCCTTATCCTGTGGTGCGAAGTATCTTTGTCCTCCGGCGTGTAAACCGTTATGTCCAGCTCTTTGTTAAGTCTCGTTACCCAGTTGATAACATCCTTCTCGCCGCCGCCGTAGTTCCTCAAATCGCTTCCCGTGAAAACCGCTATTTTCATCCTGACACCTTCCTGTAAATTCCAATCTCCTGCACACCAAGGTTCCTTCCGGATATCTGATCCCCGATGTTTTCTCCATTGGCCTTGATGTATCCGTAAAGTTTTTCGTTGGTTATCGGGGTATGGACCGCTATAATCCAGTCTTCAAAAGTTTCTATGAACTCTTTCGTGAAGTTCCATTCACAACCTTCACAGTCAGACTTGAGTACGATGGGTGAAGAGATCCTTTCTATCCATTGTCTTTTTTGTATGAATTCAGGAAGCACGGAGGGGTCGTCATCAACGTTATAATGTATGTAACCTTTATCATGGAAATATTGATTCTCCTTTGAAAACCCCATAACCATGGTTGCCCCCTGTGAGAGGAAAAACATTGGGGTGGTTCCAAAATCACAGCCAATGTCGATAACAACCTTGCCTTTTACGTTCATGAGGGAGTAGAACCTCTCGCATTCCGGATAATACTGAGATCTCTTGAGTGTCAGTAGGTGAAGCTTCCTGTAGAGATCCGAAAAGAACTTACGCCTGTCGTGGAGCAGATACCAGAGCTCAAGCTTTATGTCTGTCATTTCATGGTTATCCTCTGAAAAGTATTTATTGATAATCATCTCCGGTTCACCTGACTGAGGATTATAAGTCCCCTTGATCTCCTTTCCCACTGCAGATCGAGATCATGCCTGACGATGTGCGCGGTCACAACCCTGAGGGATATGTTTGTTTTGCTGGCTATGGTCCTGGTCGAGATTTTGGTATGGCCTTCCCTGAAGAATCTCTCGACGATCTCTTTTATGATCCGGTCAACGTCGTCCATGCTTCCTCCTGGTCACCCATGAAACGATGGAGATCTCGGCCATCGATCCGAGGTAGAAGATCAGTATGGCCACAATCGG
>JAJYUV010000129.1 GCA_021792355.1 Thermoplasmata archaeon | reverse complement strand
CAGGTAGCAATTTAGAGAACCTGGACGCATACGACCAGGGACGGATTGACGAAATTGAGAGATTTATGAAGGCACTGGAAGAGGGATACAAGCAGGCAACGACCAAGGAGGAACTATTCCAGTTAATGATCAAGCAGATTGGCCCAACCGAGACTGAGATGGAGGGAATGGGCAATGAACAAATTTGACGTCGAGTTCTGGAACGGCAGCCTGAAAAGCGCCATCCTGATAAGGAAGGAAGTGGAAAAGCTCCTGGACGTCTGTGATGACAGCGAACGGGAGGGAATAAAGATTGCTCTGAAGAGGATCTCGGAAGTTAAGAAGGAGATAGAGGACCTTAACGGAAACTCGATAAAGAAGGCGCTGAGAAATGGGATGGAAGATTGACTAACTATATATCTTCATTTTTGATTGAGGAATCGAAATGTTGAGCGTAGGGGAAAGGACAATTCTCTACATCGGCGGCCTCTTCTTTATCTTGTTAGTAGCCTTTGTGCTTTACAAATTTGAGTTTGCATGGTTGTTCTTGCCAATCCTCGTGATATCTGGGGGTTTTAACTTCCTTTGGATAAAGGTAGTACTAGATTCAAGAAAAGTTACAAATGAGACCTTTCTGATTAAGCAAACAGAGGACAGAGGTACCCCTTACATGGCTTATATGTCCTCCTTCATATCTATAGTTCCTCTATTCGAGGGTGGCGTATACGGTCTTATGGCTTTCACGATTATTCTCATTGCCTTTTATTTTATCTACATCAACAGCGATATAATGTATTACAATCCCTTTCTTGCTACTGCGGGGTTCAAATTCTTTAAGGTTGCACTCTCTACAGGAAGCGAAATCTATGTAATCTCAAGAGAAAGGGTTATGGCCAACCAGAAAATAACTCTCAACAAGATCACGGACTATACTTATCTGGCCACCTGACTTTTCATTTCTGGATCCTTCTTTTTGCGAATGATATGTATCTGTTCCCGGTAAATTCTGAAAATAGTGGCTGGTCTCGGAACAGTCTGACAATGTCTAATAAGTTGCTTTCCTGTATGCTGAACTTGTCATTCTTGAACACAATCTGCAGATTGTAGTTCGCAATTTTTGATTGATAGTCGGATACCTTTTTGCTTGCCAGGTCAGTAGAAGTGACGCTGACTGCAAGTGATTTTACATCCCTATAATGCAGCCCATCCACGAGCTCCAAAAAGGGGATCGGGTCGTCCATGAGGTTTGAAAATGCCTTCGATTGAGCCTTTATTAATGATATATACCTTGATCTCAAGTTAAAGTATTCATCATATTGAGCTGCATCGAAGATTATGTGCTTGTCATTACTGGCCATGAATATAGAAAACTCGGGTATTTCATAAATAAATTCGTCTACGAGCGCGGTAAACGTAAGTTCGTCTGAGGGAATCAGATAGAAGTGTTTCCTTTTTCTCTCTAGTAAATTTCTCTTTGTCATTCTTGAAAAGGAGATCAAATCATCATCAAATTTTACTATAAAGAGCGCTTTATCCAGTTTGTTTATTTCCTGAACTGACCCGGTCGGTAATGGGCCCTGCATGCCTTCAACTATGAATTTATGGAACGCTGAAATGTTGTCATCCTTTGACGGGTCCTTGGTATAGACCTCACCTTCAGTCGATTCGGCTTCATCATAATCTTCTGTATCGTAGGACTGATATCTTCTAAGCTGGTCGATGCCAGCCCGTTTGAACGCTATGGCAGCCGTTTTGACTATGTTAACCTGCTTAAGATACTTCGTCTTTTCCTTCCCCCTTCCGTATCCGAATACCGCGAACTTTATTCTTTCTGGGTCAACCTTCTCCAAGGTTGTTAATAACTCATTCACCAATTTATTTGATTCAATGTTTTCAACTTTACCTATTCTCATGTTATTTACCCCTCTTACAGGCTATCATTCTTCCATCTCTTTATCTTGTCCTTGACTGCGCTGATAATGAAATCTTCCTCGGATTTCTCATTCCGGTCCAGCTTGAGGATCCTCAGGATCTGTTCGTGGAGGCCTTCGGGAATTTCTATTGTGATGGATTCTTTTGGGATTGATTTGCCTGTCTTAATGTCCTGAGCTTCCCGAAGCTTTTCGGCAGCGAGGCGTCCTTTTGGTGCAAGAGAAACTAGGTACGACTTCCTTCCTATCCTTCTCTCTTTTATGGTGACCAACCCGTCGGCCTCTAGTTTCCTCAAGACGTTTGATAGAATAGGCGGGGAGCTAACAATAGGGATCAATTTCGTTTTGAAAACTTCACCTTCTTCCAGTAGGAATTCGAGAATTGAAATTTCGTGATTAGTGAACCTTTTTGGGTCCGTCATCGATAGTTATATGTGACAGTTGAATAGAACTATTACCATCCTATACGATTGTCACATGTGACCACGGAAATATTTATATTAAGGTATGCGTTGTCATAGGTGACAACGGATGACAGATGTTGAAATTCCTATTAAAATGGGTGCCGCTGGAAGGGCCTCGATTCCCTTAGAAATCCGTGAGAAATTGATGATTGAGGAAGGGGACTATCTTCTCATCAAAATCGAGAAGGTCATAAAGGGGAAACAGGACGGAAAGGAGGCGGCCTGATTGATGACCGAGAATCCCAAGGACATCCTGCGCAGGCTAATCGAGAGGCGCCTTGATTCGACTGATGGCAGAGAGGCCTGGGTGGTACTTTTGAAGGGTGCAAGATATCTCTATTTCATTTCACTCATGGGATTGGCATTCGGAGTGGTCTGGTACCTTATATCTGGAGAGTTCCTTGATCCATCCAGGACAGTCGGCAGCGGCGTATTGCAACAGAATCCCGCATGGAATACATATTCCGGCATAATAACTGCAGCGGTTTTCGCCGGGTTGTCCTATGTGGCATGGAAGGTAGTTCTCCCGTGGC
>JAJYUV010000022.1 GCA_021792355.1 Thermoplasmata archaeon | reverse complement strand
AGCACCATCAAGAAGGTTACTAGAATAGCAAATGCAACAATGGTTTTATTCATCAAAAACACCCGTTGATTATTTTTTATGTCATACTTATGTATTTCTAAATATTAGGGCGACCTAAATTCCATGTGCAACTTCCGAGAAAAGAATCAAGAATTTCGCTATCAGAAGAGAACAGTTTATTGTCTCTCTGATTTTATTGAAACTATTCTCTCCCACGGACACCATAGGGCAAACTTGGAACGTTCGTTCTCGATGTAGACAGTCTACAGTGGTTCCGCAATTGGCAGAGAAAGAGATATGATTGTTTGAAATGATCGCAGCTAGTGTCTAGGGTTGTAAATTCACCACATTAAATTCATACCAGCACAGACATACCTACGTATATTATTCCACCCAGTGCAATGAAGAAAAAGAACAGTCCACATGCGATGAAATAGAGCTTAATCTTCAAAACCCCATCCCACTTTTCTTTTATAATATCGGGCCGATCAAGAGGTAATTTCTCACAAAATGGGAGAGCAACTAGTATAAACAGAATTATGCCAATTACGAAAAAAGCTGGCGGTAAGAACTTTCTAGAGGGATTCAATTAGAAGCGATTATCTTTCTTCAAATCACTAAATTGACCCTCAGACAAACTAGAGAACTTATCTCGTTGATCGGTAAGACTCTAATATAAGGCATTCATTACTTCATGGTAATGACAAAATGATAAAACTGAGCAAAGTGACTGGAAAGGGGCAGGTCACGATTCCAGTTGAGGTTAGGAATGATCTTGGGATAGTGATTGGAGACACAATTTTGTTTGAAAAGAGGAATGGACAAATTGTCATCAAAAAGGCGGAAAAGAAAAGTATGGTTGAAGTTCTAGAAGACTCAACCCCCTTCAGTAAATCAACGATGAAAGTGATGAAAAAAATCAGGGATGAGTGGGATTAAGATCTGCATAGACACCAATGTGTTCCTAAATGTCATCAACAAGGAGGATCCTTTTCATTCCTATTCAAGAAAGATATTGTCTGCAGTAGATGACGGGAAGATAGAGGGAGCAGTTCCAACTCTTGTGATCGCAGAGATACTCACCGGCTACTTTGCGAACAAGAGGGACACAGAGGCAGAGGAATTTCTATCTACCTCGTCAACCAATGAGAATCTAAAGATAGTTCCGCTGAGTACCGAAATCGCTCTGATATCGTCGAAGATTAGGGCATCAACCGGATTGAGACTTCCGGACGCTGTTGTGCTTGGAACTGCAGTCCAGTGGAATGCAGATTTCTTGGTTACCAATGATGAGCACTTCCCGAAGGTTTTAGGGAACTTGAAGGTCCTGGATTCTAGGGGAATGGTAGCCAATCTCAACGATTAGCCTAATCAGACCGAATTTCCAGAGAGAAAGATTTCGAACCTGTCAAGATTAAGTTCTGAACTGCCAAAGTGTTCGAGTGTTAACTTTACCAGGAACTCCCCTGGACAGTCAATCTCAACTACAGAACCAAATTCTGGCACACTCCTTTAGGTATATGCGAGGGTATTCCTTAGCCTCCATTGGTTTCATCTTTAGCGTGAATCTTATCGAAAAGAGGCATGGATTATGCAAAGGGCTCTTTTGCCATCTTAAGCTCCTGTATTCCTGAGGGACTTAGGTCCCGCTATCTATAGGGAAAGTTAGGTTTATCACCCAGGTCACGTTAGCTTGGTTATGGAGGGGGAGACGGTCTACGGCATAGAAAATGGTCTCAAGCTCTGTAAAGATCGCTTAAATCGAGATAAGAGGATATCAAGGGACGTTAAATACGCTATTCTTGACTTCGTGGATGATCTTGCCATAAGGAATGTATCGGACCACGTACAATATTCCTATATCGAAAGGCTGGAGATAGTAGCCAGAAAAATGGGCCCTGGGTTCCTTGAGCCAAACAGGAGAATTGTGAAGGAAACAATGTTGAGTCTGAAGAGGTCCAAGTCCAGAAGGAATGGCTACTATTCCGACAGCACCCTTAACAGTATTTACGTCGCCATGAAAAGATTCTATTCGAGCTATAAAGACGGTGCCTTCTTAGGCGCTGTATCTTGGATTGAAATAAAAACAAGTCCGTCCAAAGCGAAGAAACCAGAAGACATTATTTCTATTGAGGAAAAGAAAAAACTGCTAAATGCTTGCCTTAACGAGAGAGACAGGTCGCTTATTTCAATGCTCTATGACTCAGGTTGCCGAATAGGCGAGCTATTGACTCTAAGAGTAAAGGACATTGAATACGACGACTATGGCATAAGATTGACAGTCAATGGCAAAACTGGGGTCAGAAGAGTCAGGACTGTTGGTGATAGCGTTTCACTTGCCCACAGCTACCAGGAAAAGTTCAACAGGAACAATCCGGACGATTTCTTCTTTGTAAAGATAAGTGACGGTGGCCCTATGAACTGGGCCGATGTCAACACTATGCTCCTTAAAGTGTCAAGAAGAGCTGGAATAAAGAGAAGGATACACCCTCACCTATTCCGTCACACTAGAGCTACCTTACTAGCGAAGGACCTTAAGGAAGCACCTTTGGAGTCAACAATGGGGTGGGTTCATGGATCCAGAATGTCAAGAGTATACGTCCACTTGAGTGATGAGCAGATAGATAACGCCGTTCTGAAGGTATATGGGATTGAGAAAGAGGAAGAGAATGGTAACAAGACAGGATATAAGCCTAAGGTCTGTCACTGGTGCAAAGAAAAGAATCCAGCAGTAAGCGAATATTGTTGTGGGTGCGGTATGCCTCTGGATCCTGACAAGTACAAACAGATCGAAGAGAACCACAATAAGACTGAAACTTCTCTAATTCGACGAACCGACAACAATCTAGAGATTCCCGTCATTCTTAGGAGCATAGATAGCTTATCTGATTCACAAAAGAACGCAATGCTTTCAGCAATAGTCAAGACATTACTAGAGGAGATTAACAGGAATGCCGTTAAGCATCGGTCAGCTGCATCAGAAAAGGAAACGGATTAGAAGTGAGTGAAGGATGTCAACATTGTTATTTGCAACGTGGAATTAGAGTAATCGATCGGGAGAGATATCAGGAAACCTAGATTCGCCATTCAGCTTGTCAAAGTGGCACTTCTAAGGGTTAGATGACAAAAGTCATACGATTCTTTTTGTTATATCCGACAACCATAAAGATGAAGCGCAAATAGCGTGTAATATTGTGATGTATGACGGTGGAGCATTTTTTCACAAACCTTTTATACTGTCAACTATCTCTGTCGTTTGGAGGTTTTAATTAATGTCTAAAACTAATACCAAAAAAATGCTTACGGTAATGATCAGTATAGCAATGGTTTTCAGCGCTCTAGCAATACTATCCTTAACAGCAACACCGGCATACGCAGCAACTGGAACAATAACTTCTAATCCAACAAATTTCGCAATAACTGGCGGCAATCTGGAAAGCACCATAGTTGTGTTCAATGGAGGAACATTCAGCTCAACTGCTCTTATCCATTTCTACATAGGGACTACATCTGCGTTTTCAACAAATTATGCGCTTACAGGAACCGTGACTCTTCCAGCTGGGGCAACTACAATGTCCAACACCGTAGTAACTTTGAGTAGTAGTGGATTATCACTTACGGCGGGTACATGGTACATAGCAGCCACAGACGCTGGTTCTGCCACCGCTTTCACTACACCCGAAGCAGTCACTCTCACTTCTTTCTCGTCATCTGGAGTCTCGCCATCTTTCACTGCAGTAGGAACAACAAATGTGGGAACCAGTCAGGAGCTAACGGGATCTAACTTCGATGCTTCAGCATCAGTTTCAGTATATCTTGACTATGCGGGGTACAGCGTCGTCATAGGAACAACAACTACAGACTCTTCTGGCGCATTCGATTTCTATGCAACAATTCCAGCACTTGCTCAGGGTACTTACAATCTTGTGGCTCAGGAGACAAACTCACTCAGCACTTCATTCACTGAAGGTGGGATAACAGCAGACAGCTCAATGACGATAGCTCCTGCAATAACAATAACTCCAGGTAGCACAGATGGTGCGGCCGGAGCTTCCTTCACAATCGCTGGCAGCGGATTTGCATCGGGAGATTCCATAGCAGCCAGTTCACCCGGCTCTTCAAGCACGGGCTCTGACATAACGATTGGAGGTTCCGATACATACTTCTCTGCGATTACAGTAGCATCAGATGGAAGCTTCACAGCATCGGTCACTACTATCAATTCGATTGCTAGCACAGCAGGCGGAGGAAAGAGCGTAGTAATAACAGATCTTTCTTCATCTCCTGTAACGTTCACCAACTATGTTTACGTCTCTGTACCAAATCCGGCAGCGCTAGGATTCATTTTCGGCGTGACGGCGACTGTGTCTGGGGCGTACAACGTTGGCGGTGCAGTAACAACGGCTGTGTGGAATTTCCCTGCCGATACTTCTGTATCAATATATCTCGGTTCTGTTCTGGTTGGAACTGCGACAACGGATTCTAACGGATTCGGAAAACTGCCATCTACGACTACCGTTCCCGCAATACCTGCCAGCACGTCAGGCACAGCATACAATGCATACGCGACAACTTCTGATGGCCTTGTGAAGGAGGTATCATCTGCAGCTAATACTACTATTAAATCGGATTACCAAGTCACCGATCCATCAAACAGCATGATGACCAGCTCATCAGTAGAGAGTTTCCCAAGCACTGGAAACTACATAGTAGCAGCATTCGGATTGGATCCAACTGCCACTTACAGTTGGACAGATAGTGTAGCTGCATTGTCAACATCGTCACCATCAGTTGTTAAGGTAACGGTGGGTTCTTACTCATCGAGCACGGGAGACTTCACTCCTGCGGCAAATGGAACACTCAACTTTACCTACGCTCCTGCTTTCACTACTCCTGCAGCTGGTAGTCCAGCAACAGCCAGCTTTACGCTTGAGAATACTGTCTCTTCTATTGACGTAGCAGCCTATCACACCTACACCTTTGAGTATTCAACAATAACTCTGGTCTCTGTCTCGAGTCCCGGCTATTTCAATAACCAGGGCGCAGGAACTGCAGGTTTGAGCTTCGCACAGTCAGGCTTTATAACGTCTGGTGCAACTTTGTACCCAGGAAACACGAGCAAGTACAACGTGTACATTGGCAGCAGTGAACTTACAATTGGAGGAGTAACTGCAATATCCACCTCGACACTTGCTACACTTGCAACCTACACAAATCCAAGCCTAACAAGTGGCGTTTACAACCTGAGCGTTGTTTACAACGGACAACCCATTTCTAGCGCAATTTTCACCGAACCGATAATAATATCCGCTGGTGGAGCGTCTTTGACTTCTGGTGGGATTGCATTGGAGCTAAATTCCGCGCAGTCTAAATATGTGCTCGTTGGGTACGGTTTCGATGGGTCAGATACAATAACAGGAGGATACATGTCTTCAACCGGTTATACGGCGTGGACTTTTGCTACCGCACTAAGCTCTTCGACTAACGGAGTGTTCATCACTTCAAATGGACCTGCATACCCATTGAATGACGTATCGGGTACCTACTATGCATATGTTACGGCGAGTCTAAGTGGATCAACCAACACGGTAACAACATCCTATACAGTATCTACGTCCCTTACGATATCTTCTCCATCGACATCTAGCGGGCCAATCGACACTGTAATCACCGGATATGCAACTGGCTTGCAGTCTCAAGCCAACTATGACGTCTATCTTGGCTCAAACTACATAACGACGTTAACATCTACTGCAACAGGGGCAATTGGGTCCTCAGGATCGCCAGCTACTTTAGTTTCCGCTTCGGACTTCCCCCTTGTACCTGCGGGAAAATACACACTATCTCTCGATTCGAGCGGAACAACAACCGCAGTAGCTAGTGCCAAGTTCACAGTCAAAGCTAACTCTGCCTTAACTCTCGGTACATCGTCGCAATACGCATTCCCCGGCCAAATCGTTACTTTCTCAGCAACCGGATTCTCGCTACCTACTCCTTTCGTTGCAAATGGTGGAACAATTCATTATTTCGCACAGATAGCACTCAACGGAACCATAATAGCTACAGTTCCCGCTACACTCTCCGGCACTACTCTTTATGGAGCATTTGAGAATCCAAACAACGTTTCGACTGCATACTATGAATTAACCATAACGGGATACGCGCAAGCCTCAACTCTAACATCTAGTGCAGGAAGTATAATAGACGGAGGTTTCGCTCAGGAAGCCCTTACAGGGTCAGTTTCTGACTTTTTCGGACTCGTTTCCGGAAACGGTGCTCTCCTGACAGGCATAACATCGAGCGAGATAGCTACACTTGAAGCGGACATAAACAGCACTGTATCAACTTCACTTACAGTACCGATATCACAGCTAAATGCAGCCATAACGTCCATAAATGGAGCTGTTGCAACCTTGAAGACAACGGTAGGAAACATAACTACCGACCTTAGCACAATCAATGCGACAGTAGCTAGCATCTCTAGCGGTCAGGCGTTGGTTCTCACCGATCTCGGGTCCATCAGCACTTCTCTTGCATCTCTGAATGCAAGCCTTGTTGCATTCAACAACAACGTTGTAACCATAAATACTACACTTGGGCAAGTAGTTACTTCATTGGGAAGTATCCAAACCCAGGTAAAAGCAAATGCGAACGGAATAGCAACTGTAACGACGGCTGTCGGAACGGTACAGGGCCAGATTGTCTCACAGAATGGAAACATTACAACTGTAAAGACTAGTCTAGGTACCTTGACTGCGAACGTAAGCAAAGTGCAGAGCCAGACCTCAGGATTCCCGACACTCGAGATATTCCTGATTGTCATCATAGTGCTTGTTCTGATAACACTCGTGATATCTTTCCTAGCGGTCAACGCGGCAAACAAAGCAGCAAGAAGAGCAACTGAAGAAAAGAAGCAGTAAACAACCTAAATTTTATTCCTTTTTATTTTTTAACAATTTTATTCGTCGACGTGTCTGAATGGAAGCTTGAGAAAACAAACCTGAAGTTGGACTCTGTTGAAATTTGTTCCTCGATAAATGATAACCCAAGAGGCGTCGTATTTCTAAGCAGTTTAGTTGTGAAAAGTTCTTAATTCAGTCATAAGATAATCTAGAGAATCAGACGATGAATACGCAAAACTTTTAATCCGTTTACCACTCAACTTCTGTGACAAGTAGAATAGCTGCTGTTTCTCTGATCACCATAGTTATTATTGTGCTATGCGTACCAACTTTACTTGAAGCTCAAAGTGGGGTATCTCACGATTATTCAGTAAATTTTCGAGAGACTGGACTGCCGGAGGGAACTCAATGGTCGGTGTCAGTTCAGGGGTCTACGGAATATTCCAATAATAGTTCAATCAACTTCTTAGAACCGAATGGAACGTATCTCTTCATTATAGGTGGTGACAAGAATTATCGACCACTTCCAAGTAATTTCTCTGTTAATGTACAAGGACATAACGTCTCATTGGTAGTAATATGGGTTCCGGTTCTCTACCCAGTAACATTTGTAGAAACTGGGCTTCCAGCAGGAACTTTTTGGAATGTCAGTCTAGGGAATGAGACGAATATCTCTTCCAATTCCACAATTGTTTTCAAAGTGACTAACGGGACCTACAATTATAATATTCCTAATATAAATGATGTCGCGAGCTCGCCCTCTAACGGCTCAATTTCAATCAACGGAGAACAAGCGAAGATATTCGTTACGTTTACAGCATCGATCAACTTTACATTCTTCGAAAACGGTCTCCCCGCAGGAGCCAAATGGTCTGTTTATATAAACGGTTCATATCATAACTCAACGTTTTCCCTCATCTCCGTAACCCTTCCTAATGGGACTTACAGCTATGTAGTGAGTCTCCCATCAGGTTATTACGCAAGTTCGTTGCACGGGAAAGTAAATTATTCAAACAATTTGATATACATTGCGGCATCTTCATTCCTGCTGTATGAGATAATTGTAGCAGTTCTCGTGGTTATTATCTCAGCCCTATTAATCTTCTACTTAAAGGTCAGAGGGAGGTCTAAAGAATCTATGAAATCGAAGGTCGACTCTGAAAAGAAGTAGCTTTATACTTGCTGAATGCACCTTCCATCAACCGTATACTGCTTCAAGCAATTCTGGATAACCAGAATAATTGAGGCGGCTATGACTTAGGTTAGTGGTACAGAAGCGTCCTACTCTCCCTGACAGATCTTGGTAGATTTCTGAGGGAACGGATTTAAACCTGACTCTTAGAGGTAAAAGTAATATTCTTTACGTCGATGAACGAATTGTGCAGGGCAGTTTGCAAAGAATCACAGAGGTATTTACCTATGCGGTAATTTTATTCTTCTATCTGCTGGTCGGTATTATCGCCGGACACCCGTATGATGATGCTATCTATGCCCAGCACGCTCAGTTTTTTTATTACCTATCTCTCAACCCTTCTTACGGTCTCTTGATGGGAGTCTATTATAATCTAATTAACATAGGGGGATATTTTGTCACAATCCTTCTTTCTTTGTTTGGAATTAGCAACGTCCTAACGATACAAATTGGTGTCAAAATTCCTTTCATTCTGTTCACATTTCTTACTGCTCTCATTCTACATAGGCTCGCAAAAGATCTGGGATTTAGTGGGAAGTATGCACCTCTCTTGCTCCTGACATCACCTATTTATTTTTTTACAACTGTTATTTACGGATCTGCAATTGTTGTTTCAATGTTCTTTCTGGTCTCCTCAGTTTACTTGCTTTTCAGGAGGAGGACGTTGCTTTCAGCAATACTGTTTGGAGTAGCTGCTGGTTCCTACTTATATCCGCTCTTTTCGGTTCCCTTTCTCCTAAGGTACGTTCACAAAGAAAGTGGCTTGAAGAGTACCGCAGTCTACTTTGCTGTCTCCGCAGCGTTCGCTGCAATCGGCCAGCTGACCGTCTTGATTTTTTACTATTTCAACGGCTACTACTCAGCTGCCGCGGGAGTCCCCAGTTCATATCTTTCTATCATGCCGGTTCCGTACTATTCCGTATTTGATATTTTGAATATTTTTGGAGTATCAAATGTTGTACCGGGACAGGTTTATAACTACGTTTACTATGCATCAGCCATACTGGTTTCCCTATCATATTTCTTGTTAAAAAAGGATAGAGTTAACAAGGAATCTCTCTTAGTTTTCTTTCTTTTTCAAGGAGTACTCTTCTCGGCGATCAATCCCTATAATCTTCCCAGCTACATGAGCGCGATGATACCCTTCGCCATAATTCTTGCGACAGTCTACAGAAGATGGCTTCTCATCGGTCTCTTATGGTTAGTCTCTGTTCTCAGCCTGATAGTCATGCAGACCATCAACCATATAGGTTTCCTGATATACTTCTCTGACGTAAACATGAAACTGCTCAACATCAATGTCTCCTACCCCTCCTGGCTCAACTATGTCGCGGGCTTTCTCTATTCCCTCTGTCTGCTTACTTTCATCCCGATTGGGCTCAGAATCAAGGCTGGAACAGTCATCCACTTCTGGAAGACCATTGCTTCCCAGCTATCCACACTCGTTGCAATGTCCGTTGTGGCAATCGTCGTCCTTGCACCCGTTGCATCAAGTGTTCCCAGTGATATGTTCCTTGCTCCATCGCTTGACCACTTCTATGCGCAACCTGTTTCGGAATCACTCTCGGGGAGTTCACTCATTGTGGATTATGTGGCATCGACCCCTGGACTTGTAGGAGGAAGCTACTCAGGTGACTTCATCGGGTACATAGAGATGCCTTCATCCTCCTATGTTGTTTTTAATACCTCAGGGAACACAACAGTTTCCCCAGGTGATTACGAGGAGAACATATCGCTCCCATATCCACTGCAAAACGCCACTCTTGAGCTTTTTGGAGCCGGGAAGGGAACGTCTACAGTTGCGCTAGTCAATGGAACTGAGACCGTTCAGCCGAGCTATCAGACTGTGACTTCAGGAAGCTTCATTTTCAGGTACCTGTTCAACACGACTCTGGGCGGCACCTATTCGCTTGATATAGCGTCAGATGTTTCCCTCCGATCGCAGAACCAGGCTCAACCTTCGATCGTATTGAGCGGCTACCCGTACATGGGAAGGGCAATGATGGGAAGATACTACCTATCGGGAGGGCTCATTCCCGGCAATCTCCTGAAATCTAAGATTACTGTCGAGTTTTCAGGTCCATTCAAGACGGTCCCTCCGTCAGTACCATCCATACTCATCTACTTGGCCAAGAAGCTGGTGAGTCCTTTTTTCAATTCCATCATAGAAGGAGGAATTCTGTTTGTTCTGCTGATAGCGGCTCCTATGTCCTTAACCCTCTTCTTCCTGCGACGCAGATTCACACATCACTAATGGGGCCCTGTCTCTTAGGTATGCAACAAGATAGATGCCAAGGTACTGAATTCAGCAATGTGGATCAATTCTGCAGTCTATCTCAATGAGAAACGGAGGAAACAACCGAGAAGGATTAATAGGGAATTAACAATAAACCAGCCGGTGGTTCAAGCCCGAGAAAATGGCATCGGTTGGGGACTTTCTTACCAATACTTGAGCGCAACCACATTCGTTACCTCGGGAGGAATATTCTACATTGTTGTAGCAAAACTTCTTCCGACATCAGCACTTGGAGCAATATCTCTTCTCCTAGCCATTGCAAGCCTGATGAACATAGCTTTTTCATTCGGGTTCCCGATTAGTGCACAGCACTTCATCTCTTTCAACCTTGGAATGGGCGATCATGCGGAGACTCGTTCTGTAGCTCGAAAGATATTGACGATAAGTATAGTACTGTCGTCGGGCAGTTTGATATTCTCCTTGGTTACAGCCAGATGGTTCGCTATTTTGTTCTTCCACACCCCCTATGATACTTTACTCATAGAAGCGGCTTCCTTTTATATTGCCATAGGTGTCTTCTTTGGAGTTCTACACGGGTCTGCACTTGGGTTTCAGATGTTCAGGACTGACGCGATCATTTATCTGTCATCTGCATCATTTTCTTACATTCTTGGTCTCCTTTTGCTTCTGATATTTCACGGGATCATCTACCTCATAATCGGGATGACAATATGCTATCTCTACGGCTCTGTCCTCTATCTGATCTACATATTCTTCAGGAGGCCAAAAGTTACGGAACAGAGTAACAAAACGTCTCTCCCATTAATACTCTCTTATTCATGGCCGATCCTACTTTCTGGGCTCATAGGTTATGGGTCCACATACGTCGATAGATTTGTTGTTGCATATTTCTTGAACCTGTCCACTCTGGGAATATACAGTTTTATACTGCTCGTATCATCTTCCCTGTCATTCCTCGGCGGTCCCATTGCAAATGTTCTTGTTCCAAAACTGTCAGAATATTTTTCGATTGATGACAATGAGAAGTTAAAGAAAGGAATAAACCTGTCATCGACGGTGATGATGCTCGTTTACTCTCCCTTGGCTTTTGGATTGGCTTCTATTGCCCCTGTCGCGTTACTGCTATTGGCGAGACCGGTATATGCGACTGGAAACGTTGCGTTGATGATCCTGCTAGTGACATCTTCAATATTCGTATTAGGTGGCATTATGGGCTCCGTCATATACGCTGTCAGGAAAACGGGTGTATATGTGATTACTACTGCGCTAACACTTGTTTCAAACCTGACACTCTCATTTCTTCTTATACCAAGATATGGGATGATCGGTGCGGCCATAGCGAACTCATCCGTGTCTGTCGTGACATTTATCATTCTTTACAACTATGCAGTCAGAGTCAGACTGAAGAACTTCGACTGGAATACCATACTAAAAGTATGGTTTTCGTCACTAATCATGTTCGTCCTGGTAACGGCAGAAAGATTGGCGCTTGGCAACTTTCTTCACCTGTTACCTTTGTACGTAGTCACGGGCGTTCTCTATTACTGGATAGCCATAAACGTAACTCGCTCCCTCCATAGACTGCGTAGGGAAGAGTTCCTCTCGTATATACCATCACGATTCAGTCTAAGAAAACTGGTTGGCCTTTTCTTAATCAAAGCTTTTTAAAGAGAAATTCTATCCGGATTAAGTTGGAATTTCAGTCTAAAATGGCATTTAGACACAAAAAAAGAGTAGATTGTTTAAGCAATAAAGACCTTCAGCTCAGAATTATACAGTCAACGCTTTAAGTCTGATATTTCAGCATAGATATAGCCAACTTTGCAATTTGGATTCAGTGCCGTCTTATTTGTCATTTTTCTTGGCTCAGTAAGTCTCACCTTGAAACCACAACTTTCCAATTTATCTACCAACCCTCCTTGGTTATAATGATATTCGAGTTGAATCATTTTAAAGATTCTTAAAGTATCACAACTTTCTTCAAGTAGATTATACTCGCAACCTTCGCAGTCCATTTTTAGAATACCACAAGTGATATCGTATGTAGAGATAATGGTCTTCAAGGAGAGTATTTGTACATCGTGTCCATTAGAACTTTCTTTAAGTTCTGAATGGCCAAGAGATATTACTTTATCATTTACTCTCGCAAGGTGATCCCGTCCGTATCCAGAGTTTATCAAAAGAATCTTATCTTGAAATTTGTTGCTGTTGATGTTTCTGCTCGCAAAATTGTACGTAAAAGGATATGGCTCCACTGCAATTACTCTAGATGCACCCTTAAGGGCAAAATATATGGAGGAATCTCCCACATTTGCACCTATATCGACTACGACTTCATCAACCACCTGGAGAAATCCATATGTGTTGTGGAAGAATACATCGACGACGGGGCCATAATCAATTGCCTTAAAATTCAATGGAGTTTCTTCATAAGCAAAATTCAGTGAAGCTTCGTTGATATTTAACTTAGATATCTTGGAATTCTGGAACATTTTAGCGTAAGCGTAGCCAAATATGAGAGGCAAAGGAATGCTGGCTTCCTTTCCGTTCCGAGGCAAAACAGGAATTATCACTTCTACCGTATCTTCGTATCTTCTATATTTTGAAATACTGAGAACTATTGTAATCCAATTCTTGTACGTTTTCCTAAGTAAAACGATTGTTCTAAGTTTTTCTAATATGCTCATATGCATAACTCACTTCTTCAATTTTCTAAATTACTGTGATATGTAATATCGCTCTTTATTAAAGTTTGTTCAAATTGTATGCTCTGTTTAAAATATACGAAACAAGTTATGACGCTATGTACAAATTTCAGTCAGATAAGTCCAGGTTCATTAAATATTGTCCCTACTAATTTTCTTATGATCATGATCTGCTACCATGAAAACTGTGACACTTTTCATTTATTTTTACCTCTAGTTTCTTGGTATGGCCTTCCCTGAATGATTGGCCATTCAGGAACTCCCTGGGGGGGAGATAGTCTATCTATGAGTGTGGCCTCTTCTTATTGTAATCTGTGAGAGCATTCTCTATGGTAACCGATGCTTCTCTGTAATCCTGGAATTCGTATGGCCATATATAGTCCATCTTGAGTGAGCAGTGGAAAGATTCTATGTTCCCGTTGTCCTCCTGAGTGTGTTTTTGGATGTACTCCAAGGGATATTCTCAGCAGTTTCATTGAGCTCCAGAACTGCCGAGCTATGTACTGAGGACTGTTGTCTATCCTCAGTACTAGTCCCTCAGAAACTTCTCCATCGAATGCTTTCACTACGTCGTCTTCAACTGCCTTGATTGCATCACCGGACAAGCAGGACCTTGAGTATTGGTGTCCCCCACTCATTCTTTCGTGAAACAGTCCTTTATTGACATTAGGTATGTCATACCTTGCTGCGTGGGGATGTATGTGATGTCCGTTTCCCAAAGCTGATCAGGTCCCATGGGACGGAACATATTTCTGGACTTTGTTCTGCCCCTTGTGCTTAGCGTATGGAGGAGATAGATTTCTGTCTCTCAGCACCCTCCTCACGGCCTTCCTGTTGACTTTCATTCCACCGTTCCTCAACACAGCTCAGACTCTCCTGTAACTGTAAGTGGGTCTTTCGGATGCAGTTCTGATGATGCCTTGCTCTATTTGAGGAGAGAGCCTCTTCACTCTCCTCTCCTTCTCCCTTTAGTAGAGGGAGGAAAGGGAAATACCTGATACCCTTGATATCTCTCTAAGGGACATATTGTTTCTGAGATCCTCAACGATGGTCATCTTGACCCTCCTTGAAGCCTTTTTTTAAAAGCATTGATCACCAGGGTCTGTTCACCAATCATCCTCTTGAGGTCATCTATCTCCTCATCCCTTGATTGAGGATGCCTGCCATCAGAGAGACCTTTCTTGCCGCTCTCTATGAACTGCTCCTTCCACTTTGCGAGCTGTGTGTTGGGAATATCCCATACCTCCCTGCATATTTCAGCTTGAGAGACGCTCTCAGTCAACAATTCCATTACTATCTCGAATTTCTCTTCAGCTGAGTGCCTTGATCTCATGTACAGACCTCCATGTATTCTTCCTTACTTATATTATTAAAATTATACCGTTCCAGTTCTATGAGGGAGCAGGCATGTAGAATTCCAAGTCAGCCCTTCCCTTGCTACATAGCTATCCAAACCTCCCTAATGAACTCTCCTTTGGACCGGTCCCTGATTGACTTTCTCTGCATTACCCGTAAAGCAGGCATAAGCACTCGAAGTGCAATCTGACAATAAACCGGATGCAGATATTGGCACTCAGACCAAAGAGCTCTAAGCTCATGCGCCACTCAAGCCATACGGC
>JAJYUV010000128.1 GCA_021792355.1 Thermoplasmata archaeon | reverse complement strand
CGGACTGGTACCAGGTGAGCGTGGCCTACCAGCAGCCCTACGGGGCGGATTCGTCGTTCGTGGGGCAGCGGTACGTGCTCTACACGACCTTCTTCTACGGGTGGCTGTTGAAGAAGATGGGGTACCACTCGACGCCGTTTTGAGTGGAGTTCGAATGAAAAGGATTGAGTGAAAAACTGAAAAAGGGGAGAAGGAAGACCCTTCTCCCCGGTAGGGGTCAGTTCACAGCATCAAAGAGAAAATTCGGGATGTTGTTACAATTGGAGCCAGAACAACTCGGGACAGTCAATCCGGATGCTGGAGCAATGGGAGAAGGAGTTGGAGTTGGGGTGAGAATCCCAGTGGTATTGTATGGAAGAGCCTCAATCCCATTGGCCGTGCTTGAACTTCCTTCAGGTACGAATATGATATGGGAGTTCGGGTCGATCATGGCATTGGTATTGCCGTTTGGAGATGTTATAGATGAAATAGTGGTAGGAGTTAATGAAGTTACTACTCCGCTGGAATTATAAGAATATGGGTTAAATGTGATCCCGGAAGAAAAGCTTTCAAGGAAAAAGATCTGATCCGTTTGATCGATTGAGGAAGAGTTCCCCGAATTGGAGGAAAGCGATGGATTCAGTGGATTTTGTCCGTTCAAAGTTTGGGGACTGGGAATGGTAGAATTGATTACACCGGTCGAGGTATTGAATGTGAGAACCTGAAGGGGCTGTGTCGTACATGAATTTGAATTGCAATATGCGGACACAAATATGAGACCGTTTGTGTTATCAAATCCAATGGTGGATGGAGAGGTGGTTGGGACCGTAAAACTTACCGGTCCAAAAGTTGTCTCGGTTCCC
Organism: Thermoplasmata archaeon; assembly: GCA_021792355.1. The sequence goes on along the minus strand of JAJYUV010000128.1, from coordinate 2,077 downwards.
AAACTTACAGATGACGAAGAATAAGAAGGTTTGTATACTCCTGAATAAGAATATGTTGAAGAAGTGGAGTTTTGTGTTACTGTCCTTAACCAAAGTAAATCCAGTTGATTGTCTCCTCTTAAATAGTTGGTATTAGTAGAAGAAGGAATGGAAGGCTGAACACAGGGTTGAAGTCCGCTGGCATTGTAAAAATAAATGCAAAATTGTGGGCTCGTGCTTCCGGCACACGATGAAAAGGCAGTATGAGTTGAAGGATTTATCCCTCCCCCTCCATTGCAGGTATTCCCAGATGTTGCGTTAAGCGTGACCGAGTTAATTGCTGAGCCAAATCCGGTTGTAGGATTATAGTTGTAAAGGGTGACAGTTTCACTTGTGGAATTACCCGTTTCCACCGCATAGACGTTGTAAGAGCTATCAAAACCTCCTCCGACAGGGTTTTGTCCAGAAGGAATTGCAATGCTTGATGAGGGGGAAGAGGAAGATATTGATCCTGTTGCAGAAAAGGGGAAAGTTTCTAATGTGTAGTTCCCAGATGAACCTACATTGGCGGTTACGAGAGTACCGATTGCAGTGCCTGAATTGGTTGAGGCATTGGTGGTTGGACTAAAAGTTCCCGTAGCACTTCCTACAGTCGTCACTGTAGGACCTGTGGTGCTGCCAGATATTAGGTTAGATGTCGCTGTTTCAATATTGCTAAGATTGGGAGGGGTGGAACCACTGCAGGAACTTGTATTGTTAATGCAATTTTCAAGTCCATTGGCCAGATCAAAAAGATTACTTTGGTCAGTTGATGAAACAGTAGTCGTGGTGGAGAGAGTTCCTAAAGAAGGAACGATCAAGTTTGAAACACCGTTGTTAAAGGCTGTAATGTTTGAGCCGGATCCTGACAATGAAAGACCTGATACATTCAATCCGTTTTCGACAGCTTCGTAAATTGTTGCCACACTGGTTAATTCGTTGACGACCACTTTGCTAGGAGGAGTATTTCCTGAAAGTCCGACGACATTCAACAAGTTGAGATTATTATTACCTGAGTTTCCGGGCTTAGCAACTACATAGAGCAATAGCCCCGGAGTGGATGGCGCATTATATTTTATGGTGTAATTGCCATTTGAATCTGAATACCCATTTCCCAAAGTTAGCGGAGGGCCTGAAGGTTGAGCCTCGCATAGTTCCATGAGAGCATTCGCGATTCCAGTAAGCCCCCCCTGAACTGTACCTGAAATTTGGGAGGTTCCTGTTGACACTCCTGCCGATGATCCACCTCCCCCTCCTCCACCGCTCCCTCCTCCACATGCGGCAAGTGAGGCCACAAGGAGTAGCACGAATGCTGGAAAGAGACGAGAGAGATTAAAGGACCTTCTTGGTGCTTGAATGTCCTCTGAGAGTTTCACTTGGGAATTCATTTTTCTCCTCCGGACTGCAATTTGAAAAGCTCTGTGCTCGGATGAAGACCCTTATACCACATGAAACAAGGATTCTTTTCCGAAGACAGTCTTGAAACGACCCTAACTTTTAAAAATGAATTAAATAATAAAAGTAATAATTTCCGTATGAAGCATGGCAAACATGAAAAACCATGTAAATTGTACTTAGGTAGTATTAGTTACAAACTTTAGTAGGAGAATTTGTTAAAAACTCTTATTTGATATAAGACCTATGCTCTTCTTACGTTTTAAAATCTTTCTATCTTTCAATGATTTCCTTTCATCAATTTGACAAATGTCCCTTGATTCCCAAAATTCCCTTTCTCCGTTATTTTTCCGATGTGTTAAAATGTCCGGATGAATGTCTCCGAACACAAAGATAAAGATCCCTTCGATCATTCAGGCCTGTCCTTGAACAGCCCCTATATACCTGGAACGACCAAACTCCCCGTCGGCAGTTCCGTCCTGGTTGTCCTCTTTGGACGGATCGGGGACGTGATCTTCACCCTTCCCTCGATCCTGGCGTTGAAGAAGGCCCGTCCGGACCTCCGGATCGACTGGCTGGTGGAAGACCGGTGCGCCGATCTTCTTCTGAATCATCCGGCCCTTCGCCAGGTCTTCCTTTTCCGGAGGGGGGACTATAGCCGGGC
>JAJYUV010000127.1 GCA_021792355.1 Thermoplasmata archaeon | reverse complement strand
TTTCAGTTCTAAACCTTCTTTATACAAGTTCAGAAGACCCCAACCATCTCCGTGAGAAACTGGTTTTTTCTTGGCAAGGGGATCGTCTTCAGCGACATCAGCCAGAGATCTGAAAATGGGTTCAAACTCAGGGGTGAAATCTCCCCAAAGCAACACCATCCTGCACATAGAGTGGCATAGCAAGTTATGTAAATACCTTTCTTGCGTCACGGCTACCCAGCTCGGTAAAAAAGTCTACAAGGAATACCTAAAATAATAATAGTTAATCATTGCCTTGTGAATTATCTAAATTTTTTTGAAGTAAATGACAATTCCTTGTACTTGGACAATAGGAGTTTGCCCGACCTAGCCAAAAAATATGGTACACCTATCATAGTCTATTCAAAGAGAAAAATAGTCGAAAACGTACAAAAGATTTTGACTGCGTTTGGAGCCGACATCATATCGATTCACTTTTCCGTGAAGTCGAATTACAATCCTGCGATTTTGAGAATTCTCAAGGAATTAGGGATAGGTATAGATGCGGCTAATCTTAACGAGGTTGAACTCGCCATAAAGGTTGGTATCTCCCCAGAAAAAATAATAGCAACTCCAAACAATCTTTCCAAGAAAGAACTCGAGGCAATTTCAGAGAAAGGAGTGAAGATAAACTTCGATGACATCAATCAAATGAAACTTATCAAAGATCACCTACCAAAAGTCGTATCATTTAGAATAAATCCGGGAATAGGAAAAGGAGAATTTGAAGGAATAGTGACTGGGGGGAAAGGGAGTAAATTCGGAATGCCTGCAGACGCAGCCGTCGAAGCCTACAGAGCTGCAAAGGATAATGGATGCAAGGAATTTGGAATTCACATGATGACGGGGTCGAATGTCCTCGATCCATCATTTTTCAAGGAGTCTTCAAAGTTGTTCTTTTCAATAGCTGAAAGGATTTCAAAGGAAGTGGGAATAGAATTTGAATTTCTGGATCTCGGTGGGAGCTTGGGGGTTCCGTACCGCCAGAACGAAGAAGAACTCGATATAAAGACCGTTGCAAAGAATATCCTTACCAATTTCCAGGAAAGTCAATCCAGGGGATTCTTCAAACAAAGCAGGCTGATAGTGGAACCGGGTCGTTTCATAATTGCAAATGCAGCTGTGCTCCTTTCAACAGTAACGAATATCAAAGAATATGACGAGATCATTGTGGGCACCGATGCAAGTATGAACTCCCTTCTTCGGATACCTTTGTACGGAGCCGTACATCCGTTAATCGTCGCCAATAGGGCTACGGAAGACTTGGTAGTAACTGGAAAAGTAACAGGACAGGTTTGTGAGAATACTGACGTGATGTTCAAGTCTATCCAACTCCCAAGAGTAAGTGTTGGAGACACTATTGCGATTTTGAACGCCGGGGCATATGTAACGTCTATGTCATCAAACTATAATTTGTTGAAGCGACCAACTGAATTGTTGCTTGATGGTCAGAAGGAGACAATAATAAAGAGAGAAGAAACGCTAGATGACATGCTTGTCACTTTTGTAATTCCACCTTGAGCGTCCCATCCATCTACTCAGATTTTCAGTTACCTCGTCCAATTTTTCTATTTTTTTCGATCTTATGAATCATCTCTGTGAGAGTATCATCAAGCACATCGCGTGCATCCTTTCCCTTTTTCTCGGTGTTGTTCAACATTAAGCTGAAGGTTACATTCAGTTTTCTTATGAACCCGCTAATGGTCGCTACACCTGTGAGAGAACCGGTCTTGGCTTTGATACCATAATCACCGAACTCATCGAGTCTTTTCCTAAGCGTTCCGTCGCCGGGAGAAGCCATGTGTTCTATGAACTTTCCGTTTTCAACCGAGAGAGCTTTTCTGAGTAGATCGGAAATGAAAGAAGGAGTCAACCTGTTTAAGGAGGAGAGACCTGACCCATCAACTATCGTCAAATTCGGTTCCAACAGGTTCATCCTCTCCAATGACTTCCTCGTCACAGATGAACCACCCCTCCAACTTCCAAGTAGGCCGGCCTTGTAGTGGTGAACGAATTTGAACAAAACGTCTGCAGAAAAATTACAACTAATTGGTTCCAAATGTTCCAGTATGTCTCCGACCTTTTCTTTGTGTGTATAGACCAATTTTCCATCATTAGAGTCCGTGAAGTCGAACGAGGGGAATATGTCTCTTTCACCCTCCGAAACAAGTGTTCTGGAGAGGGTGTCATATGGACGAATGTCTGTTATCTTTCTTCCAGAGTGAGGTTCAACCCCGTTCTTACCATTTTCAGTCTCACTTCTCGGTATGCAGTTTTCATTTAATGAGAAAGAGGTAATCCTAGATTGATAGCACTCTCTCTGATCCTCTGAAGGCCATCCAGGGGCATAATAGTCCTCGTCAAGACTCCTGTTGAACATGACACGCTTAATCTTGTAGTCTTTCAGTCTCTCAATTATTCTCTCTATTTCTTCGATCCTAAGTAAAGGTGTGGGCCCGCCAGTTATTATCAAGTCACTTTCTGAAACTCTAAAATAAGTCTTTATCTCAAAATCGTCGCCAAGGATTACCGAGCTGACAAATCCAGTCACTATCTTCATGTTTGAAGCGGGTATCATGGCTCGGTGAGGTGATGCAGAGTACAGGACCCTCCCTCTCTTGTCCTTGAATACGTACGAAAGTGTTTCACTCATTTGAGAACCGATACAGTGGAGATTAATATCTCTTCTAGAGCAGTGGCTCAGAATCCTTTGATCAGACTCACTCCGAGACCAGGTCCATCCTGGAGGTAGTTCTTTCCGTTCTTAAAGACGAGTCCACCAGTGACGATGTCCTCCTTGAGGCTCGAAAATCCATCCAGATCAGTGTACTTGACTGCAGGGTACGAAAGGCCGATGTGTAATCCAGCGGTGTTGGCAAGTCTAGTCTCTACCATACACCCAATCATA
>JAJYUV010000008.1 GCA_021792355.1 Thermoplasmata archaeon | reverse complement strand
TGGGTTAAAAAAACTCATTTTGTTAAGGGAAGAGGTGAGTTCAGACCTTATTCCCAGTCCTTCAAATTTCATCTAATTATACCTCCTCGTTATGTCGACTTGGTTATTGAGGTTAGTGTTCATCGAATAATCGCCAAAAAGGAGTCCAAAGTGATCGAATACGTCTGATCCACTGGTGACAGACTAAGAACGAGTTTCAAAGTCAAGACGAGACAAATAGGGAAAAAAGAAGGCATTAACAAGGAGAACTGTGGATCACCCGTAGTAGACTCATGGAGGTTTCAACTCGAGACTACCAGGAGAATGGACCCCAAGCAAGTTCACTTTGCCGTCGCAGTAGCTCCTATTGCAGTGCGAAACTTTTATTATAAGAGGCAAATGATTCTTGATGACAGGATGGAGGTGGTATGCAACAGACGATTTCCAATCCATAATAGACATGTGTGAGAGTTGGAATAGTGGAAGACTTCATGAGATATTCTGGCAATATTCTTCATTATCTCCGACAGAAATGAAAAGACAAGGCGCGATAGCTTGGATATTCAGCGAAGATGGAATGAAAAGAGGATTCGCCCTTGCACGAAGGGTCTATGGAACAATTACAATAGAAGAGCTATGGTGCCCAATTCAAGGGTGGTATGGTCCAGAAGGCGCCCTTTCAAATCACGACATTAGGAGGATTTCGGAATTTGAAAAGGTACTTGAACATATTGAAAGACCTCTAAGAATCCGCGCACCTATAGATAATTGCTTTGCCAATGCCCTTGCGATGAAACTCGGCCTCAAATGGCAAAACGGAATGGTACTTGCTGTGCGAAATCTTACAAGACCGCTAAAGGTAAAAATTCCCGATGGTTTCAATATCCGACCTTATCAAAAGGGGGATGAGCAAGACATACAGCGTCTTCACGAGCTCTATTACAACACCCACCATGGCACTGAGTTTTATAGAGAATGGGTAAACAAGCCTGAATGCGAGACTCTGATTGCAGAAACTCCCAACGGCTTCGCAGGACATATTATAGCTGAGAGGCGGCATGACGAATTTGGTGATTTTGACATTGCCGTGGCTTCCGAACATTTGAGGAAGGGAATAGGTTCAGCACTACTCCTAAGTGGACTGAACTCACTATATCAAAGAAACGTGAAGAAGGCGATAGCGGATTATATGACAATGAATGAGGCTACTAATGGTTTCTATCAAAGACACAAATTCCATCTCCAGAGGGTCTATAATTATTTCTTGATGAAATAACTTAAAACCGCCACAGAGTAAGAGCCCTTTCGAGATACAAATTGCAGGAGATAGAAAAATTAAAAAACAAAATGGAACAGTAAACCTAGAATTTAATGCACTTCCTGGATAAAGCAGAATACGGGATGCCAGCCGAGTCAGAGTATAAAAATCATAAAAACTTCTTTGAAGTCTGTTAACATTTCTAAGTGGACTGGCGGGGATTTGAACCCCGGACCTCCTGCTTGCAAAGCAGGCGATCTTCCGCTGATCTACCAGCCCTCTTGCTTCACTCTCATCTTCCTTTCTTTGGATGCTTTAATCTCTTTCAGTGTTTCTTCATCGATCTGTCCATCATATTCTTCCGGTTCTTGCATGCTTTCAGGCGGTACAAACTTGCATATGAAGACTTCCTGTCCTGCATGGTAGATGTTCTCTCCGCCGTCTTTGATCGCTTCACTCTTTATCGGTATAACCAATGGGGCATCGAAATGATACAGCCCAGCAATGTACGCCTTTTCCTTTGAGCTTGATAGATGGATCCATCTTCTGTCCGATGGAAGTATCCCGTTCTCCCTAAGTATTTCAAACTCTTCTTTGTTGGTCGGATAGTAAAGAATCTCCGGCACTCCGTCTGTTGGCAGATCGGTGAGATCCACATCTATTGAATGCCCATATGTTGCTCTAAGATATCTCTTGTTCTCGCTCAGCTGATACCTCCCCTTCTGATCAGTCAGAACGATGGCGAAAATGTGAGACGGGCCAACGAAGTGGAACCTCCTGTAGTAGAAACGAATTTCTTGGACAATCTCGTCCAGGTTGACATATCCTCTGTCAGAAATCTCTAGGTGGTACTTTTCCGGTTTGTGCCGCAGAATTCCAGTGATGACTCTTCCAAGCATATCCACTTCTTCATCGGAGAGGATAAATTTCCCCTCTTCTCCACAGGATGGGCAGTCATGCCCCCTGTAGTAACCATGGACCATACACTTGCGAATCTCGTTGGTGGGCACCAGCAGAAATCGTGACTGGTGTTATAACATTTTTGCAGAAGAACTGTTGTCAACCTTTAAAATTCTCAAAAATCAGAAACGCTAAATAAAATGCCAGAATTTATAAGTCTCATATGGATGAATATAACTTTGTCCTCCTAGTACTGATTCCACTCTTATTCGTCTTAGGCCTCAGGATCAAGGCATTCAGCAGGGAAGGAGCAATAGCTGCGGGAGTAGTAGGTTCGCTTATTATCATAGGAGGAGGTTGGCTTTACTTCGTAATGCTCTTTCTGTTTCTTGGACTATCATACATTTCAACTCTATCTGGATTCGAGAAGAAGAAGTCTTGGATTCTTCAGGAGGGGATAAAGGGCGAAAGGGGAGCGAAGAACGTTTTAGCTGCAGGAGCGCTTCCTGCTGCGATATCTCTGATGAGTTTTTGGAACATCAATCCGAGCCTAGTGTTTTTCCTCTACATCGTTGCACTGGGAACAATTCTTTCGGATACTGCGGCATCGGAAATAGGATCGCTGGACGAAAACACTTATATGATTCTGACACTGAAACCGGCAGAAACAGGAGTAAATGGAGGAATTTCAGTTCTTGGAACGGCCGTATCCCTAGTTTTTCCAATATTCTACTCTCTGATGGGATTCGTCATATACGGTGTTCTGTACTCTGTACCCCTCGGTTCGCTTTTGGATGTTATAGTGATTTCAGGCCTTCTAGCATTCGCTGGATGTCTCTTCGATTCCGTATTGGGTGAGACCCTTGAAAACAGAGGATATCTGACAAAATATTCAGTGAATTTTTGGTCAGCCGTATTTGCAACCGTTGTTGCCGTTGTTGTGTTTCTTCAGTAAGTTTATTTTATTATATTCTAATCCCATTCGATGAAAATCCTCTTGATAATTGCAGACGGTCTTGGGGATAGACCTTTTGGGCTATTGGATGGGAAGACACCACTGGAGGCTGCTAGCAAACCCAATCTAAACAAGCTGGCAAAAGAAGGGATGATTGGATTAATAGACCCGATAATGTCAGGTATTATTCCAGGCTCTGACACTTCTCACTTGAACTACTTAGGATACGATCCATTCAAGTACTACACGGGGAGGGGGCCATTCGAAGCTATGGGAACGGGTCTAAAACTTAGGGGCGGAGACGTAGCCTTCAGAGCCAATTTTGCAACGGTTGATGAAAATGGAGTGGTGATCGATAGAAGGGCCGGCAGGATAAGGGAGGGGACTTCAGAACTTGCTAGGCCGTTGAATATGAAGATTGACGATGTAGAGATATTTTTTAAGGAAGGAACAGAACACAGGGCAGCGCTGGTCCTTAGGGGGGAGGGAATTACGACAGATGTATCTGATAATGACCCACATGCTGAAAATAAGAAACCGAATGAGATAGTGGCAACAACCGAAGATGGGAAGAAAACAGCAAGAATACTAAATGAATTCTACAGGCGTTCGTTGGATATACTCAAGTCTCAGCCGCTGAACTCCAAGAGAAGATCGGAAGGCATGAAAGAGGCTAACGCCATTTTGTACCGGGGAGGAGGGTCCGTCCCAAAACTGCCGAATTTCAATGAAAAGTATTCTCTTAAGGGGGGATACGTTGCAGCAGTAGCTCTGGTGTCAGGGATTTGTAGACTCGTCGGATTGAAGGACTTCACTCCAAACGGAGTCACAGGGTCCACAGACACAGATGTCAAGGCAAAATTTAATTCAGCTGTTGAAGCGCTTAAGGAAGTAGATTTCGTACTTGTGAACGTCAAGGGCACGGATATAGCTGGCCACGATGGAAACGGGATCGAGAAGAGGGACTTTATTGAAAGAATAGACAACGCACTAGGAGAGACAGTGATGAAGGCCAGGGATGGCCTCGTGATATGTTTCACAGGTGATCATTCGACCCCGGCAAGCGTAAAGGAACACACATCTGACCCAGTGCCAATACTTCTCAGTTATCCCGGATGCAGGAGAGATGGAGTGGGTGAGTTTGACGAAATCAATGCTAAAGACGGATACCTGAGACTCAAAGGAAACGACCTGATGAACGTTCTCCTGAGTTCAGCAAACCGGGCTGAGAAGTACGGAGCTTAGGATATACTTTCCTCTAGTAGTTTCTTTATTTCTTCGTCCCTGTTCTCCACCTTAAGCAGCAATTCCCTAGCTTTTTCCTTCTCACCAGAGTTGATGTAAATACGCGAAAGAGTCACAATCGCATTTCTGTCTCTCTGATCTATCTTTAGCGAGACCTCACATGACTCTTTGGCGTCATTTATCCTCTGCAGTTTGACCAGGGTTTCGGCCCTTAGGTTCCAGTAAGACGTATTCCTGTTTTCCATCTTTATGGCAATGTCTACTGAAGCTAGCGCCTCTAGGTATCTTCCCATTGAGTAGAGAAGTCTTGCCTTGTCGTAATAGTAGATTGGTTTCTTGAGGAGATTTATTGCTCTGTTGATGTTAGACAACGACTCCTCTTTGTTGGAATTGAAATTAGAAAGGAAGAGTCTTCTGTATGTATCCGGATTAGTGGGATAATCTTCTACTAGCATTTTTTGATAGGGTGAAGAATCTTTATTCTGTCTTTCCAAGATATCTATTAGCAGTATAATGGCCTCAATGTTTTTCTTGATTTCAATTGATTTCCGTGCGTGTTTCTCTGCCTCTTCAAGATATCCATCCTCGGAGAGCTCAAATGCCGCCATGTACTCGTCGGTGCTCTTTGCTAGAGAGGGGAGCACCCTGTCTTCGCTCATAATGGACCATTAAATTACGACGATTTAACATTTCTGTTTGTAGCTAACAAAAGTAATTATGCCCATTGCAATACAACAAGCATGCGAGTCCAGTTGATTGGTTTGGGCTCAATTGGAAAGAACTTGCTGAAACTTATAAATGAAAAGGGAACCTTCATTAAACAGGCAATTGGAGAAAAAATAGAGGTGGTGTCTGTGAGTGATACCACCGGGACGGTTATTACAGATGGAATGCCCCTCACAATGATAATTCAGGCTAAGGAAGGTGGAGGTCTCAGGACTCTGGAGTCATTCGAAAAAATAAGTGCCTTGAACGCAATTTCTGACCTGGAATCTGATATTGTTGTAGAGATCACACAGAGCACAAAGGATGGAAAACCAGGAATCTCGCACGTCATGAAAGCGTTCGAGAGTGAGAAAGGTGTCGTGACTGCAAACAAGAGCGTCCTGGTATCTGATGTGGACCTGTTCCGTGCGGCACGGGAGATGAAAATGTCCTTGAGGTATGAGGCTACTGTCTGCGGAGGGCTCCCAGTTTTCAATTTAATGGATTATTGTATGAAACCGGCCAAAATCATCTCAGTAGATGGAATTTTCAATGCCACGAGCACATTTGTAATATCACAGATTGAATTGGGCAAGAGCCAGTCGTTTGCGAGAACTGAAGCCTCCAGGCTAGGAATTGCCGAAAAGGACCAGAGGGATGATCTTGCGGGAATAGACTCGGCAAGAAAGGGGACGATCCTTCACAGGAGGATATTCGGATCAACATTTAATCTTAGAGATGCGACCATTAATGCAAAAGAGAGCGAAGTAGCTGCTGGATTAAGGCAGGTAACAGAGGTCAGCTCAGAGGGAGTTAAAGTCGAATATAGAAAGGTTGATGGAAGCAGCATCTACTCTAATGCAGTCGGGCCCGCAATGGTTATACGCTTCAATACAGATGTAATGAACCATTTGACTCTTTTTACTGACCACGACGGACCAATGGAATCAGCCGCAACTGTATTAAATGATATATTACTGTCGAGGTCAGCAAAGGCAGCGTAATGAACAAGGGATATGTGGCGTTTATAGGGGTCCTTGCAGCACTATGGATCATTACCATGGTAGTTGATATAGTTATGACTCTGGCTCTCTATCCTTCAAGGTTCTCAGCAATAGCCAGCCTAACCGAAGGCCCAAACGCTAATCCTGCCTTTCCAATATATGTCATAATAGGGCTGCCAGAAGCTATCGGACTGTTCTATCCCCCCTACCTATTCTGGGCAGTGTGGATTGGAATCGTCGGCGCCTCGGTAGTCGTGTTCTTGTTGATTTCTGTTTATGGTTCCATTACAAAATTTGCAAATTCGTCTCTGTACAGTATTTCGGAATTCTTCGCTCTTAATCTGTTCCTTTCCTATATTTATATAGTACTGGTGGCATCCATAGGCCATCCTATCACCTCACCATTCACAGAAGGAACCAGCCATTTCCTCTCTTACTTCTTCTCCGTCACGAATGCTGGTCTTTACGAAGAACTGATTTCGAGGGTGGTTTATATTGGACTGCCCCTATTCATATATTATGCATGGAGCACCCACGGAAAGAGGTCACCCTCAAGACCGACCAAACTTCCGTGGTGGAGAATTATATGGGGTGGAGGGTATAGATTCGGGAAACCGGAGATTGTGGTTCTGGTTGTTTCCTCACTCATTTTCGGAATTGCGCATGTCGGGTCGTGGGACGTTTCCAAAATTCCACAAGCTGCGCTTGGTGGAGTTTTCCTCGGTGTCCTTTACTTGAGATTCGGTTTGTACGCGGACGTTTTATTCCACTTCTCTGTCGATTCCCCTGGAGTGGTCATGACAGGGATATATGGTAGTCCGCTGGCAACGTCCGGGTCAAATGATCTGTATTATGTGTTCTTGTTCGTCTTTCTTGCAGCAGGGGCTGTAGTTGCATTGGCATACACAGTCAAGCTGGTCAGGATGCTGCAAAAGAGGAAAGGGAACACTGTATCCGCTATTCCGGCCATAGCTTCACCTTCCGACACACAACAGAGTCAAGGCAATTTAAAAGGTTCATCGTCCTGTCCCAGATGCGGCTCTTTGGACTCTAATCTGCTATATGACGACATTTATAGATGCAATTCGTGCGGGACTGTCTACAAGAGAGGCTAGTAATTAGCCATCTCGTTTACCCTCAATATCTCCCTTAGCACCGATGTCGCATATCCTCCTGGTGGTAGCACGAATCTTACCTCAGATTCCAAGCATTCAAAATCTTGAATCCTAAGGAAAAGGTCCCTTCTTTCTCCCCTCGAGCCAAGTCCGAACGGCAGCTTGAAATCCGTGGGTTTCACTCCCTCTTCAGAGATTACTTCTCTCTCTATCTCTCCGGGCAATCCGCCTGCAAATTCCGTACCGTATCCAACAACCAGTCCCGTAGGAGAGCCCTCTCCCTTTTCGAATGCAGACTTTAGTTTTTCGTGATTGAGGTTGTTGACTCTTACCACACTATCTTTTAGGTTGTAAATATCACCCACCATGACGGAATTACTCACCTCCACCCGCCTGCTGAGTATCTTATTGAAGATGTATCCCTGGTAAGCATGGATGAACATGGAAACTAGGTTTTCTGGAAGCTGTTTGATTGCCCCTGAAAAATCATCAGCGTGGTTGACAAGGTGTTCCATTACCTTTCTTTCAATATCGAGGGACTCAGGGAAATTGCGTAGTCCCCTTACCGGGTCAGGATCATCAAAATAATCTTTCCTTATTTCCGCAAATCGATCCTCTCCGGGATACCCTATGAAGACCCTTACTGCTTCCCTAAAATTCCCTTTCAGAAGTTCTCTTCCAACCAAGTGAGTCACCGGTCTTATGGGACCAAATCTCTGGGGTCCATAAAAATTTGGAACGACTCCCCCCGTCTTTACTGTATTGCAGTTAAGTAGGAAGATTCCGGGGTCGGAATCAGATACCCTTATGTCAAACCAGTTTCCTTTGTGAGAACCTACCGAAAGAGGTCTATCTATGTAGAAATGCTCTAAGATTTCTATGTCTTGTAATGAAAAATCTTTGTACTCAGTGCCTGGGATGCTGAAGTATTGGACTTTGACGCTTCTTCTGTCCTTAGTGCCAGCAAAGTAGATTCGCTTTGGAGAGACATGGAGACTCCTGGCTACAAATCTTATGAGTCTATTGTGTTCCCAATTCTTTGCCTTGAGCTTGAGAACCAATACCCTTCCTTTATCCTTCTTTTCAAGGTTATCGAACAGCTCTTCCACGTAGAAATCTTCTGAATCCTTCCTGAGCTTCCCTTTGGCGGGAGTTAGGTCATAATAAAAGCCGCTCACTCCGATATTAGAGAAATCCACTACCTACAAGTAGCTTCAATAATATTAATTAGCCCCTTTAGTCTGTCAGCCTTGCATGTGGGAGGGTCTGACAGGCAAGAGGAGAAAGAACGGGCTATATGGAATGGCGATAGGAATAGTTGTATCTGCCATTCTCTTATATCTGTCGTTCTACATCACTTTTCTGTACCTCCTGATTCCAGTGCTGCTATTGGTAATATTCCATTACACCAAGGCGTGGCGGTTTTCTGATAGGGCCTTCTACGGACTCATCGCAATTGTGGTAGCGTTTTTCATTGCGATGGTAGGGATATCCGACTCATTTACAGGTGCCCCACATCAGACCACGGCTGCACTGACCATATCCTCTGCAACATATGATATTCATTTTGGTTATTACAACGACAGCGGGAATTACGTTTTCAATTTCAGTCTCCCATCGACTAACATCTCAGCTGACAGTAAGCTCAAACTCGTCGATCTTTTTACTGGATCTACGCTTTTGTCAAAGAATGTAACATTCGGCAATTCTGGTCTTAATTACACCTATGTCTGGAATACTGGTCATCTATCCCAACACGCCTACGTCGTCAACATGACCGTATTCCTGAAAAACAACTCGACGAAACCCTACTACGTCGAGTTCCTTGGGCCAGTTCTTATTTCGTCTGTGAATGTCGTCCTTTATCTCTCGGAGAGTTTGATTCTGAGCTATCTTCTCATAACTTTCCTGTTCTACCTAGCGTTTGCGTTCTTTGCAAGGGCACTATCAATGTCCAGAAAGAGAAAGGACAAGAATGCAGGGCAGAACCCTCCGCCACCTACTCCATCAGATCAGCAGAATGTTGACAGCAACCAGCAAAATACAGGATGGTTCGGGCGACGTAAGTATTAGGAGACTAATCCAAGTTCCTTGATCTTTCCCAAGACCTCTACCGCGTGCTCTTTCGGACTTACCTTCGGGAAAATGTGGGCGATATTGCCTTTCCTATCAATGATAAAAGTGACTCTATTTGCGGATCGAATACCAAGCACGTTGTACTTCTTGGAAATGTCCTTCGAAACATCGGCAGCAAGCATGAATGGTAGATTGTACTTTTCGACAAACTTCTCATGAGATTTCTCCGAGTCCACACTAACTCCAATCACCTCAATTCCCTTCGATTTGAACTGTTCGTAATTATCTCTGAAATTACAGGCTTCTGTGGTGCAACCGGGGGTATCATCCTTTGGATAGAAGTAAACCACAACCACCTTCCCATTGAAATCGGACAGCCTGCCTCTTCCACTTTCAAACGGCAACTCAAAATCTGGTGCCCGATCTCCAACCTTCAAATCGCTTGCCATGCTTTTCCAACCTAAGGGAGTTTATATATTTTTTCTGATTGTCACAGCGTCAATTTCGAGTTTTGAGTCAGATTTACCATTCAATTAGATGAGATCACTTTATTCCGCCGTCGACTGGGATCATAGTCCCGGTGGTTGCCCCAAATACGTTATCCTTGATCAACTCAATGACTATGTTGGCAACGTGTTCAGGAAGGACTTCCACACGCAGCAGATTTCCTTTCTTGTATTCCTCAGGCGTAATCCCTTTCGCCTTCGCCCTGTTCTCAAGAACTCCACCTTCCCATATCTTGGATTCCCTGAATATCTTGTCTGGATTCACGACGTTACTTCTTATTCCGTACTTGCCTCCTTCCAAAGCTACATATCTTGATAGCTGAGCCGCAAATGCCTTTGAGGTACCGTATGACATCATTCCTTCACCCGGATTGGTCACATTCTTTGTGACGTTAAACACAAAAGTTCCTCCAATACCCTGTCGTTTCATGATCCTGAAAGCTTCTCTGGTCACTAGGAATGTACCGACCGAGTTAATTTCCAGGTGCTTTCGAAGATCGCTGATTGATGTCTCTTCTAAAGGAGAAGGCTTGAGGTATCCTGCATTGTTGAAGACCGCATCTATTCCTCCAAAATTTCTCACAATCTCCCTGAATGCTTGAGTTACAGACTCCTCGTTGGAGATATCAAACTTGAGGCCGTATGAGTTATTACCAATTTCCTCACAAACATCGGAAATCCTTGGATCTATATCGCTTCCGATTGCCTGCATGCCCTCATTTGCGAACCTAGAAAAAGTCACCTTTCCGATGCCGCTAGCCGCACCTGTGACCAGTCCTATAAACCCTTCGAGTTCCAGTCTTTTTCTCTTTGAAAGTTTGGCCTCCTGGAACGGCCAGTACTCCATGTCGTAACACTGCTGGTCTGATATGAATTTATTTTTTGAGATTGCATTTGCAGCAGATGCTACTCTGAACGAATGTATTGCCTCGTCTCTCAGTATGTCCGCTTCTCTTTTTGTTGTTGCGGCAGTTATCAATCCATATCCCTTTATCACGACAATGGAGGGATATGGATCGTGCATGGTCCTTCCCCCGTGAACAAATTTCTTGAATTCATCTTCGTAAGTATTGACAAAGTCAGCTATCTTACTTTCTAACTCCGAAAGGTCTTCAACGAAGAGATAGCTCTTCTTTGTCCTGACCAGCATGTCTGGAGTTGCGGGTCCTAGTGTCGAAAATTTCCTGGCTTCACTGCTTATGGAAAATCCGACCACTTCGGGGGAGTTATCCCAGGTAAGTATCTTCTTCATTTCCTTGCTGAGGGATCCGCGTATCTTCGGAAGGAATTCTATCATCCCTTCTTCTCTGTCTTTCTCCATAACCACGTGAGGGATCCCCTTCCATCTGTTCTGTATGAACGCTTGTGCCTCCTTTACCAGTCGGACGTGCATCTCATAACTTTCTTTTGCCGTATTTCCCCAGGTTACGAGGCCATGATTCCTCAAAATTACCCCTGCGAAATTGGATAGGTCTCTTTCTTCTATGGTGTCAAGAAAATATTTGGCCAGTTGAAATCCAGGCTTTACATAGGGTATAACAAGAACTTTTTCTTTGAACACCTCGGAAATCGCTCGATCGTCCAGTTCTGTATTTGTCAGAGCAACAATGAAATCTGCGTGAGAATGGTCGACAAACTTCGAACTTATAAATGCGTGAATGAATATCTCAACAGATGGAAAGGCTTGATCCTGATCCAGCATACAGCTCTTTATGAATGAAGACATCTCTTCATCGTCCATGCTCTGAAGCAGCTTGGCATCTAAGAGCTCACTCATTTTCATCGCAGTAAACTCCTCGGAATTGATCGTTGCAAGATTCGACCCTGAACTCTTGACGAAAAGAGCTGGAATATCTTTTCCCGTCATAGAGCGGACCTTGAGTTTCACGCTAGTGTTTCCACCTCCGTGAAGAACTAGGTTGTCATCTGCACCGAGAGATCTAGACGTTTTGACTCTCTCGTCCAGCAGTTTCTTTTCGTCATCAGGAATGGCGAACATCATAATCTGCAAATAACGACCTGATAAAATAGATTTATCTACTTTGAATAAAAAGAAGACTTAACAGGAGGTCGTTTTGAAAGAGAAAGAATAAATTGGAATTGAACTTACACTCACATGGACCCGTTTTCCAATAGGGACAAAGACGTATTCCTGATCAATTGTGAAAAAATGATAGACAGGGGAGCCCTGATGTCGCGGTACAGCAGAACCAAGGAGTTAGACCTCAGGACACTTTGGGATAAAGAATTCGCCGGTGTCGAGGACAGGGCAGAGAGATTCTATGAGAGAGTTTTTCTCGAATACGGTGACGAATCAGTTGCCGAGCTGGCTACAGCTCAAGTGGGAATTCAAAACGTGAGTAATGTTATTTCAAAGATTATCGAAGAAAGCAGGATCGGACTATCATATTTGGAAAAGAGTTCACGATACGTCTCATACAGAGAAAAGAGGAATGGAAGATACCTTTTCTTGGACTATGAACGAGCTGGTATCCCCCAGAAATACTACTCTCGTTATGAGGAATTCAATACTTCACTCTTCGAACTATATGAAAAACTGTTCGCTGGAGTCACTAAGTACATAAAAGAAATTAATCCTTACGAAGCCACCAAATTCTATCTTCCTGGCGGAAAGGAAGTCAGAATTGGAGAGGAAGGTCTCACTGAAGACGTATTTAGAAAGGCGTACGATAATTCTGTAAGAAGCAGGGCTCTGGATGAGGTTAGATTCATTCTGCCCGCCTCAACTCTCACCAATGTTGGAATAAGCGGAAACGCGAGAGCGTTTTCTCACCTCCTGGAGAGACTCAAAGTCACCGGATTGAAGGAAGCAGATCTGCTATACTCTGAACTTATTGCGGAATTAAAGTTGTCGTTTCCGAGACTTATCGAGAATGTCGAGAATAGACACGGATTAGAAAACATAGACTACCTCAGAACAATGAAAAATTTTGTTCCATACAATTTCAGCACCTCCACTGTTCCAACAAATACAACCGTTAGGCTTCTAGGTTGGGAGAACGATGAAACGGTCCTCAACAAGATTCTCGCAGCTTATTACTTTGAAAGAACTGGTGCGGATTACGGATCTATATACAACCACTTCTCATCACTTGAAGTAGCTAAAAAGAGAGACATTCTGAACAAAATTTCATCTCTGAGGAAGAACAGAAGGAACAAACTGGACAGATCTTTTGAGCACGTTCATTATACCTATGAAATAAATACCAATTTCGGTGCCTTCAGGGACCTTCAGCGCCACCGTTCCCTTACTATCCAGAGGAAGGTGCTGAGCGCTCAACACGGATACGATATCCCGCCGATAATATCAAAGATAGATGAACTGTCAAAGGAGTTCTCCAATGCTGTAAAAGAATCGGGCGATCTCTATAATGACATTTATTCGGCGGATAATAAGGCTGCGCAGTATGTCCTCTTGTTTGCGCACAAGCATCCCACAATAGTAACTATCAACCTGAGGGAACTTGTGTACCTCACCGAACTTAGATCGACTCCACAGGCTCATTTTGACTTGAGATACATAAGCAGGGAGATGGTCAGACGAGCGAAAGAAGTCAATCCCTCTGTTGAGAGCGTCTTCAGGTTCCTCAACACCAACGAAGAGGAACTTGGCAGGCTAAGTGCAGAACTGAGGAAAGAGATAAAACTGAAAAGTACCTGAACTGTCAGAGTTCACAATCCGCAGTATCTTTTAGGGGTCACTGATACTATTACCGTCACTCGCCTTTCTACTTAGATCTCCCTTTGTTCTCCTGGAAGATGTCAAGCGCCTCTTTCACTGTTGCCTTCTCGTGGACTATTGCTCTTATAGATTTGATCATCGCAACTGGGTGATCATTCTGCCAGATGTTTCTTCCCATATCGACTCCAACCGCTCCTTCCTGAAGCGCGTTATATACTAAGTTGAAAACGTCAAGTTCCGTATTCAGCTTTGGTCCCCCTGCAACCACAAGTGGAACTGGTGTCCCTTCTGCGACCTTCCTGAAATTCTCACAGTAGTAAGTCTTCACGATGTGCGCCCCTATCTCTGCTCCCAGCCTGCAAGCTAGTGCCAAATATTTAGCGTCTCTCTTTTCCAGCTCCTTCCCCACTGCGGTGATCGCCATCACAGGCATTCCAAACTCTTCTCCGTCATTTACCAGCTTTGATAGATTTATGAGGGACTGCTTCTCGTGAGCAGTTCCTACAAATATTGAAATTGCTACTGCCGAGACGTTCAGTCGAACTGCATCCTGCATCGAAGTTGTAATCTCTTCATCGCTTAGGTCTTCCTTCAGGACGCTGGCCCCGCCAGATACTCTTAGAAGAATTGGAGTGTCCCATTTTGGGTCTATGGACGTTCTCAACACGCCTCTTGTCACTGCCACAGTATCTGCATAGGGCAACAATGGTTCGAGCATCTTCCTTGGATTTTCTAGCTTATGAGTCGGTCCCATGAAATATCCATGATCGGCGGCTAACATTACAGATCTCCCTGTTGACGGTTTGATCATTCTAGAGAGTCTATTACTCATTCCCCAATCCATATTTTTCCCCTTCTATAGCACCCACGAATGGTATCTTAGGCTAATAACATTTCTGTCTTTTTACAATTATAATCGGTTTTTCCATTCTGTTCATGCATTCGAAAGACATATCTTTTATAAGGAGAACAGTTGAAGAAATGATGTCTTCATTGAAAATTGACGATTTCTACGACCTGAAATTTCTTGCAAATCTGAACGTAGCAAACGGAAGGATATTCTTCGAAGAATTTAGGCCCGTAGAAAAGACGAACAAGTACGAATCTGAGATTCTGGAGTTGAAGGGAACCAACACAGTAAAATATACTAGAGGAAGAGAAGACAGAGACTCGGTAATAGACCGGACAGGATTCAGGATGGCGTACATCGTAAAGGATGAGAAAAAGACTACAGTTCTGGTAAAGGATATCGAAACAGGTCAGGAAAGAAACCTCTGGGAGACAGAAATGACTGTCAAGAAGATGCACTGGGACAGCTCATCAAAGGGCCTGTACCTCATAGTCCAAGACAAACCGAAGTTCGAGGATTTTAAGATAATCGAAAAGTACCCTATATACTTCAACGGCGAGGGATTTTTCCCAAACGTTGGTACCAAACTCGTACACCTAAGGCTTAATGGGAAAGTTCAAAACATTCTGGAAGGAGATGACGAAATCGTTGATTTTGCGGTTGACCCATCCACTCGGAACTTAGCAATCGTGCAAAGACCAGAAAACTGGGACGTCTATGATCACAGGCTGGGAATTCTTTCTCCTGGAGATAGAGAGATAAAACTCATCGAAAAGGTAAGGGGAGGAATACGGAATCCTGTTTACGACGAGGATGGGGCGCTGTACTTTCTTTTCAACAAACAGAAACGCAGTATCTTTGAGAGTCCAAAGATCTATTGTTACAAGGACGGTAAGCTCAAGAATTTGATGGAAAGATATGACATCTCCCCTGAAAACTCTGTCAATTCTGATTCAAGAATGGGGAACACGAGGACGATAGTTCCCCACGACGGTCATATATACTTCATTGCAACTGTCGGAGGCAGGGCGGGTATCTATAAAGTGGGAGTTGATGATGAGCTTGAACTTGTTGTTGGAGGGGACTTTTCTGTCGATACATTTGATTTCAAAGGTGACTCTATTTATTATATTGCTCAATCATCGACTCTGCCACAGGAAATCTACGAGTTCAATGGAAGAAGCAAAAGGTTAACAACCATAAATTCCAAGATAGAAAGGAGGTACCTCAAAAAGGCGAAGAATTTCAAGGTGACTGCGAGCGATGGAAGGGAGGTAGAAGGATGGTTCCTGAAAGGGAGGAAGAAGGCATGCATCGTGGAGATACACGGAGGCCCGAGGACATCCTATGGGGAAGCATTCATGTTCGAATTTCACCTATTGAACTCTTTGGGGTTCGGAGTCATTTACTCGAATCCGCGGGGAAGTGACAGCTATGGAGACGATTTCGCCCTCGAGATAAAGGGGAAGTACGGGGAAAGGGATTACCAGGACATCATCGATATAGTCGAATATTCCGTGAACAATTTTGGAGTAAGCAGGGAAGAAATGGGTGTGATAGGGGGATCGTACGGAGGATTCATGGTTAATTGGATTATAGGGCACACCGATAGATTTAGGGCAGCAGTTACGGACAGATCAATAAGCGATCAGGTTTCTTTCTACTTCTCTAGTGATATTGGTCCTAGGTTTAACTCTGACCAGATCGGAGGCACTCCACACGAAAATCTTGAGCACTTCTGGAACAAATCTCCATTAAAATTTGCGAAGAATGTCAAGACTCCTCTGCTAATAGTACATTCAGAGGAAGACTACAGGTGTCCCGTATGGCAGGCATATGAATTGTTCACTCAGTTGAAGAGACAGGGGTCCGAGGTGAGGATGGTTTCTTTCAAAGGAGAAAACCACGACCTTTCAAGAGGAGGCAAACCGAAGAACAGGGTGAAGAGGCTAGAGGAAATCAGCAGGTGGTTTGAAAATAAAATAACTCAATCATAATGAGAATTGCACAATCACTCCCTTCCCGCATTCAGGTAAAAATCCATTCTTGCAGTCAGCTCTATTGGAAATTTTTCCGGGTAAGTTGATCTGTACCCAAACAATTTCATCGCTAAAGTCCTATTGCCAGTAAGGAGTTCATAGTATTCGAATCTGAGGGAAGCCAACTCCCTGTCCAGATTCCAGAGCTCCTTTTTTAGAATCTCTTCGTTCATTCTTCCACCTCCTCCAATTTCTCTGTAAAGAGTTTCCGATCAAGCTTTGCAATTTCAACTCTATATTTAAGAAGCTTTAACTCCTCTTTCTTTTCTTCCAGTTCCTTCAAAGTTTCATCCATGAATATCCATTTCAGGTAGGGATCATCATTCGTAAGAAGGTTCGGCCATGGTGGCTCGGGAGGATTCCATCTCCTTGCCAAAAATTGTTAATCAGATTAAATATTTTCCCCTGCATGAAGTCGCTTGTTCTCCATAAGATTTAAGAGTAGTAAGTTTCTGCGTACGGTCCTTTCTCAAAGTTTATAAGTTTCGCTGGAACGTTTTGAATCTTACCCGTGTCCTTGAAATAGAACAGAATGCCCATGCTGGCTCTCCCTGAGTCCGCAACTCCACTTATTATGTCCTTTCTTGAGTTCGTCACGTCACCGCCCGCGAAAATACCTGGATAACTAGTCATGTTGTACTGGTTGACAATCACATCCCCTGATGGAGTTAGGTTGATTTTCTTCATTATTTCTTCAGGAATAAACGACAGGTCTCCCTTTTGTCCTGTTGCTTCGACAATTGTGTCGACTTCCACGGAATATTCCTTATCCTTGATGGGTACTGGCTCTCTTCTACCCTTCCCTGTATCAACCATTTCATTTTTCCAGTACTTTATTCCCTTTACTTTTCCATTTTCCCCATAGTATTGGACTGGGGTAACTTCCCAGATGAACTGGACTTTCTCCTCTTCTGCCTCTTCCAGCTCTTCTTCTGCATTGCTAGAAGGGTAACCAGGTCTGTCTGTTACAGCTCTCCTGTACATCACGATCACTTTCTTTGCTCCACTCCTGAGAGATATCCTAGCAGCATCGAAAGCAGTGAAACCTCCTCCAATTATCGCAACAGTATCTCCAACCTCGACTTTCTTTCCGTTGTTGATTTGCCCTAGGAAATCAAGAGCATGGTATACACCCTTGAGGTCTGCCCCTGGTGTTCTTGTCTTAGAAGGTTTCCAGTTCCCTATAGCTATGTAAACTGCATCATACTTCTGTACGAGCTCTTCGAATTTTATGTCCCTCCCGATCTTCGTATTGTAATAGATATTGGCACCGTAGGATAGGATGTGCTCTGTTTCCATCTGCACTGTATTTCTCGAAAGTCTGAAGTCCGGTATTCCATGCACCATCATTCCTCCAGGTCTGTCCGTTTGTTCGAAGACGTCCACACGAACTCCGTTGATGGAAAGATAGAATGCAGCTGAGAGTCCAGAGGGTCCGCCACCGATTATTGCAACTTTTGGATGGCCACCTAGGTCGTTGACAACGACATCAAGCGACCTTTTATAATCCTCCACGTTGTCTGCAATGAACTTCTTAATGTGTCTGGTCGCTACTGGTCCTTTGTTGTCATCAAGAACACATCTGTCTTCACATGGATGAGGACAGACGCTTCCGCACACTCCAACAAATGGTAGTTTCTCGAAATTGATCTTCAGTCCTTCCGCAAGATTACCATTCTTCACTGCAATCTGAAAACCAGGTACATCAATTCTTGCAGGGCAACCCTCGATACAGAGGCCACAACCAAGACATCTAGAAGCTTCTGCAGTAACCTCCTCGAGTGTATAGGGTACCAGTGTTTGAATGTCTAAGCTCTTTACTCTACTCTCTGGTTCATAATGTCTTATAGGTACTCTCGAGTAATTCACATAGTTCAAATAGGTCCACCATTTAGGAGAGTTCTTACGATAATAAAATGATTATCTACGTAGGTTTCGACAGAGCAGAAGGAGGAATGCAGGTAGATTAAAATTGCTATTGGTACGCGGAAAACTATTTAGAATTACCACGTATCAATCTGAAGCGTTGGAGACTATTGCAAGCCAAGTTTCAATAAAAGATACAATTAAAAGACATCGGTCCCCTAGGTGCTTGAGTCTTAATGTTCATCCCCGATAATCGAAATTAATAACTGACTGTGGGTTGAAAAAAATCAATAGTCTACAACTAATGGCCTTCCACGGTCATATCTAGACAATAGTCCATTGACACAAACCAACAATCAAAGGAATTTCTATACTTCATTTCAAATATCAAGAAAATTAGACCTATTGTTAGGGACTGCAATGAACTGATAATCAGAAAGTACAGCAGTTCCCTATTAAAGGGGGCAAATAGCTCTTTTCGAAATCATCCCTTCAAATAGTATTTTATCGTAGTCGTATGTTCTCAAGGCTATGGGCTGCTCGGTAAAACGAGGGATCGATGCTTAAACTCTTGTTGTACATCTTCTCCGCCAGCTTCTCTCTTCCAAGACTCTCGAATATCTGTCCCTTCACAAAGTATACATCTGCTTTTTCTGGTTTTGCGTTCGAAATTGTCCGCAGATCGTCCAGTGCCATTTTTGGGTACCCTAACATTGCAAGAGTAATTGCCCTGTTGAAGTACGAGTCCACAGCCTTTCTGTTGCTCTCCTTCTTCATTATGGCTATGGATTTTGAATAAAGGTCAACTGCCTCAGAATAGAAAGCGTCCTCGACCATCGCGTTGGCCAGTTCATAATACTTTCTGGAAATCTTCCTAATCACCTCGGACCTTTTTCTTCTGTCTTCCTGGGCATTAAGACGAGTTCTAACACTCTCAATCTGTTTTTCTACTTCAATCTCTTGTTTGTCCCTTTCTAGAACTCTCTCCATTCTCTCCGGGTTCAAAGCAGTAGCTAGGATTTGGTGCTCGCCATCTTTCATTGGGGAATTATTGGAATTAGAATATTAAAAGATTTCGTACACGGTTAAATTGATTTAATTCACTTTTACTTCTATCTATACGCCTAAAATGATGCCTCTAATAAACCGAACAGCAACGTATGAAAGGACTCCTATTTGAAATCAGATGCTATCTCTTCTGAATTCTATTTTCCCCTCTTCAAAAATCAGGGAATAGATGTCGTTTACCTCGAACTTGATCCCCAGAGACTCGTACTCTTCATCTGTAAGCCTCAGTATCAACTTCTGGTTCGGTCTTGACTGAATTCCAACGGTTTGAGATATCCCCTTCATCAGGTCATTCACAAAATCGGGTCCAAAAGTGAAATTCTGCACCGGCCGATCCTTCTCTGTGAAGTATTCATCCAGGTCTATCTCTCTTCCTCTTGTCCTAGTGTCCTGATCGTAAAACGATGATATGTTAATGACCATGACTCTCTTGCTTAGCATATTTCTGCAACGTAAATTGATATATCTATTTGTAGGTGATTCAATAATGCAGTCTCTGATCGAGTCAATAATTCATTGGTCTGGGTTACAAGATGAACTGATTTCAGGAGTGCCCGTTAAGCAGTAATATCGCCTGGTCCCTTCTAATGTCGGTGAATTGCCTGGAGACCTCTTTCACCAGACTGACTTTCCCCTCGTTATATAGGGCTATAATTGCATTTCTCGCGAAACCACTATACGTAGCTCTCTTGATCGCACTCCTCCTATAGGTATTGTCAAAAGTCTCCCTGTCGATAAAAGCGATATCTTCTAGCTTCATCAAGTTGAAAAACGAAGTCTCTCTTACTTCGCCGAGCGTTGACTCTTTCTTTTCTCTATTCCAGGGACAGACCTCGTTGCAGATATCGCATCCAAAGATCATGTCCCCCATCTTGACTGATATATTTCTCGGAATAATCCCACGATTTTCAATCGTATGGTAGGAGATGCAGAGGTTTGAATCGACCGTTCTGTTCTTGTTGATAGCTCCCGTTGGACAGCTATCGATGCATCTTGTGCACCTGCCGCAAGAATCTGGAGAAGGAAGAAAAGAGGTGTCTAACGGTAAATCAGTAACGGCAGACCCAATGAAGGTGAACGAACCAACTGCAGGACTAATGAGCATTGAATTCTTGCCTATCCATCCCAGATTAGAATTTAATGCAAGGTTCCGTTCAAGAATGGGTCCAGTATCGACGTAGCTTCTATAGCTTCTCATAAACAGACCGTTGTCAAGCATGAACTTATCGATAATTTTCGGGAAAAAATTGTGATAGTCAGAGAAACTTGCATAAGTTGCTATCCTGCCGAATCCAGGTCTTGACTCATTCCTTCTCTTGTAGTTTAGGAGGAAAACTATCATTGTTCTCGATTCCGGTCCCAGGAGAGAGGTATCGTTGCTCTTCTGCAGTCTTTCTTCTCTCGATAGGTATGACATCGAGGCGTGGTATCCTGCTGAAATCCATTTGAAAAATGTTTCACCGGAATTTATTCCTGCCCGAACGGAAGAGACTCTGAGATAGGGAGGAATATATAGATCCGGGTCTAGAAGCACAATTGCTTATAGAATCTGTAATCTAAAGCTTAATGATGCTTATATCGATAAAGTGCATCTGCAATTAGTGGAAACAGGAAAGGCAGGACTGAAGGATATTAGGAATATCCTGAAAAGGAACAGAGGCGTGATGTTGAAGAGCAATATCATTGGTTCAGATTTTTCTTTTTTGAAGCGCAAGGAAGAATACTTGGTTTTCAAAATCGAGCCGATGGTTTTTTACAGGTCTCTGTCTATTAACGAAAATGCTCTTTTATCAGTAATTTTTCCATTGAACGATTTCGTCACATCCGGTACGTGGCCGTCTATTGCAATGATAGACTTTGAGGGACCGACTGGGGCGGGAAAGGAATTTTATGAATATGTGGATAGGATTCTGCATCTCCTGGGAGAGAGAGGGATAAAGGTAGCTTCTGGACACACTGGTAGTTATGGAAACCTTGGGTACGGCGTCGCAGGGACCATGGCTCTAGTAGGTTTCAATGAACCCATTTTCAGTTTCAGGAGAGTAAGCAGGGAGGACTCATTTTATTCAGTCGGTTTGCTGGGGAATGAGCTGTCGTTCTTTCGGGAGAGGAAAGGAGGCAATGTTGCAAAGGATCCCCTAGACCTTTCGATAGAAACTTACATTTCAGAATTTCTCAAAATCAGGAAAGCGGTACACTTCGTCCACGATATATCTGAAGGAGGATTGATGAGAGCTCTCGGAGAACTTTCATACCTGCTACATTTTGGCTTCAATGTTGAGTCTGGAGACCTGAAACCAGTCACAGCGGAAGGTGTAAGGGATTACGGTTCGAGAATATTTTCTTCCAGCTCGTCAGGTTCTCTCGTGGTTTCAGTAGACTCCAAAAGAAAGAAAGAGTTTGAAAAAGTAGCAAAGGACAACTCATGGTATGTTTTCGAAATAGGAAAGACAGCCGGTGGTGTCACCCTAGACGGGAAGAGATACGAAGCAGCGGATAGTGTTTTGGATTTCTTGTTGTGATCGCCTCCTTTTTTCGAATGAAGAACTATGGGATGCGTGAGCTATAAACACCAACTGATTTATACGTACGTTCAATTAACTGGGCTGTGAAGATAAACGGATTTGAAATATTCCTGGCAAGTGATGGAACGTTCAAGCTTGATGGTGGTGCAATGTTTGGCATTGTTCCAAAACCGGTATGGGAGAAGTACTTCAAATCAGACGAAAAGAATAAAATTACGTTGGGAACGAACGTTCTGGTCATAAAAGAGGGGAAAAAGGTTGCGCTCGTGGATATCGGAATAGGTAATAAGTTCGATAAACGGCTCGAGGAGATCTATGAAATAGGAAGATCTAAGACTCTACTGCAGGATTTGAGTGAAAAAGGCGTTGAACGAAGTGACGTAACCCACGTTTTAATCACACACGGTCATCTAGATCACACTGGGTGGGCGACGATGTACAACCACGATGAGATCGAACCAGCCTTTCCAAATGCCAGATATTACATGCAAAGCGATACATGGAAGGAAATCAAGGAACCAAACCAGAAAACGAGGCCGAACTACAATTATATGAATTTTGAAAATCTCGAGGATCGGTTGGAGCTTCTGAACGGAGACGAGGAGATTTTTCCAGGGGTAGAACTGGTAAAATCAGGCGGTCACACCAAGGGGCATCAGATAGTGTTGCTTAGGGTAGGAAACGAGACTTTCATATATTTTGGAGACCTGATACCTACTTCGGCTCACATTAAACCTGCGTATGTGATGGCTTACGACCTTTATCCCATGGACACATTCACCAAGAAGAAGGAACTTCTCGAAAGAGCGTATGAAGGGCGGTGGACAATGTTCTTTGAACACGATCCAAATAATCCCACCGCTAAGCTAATGGACGTTGAAAACTACCGGCTTCAGAAAGTATCTGTTTAGAACTTAGGGCCCCCAGTCTTCAGAATTTCGCGAGCAATAATCAATCTCTGTATTTCGTTGGTTCCCTCGTAAATTTGAGTTATCTTAGCTTCCCGGAATCTCCTCTCCGTGGGATACTCCTGCGACATAGCCTTATGACCAAGGATTTCAACAGCATCAGAAGTAATTTTCACGGCTGAATCTCCTGCCTGAAGCTTAGATAGGGAACTCAGAAGCGTGGTGTCCTTTCCGTTTTCGACTTGTCTTATCGACTCGTAGTATTTTGATACGGATGAATGAAGCATGTTGGTCATATCAGCAAGCTTGAATAGTACTCCTTCTCTATTTATTTCCTTGAATTCATTGCCAAAGTTCACGATATCTCTGATTGCTCCTTCTGAAATACCAATTGCCTGAGAGGCTATACCTATCCTCCCAACATTGAGGGTGTCCATCTCAATTTTGAATCCTTCGTTCAATCTGCCTACCATCTGTTCTTCTTCAACTTCCACGTTATCCATCAGAACTTCTGTCGTGCTTGTCCCTCTTATTCCCATTTTCTTGAATTCTTTACCAATGGAGAGTCCACTCATATCTTTGTCGAGTGCAAAGAGCGTTATGCCGTGATGCTTCTTCTCAGGGAACGTCACTGCAGAGGCGAGGAAATATTGGGCCTCTCCTCCGTTGGTGATAAATGTCTTTTCCCCGTTTATGATGTACTTATCTCCCTTTTTGATGGCCCTAGTTTTTATTCCCGCAGCATCTGATCCAGTTCCGGGTTCGGTTATCGCGAGCGCCCCAATTGTGCCTTTAGCTATCCTCGAAAGATATTTCTTCTTGAGCATTTCAGAACCGTACTTTAATATCGGCTCACCGAACAGCGAGACTGTTACGTCTGGAATTAGCGACGTAGATGCGCACTCTCTGGAGATAATTCTGATGCTTTCCATCAGGGTAGAAAGAGACAGGCCAAGTCCGCCATACTCCTTGGGGATGTAAGTTGAGAAAACTCCAATCTCCCCCATCTCCTTTATTAGATCTACAGGAAATGTGGAACCTTCATCAATCTCAGAAGCTCTCTTTCTGACCTTTGAAACAGCGAAACTTTCCACCTGTTTTAGTTTTTCTTGCTCAGAAATTCCCAAATTCATTCATTTCCGTATTGGGCTATGAAAATTAAATTTCACTACTGTGTCATATCTGACAAAAGTCTTATATTTGTCTTATGTATATATTCAAAAATGAGCGAAATGATGTCTGAACAATTGGACAGCGGGGTGACAGACAACTTTAGAAATAGGTTACTTGCTAATGGGAAGAGCAGGAATACCGTCAAAATGTACGGGTACATAGTCGACCAGTTCCTGGAATTTGTCGAATTCAATAAGAACGCCATAACCGCAGACAAGATCGAAGCGTTCAAGGAATACCTCTCTATAGAGAAGGGATATTCCAAATCTACCATCTATCTCTACATTAGAGCGCTACAATCATTTCTTTTGTACTTAGGGTTAGAGAACCTGGGCCATCTAAAGGCACCCAAGAGGCCACAAAAGGTTCCAAATTATTTGATGAACGATGAAGTCACTGCGATAATAACTAATTGCAGAAGTTTGAAGGAACGCCTTATAATAAAGCTTCTAGTGTATACTGGAATCAGGGTCTCTGAACTCTGTTCTATCAGAGTACAGGATATAGACATAAACAATAAAACACTCAAGATAAGAAACGGGAAAGGGGACAAGGACAGACTTGTAGTTTTTAGTGACAAGGTAGTCTCGGACTTGAGACTTTATCTTATGGAGATAAAAGATAACAAGGGAAGAACGGACTTTCTTTTCCCGACATCCAAGAGTAAGAGAGTCTCTCCAGTGACAATAGAACGGGTCGTTAGGAATATCGTTAAGAGATCAGGGATACCAAAGAAGGTCACTCCGCACACTTTTAGACACACTTTTGCTACTTCACTACTCAGGAATGGAGCAGATCTGAGGATCATTCAGCTTCTGCTAGGTCACTCCAGTATCAGCACTACTCAGATTTACACTCACGTGGATGACAGAGCACTCAAAATGGGTTATGAAAAGTTCATTCCAAGCTACTGACACTTCACAGTCCCAGCCAGTTATATAAAGAGCTGTTATAATTTGAATACAACGGACTGTTCTGTCAGGCCTAATTTTATTTGCCAGATATACCCAGTAAATGAAGTAAGGTATCAAATATTAAAGTGCCCTCGGAGCAATAAGAACAGGCTCTAAAATGACTGAGGTTTTCTGATATGCTACATCAATGATTTCCGCATTTATTGGTCCATGAGTTGAGCTTGGACCTCAAACGGCCTTTGTAGCAATACTATCCAGCAATCGTGTGCATTTAGAAAAATATGGGATTCCATAAAGAGATAATAAAAACATAATAATACCTTTACAACATCCAAACCAGAGGATTTCAATATGGACAAGAAGGAGCATGTCGCAAGAGAAGCACTGAGATTTATATCTGAAGGGAATGTTGTAGGGCTCGGCTCAGGAACTACAGCTTCTCAATTCATAAAGATACTTGGAGCTGACAAAATCAAGAATAAAATCGTTGGAGTTGCAACTTCGCTTTCGTCCGATAAACTTGCAAGAGAGGTAGGGATAAAAACTGTTGACATCGATTCCGTTGACTGGATCGATGTGACGATAGATGGGGCGGACGAAGTTGATAGCAATCTTAACGTTCTGAAAGGGGGTGGAGGTCAGCTCACAAGAGAGAAGAAGGTCAGAAACAAATCGAAAAACTATGTTGTAATAATCTCCAATGAAAAACTTGTTTCCACAATACCAGAGAAATTTTCAATCCCAGTGGAGGTGATGCCATTTGGCCATAGGACCACGATGAAAGAACTGGAATCCCTGGGAATGAAGTGTGTGCTCAGGGAAGATTTTTTGACTGATAACGGAAATCTCATCTACGACTGTAGGCTGGTCGAAAGGTGCGATCTTCAGAAACTTGACCAACAGGTTAAATTAATCACGGGAGTCATTGAAACAGGTCTTTTCCTTGGGGGGAACAAGACTGTCTTAGTCTCAGACGGAGTAGAAGTAAGAATAATGAAATGACCTAGCAGAGCTAGAGTACCAAGTTCTGAATTTGTCCTAGCACATTTTGCATATCGGAAATCTTTCTCCTCTGCTCTTCTTCTAATTCCTTTACAATCTCGTTGAATGGTTTTGCTAATCTGTATCCGTGTACTGGTCTTCCCTTGCCCTCTTTTTTTATGTCTCTCTTCATGATCCAACCGTGTTCTTTTAGTATCCTCATTGCGATAGAAACTTCCGGCTGTCTAAGGTTGGCATTTTTCTCGATCTCGACTGAGGTTGTTTCCTGTCGTCCCTTCATATATACTAGTGCCTTCGAAACATTTCGGGGAACGCCCATCTGGATTAATAATCCAGCAAGTTTCTCATCCTCAGCGGTAAATCCATTCATCATACGATTCATCATAAAAATTCTATATTTATATTTTATCAAATTTATTTAGCTTATTTTTATGACTCTCTTCAATTTGATTTATGTCATTCTGTGTCAACAACCCGGAAATTTTATCAACTGAAAACTATTATTTTAAGATTACTTAGGTCATTTAGGGAGTAATGTATTAATTCTATTTGGTAATCAAGTTAGAGGATTTGATAAAGACGTATTCACAAAAACCTTTTAGTATATCCGACGTTAGCTACGAAATACAGTGATTTGAATGACGGTTGAGAGTGACGAAATTTTAAATGAAATTCCTGTCGAAGTTCCTGCCGAAACACTTGTCAGGTTTAATAACGACGAACTCAGAGCTAGGGTATTCATCGACAAGTACGCAATCAGAGACAACGATGGAGTCCTACTTGAGAAAGTACCAGAAGAAATGTGGAAAAGAGTTGCAAGGGAAATATCTTCTGTTGAAAGCGAACCACTCCGGGCTGAATGGGAGAATAAGTTCTATTGGTTACTTGAGAATTTCAGAATGGTTCCCGGGGGAAGAATTCTATTTGGTGCAGGTCAGGAGAAGTTCAAAAGGAGAGT
Organism: Thermoplasmata archaeon; assembly: GCA_021792355.1. The sequence continues at coordinate 35,512 of JAJYUV010000008.1, read as the reverse complement.
CACCCTGAATAATTGTTATGTTATCCCTATCAAGGACGATTCTCTCGAATCGATATTTGAATGGACAAAGGAGGCCGCAAGAACTTATTCTCTTGGCGGTGGAGTCGGTACTGACATAAGCATTCTTAGGCCAAAGGGAGCTCCCGTAAATAATGCTGCACTGAAATCAACAGGAAGTGTCTCTTTCATGAACATCATGTCTGAGACTACAGGTACGATTGGACAGTCAGGAAGGCGTGGAGCGTTGATGATAACCATCAGAGTGGATCACCCGGATATCATGGATTTTATAAAAGTAAAAAGAGACTTGAATCACGTTAGACACGCAAACATTTCCGTAAAAATCACTGATGAATTCATGAAAAGAGTCGAGGATGACGAGGATTTCACGCTTCGATATGAAAGCAGTAAGGTGAAGAAGGTAGAAAAGGTGGTAAGGGCCAGAGAGCTCTGGAACGAACTCATAGATTCCGCAAGAAACTGGGCTGAACCTGGCTTGATCTTCTGGGACACCATGAAGAAAGAAAGCACCTCGGAATATAATGGAATGGAAATATTGACCACAAACCCGTGCTCAGAAATCCCGTTAGAGCCTTATGGTGCATGCAATCTTGGAAATGTCAACCTATCAGTATTTGTAAAGAACCCGTTTGAAAATGCAGAAGTGGACTGGGAGGATTTGGACAGGGCCGTTAGGTACACAGTACGCTTCTTGGACGATGTTGTTGACTACAACATGTACAAGCATCCACTGAAAGGGCAGACTGAGGAAGCCGGAAAGAGCAGGAGAATTGGAGTAGGCTTCACCGGTCTAGGGGACATGCTCATAAAACTGAAAATAAAGTACGATACTCCCGACTCCATAAAATTCGTAGACTCACTCTTCAAGAGGATAATGGAAGCGATATATGATGAGAGCACGAAAATTGCAGCAGAGAAGGGAGCTTTCCCCGCGTTCGATTTGGACAAACACCTCAAGTCTCCGTTCATAGGCAGGCTCAACCCAGAACTTCTGGAGAAAATAAAGAAAAATGGCCTGAGGAACGTTGCGTTAATAACAGTACCCCCTGTCGGGAGCGGATCAGCCTTGGCTGGTACATCAAGTGGCATTGAACCAGTGTTTGCCTTCTCATACACTAGGAGGAGCGAATCATTGTCAAAACAAACATTCAAAGTCTATCATCCTCTCGTGAGAGAATACATGGAACTCTATGGGGTAAAGGATGAAAAAGACCTTCCCGAGTACTTCATAGAGGCACACAAGATAGATCCCATGTTCAGAATCAAGCTGCAGGCCACTATTCAGAAATACGTAGACCACTCCATTTCCTCGACTGTCAACCTGGCTTCCTCAGTTACGACCGATGAAGTCGGAAAGATCTATTTCGAGGCTTGGAAGGCCGGATGCAAGGGTGTTACAGTCTACAGAGAGGGTTCCAGAGAAGGGATTCTCCTAACCAATGAAGCAGCAAAGAAAAAAGAACACAGGGAATTCGAAAGATCCACCATACTCACCGGAAGGACTATAGTATTTCCTCTTCTGGAGACAGGTAAACTCTACACGACAATAAACTTCGATGAATCCGGGAATCCAGTAGAAATTTTCGTAAACGTCGGTAAATCAGGTTCGGAAGAGAAGGCCTATTCAGAAGCAATAGGCAGGCTGCTTTCTCTTTATCTGCAACAGGGAGGAGACATTTCAAAGGTCGTCAGGGCCCTCACCGGCATAAAGGGCAAGACGACGACTTTTGTCGGTGGAACAAAAATTACCTCTGTTCCGGATGGCGTCGCGAAGGCAATTGACATAGCAATGAAGGGTGAGCCTCCGCAATCAACCTTGGTGGGGCAGGGGGATTTCCTGGTTACGGCAATTAAAACAGATGAAAAAAAGGAAAAGAAAGAAAGGACTTTTTCCACCTGTCCGAAGTGCGGTAACGATACACTTGCAATGGAGAATGGATGTCTCACCTGCAAAACGTGCGGCTATTCAAAGTGTGAATAGCATTACAGTATCTTAAGGTCTTGTCACTTCCTTCGTTAGTCTAATGCACGGAAATGCCTCCGGAAATAGTGGATTCATACGACGAGTCTCTTCGTGTGGTAGGAGTGGTAGAGCGCGAAATTGCACACAGGAAAGGCATACTGCACAAGACCGTCCATTGCTGGTTCGTTGACTCCAATTTTGTATACTTCCAGATCAGAGGGGAAAGGGTCAACTTTCCGGGACTCCTCGACGTTACAGTTGGGGGTCATGCTTCAAGCGGGGAGGGTTCTGAGACTGCTCTGATGAGAGAGATTATTGAAGAAATTGGGGTTCAGAGACCCTTTTCTGATCTGGTGTACGTGGGCCAGAACAGGTTCTCTTACAGAGATGACATGCTTTTTATCCGCGAATTTTCCGATGTGTACTTCGCACGGACTGAAGGGGGATTAAGCACTTTCTTTCCCAATCCCACGGAACTCGACGGAATGGCAGCAGTACCTTTCAGGAGGGGAAGAGAGGTAGTCGGAGGAAAAATCAACGACCTGGAGGTGAGGGCACTCCTCGTGGATTCAGTGAAGAGACGTGAAACTCTAAGGGTGATCAGCAGAGATTCCTTCGTCCCCGGGACAATGGAATACTTCATCAAAGTTCTGGAGTTGGGAGAGCGAATCGCTAAGGGAAAGAAGGTCTTGTGGTCAGGACAGAGTCCAACGCGAAGTGAAAGACCCAAAAACTAATAGATTGTCTGGAATTCGGAACGCGATGACGAAAGGGGAAGCATCACGTCCTCTAAACAGGACACTGCTAAACGCCATAATTTCGTCCGTAATGGCTGTAGCATCGGTTATACTTCTGATACTCCTCTCTTTCACCCTCTTCCTTCTGATGGACACTTCCTTCTTCAAGGGACTCCCAGTCAAGCCATACTCCTACTACCTCATTGGAGCAATTGCTGCATCCGCAGCGTTGCTAGTAATTTCCCTTATTTTCCTTTTCAGAAACGTTGAATCTATTTCCCTACAGGCGAACGAGAGATACACAATACAGAGAGTGCAAGATCTACCAGAGGCGGGGTCCTTAGATGAGGAAACGATGAAGTATCTCGACAGCGGTGAAAGGGAAATATACTCCTTACTAGTTGATGCGGGAGGAACTGTTCTGCAGAGGGATATAACGAGCATCAAAGGATATTCCAAGGCAACCATAACCAGAATACTCAACAGGCTGGAGGCAAAGGGGATCATAGAGAGAATGAGGCATGGAACCACCAATCAGATCGTGCTGAAAAGAGTTTCAAAATAGATTTCACAAAAATAAAACATGTTTCAGCATACATTTAAGAACTTTTTCAGTCTTGAAGATTGTAGGGTGAAAGAGTGAGAAATCACATAATGAGATTCTTTTGGATCTTTATTGGAATAATAGTGTCAGTAGTAGTGACATCGGTAGTGTTCAATGCAATATTCGTTCACAACTACTACCCTGCTGGAAGTTACCCCTACTATGGAATGATGGGATTCTGGGGAGGTTATGGCCCTTTCTGGGGGTTCGGTGCGCTGATGATGCTAATACCGCTGGCCCTCCTGGTGCTGTTCGTGCTGTGGATAGTGGGAGTCGCACAAAATCACAACGGTCACGAGCACTTTGGCTGGCATGACGATGACGCGTTGGAGGTTCTCAACAGACGATACGCCAACGGCTCGATAACGCAGGAAGAATACAACAGGATCAGGGAAGAGATAACCAAAAAGTGAGAGGTTGTTCTCTCCCCTTCCATTTTTTTCTCTTTGGCAACGGTATCCTAGGAGGAATAAGAGTCACGATCGAAAGCGAGGCTGCCATGCAGGGAGCTCTCGTTTGTCCGTATCGGCAGTTGTTCCTGATAGCGCTGGTCAACTCCATGGTGATGGTCCCGACAGAAGCAATATTGGTAAATACCGATTGCGATCGATTTAAATACAAACAAGTTCTGTCGAAAGAGCATTAGCCACACGTCTCTGGCCATAGTGCCGATGGTGCTTCTGAGATTGAGAATGCACCAAGACGCAACGGCTGTGCAGCAGTGATAAGAATGGCAACACCGAATCATTCAAGACATGGGTCTATGGGGTACTATCCCAGGAAAAGGGCAAGGTCAATTATACCGCACATCAGGTCCTGGCCAGAAATAAAAGAAGGTCCAAAGCTTCAGGGTTTCGTAGGGTTCAAGGCAGGGATGACTCACGCGCTGTTCGTTGATTATAGGAAGAGCAGCACTACCGCTGGTTCCGAGGTAGCTTCGTCAGTGACAGTCATTGAAGTTCCACCACTCAAGGTAGTGGGTATTAGACTCTACGGAAGGGATACCTACGGAGAGCACACCATCGGAGAGGTTTATGATAGCGGTTCAATAAACGAACTTAAGAAGGTACTGCCAATTTCAAAGGAGTACAAGCCAAAGGATCTCGACGGCAAGGATGCCGCTGATGTGAACGTTATGGTTTTGATACAGAACGAAAAGGTGAAGGCAATTTCTAAAAAAATTCCAGACATTACTGAGATAAGGATTGGAGGAGGATCGATAAAGGAGAGAATAGAATATGCTAAGTCCATACTTGGGAAGGAGGTCAGTTTCGATTCATTCTCGAAATCTGGAAAGTTCGTGGACATTATCGCAATAACCAAAGGGAAGGGGTTCCAGGGACACGTGAAGAGGTGGGGTGTGAAACTTCTGCCCTACAAGAACAGAAAACACAGGAGAATGATAGGTACCCTCGGCCCGTGGCACCCCGACTGGGTAAGGAACACAGTTCCTCAAGCCGGTCAGATGGGTTTCCACCAAAGGACCGAGTTCAACAAGAGGGTCTTGTTCTACGGAAGACCCGAGGAGAAGGCAATCACTCCAAAGGGAGGATTCCTGAATTATGGCGAGGTGGTGAACAGCTACATCCTCGTGCACGGTTCTGTTCCTGGGTCTACTAAGAGGGTAATAAAGCTGAGAGATCCGGCTAGACAGTTTGTCCCAGACGTTGAGAAGGTAGGGATGACGTATGTGTCGGTAGAAAGCAAGCAGGGTGCGTAAGATGACAAATTTATTTTCACTCGATGGAAAAGTCGTCAGAAGGGTGGACTTACCGGACGCTTTCAAGTTCCCAATCAGGAATGATCTGATAGTCAGGTTCACCAATGCCTATCAATCAAATGGGAGAACACCCTACGGAAGCTACTGGTTTGCAGGAAACAGGAGAGTGGGTCACAACATGGGTCCAAATCACGGCATATCCAGGTATCCAAGGGTAGCAGGGAGCTCCAGAGGAGTAATGCTTAGCAATGCGAGAGGTGGTAGGTCTGCTCATCATCCGGTAACGGAAAAGAACTGGAACCTAAAGGTCAACAGGAAGGAGAGAACATATGCGAAGCTGTCCGCGCTCTCATCCACCGTTTCTCCTGAACTAGTAAAGAAAAGGGGGCATCGGTTCACGGTTGAATCTCTACCCGTTATCCTTGAGGATCGTTTTGAGCAGATAGAGAGAACTAGTGAGGCAACTGAAGTCCTCGAGAAAGTTGGGGTTTTTAGCGATATAATCAGGTCAAAAGAAGGTACAAAGATTCGGGCAGGGAGGGGAAAAAGCAGGGGAAGAAAGTACGTCACCCCCAAGAGTATTCTGTTCGTTGTCAGGGACAAGTCGCGCATCTCTAAGGCCTTGAAAAATCTGCCTGGCGTGGACATAGTTAAACCGGAAGAATTGAATGCATATGTACTGGCCCCAGGTGGGCATCCAGGGAGGCTCCTCGTCATGACAGAGGGGGCACTTGACGATGTCAGAGGGTGGAAGATATGAAGAGTCCATATGACATTTTACTGAAACCATTCGTCACAGAAAAGTCAATGCTGCAGATCGAGAGAGACAACAAGATATGGTTCATAGTCAACGAGAAGGCAACAAGAGACCAAGTGAAGAGGGCTGTTGAGGAGATATCTGAAATGAAAGTCAGCAACGTCAATATATTGAGGGACAAAGAAGGGAAGAAAGCAATTGTAAAGATATCGAAGGATTTTTCTGCGGAGGAGCTGGCTACCAAGCTAGGAATATTCTGAGGTGAAATCATGGGAAAGAGAATAGTTGTTCAAAGGAGAGGAAAGGGCGGGCTTATGTACAAGAGCCCGAGCCACAGACATTACGGTCAGATAAGATATCCATCAGAAAAGAACTGGGAAGGGAGAGTAGAGAAGCTAGTAAGAGACCCTGGTCACTATGCTCCGGTTGCAGTGGTAAGGATGGGTGACCAGAGCAGCAGGAATTTCATCGCGCACAGCGGTATGTTCGAGGGCCAAAAGGTCAGGGGAGGTACAGATGTACCATCCATGGTTGGAAATACGCTGCCGCTCGGCTTCATCCCGGATGGGTCAGTGGTCTACAACGTGGAACTGAGGCCAGGTTCTGGAGGAAACATAGCCAGAACCCCTGGATCATTCTGCACTGTAGTTGCCCACGGAGAAAATGTCACACTCAAGCTTCCGTCTGGAAAGATGAGGGACATAAAGCCGTCCTGTCTAGCCACAATCGGAGTGACAGGTGGAGGAGGAAGAAATACCAAACCGTTCCTAAAGGCAGGAAAGAAAATTCACGCCTACCAAAGCAGAGCAAAGAGACCATACACTGTCAGGGGCATAGCGATGAATGCTGTTAATCATCCACACGGAGGTGGAAATCACCAGCACGTGGGAAGACCATCTACGGTAGGCAGAAACACTCCTCCTGGAAGGAAGGTTGGGAGGCTCTCCCCAAGAAAGAAGGTGAAGATAAATGCCTGAAGATAGGAGAATGAGATCGCAGAAGGCAATAAAGAGGTCCAAGAGGAAGGCGACAAAGGCAATAGCAGAGAGAGGGAAGGAAATACTCTACAGAGGCAAGACGATGGAACAGCTGCTTTCGCTAGACCTTCAAGGACTGATGAAGCTTATACCAGCCAGGGCAAGAAGATCTCTAAAGAGGGGTTACAATATAGAGCAGCAGAGACTTCATGAAAGGCTGCTCGAGGATGATTCAGTAAAGACAAGAGTAAGGGACCTAATCATAATTCCGCAGTACGTGGGGAAGACCGTTTCTGTGTACAACGGACATCTGTACCAGACATTCACGATCAAGGAAGAGATGATCGGGCACTACCTAGGCGAATACTCCCAGACAAGGAAGGAAGTGAAGCACTCCGGACCAGGAGTAGGGGCAACGAGAGGATCGAAGTTCCTTCCGCTGAAGTGAGGTCTTGATATGAAGTATGTAATGGAAACCGACAAGAAAAAAACCGCGAGGGCAACATCAGTGAACACTCCAGTCTCCCCTAGGGACGCGCTCGAGATAGTGAGGACCATAAAGGGAATGAAGTTGGATCACGCGAAGGACTATTTGGAGAACGTCATAAACAAGAAGAATGCCGTTCCGTATAGGAAATTTCTGGACTCCGTGTCTCACAAGAGGGGAACTGGACCAGGAAGATATCCCGTGAGGGCGGCAAAATACATCCTGGAAGCCCTGACGAATGCAGAGAACAATGCTGATTTCAAACAACTGGATTCTGACAGGCTCATGATCAGGAGCGCAGTCGCTCAACCCGCTCCTCCCATAAAGTACTACACCTACAAGGCCTTCGGATCGAGCGGAAAATTCTACAGGGAGAGGGTCCACATCCAGATAATTCTGGAAGAACTAGAAGCGGAGGAATCACAATGAAGGAACTGAAGTTTCTCAAGGAGAACATCAGGAGACAACTGATCAAGGAATATCTGATAAGTGAAATAGGGGATGCGGGGTTCGGTGGTGTCGAGATTCAGAGGACACCGCAGAACACGATAGTGATGCTTAAGGTAGAACGTCCCGGTCTCGTTATAGGGAGAAGGGGCTCGAAGATTAAGAACATGGAAATGACTCTGGAAAAGAAATTCAACCTGACCAGTCCTCTCATAAAGGTTGAGGGGACGGAAGAACCCGGACTGAACGCACAGATTATGGCCCAGAAGCTAGCCAGATCTATAGAGAAAGGATGGCACTTCAGGAGAGCCGGGCACAGTATTCTGAAAAGGATAATGGACTCTGGTGCAAGGGGGGGACAGGTAAGAATGGGAGGCAAGCTGACTGGAGAAAGATCAAGGAGCGTCAAATATACCTCAGGAAAGGTCATATCCTCCGGATTTCCGTCAGAATCAATAGAAAAAGGGTTTGCAGTCGCACTGACCAAACCAGGGATCATTGGAGTCTATGTCAAGATACTGAGAAATGACGTGAAGCTGCCTGACGACATTCGAGTAGGGAAGGTCAAGTTAGAGGAGGTGACTAACGTTGGAGGAAATGAAGGCAAAATCGATACGCAAAATGAGTAAAGAAGAGATCAACAAGAAGTACGCCGATCTGCGGGAGGAACTGATGAGGGAGAGAGGGATATCCGCAATGGGTGGAGCTCCTCCAAGCCCAGGCAAGATTGAGTCGCTTAGAAGACAGCTCGCGAGAATTGAAACCGTTATGAAGGAGTCGGAGAAATGAAAGACGACAAGATTTTCAGGGAACTTACGCCTCTGGACGAGATAGCGAGGGAATCTCAGGTCATTACTATAGAGACGGACAAGAGAAGGTATGGCAAATGGGTAACAATAGTTTCAGGATTCGATTCGCATGCAGAAGACATCAAGGAACTGGCGAAGACACTCAAGAAGAAGACCGCTACCGGAGGGACCGTGAAGGGAGAGAAGATTGAACTTCAGGGGGACCAAAGAGACAGAGCAAAGAAGGTCCTCGAAGAAATGGGATTCAAAGTAGAGGTAACAGAATGAATCCAACTCTGACTGATGTAATCGGTTCGAAGGTCGTGGTTGTTAAACACTCGGACCCGTCACTGGTAGGAGTGGTGGGGAAAGTGGTAGACGAGAGGAAGAACGTACTAACCATAGAGACTGGCAGGGGGATCAAAATGCTGCCAAAGACGAGTGGAATTTTATTGGTTGACGATCAAAGGGCCGATATTGCAAAGATGAGATTCAGGCCAGAGGACAAGATGAAGAAAATAAGGAGGAAAGGAAGGCAATGAGAAACATAGGCATAGAAGTCAATGAGCCAAAGGAAGAGTGCACCGATTCAAAGTGTCCATTCCATGGGGAACTGGGAGTGAAGTCGCCCATAATTCAGGGCAAGGTCACCTCAGTAGCCATGAGGGGCACCGTGACGGTTGTAAGAGAATATCTGAAGAAGAATGAGAAGTACGAAAGATATGAGAAGAGGAGGAAGAGGTACCATGCGCACCTCCCGGGGTGCATTCACGTGAAACTTGGGGATACGGTAAAGATAGCTTACGCGAGACCCCTGGCGAAGTCCGTATCTTTCGTCGTTATCGAGAGGGAGGGACAGGAATGAAGGGACTCGCTGGTACGCAGATAAGAGGACTGCCATTGGGGGCAAACCTGGAGTGCGCTGACAATTCCGGGGCCAAGATCATCTCGCTAATAAACGTAAAGGCATATCACAACACAAAGAGCAGAGTGCCTGCGGCCTCGGTCGGCGATATGATAATAGCGTCTGTCAAGAGGGGATCTCCCGAGATGAGAAGAAAGGTAGTCTATGCGGTGGTCATCAGGCAGAGGAAAACTTTCAGAAGGCAGGACGGGTTGATGGTAGAATTCGAGGACAATGCGGCAGTTCTGGTACAGGACAACGGGGAGACGCGAGGTACTGAGATAAAAGGCCCGGTAGCCAAGGAGGCTGCCGAGAGATGGCCGAGGGTAGCCGCCCTGGCCAGCTCGATCGTGTGAGGTGATATGGTGAAGAACATTAATGTCCATCTGTCAAAGGATCTGATTTCGAAATACGGGATAAAGAGCTTCCCCATAAGGAAAGGGGACATGGTGAGGATAGTCAGGGGAGATGCCGAGAAGGACGAAAAACTGAACATAGTAGGGAAGGAAGGCAAGGTCATCAAGATTTTCACAGACGAAGGCAAGGTTGTCGTGGAGAACATTAACATAGCCAAATCTGACGGAAAGATGAAGCCGAGGAAAATGGCTCCAAATGCCATAATGCTAACAAAGTTAATTCTGGAGGACAAGAAGAGGAAAGAGAGGCTGACCAAACTTGCGTCACTGAGGAACAAGGTAATAGAGGAGGAACCCGAACCAGTACCACAGCCTGTAGAACCAGCGAAGTCAGAAGAGAAGGAATTGGAAGCGCAAGCTGCTCCGGCAGAAAATGTAGAGGGTGGCGAGGAAGTGGAAGAAGAGGAGGATGAGAAGGATGAGTAAGCACATCAAGAGATTGGCTTCTCCGGTCACGTGGAAGCAGCCCAGAAAGCAGTTCACTTGGTCCGTACGATCCAGGGCCGGACCACATTCCCTGAGGACAAGTGTGCCCCTGATGGTTGTGGTGAGGGACGTTCTCAAGTTCGCAGACACGTCGAAGGAGGCCAGGAACATCATCTCCAGGGGGAAAGTGGAGGTGGATGGAAAAATAGTTAAGGACTACCAGAGGCCGGTTGGTTTCATGGACGTCCTATCAGTGAAGGACGCTGGGATTTCAAAAAGGGTACTCATGGACAGGAAGGGGATACTCGTCCTATCGGATCTGGGACCGCAAGAGGCCGGATGGAAGCTCGTAAAAGTCACTGGAAAGTCCGTAGCGAAGGGTGGCAAGGTACAGATATCGACACATGATGGACGGGTGATTCTCACGACGGACAAGGGTATAAAGAGAGGGGACACGCTGAAAATAGGGATACCGGACCAGAAGATTCAGGAGGTATACCCTATGGCAAAGGAAACGTCCGTTTACGTAACGGGCGGGGCACACAGGGGCACGATAACTACGATTAAGGAAATCAACGTCTCTAGGAGCTACCAAGAAAACACCGTGGAGAGCAACGACAACTTTACAACGACGATGTCAAACATCTTCGTCCTTGGAAAGTCGAAGGGTGAGATATCCATACCTGGAGGGGCTTAAAATGGAAAAAATGACTGACGTTGTGATCGACAAAGTAACGATAAACATCGGGGTTGGCGAAGCAGGGGAAAAGATCGAAAAGGCGAAGAGCGTCATCAAACTGCTGACCAGTGGAAAGCCTACCATCACCAAGGCGAAGAGGACTAGCAGGGAGTTCGGCATAAGAGAAGACCAGCCAATAGGAGTGAAGGTCACACTGAAAGGAGCAGAAATGGACAGGTTCCTGAAAGCAGCCCTATGGGTGAAGAACAACAAGTGCCTCAGCTATTCATTTTCGGATCAGGGGAGCTACAGTTTCGGCATAGCGGACTATACGGATTTCAAGGGAATGAAGTACAACCCGGAGTTAGGAATTTTCGGAATGGATGTAGTGGTCACTTTCAAGAGGAGGGGGGGATACAGGGTCGCCAGGAGATGGATATCTCCGAGGCCAGTTCCGAAGAAGATCAGGGTAAAACGGGAAGAAATGATGAAATTCATGAAGGAAAACTACAATGTTGATATACTGGAGGTGGGGTGAATGGCACAGACCAAACTCGCACCAAAGAAGAAGTACGGGAGGAAGGAGGGATGCGAACGGTGCGGCAGAAAGAGAGGGCTAGTCAGGAGATACAACCTGCATCTCTGCAGGCAGTGCTTCAGAGAGATCGCTCCCGAACTGGGATTCGAGAAGTATTCGTGAGGTGAAAGAAGAATGGGAGATACGTTAAACGATGCATTGATTTCCATAAAGAACGCGTCCAGACTTGGAATGCAGGACCTTGACGTGAGGGCCTCCAACCTCGTAGGAAGGGTGCTCAGGGTATTCCAGAAGTATGGTTACATAGAAGAATACGAATACTTGGAGAACGGAAAGGGAGGGCTGTTCAAAGTCAGGGTTGCTAAAACAATAAACAACTGTGGAGTCATCAAGCCGAGATTTTCAATAAAGAGGGACGAACTCGAGAGATGGGAGTCCAGATACCTGCCTGCTCAGGATATCGGAATACTGGTCATTTCTACCACGTCCGGAGTGATGAGCAACGCTGAAGCGAAGAAGAAGGGCACGGGAGGAAAGGCACTTGCCTTCATCTACTGAGGTGATATGAGTGGAGAGAATTATTGAGATACCCAAGGGTGTCACGGTGAAAATGAATGGCTTCGATTTCGAGGCACAGGGACCCAAGGGGAAGGTGAATAAAATTTTCAGAAATGAATATGTGTCCATGGAGATGAAGGACAGGAAGATCAGGATATTCACAAAGAGGGAGAAAAAGACAGACTTGGCTGTTGTAGGGACGTGGGAGAGTATAGTCAACAGCTCATTCATAGGAGTCACAAAGGGGTTCATATACACAATGAAGATCGTATACGCTCACTTTCCGGTAAAGGTCACGGTGAAGGGTAACGAGGTGCACCTTGACAATTTTCTTGGAGAGAAGAGCCCGAGAAAGATAACGCTTGGACCGGAGACGAAGGTAACCGTGAAGGGTGACCTTGTCACTGTCGAAGGAACCGATCTGGAAGCAACTGGAAATGCTGCAGCAAGGATAGAAAGGATGAGCAGGATAAAGGGGTTTGACCCAAGGGTGTTCCAGGACGGTATATACATCGTGAGGAAGGGTGATGTCATTGAAACCTGAACTCGGTCACGAGGAAAAGAGGCTCCTGGCAATAAGGAACCGGATGAATAGAAGGAGACCAGAGTTCCACAGACAGGAATGGTTCAGGTACGTGAGACTGGGAACGGCGTGGAGAAAACCTAGGGGGAAACACTCGAAGCTTAGAGAAAAGAAGGGGTACAGGCACGCGTGGGTAGAGTCGGGCTACAGAGGACCGTCTAGAGTCAGAAATCTTCACCCATCTGGATATCAGGAGGTCTACGTTTCAAGCATCGCAGATCTTGAGAGGATCAACCCCAAGACCCAAGCTGCTAGAATAAGCTCCACAATCGGAATGAAGAAGAGAAAGATAATCCAGGAAAAGGCAAAATCCTCTGGCATAAGGATTCTGAACGAGGTGAAATGATGGCGACGCTCAGCCCGCAGAAGAGAATGGCCGCATCCATACTAAAATCCGGAACGTCGAGGGTGTGGATGGATACTAAGAGCATAGACGACATTGCAGAAGCTGTCACTAGGGACGACATCAGGAAGCTGATCAAGAGGAACGTCATCCAGAAAAGAGCAAAGAAGGGAAATTCGAGAGGGAGATTCAAAGTAGTCAAGGCACAGAGAAACAAGGGAAGGAGGAAGGGACCGGGGTCCAGGAAGGGAACCAAGAACGCAAGGGATCCCAGGAAGAGAAAATGGATCAGGGGTATCAGGGCGATGAGGAATGCACTGAAAGAAATGAGGGATTCTGGCAAGATAACGAGATCGGACTACAGGGTCTTCTACAAAAAGATCAAGGGAGGGGCGTTCAGAAGCAAGAACGCACTGCTCCTCCACATGAGGGAAGAAGGGGTCCTCAAGGGTGAGTGAGATGAAGTCTAGATACATCATGCCCCTGAAAAGGAGAAGGCTAATGAAGACGGACTACAGGAAGAGGCTGGCTCTCATAAAGAGTGGACTACCCAGGGCAGTCATACGGAAATCACTCAAGAACATTAAGGTGGACATAGCGGAGTACGCTGTGAACGGGGACAGGATCGTTGCACACAGCTCCACTATAGAACTGAAGAAGTTCGGATGGGGCAGTCCTACAGGAAACACTCCATCCTCGTACCTGGCAGGGTACCTGGTTGGCCTTAGGGCGAAGAAGAAGGGGATAAAGAAGGTAATAGTTGACCTCGGTAGACAGAAGGTCATAAAGGGTGGAAAGCTGATGGCCAGCGTCCAGGGCCTGGTCGATTCCGGTATCAAGGTGCCTGTCGACAAGAAGTACCTTCCCCACAAGGACAGACTGGCTGGGAAGCACCTGAAGACGATCAAGGAGAATGCGATAGAGGAGGCCAAGAAAGCGATGGAGGAATCACTGTGACAAAAGAAGCTATAGAATGGATTCCCAGGACAAGGCTGGGAAAGATGGTCAAGGAAGGGAAGATAAAATCAATTTCGGATGTGCTTGGAACTCACATGCCAATAAGAGAACCAGGGATAGTTGACACCCTCATATCGAATATCGAGGATGAGGTCATAGAGGTGAAGATGGTCCAGAAGATGTCCGATTCCGGGAGAAAAGTCAAGTTTGCTGCAACGGTAGTTATCGGAAATAGGGACGGGTACGTTGGAATGGGACACGGTAAAGCAAAGGAAAAAGGGGATGCAATTGAGAAAGCCATAGAGAATGCTAAGATAAACCTGATTGAAATCAAGAGGGGATGCGGATCCTGGGAGTGCGGGTGTGGCAGGAGTCACACAGTCCCGTTCCAGGTCATGGGAAAATCAGGATCTGTAAGGGTCTACCTAAAACCTGCTCCTCAGGGAGTCGGACTTGCGATAGGAGACATACCAAAGAAGGTTCTTGCCATGGCCGGCATACAGGATACTTGGGGATTTTCAGAGGGGCACACCAAGAGCACCGTAAATTTTGCCTACGCTACGTTCAACGCACTCAAGGAGACGGCTAAGTTCAAAATAAACGATAAACTGACCCTAAGCACTCCGATATACAAGGGAGGTGTGATGAATGTTAGCAGTGATAAAAATCAGGGGAAGCAATAAAACCGAACCCGGAATAAAGAGGGCCTTTCAGGAACTCAGGCTCAACAAGAACAACCATCTCGTACTGGTTGACGAATCGCAGCTGGGACAGGTGAGGAAGGCGAAGGACTACGTGACGTGGGGAGAAATAGACGAAGAACACCTCGTCAAGCTCCTCCAGGAGAGAGGCAGAGTAACGGGCAACAGACCGCTGGACGACACGTTTTTAAAGGAACTTGGTCTTGGCACTATAAATGATCTTGCGTCCAAGCTGCTTGATGGCAGCCTGAAGGTGAAGGACATCGAGAGCATGAAGCCAGTTTTCAGGATGAACCCTCCTAGAAGGGGGTATCACTCCACCAAGAGGACTTTTAACCTTAAGGGTGCACTTGGATACAGAGGAAAAGAGATCAACAAGCTGATAGACGCAATGCTGGAAGGTGGTAAAAATGGTCAAGGAGAAAACTAAGAAGCTCAGGGGCGGATCTTACGGCAGAGGGCACAAGGCTGGAAGAGGCAAGGGAAAGAGGGGAGGCAAGGGAATGGCCGGTCTCGGAAAGCACAGGTGGATCTGGATGCAGGTCAACATGCCAGATCACTACGGAGTCCACGGATTCGTCAGGCACGCTCAAAAAGTAGATGTGAAGGCTATAAACATAGGGGACATTGATAGGACTTCCGACAGGCTCATAGAGACCGGAGTGGCAAAAGTGGACGAAGACAAGGTGAGGGTTGACCTTGAGAAGATGGGCTATGACGTCCTCCTCGGAGGAGGACAGGTCGGGAGACCATTCATCATAAAGGTTGGAAGGGCAACAGAAAAGGCAGTAGAAAAGGTGAAGAGCGCGGGGGGAGAGGTAGAAACTAATGGCGGAGATAAAGAGGAATAGACTAGTTTCCATACCTCTGATTCTCGTATTCGCTCTTAACGTGTACATAGTCTACAGGTACACGCACTACAGCATCGTCTATACGGCGATTCTGTCGCTGTTCTTTTCGCCGCTCTACTACCTGGCCTATCTGTTGCTATCATACACTGGGGAGGGATCAAAACTCTATGGCTGGAAGAACCTAGTAGAGAGGCTCCCTGCCGTAAAGAAACCAGGAAGGCACGTACGTTTCAAAGAGAAATTCCTCTGGACCGCACTTGTCCTCATAATTTACTTCGCCCTCTCTAACATATTCGTTTTCGGACTGGAAAAGAGTCAGATCATCGATGTCTTTGCGCAGTTCCGTACCATATTCGCCGGCCAGGCTGGCTCGATAATGGATCTGGGGATAGGTCCGATTGTCACAGCGAGCATCATAATGCAGTTGTTCGCAGGAGCAAAGATAATAAATATAGATTTGACAAAGGGGGAGGACAAGGCTCTCTATCAGGGAGCTCAAAAACTTCTCGTAATCATCATGATATTTGTGGAGGCTATTCCACAAGTCTTCGGTTATCTACCTCCGGACTCGGCGTTCATAAGCGCGCTTAATGGAACGGTCCCAGGTTATGGATTGTTGCTTGCGAGGACGGCAATAGTACTTCAAATATTCATGGGTTCATATCTGCTGTTCTTCATGGATGAACTGGTATCAAAGTGGGGAATCGGCTCGGGAGTTTCGCTGTTCATTGCAGCGGGCGTTTCCCAAGCACTGATTCTCGGTACGCTCAACTGGGTTCCTACAAGCACAACAAGTGCACTCTCGATACTCAACCCTCCGAGCGGTGCCCTACCCAAGACCTTCTACCTTTTGGGCCACTTCAGCTCTGCTCAGCTCTTCTCGGGGGGACTGGAAAGGATAGTGTTTGCTCCTCCTAATCCGCTGATAGCCCTGGCTGGGACAATTTTTATCTTCTTCCTCGTGGTCTGGGCACAGACTGTCAAGGTTGAACTTCCTCTGGCCCACGAGAGGGCAAGAGGCGCAAGGGGAAGATACCCCATACAGCTGATGTACGCATCCAACATACCTGTCATACTGGCAGCTGCGGTTCTCGCCAACCTGTCCATGTGGTCACTGGTATTCTGGACCAATCCGTCCCTGGCTCATGTACCAATTCTAGGGCACGATTTCTTCCTGGGGGCGTATCCATCATCATCTCTTGCGTCTCAGCTGAACATTCAGCAAACCACTCCCATAGGGGGGCTTGCGTGGTACCTCGCAAACCCGAACGGGCTGGCAAACTGGCTATTCCCGATGCTGCAACCATCCGTCTACCAGACACAGCTGATAGGCCACCCTCCGTGGGAGATGGGCATCCACGTCTTGGCCTACGTGACATTCATGGTCGGGGCATCGATAATGTTTGCAAAATTCTGGATTGAGACGACTAACATGAATTCAGAGGGTGTCGCCAGACAAATACAGAGCTCAGGGATGCAGATCCCAGGATTCAGGAGAGATCCCAGGGTGCTTAAACGCGTTCTGGATAAATACATTCCTGCAATAACCGTATTCAGTGGTGCTGCCGTAGGAGCACTAGCCGCTGGGGCCGATCTAATAGGCACGGTCGGAAACGCCTCAGGAACGGGTGTGCTTCTGACAGTCGGTATAGTCATACAGCTCTATCAGGCGATGGGGAAGGAACAGTTGACAGAGATGTATCCCTTTATGAGGGACTTCTTTGGGGGGTTGTAAATGAGGGTCATAATTGGTGGAATTCCGGGGGTCGGGAAAACCACGGTTCTGGATGAACTTGTAAAGGAAGGATTCAGAGTGGAGAATTATGGGGATGCAATGCTGAAGGAGGCAATCTCCATGGACTATGCGAAGAATCGGGACGAACTGAGAAAACTCCCGATTGAGAAGCAAAAGGAGATTCAAAAACTTGCAGCAGAGAAGCTGTCACGCTTCAAGGACGTGATCATAGATACCCACTTCTCGATCAACACCAATGGCGGCTACTTGCCAGGCCTTCCAGTGGCTGTATTGGACGCCCTCAAACCTGACTTATTCATATCAGTGGAAGCGGATCCGCTCGAGGTGTTCGAGAGAAGAAAGAACGATCCGAGAAGAAACAGAGACAGAGACTCACTAGAGAGGATAAGGGCACACATGGAGGCAAACAGGAGCTATGGGATAACTTATTCAGCTATGACAGGCTCTCCACTCTTGGTCGTTATGAACGAGAATGGTAGGGTCAAGGAGGCATCCGAAAAGATAATCCTGGCCATAAAGCCGCACGACGGAGGACTGAAATGAGCCAGAGACCAAGAGCGACGCCGCAGACTCGAGAGCAGCAACAGGCAATGTCGTCAGGCATGAGGACACAGATGCTCTACATGTTGCTCATGTTCCTTGTGATATTTGTGTATAGCATCCCGGCGATAAGGAATGCGTTTGCAATTCCAATGACCTACATACTTCAACCGGTCATCGGATTCAATTTCAAGTACCCCCTGTTCACGATACTTGCGGCAGCTCTTGTCACCGGTTTCATCAACACTATCGCAAGACACTTCTTTACTGATTATTTTGGAATGGCCGAGATGCAACACAAGAACAGGAAGCTTCAGCAAAGGTACAGGGAAGCAATAAGGACAAGGGACAAAGCTGAAATGGATGCCGTTAGGGGTGAGCAATCAAAATCGATGCAGGATTCCATGAAATTGACTCAGCAGCAGATGAAACCCACCATCGTCACTATGCTTCTTTCGGTGCTAATATATGCTTGGCTGATCAAGTTCATGTATTACATCGAATCCAGCGCCAAGCTGAGTAGCTATCTGTTGATATCATACCCATTCGGGGTTACACAGGGGAGTTTGATGCATCCAATCTATGGAGGATTCCCCGTATGGATGCTGTTTTATCTGACGTTTTCAGTGACTTTCCTCTATCCGTTGCAGTATGGACTGAAGCTGTGGTACATGACGAGGAAGGTAAAGAATGAGGATAACTATATCAGGCCCGCCGGGCAGCGGTAAGACAACGGTTGCGGAGATAGTCAGCAGCAGATTGTCTTACGAACTGGTTACAGGAGGAAAGATATTTCGTGAACGGGCCAGCGAGATGAAAATCTCCCTTGCCCAGCTTGGGACCGAAGCCGAGAAGGACGGAAAGTACGATAGGATGCTTGATGACTACCTTCTTGAGATCTTGAGGAACAGAAGCAACGTTATTGTCGAATCCAGGCTCTCGGGGTGGCTCTGCCATCTCAACGGTATTGACGCATTCAAGGTCTTCGTGGACGCAAAAGAAGATATCAGGTTAGAGAGAATCAAGAATTCAATTCAAAACAGAATTGGGGAAGAGGGAGACAACATTCTGTTCCAGGTTAGAGAAAGAGAGGAGAGCGAGTGGGAGCGTTACAAGAAATACTATGGAATAGACTACAGAGACACATCGATATACGATCTAGTAGTTGATGCCAGCTATGACAGTGCGGATGCAGTTGCGGAGGTGATAATCAATGGGCTCAATATTCGGAAAGGAACCAGCTGAGAGAACAATCGAGGAAAGGATAAACTTCGGTTTTGTGGCCATTGATAAGCCCCGTGGTCCAACTTCGCATCAGGTCTCGGCTTGGGTAAAAGAGATACTTGGAATATCAAAGGCAGGACACGTTGGAACGCTTGATCCCAACGTCACCGGAGTGTTGCCTGTAGGACTGGAAAAAGCAACCAGGCTCGCAGATTTCCTTCACGAACAGGGGAAGGAGTACGTCGCACTGATGCTCCTTCATAAACAGGTCGACAGGGTAAGAGTGGAAGAAGTAATGAAGGAATTTACCGGACAGATATTCCAGTTTCCTCCCTTGAGATCGGCCGTTGCAAGGAACCTCAGGAAGAGGGAGATATACTCGCTCAAGATAATAGAAATGAAGGAAAGATATGTACTCTTCAGGGCGGACGTTGAATCTGGGGTATACATCAGAACGCTCTGCAGGGACATGGGAGACGCGATGCTGGTCGGCGCTAACATGGTAGAACTCAGGAGAACAAGAAGTGGTCCTCTTGATGAATCTAACCTCTCTACGCTCCAAAAACTCAAGGATGCTTTCACTCTATACAGGGAAGGCGACGATAAGTTGCTCTCCAGCATGATATTGGATCCAGAGCAAGTTACAAAAGACTATCCTAGGGTGATGGTGAAAGAGAGCGCAATTGATGCCATAGCCCACGGTGCAAGTGTTTTCAGGAAGGGGATCATAGAAGATTATGGTGAGGGCAAGACCGTCAGGATTATGAGTCCAAAGGGGGAGCTTTTGGCGATGGGTGTAAGGGTCGGAGAGAATATAAAACCTGAAGTCGTCCTTGTCGATCGGGGAGTGTATCCGAAAGGCTGGAAAAGCCCGGGGACCTCAATATAAAATATTTTAATCATCAGCTTATATACATAAGTGTACAGCAGTTTCCTCGCTCCTATCCTGATAGCGCTGACGCTTGGTTACCTGGCCACGCTGATAGCGAGAGTGACCGGAACTGTGTACATTCCTTATCTGCTTGTACTTGGAATTATAGTTGGACCAGTTCTGGCCTTGATAAAGCCAAGTGAGGCTTACCTCCTCTTCTACAACTATGTGGGCCCAATAGGTGCGGCATTTGTAATACTCGCAGAATCTGCAAAAATTCCAAGGTACTTGCTCCGGCGAATTGTCAAACCTCTCTCAATGATGTTGACATTCGTGTTGTTCGTCACTGGAGTCACGACGGGGGTGATAGTGGTTTTCCTTCTAAGGGCACCAATTTGGGTGGGATTCATTGTCGGCGCAATCATCTCATCCACTGATCCTGCATCAGTCATCACATCGCTTAGAAAGAGCAAAGTTTCTGAAGTCCCTTCCACATTGCTCACCACTGAATCCGTGTTCAACGATCCATTCTCGTACCTGTTCCTTGTGGTGGTGATATTGATCTTCCTGCCAGGGAATATATCGTACATACAGTCGTCTACGTTCTCCTTCAATAGCATATTCCTATACGTTCTGTTCACACAGGGTCTGTTTCCCGTCTTGATCTCGGGGGGGTTGTTTGGATTACTCTACCTTCTGAGAATAAAGCTTCCAAAGGACTTCAAGGAATACTATACGGCAATGTTCCTATTGTTCGGTCTGTCAGCGTACTCTATCACAGTTGTCGTTGGAGGGTCGGGATACATGGCGGCCGCAATATTCGGTGTACTTTCTGGAAACTTCATGCCGAGAGATACTGAATTTGAAGGTTACAAAACATTCATGGACAACATCTCTATGTTTGCGGTAATACTGATATTCGTGTTCTTGGGAGCATCCATCAATCTTTCTATTCTCATTGCTTTTCTGATTCCTGGGGTTCTGATCGCTCTAGTTCTGATATTTGTTGTTAGACCCTTTGCAGTTGTTTTGGCCGGATCGGTAGACTTGAACATGAAATATGGCGATCTGCTTTTCGTAGGTCTGGAGGGAACTAGAGGTGTTTTCCCTGCTATACTTGCCCCTACTGTTCTGATAATTGGAACGGCCACTGATAACGTACTGCTGCAATACTGGGGGCAGGCGATAGAAGCGATTGTATTAGTTATAATATTCACTTCGCTCACAATCCAGCCTCTGCTAATGGGGTGGATTTACAGGGCGCTCCACAAGGAAGAGGTGTAGAGAAAGCTCTTTGATAGAAATTCTGTATTCTGACGAGGAGACCCCTAAACTTTCAAATGTTTTCGAATTCCTCGCTCACATCTATTATGACTTGTTCCATCAGTTTGTCGATGTTTCTGGCGGAGAACTCTCTCAGACCGCCCATTTCGCTCTTGACCTTGGCAATGAATTTTGAATCTTCCGTAAAGATGTCGAAGTGAACAAGAAGCTCTTCCATAGGTGCTAATAGGCACGATGTATAAATTTTTAACGCCTTTTGGAAGCTGAAAAATGGTGGCTTATTGGTGTCTATCTTAGCACCAGTAAATGGAGCAAGAATCAAGACAGTATAGGGGAGTGTGACAACATTCCAACACAGAGTGTATAGAAATTGGACTATGAGAAAAATAATGAGAACTGAAATGGGCCTAACTATACGAATCTAGGATTTGATTTACTTTCCAAGACGGTCCTAGCGAACTTTAGCTACAAAGACGGACAGTTCAAGTCTCTTAGAAAAGCCAGGAAAAGGTCAACCGAAATATCCTAGGTCTTCTTTTCTTTCCTCTTGCGGAGGGTTCTCAATCATTCTGTTGGTTATGTCCTCAATTTCCTTGATTCTCTCGTCCAGGCCAGATGTGTCTGCACCGAGTTTCAGGTAGTCGACAAGCACCTTTGCGACCTGCTTTGCTGATTTCGGGTCCGTGAAGTAGCCAGAGGTCTCTCCCATCAGGCACACGCCGGGGAGCTCAAAAAGTTCCATACCCATTCCGAGGAAGAGTCCTGCTCCTCCAACTATCCCCCCTCCGGGTTCGTTCTTTGAAAAGATTACACCAAGTTTCTCAACTTCGTCCCTGACCTCTTTCGACGTGTATGCGCCCAAAACCCTTGGAACCTCCATCAATTTGCCTATCTGATATCCCCCAAGTGTGATTATCCTCTTCACATCAAACTTCGTTCCGAGCTCCAGAACTTTGTAACATATCTCATACTGTCCCTGTGATGTGAGTCCTTGGAAATCCCCGGTGAAGAATATCATGTCACCTTCCTTCCTCTTCTTGTAGTACAGTTCGTTTCTGACGAGTCTTGCAAAGGCATCCTCGTTCATCAGGACCTGCGGAGGAAGATGGTGCGAAAACACGTCGGCCAGCTTCTTTGCCTTGAGAGTCTCGATTAGGAAATCTGCCGTTATCTTTCCTACATTGCCAATCCCGGGTAATCCAACTATCAGTACCGAATTTTTCAACTTTACGTTGTCTACCATTCTAACTATTACACTTTCCACTTTATCACTCCTTCCCGTACAGCATCTTCATCCTGTATTTTCCATATTTATCTTGCGGCGAAAATCTCGGAGGGATCGTCGAGATGGTTCGTGAACCACACTTTGGGCACACGTTTTCCATAGTGTAGTTACCGCATTCGGTGCACCTGAATATGAGGCTCTTCACTCTTTCACCGGTCCTTCGCCTATTCCGCCGTGCTTTTCCAGATAGCTTATAATGTCCTCTCCGCTTTTCTTCATGTTTTCTTCAGCGATCTTCGCATCTTCTGCCCGAGAAACTATCCTGTATTGCGGAGCTCCTAAGTACGTTATTTCGATTCCGTCCCTCTCGCCGGCTTGAAGTGCTTTCTTTATGATTTCTATTCCATCGCCGGAATTATCCTTTAATCTGATGATGCCTCTGACCTCAGCTACCGGTGGTTTTAGGTTCTCTTTCGCGTAAGCCACGATTGCCCCAGCCCACTCTTTGTTCTTCAGATCTGATGAAAACTGATCTGGTTCTACTGCAGCAACTTCCAAAGCGTATGCTAGAGATCCGAACTTCTCTTCCAGCTCTTCTGTCACCGTCACTTTGTCAAGTTTCCCTGAAAACGGCGTTAGCAGGTTTGCTATGATCTTCTCTGCCCTTTGCTCGTTCTTCCATTCCTTGAGTTTCTCTCTCTTCTGATGGTCATTGACCCTTCTCAGAGAGAGGTCAAATCTTCCTCTGGAAGGGTTAGCATCCAGAACCTTGCAGACTATTCTCTTGCCTTCCCTGACATAGTCCCTTATGTACTTTATCCAGCCAGACGACACTTCGGTGATGTGAATAAATCCTTCTTTACCGACATATTCATCCAGACTGCAAACTACCCCAAAATCACGGACATCTTTAACTGTGCATACGACGAGATCTCCGATATCTGGGTCTCTCTTCTTCATTTGAATTCTCCAGTGATTTGTCCATTTATCTCGAACTTGCCACCAGTGGGTTTAGCCAGGACCGTGTTGCACACGGAACACTTTACCTCAGTGGAACCTCTGGCATATGTTACAGTTTCGGTCCCGCAGTCGGGGCACTTAATCTTGATAAAAGACTTGTCCATTCCCTTGATCTTTTCGGGCATTTATGCCTCCACCTCTGCGAGCTCGAACTTCTTGGCTCTCCACGTAGGAGAATGATAGGATTTCTTGCATTCTAAGCACCTATACCTTATGTTGATTCTCTTGGTCGGTTTCTCCCTGCCCTCGTAAACTGGTCTAGGAAATCCTCCATAACCAGAAGTGACTCTCCTGAATCGTCTCTGTCCCTTCCTCAGTTCGCTGGCCTTCTTCTTCTTCACTCTCTCGATTTCCTGCAAGGTATGCTTCTTACAGTGAGGACAGTATCTCATAACCTTTCTAGGTAACTTCAATCATATCACCGGTGTTGCAAACTGAATTTGAACTGCATATTTAAGCGTTTATTCGGAGATGCCAAAAAACACAGTATCATGCAGTCGGGAGCGGCCTCAGAGACTTAGTATGCTGACTTTGATGAAGAGCTTAACCAGTAGGCTAAGTACTGATCAGGTATCTTCCCCTTAGGATACGTCGATAGATATGGGCATCATCAAGAGCCCTTTTACCTGCAATTTCGCAAATACCTCGCTGATCCGGTCCGGTCTCGAACTACGAGATGGATGTTCGATCTTTTGACATTCCATAATTGCACGTAAATAGCTTACAAATATAGACATCTGTCCACAGAGCGTCCCATTGGTCCGTAAATCCTAGACAAAAATTATCAATCTGATGCACATAAAGTTGCTTATGCTGGACGAAGTTCCCCAATCCTTTGACTCGCTGCAAATTGAGAGAGAAGTTTCGGAATACTGGGAAAGAGAGAGCATTATGCAGCAATCATTCGCCGTAAACAGGGGAAAGCGAAGGTTTTCATTCGTCGAAGGACCTCCCACAGCAAACGGACCACCCCATATAGGTCACGCAGAGACCAGAGCGATGAAGGATCTATTCCTACGGTACAAAACAATGAAGGGGTTCGACATTTATCCCAGAATCGCAGGATGGGACTGTCACGGTCTTCCGGTTGAAATTGAGGTCGAGAAGAAACTTGGAATAAAGAACAAAACTGAGATAGAGAAATTGGGTCTTGCAAAATTCAATCAGCTATGCAAGGAGAGCGTGTTTGAGTACGTTAGGGTATGGGAGGATGTCTCCAAGAGACTTGGGTTCTGGGTAGATTACGACAAAGCGTACGTCACCATGAAGGATGAGTATATAGAAAGCGAATGGTGGGCCCTAAAAGAGCTCTACAACAAGGGTCTTCTCTTTAAAGATTTTAGAATTTCTCCTTATTGTCCGAGGTGCGGTACCACTCTGAGCGCTCACGAAGTTTCACAAGGATACAAAGTAGTGGAAGACTTCTCGATATATGTGAAATTCAAGATAACGGGAAAGGACGAATACTTCCTAGTCTGGACCACTACTCCTTGGACATTGCCTGCCAACGAATACCTAGCAATCAATCCGGACTTCATTTATGTGTTAATCAGTTACCGGGGGGAAAAAATATGGATGGTCGAAGATCGAGCGAAGATCATACTGAAGAAGTATGAAGTTCTTGATACTCGGAAGGGATCTTCCTTTGTAGATACAAGATACGAACAGTTAATTCCGTTCCTCAAGCTCAAGACGGGCCTCTACGTAGTTGCAGGAGACTTTGTGACCAAGGAAGATGGCTCAGGTATTGTGCATGTTGCACCAGCCTTTGGTGCTGACGATTATTCTGTCTTGAAGAAAGAGGGGGGAGAGCTCTATGTGACAGTTGACGATGGAGGAAAAGTAACTCTTGAATCACCCTGGAAGGGCCATGACGTTCAAATAGCAAGTGACGAAATAATCGAATACCTCAAGAACTCCGGTCAACTGCTAAAGACCGATAAGTCGGAACACTCATATCCATTCTGCTGGAGATGTGATACGAGACTGATTTTCTACCCTGTGGAATCCTGGTACATCGGTGTCTCAAAAGTGAAGGACAAGGTAGTTGGCTACAATCAGAAGGTCAATTGGAAACCAGAGCATATAAGAGACGGGAGATTTGGGAACTTCTTGGAGGAGGGGAAGGACTGGGCACTTTCGAGGAACAGATTCTGGGGTACTCCTCTTCCGGTATGGATATGCAAGAACAATCACGTCTTCGTCCCAGGGAGCAAGAAAGAATTGTTTGAGAATGCCACCTATGTTCCAGAGAACTTTGAACTTCATCGACCGATGGTTGACGAAGTAAAAGTCAGATGCAAAGTGTGCGGACTAGAAATGGCGAGGGAACCGTATCCCATAGACACCTGGTTCGATTCTGGTTCGGCTTTTTTTGCACAATTCCACTACCCCTTCGAGAATCAGGCACTCTTCAAAGAGAACAACCCTGTCGATTTCATCAGCGAAGCAATAGATCAGACAAGGGGATGGTTCTATTCCCTTCATGTGATCTCATCCCTCCTCTTCGACAGGAATGCGTACAACAACGTCGTAGTAATGGAGTTCGTGCTGAACTCCAAGGGGGAGAAGATGAGCAAGTCGAGAGGGGATAAAGTAGATCCGCTCGAGATTCTGGACAAGATAGGGACAGATTCTCTCAGGTTGTTCTTTTTCCAGGGTCCTCCGTGGAAACCAAAGAGGTTTTCCGAGGACGTGGCCCTAGATTTCTCGAGGAAACTTCTTGGAACTCTATACAATTCCTACCTTCTCTTTTCGACAAATGCAAGACTCGACGGATGGAAACCCCGTGAGGAGACAATAGCATCTGACCTTGACAAGTGGATGTTCAACCGAACGAATGAATGCATGACCTCTGTCACTAGACATATGGACGATTACGATCCTCACCTTGCGCTCGACGACTTAAAGAATCTTGTCTTGGATCTCAGCCAATGGTATCTGAGGCTTTCGAGGGATACGTTCTGGAGTAGCGAGATGACAACAGAGAAGAGGTCTTTGTACTATGTGACTTACAGCGTACTAGTCAATATAACAAAGGCTCTCGGCCCGTTCACTCCATACTTCTCAGACTATCTATTCAGAAAACTCACAAACGAAAAATCTGTTCACCTATCAGAATTTCCAGAGGCAAAAGAGTTTGACAGTTCGTTAATAGACGAGATGAGCCATGTAAAGGAAATAGTTGAGGCTGGAAGGAGAATAAGGCAAAAGTACGGATTGATTCTAAGGCATCCTGTAAAGGAGATTGTAGTTACAGATGGAAAGTACAAGACCGTTGTTGAGAAGTATGGAGATTTGATAAAGAAAGAACTTAACTCCAAGACGGTCTCTATGGGCAATTTGAGTAAGTATATGACTCAATATTTTACCCTTGATCGGAAGTCAACCGGCAAGATATTCGGCAAAGACCTCAGCAAAGCTGAAACGGAATTTGAGAGAAACGAGAACCAGGAACTGTTCCGAAAATCGGGGAAAGTCACTATATTGGGTAAGGTCATCTCAGAAGAGAACGTAAACATCAGGGACCACCTGGATGAGAGATTCGTATCGGACGATATCTCAAACAATGTGATACTCATCAATAAAGAATTTGACAAGGCACTGTACATGGAGGGACTTGCCAGGGAAATGATCAGGAGAATACAGAGCATGAGAAAAGATGCTAATCTAGAGTACACGGACAGAATATATCTGCACATTGAAGGCGACGAATCTTTGATAGAAGCTTTTTCATCCTTCAGAAATTACATTCTTTCTAGTACACAGGCAGAGGAAAAGGCCGTTGTAACGGGTTCAGACAAGGTCTGGGATATCTCAGGTCTTGAACTGAAGGTGAGCATAGCGAAAATAATCTCCTAGGACCCTTGCATCCGTATCTTCGGCTCTATTTCAGTCAAAAGAGGATGATGTGTATCGCAATACCTAGGATTGTTAAAAGAAGCGATAACACCAGAAAAACTATAAATGTCAACACTGCCAGCAGGAAAGCCCTAACTACTCCAATACTATAAATGGCCATAAGCACAAGGAGGATCAGTATGAATCCTATTATTGCGGAGAAGAGAGGAATCAGTATCGCAAACAACACAAGGAAAAGAACAAAAATTGAGGCCGTCACAAAAGTAGCAAGAAGCGCCCTTCCAAACTCCGATCTATCATGAACCAAGAATTTGGATGAGAAGTAGAGGGGAAAAGAGGCTACGACCCACAGGACGATCATTGCAATTATTGCTGCCAGAACTTCGGGGACGTTCCCTAATGATCCGAACGCCATCAACGGTAGAAACTTAATTCAGGCTTATACTTATTCGTTGGAATCGGAGGAAACCGGAATTACAAAATAGGAAGCGGCTTCTAGCTGATCCGTTCACAGTTGTGGAACGACGAAGATCTCATCATCTACCTTTAACACTCTTATCTTATCCTTATCTCCCGGGTCGATCACTGCCTTCTCTTTGAAATCAAACGGGTCGAGTATATACGCAGTATCTCCCTGCCTGTAGAGTACATCCGTTTCTTTTACGCTCTCACCAGTCTTGTAGACTAAATGATCATCCAAGTCCTGTAGTTTCTTTTTTTCTCTGGATTTCGTCCTGATGTTGATGAGCGTGGCTAAATCAGACTTGATCGAGACAACTAGATACAGATCGTTCCCGGTACGGATCACATCTGATTTCTGGAAATTTGGGATCCGAATCGACACCGTAATCCTGTAAAGTTCGGTTCCTTTCTTCATCCCCACGAGATGTGAAGTTTCTTTGAATGTTCCTCCAAAGCGTTCTATGATCTTCCTTGCTATTGCTCTTGCATATTGTTTATCGGACAGAAATAGATCATATCCTTCCTTTATTCTCTCCATCTTTGTAAGGAACACATCTTTGGATGGTGCTTCTTCAATTGCTTCCAGTAGAGTCTTTAGGATATGCTCCAGACGTTCCCCCCTCTCCCCTCTGAGCTGAAGGATTGCTTCATAATAGTTCCCCAGTTTTCTTGTACATACTGGACACGTCGAAAGGGAAGTATGAATGAAAAATTGACCCTCCCTTTTTTCACCATTTTTGATAGAAATTCCTTTGAATGAAACCTTTCTATTGTATTCGTCCCCGCTCACATCGAACGAAGGCTCTCGCACTCCAAACACACTTTCTATTATGGTGGTGACGATGTCCCTCTCCTTCATTGCCCCGTCTGACCACTGTCCAAGCAATATGGAATGGCAGTGGGGGCACTTCTTAATTTTGACTGATTTGACATCGTCCTTTTTACCGCTTTCATTCATGCACTCATCACAAATGATCGTCGACCGTTCGACTTCCTTCCCGCAGACTATGCACTTCGTATTGGTCTATGTTTATTTGACTAAAATTATTTTGTCTTTTCAACTGCCTTCGGAACTTCTATAGGTGATTCGAAGTATTCCCTGAAGAAAACGCAGTTATCCTTTCCCTTGCACGCTAGGAGATTCAGTTTGGAACATCCGTGAGAATCGAGGTATACGCACTCGTTTTCAAGTGCCTTGAAGTGCCCCCATACATCGCACTCTTCCTGAATGCACTTGTAACCCGGATACTTAAAATGGCACACATCTTTCAGGTCGGAGAAGACGCATCTCACGTGAGTTGATAAGTCGGTTGAATAAAAAGTATGTTGGAAGATTTCAACTAATTTGTTTCACCATTGGTTGAAATCATACTGCGTTAATGGGATTCTTTTTACTGTTGAAGCTTCTGAATTTTAGTCTATGGTCTGAGTCTGCGCATGGTCCTGGGGAACGGGACTGCCTTGTTGATGTGATCCAATCCTGCAAGCCAGGTGAGAACTCGATCTACTCCAAGTCCAAATCCTGAGTGTGGGACGCTTCCATAACTCCTCAGGTCTACGTACCACTTGTAGTCTTCAGGCTCGAGGTTTTCGTCCCTCATTCTGGCAATCAGCTCATCCCTATTCCAGATTCTTTCTCCTCCACCAATTATCTCACCGTATCCCTCCGGCGCCAAGACATCATGGTTCAGAACGTGGGATGGATCTTGTGGATCCGGCCTGTGATAGAACGGCTTAAGCTGAGTAGGGAAGTTGTAAACAAATATCGGTTTATCGAAATCCTCAGTGATCGTCCTCTCTTCCCTCTCACCCAAGTCAGCCACATCATCTAGTTGGAGTCCCTTCTGCCTTCCTATCTCTATGACCTTTTCATAGCGGTACCTGTAAAAAGGTTTTTCAATCACCCTTATCTTGTTTACATCCCTCTTCACAATTTCCAGCTCTTCCCTGTTCGAATCAAGGAGATGCTGAGCAATATAAACAATCATATCTTCTTCGATGTCCATCATCTGCGTGTTGCTAACCCAAGCCGCCTCTGCCTCGTAGTGCGAATATTCAGTCAGATGCCTTCGTGTTCTAGATTTTTCAGCTCTGAATGAAGGGGAAATAGTGTACACATTTTCTAGAGAAAACATGAATGCCTCAAGATAGAACTGAGAAGATTGAGTTAGATAGGCCTTTTCACCGAAATACGGTACTTCGAATAGAGTAGAGCCGCCCTCGACCATTCCCCCTACGAACATGGGTGGTTGAACCTCGTGGTAACCCCTCTCCTTCATGTAGTTTCTGATGGAGTAGAGAATTGACTCCCTCATCTTCATTATTGCAGTCATTTCTCTGCTTCTTAACCAAAGGTGTCGTATGTCGAGCAAAAACTCGTCACTCTTGTCCTTGGTGATG
This sequence comes from Thermoplasmata archaeon, assembly GCA_021792355.1. Next base: position 5,412 of record JAJYUV010000008.1, on the reverse strand, counting down.
GGGAAATTCTCCGCAAATTGGTAGACTTTTATCCTTGATGCATGTAGTTCATATCCTGTTATGGCCTTCTGCTCCTTGGAACACTTTCCCTCTATTTCGATAGATGTTTCAATTGTTGACCTCTTCGCAGCTTCGAACTCTTCAGGAGTGACAGCACCTTTCTCAACAACGACCTGAACGATGCCCGTAGAATCTCTAATCACGAGGAATACCAGTCTTCCAGACTCCCTAGACCTGTAAACCCATCCTCTTATGGTCACTGTTGTATCCACGTGACTATCGTTCAGAATTTCGCTGATATGCATATTGACCTCAATTTATCGCCATATAAATACTGTATTTCTACATCTTTCTCCTCACCAGCGCTATGGGCCATCCCTTTTCTAACCCGTCTCCACCTAGGACGATAAAAGAGAATAGAAAGTTTCCTTGAATTTAGGAACCGTGTTATATCTGCCCAATCGCTCTGGTTCTATCCACTGGTAGCTAGAATTTTCATCGTTTAGCCTGACTTTGCCTGACTTTGATTCCATGAGTATTGGCGTGATTTCGTAGAGTATTTTGTTGTTTCGGACATACAGTTCTTTCCCGACCTTTTTTATCAATGATTCTTTTATTCCACACTCTTCTTCCATTTCCCTCTTTCCTGTCTGTTCTGGAGTCTCTCCCTTCTCGACGTAACCAGAGATACCGCTCATCTGTCCAGGATAAGAGGTTGCAGTTTCAGATCTCATCAGGAGAAGCAGTTTTCCGCTGTGGATAAGGTAGACAGTTGCAACCTTCTTTTCTTCGACGTCCTCAATAAAGACATCTCCATTCGAACCGTTGATTGTTACCTTATCTCCCTTGGAAAATATGTCAAGTGGTATGCGATCGACCATGGGGATGTCAGATATTATTGCCCCTGTCACAACCATCTGCTCTGCAGATTCGTTTATCAGGCCCGCAGGTCCAATGTTTCTGCTCTTAAGTTCAAGGAAGGTATATGAGCCCACCGTCGACCCTCTCCCTCCCAGGAACGCTAAAATTTTCCCGGTTATTCTTGTGTTTTCACATGGCCCGCTGGTTACAAGGCCATCCCTGCTAATCTCACCCAGAGGTGAGATCAGCTGATTGCAGACTATCACTTCAGAGGTGGCCCTTCCAGGAGATAGTCCGCGTCCCTTTATCATGCTAGCACCCACTTCATAAGGTCAATGATTCCCATAAACGCGACCTTTTGGTTCCCATATCCCTTCAACGGAAGATAAAAGGTGGCTTTACCTGAATTGGTGCCCGTGCTCTTGTACCTATTACTTAAGGGAGAAACTACCATACAGGTATCAGAAAATACCTTCCCTCCGAAGTTCTCTATAGTCCTCACTGCATCCCTAGACCTCGCTTTTACTTCGCGCGAGGTGAATAGGAAAAAGTCTGGGCCTACCTTCTTTTTTCCCTTCACAAGACTAGCTATATAATCCAGTTCCTCAGATGATAAGTGTGGACAGCCAATAGCGATCAGTTCAGGTTCTTGCTGTGTAGAGTTTTTGGCAATAGTCTCTTCTATCTCTTCCCTTGCAACTTCTATTACTTCGGGGGAATCTGAGACCAGACTTGACTCCCTAGTCACTCCTTCAACGTGAAACATCGGAATGGAAGATGTAGCCGAGAGGGCCGCTGAAAAAGCCTTGAGCTCTATTCCTTTCGCTTTTCTTTGTCCTCTGACCACAGGTATGTTCCTATTAAGCTTGGGACCAAGAAAAAGTCCGAGGGCTGCAAACTTTGTGTAATCGAGAGGTGCCTCAACATTGACGACAACAGAGGCTTTCCTGCCTTCCTCCCTGTGGAGGCCGTGATCTGGGGTTTTGCCTATAATAGCAGCGGCTAGTGCAGATGGACCACTCTCACGATTCGTCCTAGCTCCGATGATGGAGTTGACGTAGATTATCGCAGAACTTTCTGCCCACGAAATGTGATCTCCAAAACTCGGTTCGTTGTAATAGTAGTAAGGAGTACATGTGAAACTTTCCATTACCCCCATTTTCCGGTATATCTCTACAATTTCTAACTGCTTCTTTCTAAAAGTATCGTCAATATCGACAGGCCCACCATTTTCAATGTCAAATCCGAGTGGATTCAGAGAGGTCGGTACCGATACAGGGTGTGATATCTTTTGTAGAAATTGAATACCTCCCTCTCCCACATTCTTGTAGGAGACACCAGAGATATGGGCAGACTTAACAGGTATCAACCTTTCCGCTTCTCCCAATTCTCCGAGGGAGTAGAGTAATCGTATCGCTATCTTCGGTCCCTCTCCCTTCTCTCCATCAAATATCCTTTCTTCCTCTTTGGTGAGCAGCAACTGAATCACCTTTGAGATAGTAATTCTTTAATCTTTTGTTTTGGATCAGGAGACATAGTAATGGTTCTCCCGATAATCAGATAATCTGCCCCACTTTCTATTGCCTGCCTGTAGCTTCCGCCTTGAGTCCCCACACCTGGGGATAGTACCTTGAGGCCGGATATCTTCTTTAGAACACTTATTCTTTCTGGGTGCGTCGCAGGCGCGACTATTCCATCTGCCCCCTCCTCCCTTGCCATTAAGGCTATCCTTTCAGACAGTCCCGAAATGTAGTCCGCGTTTCCAGGGTGAGACATCTCAGCCACTACGTAGAGGTTCTTTACCTCCTTCCTGACCTCTCTTACGACATCCCTTCCCACAAAACCTTGTACTATGACGCCAGTGGCACCTTTTTTGCTCAGTATTCTAGCTATGTTTCTGGAGACATCCGGAATGTCTGCAATCTTGATGTCGACTATCACTTCTCCAAATCTCGATACTTCGTCGATCACGCTCACTCCGTTGTTTAGTATCAGTGGATACCCCACTTTAAACGCAACGACATAGTTTGAAACGTTTTCCGCGACTCGGAGAGCCTTCTCTCTCTCCTCGATGTCCAGTGCAAGTATTATGTTGCTCTCCATCTGGCCGTTATCCTGACTCAAAATAAAATATTGTCCTCTCTCTGTGAATTATTGATGCTGCATTGGATATTAAAAAGGCGATAACTATTTTAGTAGCTTTAAATGTCCTTCTGGGAAATAAAGAATGAATCAGGATACTGGAATGCTGGGAGGAAAGCTCTTTGAGTACATGGACGAGCTTCTTGGTAGACTGCGGTCAACCATAATAGCATTCATAGTGATCTTCTTCGGTTTTTTCCTATTGGGACCGATCCCATTTAAGTTGGACGGGTTCACGCTTTACTATCCTTTTCCCTCTTTCTATGGTAGTTTCTCAGTCCATATTCTTGAACTCATGCGGATTTATCTTGTTCCTAACAAGATGACATTAATCCAGGTAGCACCCTTTGACATAGTGGTGAGCGTGGTGTACGTTTCGCTTGCAATTTCCATTTCATCCATAATTCCAATCCTGGCATTTCAACTGATTAATTTCTCAAAAACTGCCCTCTATCCAAGGGAAAGAAGAATTGTAAGGCTCTCGATATTTCCAATTCTAGTTCTGTTCGTGATTGGAGTCCTGTTCGCACTCAAGATGATCCTGCCGCTTCTCTTCCATTTCATATACATCTTCACAACCGTCGTTGGGGTAGCCCCATTTCTTGGAGTTGCGCAATTTGTCTCGATCGTCGTATTGATAACAGCAGGGATGGGTGCTGTGTTTGAAACTCCAGTGATCGTATTTTCACTCTCCTACATAGGATTGGTTCCGCCGTCGGCCTGGTTCAAGAACTGGAGATATGCAATCATAGGAGCCTTCTTCATAGCGCTGCTGATTTCACCTGGGGCAACGGGAGGGATAATGGAAACAACCATTGCGATGATCATAATATGTCTCTACTTTTCGGGGGCTCTTCTTGCAAGGTGGGTACTGAGCAAGAAAATCAACGTCGAACAGAAACCCACTGCGACGTGATAGGAATGTACACAAAGTATTAGTTGTTAAAAATATGTGTTCAAAAGCAACTCTGGAGGTCTAACAAATGACTCATAAACCATCTGCGCCGAACGTTGAAGGCTTTAGCAAGATATCATTCTGGAGAGAGGAATCGGTAGGTGTCATCACTCTTCTTGCTCCTGGGCACATAGACAGTGTAATGCTCGATGAGATGATCCGTGTCCTTTCAATAGCTGCGATCGATGACAAGGTTTCCTCCGTCTTTGTGACTGGATCCAATTACATTTTCTCGCGAGGGCTTAAGGTACCAGATAACAAAATGTACGCGGATTTCAGAGATTACTACAAGCGCATACAGAGTTTCGTTCTGTTCTATATGGCTCTTGAGAAACCAATTTTCTCCGCAATCAACGGAACGGCAACGAACAATGGTTTATCTCTTGCGTTACTAGGCGATGAGGTATTTTATTCAGATAACAGCAAGTTCATAATTGACAAAGAAGAACCCACTCTGCTGCTTGGGACGACGTCCATTCCAGAAAGAGTAACGGTGCGCAATGGAACACTAAAAATTAAAGGTGTAGAAACTGGGAAAGAGTCAATGATGGAGGAGGCATTTGCGTGGACAAAACAGCTTCAGAACATAAGTTACCACAGGGCTAGGAAAAAGAAATTCCCGGATTTGGAAAGGGTGCTTTTACAGGAGGAAATTGATTTCCTGGACTTCTATCTCTGGTGCGAGGGATGTGCTCAGCAACAGCGCCCTTAAAAGACAGAGGATAAATCTGCTTCTATTGGTCAGTCTATAAACCGCCTGCACGCAATACTTACAAACTCACTTCTGCGTGGTGGTAGAAGCAGGTTCAGTCTTTACTGCTTCATTGATTTCTCTCTCGACTTCCATTCTCCCTTTCTTGAATTCTCCCATCGACCGGCCCATTGCTCTGGCTATCTCTGGTATCTTCTTAGATCCGCCAAGAACTAGCAGCACTACGACGATGAGTATAATCCAGTCAGTTGGACTTCCTAACATCTGCATTCGCATTTAAGTCCCATATATTAATGTAATGGTCAATTAATCTCATGGAATGGAAAGTAGGTATTAAGATTCAGTTGAAAGTCGTCTAGATTAACGACATATAATTAGTCAATTTACCACAGCATGAATTGGAAATAATCCACTTTGAATTGACTAAAAACAAAAGGGTAATCCAAGTCTCATTCAAAGCTGGATAACGTCCTTATTTCGCACAACTTTATCGTTTAAGTTTCAGTGAAAAATAGTGCTTTGCCAAGCTTACCAATAAACTAATATACAGTGTTGCCTTTACTTTCTTTTGCCGTTACATGCGACAGGCTAGATAGTCCTTTTGGACAGCATGACAGTCTGGTTCCTGAGCGGCGAAATGAATGAGGATTCGAACATGTTTATCGAATCTGAGATGGGAAGAGAATATCCATTCCGCAATCCTATATTTCAAGGTAGAATCAACAACTCCGGTTGATCCTGC
>JAJYUV010000007.1 GCA_021792355.1 Thermoplasmata archaeon | reverse complement strand
GTCTTGTTAAACTAGCATAATCTTAACTTTATTTTGAGTCAATCTCTTTCAGCCCGATGCGCTCTATTTCCTTTAGATTATCGAAATCCCGGTCGTCTGTTATAATTTTCTTAATGTTTCTTCCGATGGCAGAAGAAAGGTGGATAGCGTCTCTGGGGTTTAGATTGTACCTCTCTCTCATCATTTGGCTCCTTCTCATAACTTCTTCGTCCATAATGATGAACTAAAGTCCAGGGAAATTCATGAGTTTCCGCCCTATTTCAATAACGTCTGATCTACTTAATAATTTCTCAACAACGTAAGATATTTCATCCCAAGTGAGCGTTGAAGTATATGCCTGTATATACTTTTTTCAATTGGTGAAATTATGTCCTTAGAGAAACCAACTTCTGGCATGTCTTGATATATGATAGGATAAAGAAAAACATTGAAATTAACGTAGTAAATTCCTTTCATATTCTTCATCGAGGATCCTTTTGATATCTACCTTTTGTTTGAGCTTTTTAGCATAAGTGGACGTAAAGAAATCTGCATATGACACCGATAGCGGGGCTGTTTGCCTTATAACGACTTCCCCGTCTCTTATAGCTACCAGTACCTCAGAGAATTCCTTAATGCCAAGTTTATCTCTAATGTCCTTCGGTATCACGATGCGTCCTTTTGGCCCGATCTTCACTCTTCTTTCCATTTGATGGTTATATGTCTATCCACTATTATTATTCCCCTCCTTTGTATATTACATTATTTCCCAATATTACACAACATACCTGGGATTTAAAGATGCAAGCAATGCCCCATCAGTTGATGGCGAAAAAGTAGCTAGCTCCCAAGACAGTCATCTTTTGTCAAGGCACAGACGATGTTATATTTTGCCGGGTAAGAGAATGAACTTTAGAATGAATCAAGCTTGAAGAATCAGGTTGCGAGAATAAGCAATTTGTCAATTTACAAGGCAGGAACAATAAGATGAACACTCCAAGTAGGATTAAAAGCGCAACATTGCACATTCTTTTCGAACTGTGAAATGTAGCGACGTTGTTGCCAAAACGTTTAAAAATGAAATGTATGACAATCCTTGGTCACGAAATAAATATAGAAAAGAAGAATGTTAATTTTAATCCTAAAAAATATAGGGGTTTCCGCTTGTCTGATAAATGTCACAGGTAGAACAAAAATTCACAATCTATATATACTATCACTTATCTCCTAAAGTTGGAGGTTTAAAATAAATGTATAAACCTAATACCAAAAAAATGCTTACGGTATTGATCGCAGCGGCGATGATATTCAGCGCATTCGCAATTCTTAGCTTCGCAGCAACACCTGCATATGCGGCAAGTGGAACATTTACTTCAAATCCAACAACGTTTGCGGTAGGAACTGGTACCAGTGGAACCCCCCCTTATAGAGACACGATAGGATTCGTGTCTGGAGGCACTTTTGGATCTGGTTCAACTGTATATTTCTTCCTAAGTACGACTACTGCTAGCTCTGGCGCAGTTGCCGGATCTGGAGGAATTTCCGTATCAGGAGGACCAACACCTTACGCTATCGGAGAAGTCACTCTTGCAGCTGGTACGACGACTCTTTCCAACCAAGTAACATTCGAAATGGCGAGCGGAGCGGTCGCGGGATCTTACTACATACTTGCGGAAGATTTTATCAGCGGTAGCCCAAGTGGTACATTTGCACTCGGGCCACTGATCACAATAGTGCCATATATTCCAACAGTTAGCATAGCATCCTCAGTCACTGTAGGAAGCAGCCAGGAAGTCACTGGATTGGCATTCGACGCCGGAGCTTCCGTAACTTTGTACCTGAACTACCCTGGATCGACAACCCTTGGAACAACAACTGCTAGCTCGTCAGGAGCAATAGACACCTACATAACGATTCCCGCACTTTCTCAGGGCTCATACTCCATCGTTGCCCAGGAGACAAATACGCTTAGCGCATCTTTCCCTGAGGGAGGAATTACTGCTGACGCTTCATTCACTGTGGCGCCGGCAATAACTATTACCCCAGTCAGCACGAGCGGCGTAGCCGGATCGGCCTTTACAATCACAGGAAGCGGATTTGCAGCCGGCGATTCAGTCGTAGCTAGTACCACTTCCGCTGTCACCAGCAGCATAACGATAGGCGGACAGAACACTTACCATTCAGCTATCACAGTTGCATCTGACGGCAGTTTCACTACTTCCGTCACGCTTGCTACAGCAATAACAGGTTCTAAAACAGTCGGACCTGTCAGCGTAATCATCACGGGCCTTTCTACACCAGCGCAGACGTTTTCAGATGCGGTCTATGTCTCTTCTCCATCGCCTTCAGCGCTTGGATTCCAGTTCACCGTGACACCTATAACTGGCGTGTACAATGTCGGTGACTCAGTGACTGCAGCAGTTTGGAATTTCCCTGCTGGGACAACGGTCTCTATAATGCTCGGTTCTGTTCTCGTTGGAACTGTTACCACAGATTCTAACGGATACGGAGCACTGCCATCAACAACTACGGTCCCAGCGATGCCTGCTAGCACAGTAGGCACTTCATACAACGCCTACGCTAGAACTTCTTCTGGAATGGTAGCAACAGCACCTGCAGTTACTCTAACATCTGACTATCAGGTGACTGATCCAGCAAACAACATGATGACAAGTTCGGAGTATTTCCCGAGCACCGGACATTACATCGTAGCAGCATTCGGACTTGACCCAACTGCAACATACAGCTGGGCTGATACGGCAGCAGGAGCTGCAGCATCTGTTGTCAGCGTGACTGTAGGTTCCTACTCATCCAGCACAGGAGACTTCGCTCCAGCAGCAAACGGAACGCTCAACTTCAGCTATGCTCCCGCTTTCACAACACCAGCCACGGCAGCAACCGCCACCTTCACGCTTGAGGATACGGTCTCTTCTGCCGATGTCGCAGCATATCCTGGTGTCACCTTTGGATACACCACGATCACCCTCGTATCAGTCACTGCCCCTGGTTATCTAAGTAACTCTGGTGCGGGAACAGCCGGTCTGACTTTCACACAATCGGGCTTCATACCCGCAAGTGCTACGCTTTACCCTGGAAACACGAGTGAGTACAATGTGTACATAGGCAGCACTGAACTTACAATTGGAGGAGTGACGGCTATAACAACGGCTACTCTCGGCTCATCCGACACTTACACGAACCCCACCCTGCCTAGTGGTGTTTACAACCTGAGCGTTGTATACAACGGACAGCCAGTCTCGAACGCAATTTTCACTGAACCGATAATAATATCTGCGGCTGGTTCATCCGTTTCATCTGGCGGAGTAAGTCTGGTTCCAAATGCTGCAGGAAATACTCTACTCCTAGTGGGATATGGTTTCGACTCGTTTGACAGCCTGTCCGGTGGATACATGACTTCATCCGGATACACTGCTTGGGCTGGTCTTGCCCTTTCACACGGAGCTTTCGTCAGTTCAAACGGACCTTCATATCCGCTCAATGATATCGCGGGAACGTACTATGCATATGTCACGGCTTCACTCGCTGGATCATCCAACACTGTCTCAACATCCTACACGGTAACCGCCTCTCTGACTATAACCAGCCCACTAACATCGTCTGGTCCAATCGGCACTGCAATCACAGGAACAGCCACGGGTCTAGGATCTGACGCTTACTATGACGTCTATCTCGGCTCAAACTATATAACGACTGTTGAATCTTCAGTAACAGGATCATTCACAGGTACTTTGGTTTCAGCAGCTGACTTCCCGCTTGTACCTGCAGGAAACTATACACTCTCCCTAGATCCGAGCGGCACAACGACAGCAACGGTGAGCGCCCCATTCCAGGTTGTCACAAATCCTAATCTCGTTCTATCAGCAGATCCCCAGCAAGCATTCCCGACTGAGCTGGTACAGTTTTCTGCCACACTGGCTGCACCTGCAACACCTGCCACGGGAGTACTGACTGGTTCATACGCACTGATATCCCTCAATGGCACACTAGTTGAGAAGGTACCGGCAACATACGCCAGTGGTGTTCTATCAGGTTCGTTCCAGATGATAAACGGGAACCCTGGTTCATACTTCTTGCTGAGCGTAACTGGACTTAACCAGTACACAATCGGAGCGTCACCCGGAACAGGCACTGTCTATGTACCATACGCATCCTCAGTCTCCGATTACTTTGCCCTTGTCTCAGGAGCTGGAGCACTGATAACTGGATTCAATACTGCTCAGCTGACTGCTATCATTCAGACAGCAATCGGCAATGCGATGAAGGTACCGCTATCAGAGCTCAACGCTTCAGTGATTGCTATAAACAACGCCACCGCCCAGATCAAGACGGCATTCGGAACAATGACCTCAACACTTACCGCGATAAACGCAACTGTAGCGGGCATTCAGTCTGGACAGGTACTAGTGCAGACTGACCTTGGATCGATAATGACGTCATTCGCATCACTCAACGCAAGCATTGCAACGTTCAACGGCGATGTAGTATACCTGAACACTACTCTGGGACAGGTACAGACATCACTGTCTTCAATAGGAACCCAGGTCACAACTAACGGCAACGGAATTGCAACTATCACCACAGACCTCGGAACACTAAGCGGAACTGTAACATCAACATCTAACGGGGTTTCAACGATCCAGACGAGCCTTGGAGACCTGAACGCAACGGTCCAGACAATCAAGAACCAAACATCGGGATTCCCGACACTCGAGATATTCCTGATAGTCATCATCGTTCTCGTGCTGATAACTCTGGTCATATCGTTCCTTGCAGTAAGTGCAGCGAACAAGGCAGCAAGAAGAGCAACTGAAGAGAAGAAGCAGTAAACTCTAATTTTAATCCTTTTTTATTTTTTCTCCATTTTTCTATCTTGTAAGTTTTGAGACGGATTTACGGTAAACTGCCTTTCAAACGGTTAAAACATCTAGGAGCAGATATTGAGGGCCCTTGATTATCGCGTCTAGTAAGTGTGGCTTGGTCTTTTATCTTCAATTACTTCCTTGAATCCAAGAATGTGCTTCGCTACCTCTTCTCCCTTCTGTGTGATCTTGAAGCGAACTGGGTTCTCGATAATCGGTCTTCCTGCATGATCTCTATCCAGTCTGACAACGCCCATTTCGTCAAGTTCTAGCAGTAACTTCCTGCCCTCATCAAAGTATTCTACCTGACTCAGTTTAGCCAGATCATCGGAACCAGATTGGTATATCGTAGCAAGCATATTTAGATGAATGTCCTGAAACATGTAAGTAGTTCCGCGTTCCCTTTCTATATCAAGTAGATTACCCGCAATTAGTTTCCCCTCTTCCGTCAATATCACTCTATAGAGTTTCTTCTTTCCAGTTGAGGAATCTAGAATAAGCACGAGACCCGTTGCTACCAGTTTGTCAAGGGCATTATTCACCTTCCTCAGACTACCAGTTACATTCCGTAGGTTGTTCTTGAAAACTGCCCCTTCCTCCTTCAGCAGGTGAACAAGGATGGCAACTGCACCCTTTTCGGAAAGAGCATAAAGGACGTCTTGTCTCACGAAAGAGGATGGGTGAATGAAAGCAAATAGTTTTCTATTTGATATACTGAATTGTATATCTCAAAACGTTCAGTAGAATTCAAAATAATATGCTGTATCGAAAACTTTAAAAACAAAATGAAATGTACAATCGGTGATAAAAAGTTGTACAGAAATATAACCGACAATTGGTTAAACAGAAATAATCAAATCGACTCGTCTTTTGATTTATATGCAATCAGAACTATATTCAAAGAAGTTCAAGTGTTTCAAAGTGATGCAACCTCAGCCTGTTCTGTCATAAATTCAGGAGAGGCTTCAATTGGAGAAGGAACGTTGGGAGAATGCTTCCAAGCAATTGAGAGGGTGAAAGCATGAAAGGAGGAATATCGAGAAGTAGATTGAAGTTCGTTATTCCTTTCCTCGTTCTACTGATTTTGCTGGGCTGCATCGGGGTCACTATTATGTCAAGCGCTTATTCTGAATTCACTGGCGAACCTGCCCCTATAAGTCCGGCTTGGCTTAGCTACTCCTTTAAATCTTACAATTTCACCTACAACCCAACCGGCTATGAGCCGGGAAGTGATCCCTGGATGGCACAAAACGCAACACTGTCAATAACTTCTGGGTCGATACTAATGCTCTCTGTTATTCCCCTGGCAGTTTATTCCTTTATTGGCGCCAAGGAGTACGTTGCAGATGCACAGAATGAAAGGGCAGGGGTAAGAAGGTTATGAGTATAAAACTTCCATTGATATAGATCTGGACTTAAGAAGGTGAATTGTGTGCGTCTTTTCAAGAAGAAGCGAAAGATAGACAGTATAACTGACGTATATACTACGTTGAAGAACGTGAGGACAGATAATGAGGATGCCATCCAGCAGGATCCACCCTCAATTTTCGTGAACGTGAATTTGCAGGGAAGGGTCATATTGAAGAAAACGTACCAAATGAAGAACTCAGATTGGGATGAAAGAAGGGAGATGGCAGAGCTGGTTGTAAGCGACGATAGCGGACATATAATGATAAGATCAGACTACAGGGAGGATGTCTGGAACCTGAAGGAAGGAAATGAGATAATAATCCAGGGACTTTCTGCAAGTTATACTCCAGAAAAAAAGAATGACGAAGGGGTTCCAGGGAAGAAGAACGAGGTATCTTTTTTGTTGAAAGATTCCAAGGTCACCGTCTTGAAAGACGAGACTGCGGGACGGGGTATATACGTAGTTGGCACAGTCAGGGGAGGAATGAAGTATGACCAACGGCCTCAAGGCAGCGGTAATTACCTTTTCCCTCGCGTGAGTCCTGGACAGAATAACTTCCCCAGGGGAGAATATAGGATAGAGAGGAAGGATGAGGTTTACGAAATCAGCTGGGAAGATTACCTCAACAAGAAGGGTGCGAACCAGAATGTAGTGATAGTGGGAGGGAGTGGCTATGGAAAGACAACCCTGGTCTACTGGCTCATCAGAACGATAACGGGATATAAGAAGGTGATATTCGCCTACAAGAATTCCGACGAATTCGACAGGCTCGGTTATCCCGTGCTCAGAATCAGAAATCACAGCCCGAACGTTTTTGGTGACAAGGAGGCTTTTACCCAATCATGGATGGTCGCCTTCGGCGTAAAGGAGCAGAACTCAGGCATAACTGCCTCCCAGATTGAAAGTACCGTCAGGAGGATAGTGTCAGGGTGCAACAACTGGGAGGAGTTCAGGAGTGAGGTTGAGAAACTCCAGAAGAAAACGAAGTCATTGATAGAAAAAGGGGCGCTAGCAGACATAAGGAACAAACTTAACAGCGTTTTCAATGAGCGGATGTGGGACTTCAATCTCCGGGGAGAGATATGCATCGACTTCTCAGGACTGAACGAGGAAGCATTCAAGTTCTTTTCCGAGTATCTCCTCAGAAGTCTGTACAGGGAAATCAGCGAAGGAAGAAGGGAAAGAACACAGATAATAATCGATGAAGGGCACAGGTTCCTGGGTTCCCAGAAGACGATGATCAGGGAACTTGCTGCGATGATTAGGTCTAGGGGGTCTTTCATCATCAGCACTCAGCAACTCCACTCATTAAGGGGAATCAGGGGGAATGCATCCATGCAGTTCTCCTTCAGACTCACAGAATCAGACGACCTGATGGAATCAAAGGCACTGAGCAACGAATACCAGTGGATATTGCAGAGGCTTTATCACGCGGAATTCGTCGACCTAGGCCAGTACGCTTCAGAGAATGACATTTTCATATTCTCGCTGCGTAACCTATCCCTGAAATTCTACGATCCTGTGGAATGGAATCCGGAAGAGTATTCTAAGGAAGAAGAGAAGCTTGAGAATGAGAAGGAAGGAAAAAACATGCAGATGAACAACCTCGAGCTGGACGACTCTGTATATTCCCTGATTTCAGGTGGAGCCAAAACAAAGTACGAGGCAACGAAGGAAATATCAGAAAAGATGGGTATGGGAATAGAGGAGTTGAAGCTTAGAGTTATGAACTCCTTCGATAGGATCGCCAGACAGGGCAGAATCTCCAGCTTCAGGCTGGACGGAGTGAAGGTGAGGTACAATCATATATACCAATCTCCAAAGGACGAGGTACAGGTCTACTTCAGATACGGCACCTACGATGGACATGATTACGTGGTAGAAATGGTGCGAAGGATCCTGGAAGAGAAGGGACTGAAGCCTGAGGTGCAGGATCACCGGGGAGAGAGCAGTCCCGACATAGTGGTAAGAGAACGGAAACTGGCATTCGAGGTGGAGATGGGAACAAAGTACGGGCACAAAATTGACGAGACGGAAAATAGAATTGATGGAGAGAAGAAGGAAGGCTTCAGGGTTATAATAATAGTGCCAACTGAGGATATCAAGGAGAAATATGCCGGAATGGCCGAAACTTATACGCCTAGAGAACTGTTGGAGATGGATCTGGTACCAGTTTGATGTGTCTACAGTTCAAGACAGTGGTGAGTTTTCTAATGGGTCTTCTTTTCCCTGTCAGATAGAATAGGCCTAGCTTTACCTAACCTGCATCAATACATATCCGTTATGCCATAGGTACTATAGGAATGGGAGGCTTCAACTTCTCTTAGGGATATCCTCCCGACTCGTTAATACGTTCGTTAATGGACACTCTTACGCATAGTCCTCTATGACCGTGCTTCATTCCGCTACCTACTTTTCTATTTCTTCTTTCTTCTCATCACCGCTAACAGCACTGCGATCAGCGCTATCACTATGACGACTATCACGCCAACCACTATATAGAGGGTGTAGTTCGTGACCGGAATCTTCTTTGCAGTTATTGTTGCGGACGCAGAAGCTCCAACCACTTTAAGCGTTCCTGTCAAGTTTGTCCCCGTGTAGTGTGCCGGCAGGTGTACTGTATATTGATATGTTCCGTTCGGTTCGGTGAAGGTAACCTGCCCGCTCGTGGAAGTCTGGGTTACATTAACACTCTGGTCGTTGAATGTCGTTCCAGTAAGGGTGACAGACCACACAGTCCCAGAAGGTATTCCTGTCTGGGATATCGTAATCTGGTAGGTAACTAAGGTCCAGCTGATGGAAGTGGTGACAGAAGCGCCGTTGATTGTTACACTACCTGAGTAGATATTCGCGCTGTATCCGGCTACGGGAGAAACTGTGAACTGGTAAGTTCCATTTGTTGCAGTGAAGGAGATAGAACTTGTAGTGGACGATTTGGCCACTCCGTTGAATGTGACGGACCAAGAGGTGCCTGATGGTAGGCCAGTTTCAGTGAAAATCGAGGAGTATGTTACAGGGCTGAACGTTATGCTGAGCGTTTCAGGTCCCGTTATGCTGAGCGTGCCAGATGACGGCGAAGGAGAATATTCCTTATCGGGAGTTGCCACAGTGTAGGAATATGTACCATTCACTTCTTCGAACGAAATAGTAGCCGATGAGGAACTGAATGACTGGGTAGATCTAGTTGAATTTGTCACGTTGAAGAACCATTCTGTGCCAGTTGGCAGGCCAGTCTCTGTAACAGTAACCTTCTGCAGTTTCTCGTAAGATATCCGCAATGTGACATTGGCGTTATTGACTGTCACGCTTCCCGTGCTCGAAGGCAGGAAGTATCCGCTGACGTTCCCGACTGAATAGGAGTACACTCCGTTCGGCTCAGTGAATGTCATTGTCGGGGTAGTGGAGGACTGGACCTGTCCGTTAAGTGTCACGGACCATGTAGTACCAGTCGGGAGGCCCGACTCTGTGAACACTACTGAGTATTTTGCCTGGGTGAACGTTACGGACACATTTACGGCTGCACCGTTAACCTTGAACGATCCTGGAGGCGAGCCATACTGGCTATTGGACGATGCCACTGCATAGGAGTATGTGCCATTTGGCTCGGAGAACGATACAGTCGAAGAACTGGTACTGAACGATTGCATTACTCCATCCATGTTTGTGACGTTCAGGTACCATAACGTGCCAGTTGGCAGACCGGATTCAATGAATGTGACTGGGAACGTCACTGGGACGAACTTGACTGCCAATATTATTCCCGTCTTGTTAAGGTCTAAAGTTCCAGTCGAAACGACGGGCTTGAACGTCTCATTTGACACAGGTACCTTATAGCCGCTTGAAACGGAATAGGTGTAATTACCAGAGGGGAGCGACACGTTGTACTCAGCTGTCACTATGGGGCCCGACGATGGCTGCCCAGTTATGTTCACGTACCAAGGCGCACCAGATGGCAGACCAGTTTCTGCGAAAGTGGCATTGTACTTGGTGACTGGTGGTGGCGGGACGGCGTGGAAGACAGTGCCTATTATTATGGGCGTGGCTGTGAGGTCGGCAATCGGAATCGTCCCTGAAATCGTATTTCCTACGATTGTAACATCCGATGCATATATCCAGGAAGTCCCATTCCAGAATAGCATCTGGGTTGAGGCTGTTACTAACGGGCTAGTATATGATATTGTCACCGTTCCGGTCGTGGAGGTGGCGGTCACTTTCAGGTCAAGAACAACGACTTCGCTAGACATCGATATGGAAGACGTTCCAGTGGGGGTTGAAGTAGTGGGACCGGTGCCGGTCGTCAGGATGGAAAGGGTGATGATTATGCTTCCCGGAGTCGCACCATTCGTCTTTACTGTTGCCGAACCTATGGTCGTGCTCGAACTACCATCGCTCAAAACGATGTTGTTAGCTGTGGTAGAAGAGACTGCCTTCTCGAAATTGGCAGTAATCGCTCCGGATCCTCCTATTATCGCATAGGTGTTCAGCGACAGGGGGTTAACTATTCTGATTTGACTGTTGGTGGTTGTCCAAGCGATAAACACGTAGCTGCTAGATGTTCCAGTCGCAGTCAGTTGGAGCGGGAAGGAGCCTGCGTAAGACGCAAGTCCTGACGGAGTGGACGTCCCGTTGACAGCACTGACAGTTACCTGATACTGAGGCACAGTCGTTACAACTGTGAGAGTTGCTGTCGCATAAAGGTTGGAGACAAGAGGTGATGGGCTACCTGCGCTCGCTCCGGTGTCCTCCGAGAATAGGAATATGTAATATGTGGCTCCGACGGTGAGAGTTTGTGAGAACGTGTGCGTGGGCAAAGACGACCAGCCTGACTGGCTGGAGAGCGGGACAACGGCCCCGTTTATAGAAGATGAAAGTTCCCAGTAGAATTCAAAAGGTCCTGTTCCGGTCCCCAGCTCTGCACTTCCCAGTACTGTGAACGGGGTGGATGAACCTACGGTCAGCGAAGTCGTTCTCTGGCCATTAATTTCAGGAACGGGTGCTGGATTTACCACAATATTAACTGTGTTGGAGGGTGAAGAAGTACCCGACAGAGAGCTGCCTAAGGAACTTCCCAAAGAGCTGCTGCTAATGCTGGAAGTAATTACATAGAATGTGTATACGCCGGCTCCTGCGGGAGTAAATGTGTAACTGACCATTCCTGCACCGCTGGCAATAGAACTCCCGTTGAGGTACCACGTGAATATATAGGAACTGCTGAGAGAAGATCCGCTAAGGGAGGAACCGAGGGGTGATGAACTGACGCTGGTAACCACCAGGTCCAGGCTCTGCCCGACATCCATTACGGCGGAAGAAGGTAAAAGCGTCGGCTGGTAGTCACCAGCCCCTGGATTAAAGCCTGTGAATGATGGCGCAAATGCAGACATAGCCAGCAGGGCTGCCACGAACACGACAACCCCAATCACTTCCAGTTTTTCTGAATTCATATTATATTGGCACTTGATTAATATTTAACTACTTATACTTTATTTCCTCCCCTGCGTAAAACGGTCAAAGATTATCGTTCCTGAATCCAATTATGAAAAGTACAATCCAATAAATGAATAACTATTGCTTTCAGAGGAAAGTCTAACTGCATCTCGATTCCAAGATAACTATTGATCCATGCTGTTATGGCAGATGAACTGTGCTGCTGCCGCTACTGCCATTATTGTCAGATTGGTTTTTGGATACAATCCCCAAACGGGATCTTTCTGGGCAGCTCTTTGCAAATAAAGCAAACATAATATTCTAAACGTTCATCAGTCGATTACGGACAAAAGGTATTCGTTCATAATTTACTCCGCGGTTTTTGCGCTATATTTGATAGTAGGCACGATAGCTGCACATCCGTTTGACGACGCTAGCTACGCGCAGCATGCCCAGTTCTTTTACTTTCTCAGCGTGAACCCTGCTTACGGGCTACCCATGGGTATGTACTATGACGTCATAAACATAGGCGGGTATTTCGTTACAATTGTTTCTTCTATAGCGGGGGTAACCAATGTCCTCACGATACAACTAGGCGTCAAGATACCTCTTATAATGTTCACATTTCTAACCGCATACTTTCTCTACAAGTTACTAGAGGAGATGGGACATAACGGACACATAGCCGCACTTCTCCTCCTTACCTCCCCGATATACTTCTTCACCTCCGTGATATACGGTTCCGCAATAGTAGTATCGATGTTTTTTCTTGTTGCATCGGTTTACTTCCTCTTCAAGAAGAACACACTTATCTCGGCTGCACTTTACGGAATGTCAGTCGGTTCATATCTTTACCCCGTTTTTTCCATTCCATTCCTCCTCAGGTATGTAAACAAGGAGAAGGGGAAAAGGGATGCGCTGCTATTCCTTGCGGTTGCAGCAGCCACTGCAGCGATAGGGCAGCTGTCAGTCCTGTACATCTACTACCGCACCGGGTATTACGCCGCCTCGCCGAATAATCCCTCGGGTTATGTCTTCTCCCTTCCACCTCACGTTTCTGCGTCATACTATTCCATTTTTGACATCCTGAACGTCTTCGGTCTCTCCAACAGGATACTAGGGGGAATATACAGCTATTCATACTACGGTTCAGCACTCGCAGCCTCATTTTCCTATTTCCTGCTGAGGAAGGAAAAGGTCGGAAGGGAGTCACTGGTCTCGTTCCTGCTCATCCAGGGGGTGCTGTTTTCTGCTCTGAATCCATACAACCTTCCCAGTTATATGGCAGCGGTAATTCCTTTCGCCATTATAATCGCCGTGGTGTACCGCAGGTGGATGATCATAGGCCTTCTCTGGTTCGTGTACGCATTGAGCTTCGGCATTATGCAGACAATCAATTCTGTGGGATTCCTGATATATTTCTCTGATGTCAATCTGAAGATACTGGCGATAAGGAATCTCTATCCGATTGTGCTGAACGACGACCTTGGGTTCCTTTACTCCTTCTCACTGCTTTGTTTCATACCGATCGTGCTTAGAATGAAGAGGGGAAATGTAGTTAAGTTCACGAAGAGCCTTATCTCTCAGTTCTCCACAATATTAGTACTTGCAGTTGTTGCATTGATCGTCCTTGCCCCCGTCGCATCAAGCGTTCCTAGCGGCATGTTTCTTGAAAGTTCGCTGAACACGTTTCAGGTTAATCAAGTCTCTGAATCACTCAACGGCACTTCTCTGGTAGCCACCTACTCAGTTCCCCTGGTTGGGCTGATGGATAACAAATACACAAACTACCTTGAAGGGTACATTACTTTGCCATCAACTCAGTACGTCGTCGTAAACGATCCAGGAACTATCAGTCTTCAGCGTGCAAACTTCTCAGAAATTTTAGAATTACAATTCCCCGTCACTGATCCGACGCTGAAATTGTTCGGTAGCTCATATGGAAATGTCACGGCTAGCTTATCAAATAGTTCGTATCAAGTTTCATTACCCGCTGCGATGCATCTTGGAGGGAACGGTGTCGCGTACTCGTTTCAGGTCAATGCAACTCTCAGCGGGTTCTACACGCTGGATGTAGAATCAAATGTTCCACTTTATTTCCAAAACCAGAGTTCACTGGCTGTTTACATCGCAGGGATACCTTCCCTTGGAAAAATAGTTGTGAACGGAAGCGAAATGCATGGAAACCTCATCCCAGGCAGCTTCCTGAAGTCAAGGATGACGGTAATCTATTCCGGGCCCTACGAGAAAATACCCCCATTCGGAATACCCCTTGTCATCCAACTGGAGAAGAGTTTTGGTAAACCCATATCGCTATCTTTCGCTGAGGGTGGTACTGCCTTTGTATTCCTTGTTCTGCTTCCGTCTCTCATTCTGCTAGTTTACGCAACCAGAAAGGTTTTCGAAAGAGACTGAAATCGCAGAATGCAATAGACGGTGAATTAATACATCATGTATCGGAGATTATTTGGCCGACTTTTCTAGCTTTAACCGTAGTTATTCAAGGCGTTATTTGGATAGAATTGTTGCAAGACTCCCATCAAAATCCCAACAATGCCTCCATTGCCACAATCTTCTTGTGTACCGAAAGGCATTGTATAAGAACAGAGAATGTTGATATTGCCAGCTTTAGAGCCGCTCTCCTCACATGCGCTCCATTGCTAATTCCCACCTGATTACCAGCGATCAGATGGAATAATATCTCTCATGTCTGTTAGACATTGATACCGAACAGGATTGTATGACGAATTTACCGTTAGACGGGGAAACTAAATTTATATACCCACGCAAGATACCATTTCGTGCCGAGGTCGCAGAGGCTACGCACCTTATTTGTCATAGCTCTTGTCTTTGGGTTATCCTCCACTGCAATTATTCCGTACTATGCTGACGGAGTTTCTGGAGTAATGACACCACAACAGGGAACTCCGCCTCCATTATCAGATTCATCTCATATTCTCAGATATCCCATTTCCGTGACGGTATCTCATCCAAATTCTTCACTAGTCTATCAGCAGATGCTCGTCATCGGAAATTCTTCAAGGAACTATTCCTATTACGGCGTCAACCCTGAGGCTTCGAATATTCTATTCTCCTACTCGAATGGGACTGGCATATACAGCTGGGTACAGAGCATGAATGCAAGTTCAATAGTTATCTGGATGAAGATAAATCAATGCATCAACCAAACGATCTACATGAACGTTTATCCAGGTCAAGACAATTTTTTCAGCGGTCCATTTTCGCGCACTGGCGAAGCACCGCAACTGTCTGCAACCTACGCAGGGTATGATAATGGGGCCGAGGTCTTCCTTTATTATGCCAATTTCGTGCTTGGGACTGCATTTTCAAGCTATCATATAGCCATAGAAAACAGAGGCAATGTTACGGTCGACAACGGACTGATAATAAATGGCACTGCCAATATCAGGCTAAGGGTGGAAAATGCCACTGCAGGGGGGACAGGCTACGCCTGCATCACGTATCTGCAGAGCGGGACGACCTTTGACCAGGGCTGGATGCAATCAGCGTACTCCAAATATTCCACTTTCTCATCTTATTACGGCACGACAGGTATACGCTACTTCTATGATACGAATAGTTCGAGACCCTATTTTTCGCCATTTCAGTCGGGTCCTAAACACATAAACGCAACCATGCAGTATGCTTTCGTCGCAATGATTCCGAATGGAGTGATGCCAGCTTATTCTATAGGTCCATACACGACAGTGAATCTCTACGCAGTTGCGTTCAGTGAGTCCGGGCTTCCTCCTGGGACTCACTGGTCTGCTACTCTGGAGGGCGTATCTGAATCCTCAAATTCATCTGCGATTACGTTCGATGTGACCAACGGATCATATGGCTATTCAATAGGGAGTGTGTCAGGATTTTTGAATACACCATCATCTTCATCCATATCTGTAAATGGTGCCAACGTTAGCGTTTACATCACATTTTCAAGACTTTATTCAGTGACGTTTATGGAGACGGGACTTATACCCGGCACGGTATGGAGCGTCTCCTTGGGGAACCAGACCGGTAGCTCCAACGATTCATCGATCGAGTTCCAGGTCCTGAAAGGAACGTACCAATATGATATCCAGAACGTCAGCGGAATGAGCAGCTCCGTTGTCAATGGAAATTTGTCTGTTAGTGGTCGAAATGAAACGGTGAGCGTTGTTTTCAGCAGACTCGTACAGTTTACATTCTATGTGACAGGTCTTCCGTATGGTGCCAAATGGTCGCTCTTGATTGACGGCTCCTATTACAATTCATCCGTTCCTTTTATAACGATCAACATGACAAATAAAACGTACAGCTACGGAATAACGCTTCCGTCTAACTACAAGGCAAATCGCTTAGCAGGGAATGTTGATTGGAGCACGGGTGTGGTTCTGATCAAAGTATATCGTTCCTCAAGCTACTTGATTCCAATGGTTGCCGCTATTGCCGTAGTTGCAGTAGTCATTCTTTCATACCAGCTGGTTTCAAGAAAGAAGAGATCCAACCAAAAAATCAATCTGAACTGAAGTGCTTCTGATGAGGAGGTCGTACGGACTAGGTGGCAAAATTTATGGCACTCTGCTTGGTCGAAATTAGAAATTTTAATGCGATAAATATATGTAAATAATGTCATTAGAGCCTCAAATGGTGTTCAGTATTACCACAGACGACGCATCAAGAAGCTTTGGATATCAATTCCTCTCTTCCATTGTTTCTACATTCGCTGGATTCATCTTCTACCTTTACATTGTTCACTTCTATCCACCTCAAATAGCCGGGGTAGCTGCGATGCTTTCGGCCATTACAAACCTAGTTCCACTGGCCTTCTCATTGAACCTAGGTGCCGGGATCCAACATTACATCTCATACTACATAGGATCCGGTGAAATTTCATCCATCAGGAGGATCATTCGCAAATTTTCGATGATAGCTGTGTTGCTCTCGATAATGAGCCTCATTTTCCTTTGGTTCTTCGCTCCTTACATCGACACGTTCTTCTTTCACAACACAGCTTATACAGAATACATAAAGCTCCTGAGCTTTGGTTCCATTGCATTCGTTTCCAACAGCATATTGGGAAGCGTTATTAACGGCTTGCAGAAGTTCAGGCTAAGCGGGCTTATAGGAATATTCAGCAGCATCCTTACATATTCAATAACAATTGCAATGCTCGCTGTCTTTCAATCTCCCCTGTTCATCGTGATAGGCTGGATCATAGGGTACTCAGCTACTACCTGTATCATGGCCTTTTACGTTTTTGCCCTGTCGAAAAATATACCTTCAAGTGGCGCAAGTGCATCAACAATCTCTCCTGTCGTAAGTTACTCTCTTCCCCTGTTCGTGGCCGCGCTCGTAGGCACCAGTGCAATGTACGTTGACAGGTTCGTTGTCTCATTCTTCCTGAATCTGTCATTGCTAGGCATTTACAACTTTTCGCTTCTCGTAGTGACTGTATTCGGCCTTCTTACGGGTCCGTTTTCAACAGTACTGTTTTCCAAGCTATCTGAAGTATACAGCAAGGAAGGGCGCTACAGGGTCAAGGAATACGCTTCAACTGCTGCTGGCCTTCTGATGATGATGTTCTTGCCTCTTGCACTCATTGTGGCCGCGATCTCAAGATCGGTACTGACATTTCTGGCAGGTCCGGCATACGTTCTGGCTTGGGCACCGCTCACTACTATCCTTATTGTGCATTCCATTTTCGTGCCGAACAGCGTTATCGGAGTATCCCTGCAGGCTACAAGGAGAACCAGGATTTTCTTCCTGATCTCATCTCTCTCTTTGATATTCAACTTTCTTTTCTCGATCCTCTTGATACCAAGATTTGGAATTGAAGGGGCTGCGATAGGATATTCTTCCATGTATTTTGTGCGTTTCATATTCCTTTATTACTTTGGGAGGAGATTTGATACTTTCAGCCTGGACTATGTCAAGGCGCTAAAGACAATGCTGTCAGGCTTGTCGGTATTTGCGGTCCTCTTCGCTTTTCAGACATACTTTGGTTATTCCCCGCTAAGAATGTTTGCCTACATATTTATTGGATTAATACTATATGCTTTTATGGTGAAGATGCTCAGAACGTTTAGCGCATCGGATATGGACCTACTCACCAAAATTCTCCCGAAAGGATTCAATCTCAAAGGACTGATAAGGTTTATTTTGCTCAGGTGATCTTTCTATTTGGAAAGTGGAATCTACCACTAAGATAATAGATGTAACTTGCTCCCTAGCACTAAAATTTTATTAGCAGAAACAGATTTTCAGCCGATGAAAGACGATCCCAATGTGATTCTTATTGTGCTTGATACACTCAGAAAAGACGTATTGCCGGTATATAACGGTGAAGCTGTTACCCCCTGTTTGGAAGACTTTGCAAAGGATGCTGTAATATTTCCAAATGCTATAGCCCCGGCTTCCTGGACCGTACCATCTCACACTTCCATGTTTTCAGGTCTATATTCCGTAGAACACGAAGTGGATCAATTCCAAGATCTGAGCCAAGATTTAAGGAGGGCATCTGTAGACAAAATACTTAATAAGATTAGCACGTTCGATAAAATGACTATCATTCAACGGTTAAGGAGAATCGGATACAATACTGTCGGAATATCTTCTAATCCTTATATTTCACCAGGTACGGGATTATCGAAAGACTTTGTGACTATTACTTATGAAGATTCCCTTTTAAGTGAAGAGGAATCGTTCCTTTATAAAGAAGCAAAGAATTACGGAAATTCCAAATTTGAGAAAGTATTAAAATTGGCCCTAGAAGGAGATATCAGCTTACTTTCCTCATATTTTAGATTGTACATAAAGTCAAAAAAGAGCGGCCTTTCAGGTACTAAAAGATCAGGAGCTATTGTAGATACAGTCATCAATTCTTCTATCAGGAATCCGTTTTTCCTCTTTCTTAATTTTATGGATGTTCATGAGCCTCTTACGCACTGGGAAACTTCAAGGGACATATTAGGATTAAACAGAAATGCTATTCTTAATGGAAATGAATTCCCAAGAAGAAAAGCACATTCAATTAGGAAACAGTACTTGAGTGCAGTAAGCCATTTGGATTTTAATCTTGGACGTCTATTCACAAGTCTAAGAGAGAAAAAAATATATGATAATTCCTTGATAATAGTCACCAGTGACCACGGCCAAGCCTTATTCGATAACAAGTACGGTTATTATGGGCATGGAATATTTCTTTTTAACGAGTTAATAGAAGTCCCATTAATAGTAAAGCTACCTGAGAATAAGAAAATCTCGATAAAAGATGGTTATCAAAGCCTTACAAATATAAGTAAGTTCATAGTAGACGTCATAGACGGGAATCGCGACCAAGATTCTATTACCGAAATGTCTGCTTTTAGTGAAGCTAAAGGACTGGAAAATGACAATGGGTCACTTTCTAATATCAATAATGGAAATAGAGAGCCTTTGAATGAAAAAGTTTTAGAAATATTCGGTTCTAGGAAAGCTATTTACAAAGACGGGTACAAATGTGTTGTCAATGGCCGTAATGGAAATGTAGAAGAATTCACTAGCAACGGAAAGGAGGTCGGCTTTGATATTGCTCATCAAAAAGATTTATTAAACGAACTACTAGACTTTTCTCGTAAGGCAAAAGATGAGTTTGTGATAAATTTATAAATACCTTCTTTCATCTTCAAAGGATGAGAAGTCAATGAGATATATCAAAGGAAACGCAGTAGTTGAAACTAACCAAATCGGTCACGGGTCTATAATCGAAGAGTTTTCCATTATCAGGAGAGACGTAAAACTTGGAAAGAATGTTCACATATTTCCGAATGTGATTATAGAAAATAATGTGGAAATAGGTAACAACGTTAGAATTTATCCAGGAACGTATATCGGGAAAATACCGGACGGAGCAGGAGCCTTGGCCAGAGAGCCCATATTTGTTAAGAAAATAAAAATTGGTAATGATTGTGCGATAGGTCCAAATGCGGTAATTTATTATGATGTGGAGGTTGGAAACGATACGTTGGTCGGAGACGGAGCTTCAATCAGGGAGGAATGCAGAATTGGAAATTTTACGATAATCGGGAGATACGTTACCTTGAATTACAATGTTGTCATCGGAGATAAAACGAAAATTATGGACCACTCTTGGATGGCAGGTAATATGAACATCGGAAATGACGTATTTATAGGGGGAGGCGTGATAACAAGTAACGATAACAATATGGAAAAGAGGACATACAGTCCTGCTAAAGTATTTGGCCCAACTCTAGAGGATCATTGCTCCGTTGGCAGCGGAAGTGTGATTCTACCAAATATCAAGGTTGGACGATTCTCAATTGTAGCCGCTGGTGCAGTAGTCACTAAGGATGTACCTGATTATGCTGTCGTGATGGGTACCCCAGCGAGAATAGTTAGGTATCTTAGTGAAAGAGGTGAAGGTCAGATATGAAAACTTCAGTTGATGACTGTAAAATTATAAATTTGAGGAAGATAGCAGACCCGCGCGGAAATCTTACTGTTGTTGAGAATTCGAGGGACATACCATTCGAAATCAAGAGAGTTTACTACATATATGATGTGCCTACCAGCTCTTACAGAGGTGCTCACGCTCATAACAAACTGGAACAGGTAATGATTGCTATATCAGGAAGCTTTACGGTTAGAGTTGATGACGGATCGTCAAAGAAATTAATTCTTTTAAACAAGCCATTTGAATCGTTATATGTTCCCAAGATGATCTGGAGCGATATGATGGATTTTTCGAGCGGAGCCGTATGCCTTGTTCTCGCCTCAGAATTCTATGATGAGAATGATTATATCAGGGATTACGATATATTTATAAGACTTAAGGACGAGTTGATAGAATGAAAGTCCAAGTAGTAAATTTTGTGGAAGAATATAATTTCCTGAAGGACGAGCTTGACAAGGCATATCTTCAGGTAATGGAATCAGGGCGTTACGTACTAGGAAATCAAGTAATGGAATTTGAAAAAGAATTTGCGAACTATGTAGGTTCAAGGTACTGCATAGGAGTTGGAAACGGGCTTGATGCCCTGCGCCTTTCGCTTACAGCTATGGGAGTAGGTCAAGGGGACGAGGTCATAGTTCCATCGAATACTTACATAGCTACCTGGATAGCAGTAAGTTTGACTGGAGCTTTGCCTGTGCCTGTTGAGCCCGACATTAGTACATACAACATAGACCCTAAGCTAATCGAGGAAAGGATTACGTCTAGGACGAAAGTCATCCTACCAGTTCATCTCTATGGGCAGCCAGCATATATGGATGAGATAAATGAGCTAGCTTCTAAATATAATTTAAGGGTACTGGATGATGCTGCGCAAGCACATGGGGCCAGATACAAAGGAAAGCGTGTTGGCTCTTTAGCGGATGCGACAGCATTTAGTTTTTACCCGACCAAGAACCTAGGTGCAATAGGCGATGGAGGAGCCGTCACGACAAATGACCCGGAACTGTATGAGAAATTGAAAATGCTTAGAAACTATGGAGAATCTTCAAAGTACGTAAACGATATTATAGGATTCAATTCCAGGCTGGATGAAATCCAGGCTGCGTTCCTGCGGGTCAAATTACGGCACTTGGATGACATTATCAAGAGAAAAACAGAAATTGCGAATCGTTATCTTAGTGAGATAAAGAATGAAGCTATTTCGTTGCCAGTGGTCCCCAGTTTCGCCATTCCTGTTTGGCACCAATTCGTCATTAGGACTAAAATGAGGGAGCAACTTCTGGCATTCCTTAAGGAAAGAGGAATACAGACTTTGGTCCACTACCCTTCCCCGCCACATTTGCAGAAAGCATATTCTTCGCTGGAAATTAATGAAAATCAACTTCCCTTGGCGAAGGAGATATCGGAAACAGTGCTAAGTCTCCCGATTCGTTGGCTAATGAAATATGATGAAGTTGAATACGTAGTAAAGGGATTGAACGAGTGGCATTTGAAATTATAGATATAAAATTAGAGGAATTCTTTGGGTTATTTGTATGAAAGCAACTCCTCTTGTGAGCGTCATCATGCCGTCTTACGATCACGAGAAGTATGTTGGTGATGCAATCGATTCCATATTAAATCAGACTTATAGCAATTTTGAGTTTATAATCATAGACGACCATTCATTAGACAATTCTTTTGAAATAATATCCGAGAAGACAGCTATGGACAATCGGATAAAGGTTATCCAAAATCCTAAAAACCTAGGAATTGCTAATACCATGAATATTGGAATAGAGGCAGCTAAGGGAGAATTCGTACTTGGTATCTCTTCCGATGATGTATGGGAACCCGATGCGATTGAAACCCTAGTAAAAGCGGCTCTATCCTGCGGCAATTCTTGTACAATTGTTTGGAGTGATGCTTTAGTAATTGATGAAAATGGAAAGATAGTAAGCAATTCTTTTTTGCAAAGATTTGGAATGTCAAACAGAAAGAATAGCGGAAATCTCTTCCATAGTTTGCTCAAGGGCAATTACATAATTGGTCAGACAAGACTCGTACCTTCAAAAATTCTAAAGGAAGTTAAGTACGAACCTTCTTTGGTTTACTTAAATGATTACTATACTAATCTCTGCTTATCTTCGCAATGCGACTACAACTTCATAGCAGAGAGAAAGTTAGCTCGATACAGGATTCATGGACTAAACAGCATATTACGAGATTCAGTTATCTGGCTATTAGACGATTTCAATACTAAAAAGCTAATCCTAACAAATTTCCTTGACCAACTGACACTTAAAGAGAAGATCGATTTGAATCTTAGGATGTGGGTTTTATTTCTACTAATAACTCGGAAAAAGAAACTCTTTGAATTCCGCGAATTTCTTTCATGCGTGAAAATTACTTTAGGTACTTATTGTCGGGAATTCCGCGCGAAGGAGCCTGGTCTCTTTAAGATGAATTAGAGATTAAAATTAATACTAGTGTCATGACAATGTAATTATTGGATTCATTTTTGAGCAGGGATGTCATGCTCTGCACGTGAAACGCATTGATATTGAGCTTGGTGGAGCGTTCGTTTCCGAGCTGGAGGATATCGTGAGGAGGGGAAAGAGAACCTGACTCTGCCCCGATTTATCACTACAAGTCTATCTTCAGTTTCTCAATGAGTTCCCTCTGCTCCTTTGTGTATTCCACATGAGCACGGGAACCGTTGGAATACACCACTTCCCTTATCCCTGACATGACTTTCAATGCCTGGTTGCAGGATATGCCACACTTAGCAGCTATGATTGCAACCATCGTATATCCCAGGACTGTCAGGAACAGCTTGGCCCTTGTAGCACTTTCAGAACTTGAGAAGAATGGTTCCAAGTGAGGTTTCAGATGGGAGAACGTTTTCTCTACTATTTCCTTCTCCCTGTATATCCTGAACACCTCCTCCGCTGATAATCTGGTATTCGTGAACAGTATCGTGTAGCCCATCCTGTTAGTTTTACGCTGTATTGCCTTGTGTTTAAGGGAGTAAGTGAAGTTGTTCGGTCCCTTCTCATAGCTTATTTCCACGAGACTTCTGAACCCGTTTAGGGAGTACTCAACAGTCCTCACCATGTCTGCATGGGAATCGAACTTCCTCTTCATCAGGTCTCTCAGTATTGATTCCTTCTCATTTAGTTGTGAATAAAAGGATTCCAGCCTTCTTGATCTTAATCTGGGGGAGAAGAACACTATGTACCTTGTGCCGGCAACCCTCTCCTCCCTGTGGAATACCGTCTCCTCACCATATTGCATGTAGTTCCTGGAGTTGTCGATGTCCTTTGATCTCTGTAAAAGATCATCATGAATCGTTAGGGAAGAGGGAAGGGCGCCTATCACCTCATAATCCTTCAGTTCTTTGATATTTTCCCTGGAGTAGAAACCCTGTCCATGACTATCAGCACGGTTGATATTCCAAAATCCTTTATTTCCTTGGAAAAGGAGCTAACAGTGGATACGGAAGGTATGTTTCCAGATATTACTCTGTCGTGTAAAGGTATTCCACCCTTCCTCGTTACTGCAAGAACGAAATTGATCTCCCTGTTCTCTCCGTTTATGTTGTAATAGTGACCGTATTCCGCCATGGAATTGCTCTCACCGAAGTATCTTATGGCAGAGAGATCGTATACTATGCCTGAGGAACCGTATCTTCTTATGAGACTGGAAGCCATAGATCTCTCCAGTATCAAAACTATGTCAGGGTCTTTCTCCCCTACCAGTTCAACTACGTCCCTGACCTCCTTGTCACTCATCTCTATTCCAATATGCAGGGGAATTGAGTGACCTGGACCCACTATCGTTTCTGCTGCGAGAATAAGAATCTTCTTTGCAGCATCTTTTATCCTTGTGTGATTCAGAAGAGCATCTTCGTAATTGAAGAGGAACCCTTCTTCCACTGCAGTATGGTACATGATGTATGCTGCTGAATCCAGGGACCTCCTCACTGAATACCTGTCCTTGGGAGGCAATATAACCTTCTCTCCCTCCCTCTCAATCTCCTTCCCCAGGTACTTAACCTCCTGTCTAACCTTTCCAGTCTCTTTATCCCTGTAAGACCTGACATCCTAATAGTAAACATTGTTGCCCCTTATGATCTTCCTTCTAAATGTCAAAGTAATAATAATAACACTACACGCTATTTACACGTTTTTGTGAACAAATCCAGTAAAATACTCATTTATCCAGAAAATGTAATGTTACAAAAGGGCAAAGCTAGGTTCAGAAGCTCTCCTTAAGATGGATTGTGAAGGGTGCGAATATCATTTGATCGATGAAGCAGATGTCACTCTGCGAAAAATGAAACAAATGCAAATTGAATTTCACAATGGTTCTAAGCGGCTCGTTAAGCGATTGGAAAGAGCTGGATTCAAAGTTAGAGTGGAACGCCATCCAATAGTGAAGAGGCATGGATACATCTATGCAGGACTAGCCTAGCTTGACAACAGAATCTTGTGCAACGACGCGATCAGAGGTATAATCGTTGATTATAATTAGTGCTCTGTACGCTGTTTCACTCACTTCCAGGAACGTACGAAAATGTTTAGGTCTAGCTTCTTCTCACAAAAGTATGCCCTTCCGATACTTTAAACGTTCTGTGGACTAGGATAGAAGCCTGGTTGATCACCTGTAACGTAAACACAACCAAGTGCTCTGGACGCAAATTGACGACACGGACTCCGCTAATTTAGACACATCTTTAGTGTTATTCGAGGAGTAAGACACTTCTGTACCTCCCTACCTGTTTCTCCATATGAAATTCTCTTCGCAATCAGCGGAGCGAATGGAACAGTGGTCAGTAAAAAGCCGAAAACCTCTCATCCTTGTCCACTCTACGAATACTAACTCCTTATTTTATAATACAACCGGAAATGCTTGATGTAAGACAGAGATATCACAGATAGACCTTGTTGAGTGTACTCGCTAACTTCCTGTTCTTTCATGGGTCTTCTCAGTTAAAATATGTTAATTTCTGTTTACCTTTCCTTTTCATGGATTGCTAAAATGAATACAAGAATGAATACGCTTTTGAATACAGAAATGAATACAAATTGAGTACGACTTTTCAAAGAATAATTAGTTCTGGCAGCAACATTTATGATTAAATTTTCCATCAATACATGATGACCCTTAGGGACAAAAGGCTCGAAAAACTGGAAGCAGAATGGAGGCAGGGTGTGCCCATTAGGGAAATCGCCAGGGACATAAGGGCAGCTCCCAGCACAGTCTTCCGCTGGATCAAGAGGTTCAGGGAGATTGATGAGGTCATAAGAGAGGAAGAGGAAAGAGAAAGAAGGATAGCCGCTGAACAGGCCAGACAGGAGAGGTTAAGGAGACAGAGAGAACTCAGAGAGGAGGCAAAGAAAAGGAAGAGGGAAATTGAGCTCGCAGCTCTAATGGCGGCAATGAGGCAAGAAAAGGAATATGCCGTGGACACAATGATAAAGAGAGGAGATTACTTTGTCATTATGGCGCACAAGTTCATAAGAAAATATCCCGCTTATTTCTTTTGGACTGTAGTTTACAGTCATTGCAAGGAAGAGGAGGCCTTTTCAGAATTCCTAAAGTTGCTGAAAGAAAACGTTGAATTCAAATCTGATTTCAAAGAGTTTTGCATCAATGAAATGAATGTTGAGAGGTTGAAAAGAAACTCAGATTACTGGAGACCGCTTCCAATAACTACGTTTTCAGACGAGAGAAACATTTACCAAATCGCGACAGAATATTTGAATATTGAGGAATCCAACATAAAGGATAGATTCATCTTCCAGCTGGTACACCCAGAACTATTCAGATTCTTAGGTCGCGATACATCTTAATAACCATGGCAAAGTAGGCAAGTGGTTTATTGCATTAAGATAGAACCCCCTTTTCTGTAATATTCCGATGCCCTTCTACAATTTTTCGTGGATCTATAGGCGCCGTTTACCAATTTGTTGACAGGACTTCAAGCTTTTGATAATATGGTAGTGGAAATGCTACTGGCAGAGACATGGTAAGGCGGTGGTAAAGTGTGCGGTAAATTGATGGTAATCATGGAAAAGTGTGCATTTTTTGTACATACCCCATGATAAGGGAATATGCAATCTTTGCCACCTTCTTACCTGAGAATACCCATGATCACTTTTATAATTTTAGGAAAAGGCTGTCCTTGCTTTTTTAATCCGTGATATACACAACAATTAAAACAATTCCGTCCGCTCTTCACTCTCCCACCAGACAGGGTTGTTGATATTGAGAGGAGAGTGGACATTAATTTCTGGAGGACCTTATTTTTGAGGATGGTTGTCTTTCATCCGAGCGCCTCATAATAGGTCTTCAGGGATACTCAGGTATTCTACTTTCTCACCCATTTTACGAAAGACCTACTCTCCCTGTCGTATGAATAGCCCATTCTGGCCATCTCAGACCTCAGTTCTCGAAATCCAACATCTATGAACCTTTTGACCCTTATCCTGCTGGGAGTACCGTTTTGCTCTGTGCAATCAAGGTCATACTTCATAGCGATTTCAGAGATATCGCCAGTCCCAGACGTATTCGAGATTGTGCCATTGCCTCCCTCACTTTCCGCTTTTGCCATAGCTTCAGCCCAGTAGTAATAAGGATCAACCATTTTATTAAACACTAGCGAGACCAACTCTCTTTCGATTTTATTTGCCTTTTTACCTTTGCACACTGCTGATCGTATCTTTTCGTACTTTCTTATGGCCATTTCGATGTATTTCCGGTCCATATCTTCTTCTCCGTCCGGTGCCATTGACTCTGTCACCC
Source organism: Thermoplasmata archaeon (assembly GCA_021792355.1). Next base: position 35,640 of record JAJYUV010000007.1, on the reverse strand, counting down.
ATTGCTTATAGTATTGTAGGTTATAAATATATCGATTAATTTACCAATAATTGCGCCAAAATAATAATTAAGACATCATAATAGGAAAACTTATAAGCCTATGAGTGAATATTGTATTGATGGCAAGAACAAAGGAGGACAGGACGAAGCTTATTATTGTAAGGAGTGAAACTAACTCGTTAAGGACTACGATACCTAGTTCAATTGTTAGACAGATGAAACTTAATGTTGGGGATGAATTAGAATGGCAGATAGAATCTCTTCAACCCGCGGTAATTAAGGTAACTATTATACGCTCTAATAAGAACTGATCTTAATTCCGTCTATGATTCCAATAAACCAATTTCCTTTGATAGAATTCTCTTGATTTTACGTAATGCTCCACCGTGGACCTAAGCGCTTCATCAAAACTGAAAATAGGTCTCCACCCTAGCTTCCTTCTTGCCTTACTTGGGTAAAGGGCGTATCTCTCGTCATGCCCGGGCCTGTCTTCCACGAATTCTATAAGTCTCTCATCCTTCCCAAGGATGTTCAGGAGTCTAGAAACAATATCAAGATTTCTCATCTCTTTCTCGGCACTCAGCAGGTACGTCTCGCCCGGCTCCCCCTTTTCCAGAATGGTCTCGATTCCCCGAACGTGGTCCTCAACGTATATCCAGTCCCTGATCTGGTCGCCTTTCCCGTAGATAGGGATTTTTCTACCTGAAAGCGCGTGAAGAACTGTTTTGGGAATCAATTTTTCAGGATGCTGGTGGGGCCAGAAATTGTTACTGCAGTTGGATATGGTGACGTTGAGGCCATACGTGTTCCTGTAAGATTTTATGAGAAGATCAGTGGCAGCCTTTGTTGCAGAATAAGGGTTCCCTGGAACATAGGGAGATTCTTCGGTGAATTTCCTTTTGCTATCAATAGGGAGGCTGCTGAACACCTCGTCCGTTGAAACCTGGTGGAATCTCAGGTCGTATCTTCTTGCCACCTCCAGAAGGTTGAAAACTCCTTCATAGTTGGATCTTATGAACGGGGATGGGTCGTTAATGGACCTGTCCACACGGGACTCGGCGGCGAAATTGACTATTAAATCCACGTCCTTGGAAATTGAAAGAACGGTATCCTTATCAGCGATATCCCCCTTGACAAATAAATAATTGCCCTTAACGAGACTCTTATCTATATAGCTCTCATCCGCAGCATATGTCATCTTGTCAATATTGACTACTGAATCATCAGGATGATTCGAAAGCCAGTAATTTATAAAGTTTGAACCGATGAAGCCGCATCCGCCTGTCACCAGAATCCTAGCCATAGCTACAGCTCACCCCTCTTAATGAGCTCCCTGATGAATGGAAGATTTCCATCCTTTTCTGATAGAATAGGGGATTGGACAGGCCATTTTATGTTTAAATCTGGATCATCCCACCTTATCCCAGATTCGTAGTCAGCATTGTATTCCGCGGTAGTAAGATATATGACATCTGAATCTTCCATAGCAAAAAAGCCGTGTGCGAACCCAGCCGGTATCCACAGCGAACGAGGAGCATCATCCGATAGCGTTACAGAGACCCATCTCCTAAAGGATGGAGAGGAAGGCCTTATGTCCGCTGCCACATCTGTTATCTTACCTCTCAGTACAAAGACAAGTTTCCCTTGGGAATAAGGATCCCTCTGGAAGTGGAGGCCCCTGAGAACTCCCTTCTTCGAGTGTGAGTGATTTAACTGCCTGAATGTTTCTCTTATGCCAGCGTCAGTAAATGATGACAATTTACAGCTTTCTTCGAAGAACCCCCTTCTGTCAGAGTACCTGTATGATTCAACGACGATAACATCCTCTATTTCAGTTTTTGTGATCCTGAATCCCACGTAAGTACTATGCCCATTTCTCTAAAAATGTTTTTCCTTTCTAATGCGATCGTAAAACTCTTGCAAGTTCCTCTCCACGCTGAAGAAATCAAAATTTATTATGCTCCTTGCCTTTTCTATGTTAAGAGATGAATCGTACGGCCTCCTCGCTGCCAGAATCAATTTACCCTCGGAAGGAGCCAGGAGACTCCTGTCAAGGCCAAATCTGTTTGCGATTAGCTCAGCAAATTTAATTCTTGAGACCCTCTCACCTGCTACGTTTGTTATTCCCCTTTTCTCCAATTGAATCAATTGCAGAATGGCCTCTGCAAGCAAATCCGAAAATATCGGGGAGTAATAGCCATCGAGAACGAAAACTTTCTCTCTTCTCTGGAGCTTTTCCAGAATGAACATTGGGAAATTCTTTGAGGAACCAAAAACTCCAGACGTTCTTATTAACAGAGACTCGTCGTAAGAGAGCGCAAATGCGTCGCCTACAAGCTTGCTCAACCCGTAGAAATTTATGGGGTTCGGTACTGATTCCTCGTGATAATCGCCTTCGCTTCCATCGAATACGTAGTCAGTTGATATGTGAATTAGAGGTATTCTCTTCACTCTGCAGTACCTCGTGATTTCCCTGACGGACAGACCGTTTATGAGGTATGCGCTCCTCTTTTCCCTTTCACACCCGTCAACAGAGGTGAATCCCGCAGCATTTATAACCGAATCTGGGCTGATTGAAGAAAGTCTGTCGAATACTGTATCGACGTTAGAAAGGTCTAGTCTTAGAGGACCCTTCCGGGATGCGAACACTGCGTCATTCATCACTTCTCTTAAAGAGGAAGCCAACTGACCTGAATAGCCTAGGACTAATGTCTTATACAAACGCTACACTTCAATTTTGGAATCCCTGCCAACTATAAACTTCAAAAACTTCTCGTTTTTGCCCGAGGACCCTATCGTGGATGACGGACCTATGAGGCTCTCCCTCAGGACAGAAGAGGAGTTCAGATCGATCGAAACGTTATCCATTATTACGGAATTTTCAATGTGAGAATTCGCCACACTACAGTTTCTTCCTAAACTCGTATACGGTCCTATGTATGAATTTCTAATCGTGGTTCCCCCTCCAATGAAGCATGGGCCAACTATCTCTGATTCTGTGTCAATGTTCACGTTACCTTCAATTTGCGTTCTCCAGTATGCCCCTTGTCCGTTCCTTATCTCTCCGATTGGAATACGCTCCAGGGCCATCATATTGCACTTTAGGAATTCTTCAGGCGTTCCTGTGTCCTTCCACCACCCCGCTATTATGCTATAACCTACCTTCATTCCCGACTCAATCATCTTCTGAAAAGCGTCCGTTATCTCATACTCCCCCCTCCACGAAGGTTTCAGGGAGTCTATGATGGGAAATATGTTCTTTCTCAAAAAGTATACCCCTGTAACTGCAAGGTTTGATTTTGGTTTTTTAGGCTTCTCGACCATTCTTATTATCCTTCCATCTTGAATTTCAGCTACTCCATACTTTTCAGGATCAGGAACTTCCGTCAGCGCAACATATGCATCTTTTTCATCATTTTTGAAATCTTTCAACAGCTGGGAGAAGCCACTGTGGAAATAGTTATCGCCGAGAACAACTACGAAATCGTCTTCTCTAACAAATTCCCTTACCAAGCCTATGGCTTGTGCGATTCCGGCTGGTTTTCCTTGGAATGTATAGGAAATATTGATACCCCATTTTTCCCCGTTCCCGTAGTAGTTTCTGACCTCTTCTGAGCCAATGTCACCGAGGATTATGTTCACCTCTTTTATCTCCAGTTCAATAAGGCTCATCAAGGCATACTCGCTGACAGGTTTCCCAGCCAGTGGGAGAAGCTGTTTTACATCAGTATATGTCAAAGGCCTTAGGCGTGTACCAGATCCACCATGAAGAATTACGCCCTTCACAATTTGCAATGCTTTGCCGTTTAATAAATTTGGTGAACTCAATGGTTTTTTTGAATTCATAGGTAGATCATTCAAAACATAGAGGGCTATTCATCAAATAGAGCAATGTATTCTAATTTGTTAAATACGAAGAAGGATTGTTTCATTATGAAAAGGGCTATAATTACTGGAATATCTGGTCAGGATGTCCTGTTTCTCGCGAAACTGTTGCTAAAAAAGGTTACGAAGTCCTAGGTTTCGTAAGAAGAAACAGTTCAATGTCTGTGGGGAATCTTCAGTATCTTGGAAAGGACGAATTAGCAAAGATAGAGATTCATTACGGAGATCTGACCGACGCTGGCTTCTTTGCCACCTTGTTGAAAAAGAACAGCCTGAAGAACTTTACCACCTGACTGCTCAGAGCTTCGTAGGATACAGCTTCCAGAACCCTTCCTCAACCTACGATGTTAACATTTCCGGAACCCTCAACGTCCTAAATGCAATAAAGGAATACCTTCCAGATACGAGAATGTACTTTGCGGCCACCTCTGAGATGTACAGGCAGCCCCCAGGAAACGCCTCAGAACGAAGACACGCCCTTCAGCCCAAGAAGTCCTTATGCTGTCTCTAAATTGGCAGGCTATTAGATTTGCAAGAACTACAGAGAAGCATACAAACTTTTCATAACAAATGGAATTCTTTTCAATCACGAAAGCGAATACAGAGGGCATGAATTCGTAACCAAGAAGATATCAATTGGCGCTGCAAAGATCGCAAAGGGTGTCATGCAACCTCTAGAACTGGGCAATCTCGATGCGAGGGAGGATTGGGGATACGCGAAAGAGTACACTGAAGCTATGTGGATGATGAACTATAAGTACGGGGACGATTTCGTAATTGGAACTGGAGAATTGCATACTGTCGAGGAGTTTGTTGAAACAGCTTTCGAAATTGCTGGTATCTCCGACAAATGGAGGGGATCAGGATTGAACGAAGTGGGGCTATCGAACTCTGATTAGGTGTCAGTGAAGGTTAACAAAGAACTATACAGGCTTCTGGAGGCAGACAACTTTCAAGCGGATTACTCTAAGGCAGAAAAGAATTTGGGATGGAAACCGAGAGTTAAATTTGAGGAACTGGTAAAGATCATGGTCAACTACGAAATAAACGCCTATTCCTGATAGTTAGTGGTAACTGAGTTTTTAATGAAGTTGTTTAATGGTTAGAATATGAATGTAGCTTTGCTGTCCAACATCTACGGTCATGGAACAATAATCTCTGATTTTGGGACAGACCTAGCACTTGCTTTAGAAAGGCAGGAATTCTTGGAAAGACTTGATATAATTACTGCGAAAGGAGATGATGAATCGATAAAATTTGGGAGTAGGTCTCGGATCTATGGGCTCTATGATCCCAATCGTCCTTTGACATACGTAGCTATTTTCAACTGGTTCTGGTCTGTTTAAATTTATAGAAACATCAGTCAAAATACAAATGCATATGGCTATCCATTAAACAGAGCACTATACTCAAAAATTATTTAATAGGAGAATAGTATTGAAATTTATATGGGGGACCCAAAGTGCACTCTTTTCACGAATTTTATAAGGAATGAAAAGACTGGACTATTCTTCAGCATTACTTGGTGTAGGGACAGATTGTTTGTATCTGATGATCCTGCAGATATCATGAAGTTCTACGGCACATTCAGAAATAACAGAGAGCTAATAGAATGGATGACGGAAAGACCTAAAGGAAGGGCAGAGATAATTGAAGTTGAGGGCGATAAACGTGTGATAGCTGTCCTTGCGACGGGCAATTATGATGGAAAATATGCAAAGGAATGCAGGGATAACATTTTCAATGGTCTTCACATGGTATTCGTAGAAAGCGGTTATCCTAAGGATCCATATTTCAACTACGCACATAGCTATAACGTAGGAATTAAGAGGGCCCTGAGTCATAATCCAAAGTGGATAGTTATTTCTAACGACGATATGCAAAAGATCGATAGTATCGAAGTTCTTCGCGAGGAACTGACTAAGGCAGAAAGTGAAGGAGCCGATGTTGTGTTGGCTAGAGAATCGAAGAATCATACAACGAGAAGGAAAATTGCTAGGTATAACATTTTATTTTTTTTGTATTACTGGCTCACAAATGATCTAGAAGGGAGGAATCTTTTGCGTCTTTACGATAAGTTTAAGGTACATTACTTGATTGCGCCTCAGAAGGGACTTGGTTCGAAGTTTTTCAGAAGAGGCTATAACTATACTGAGATTCAGGACTTTGGAATATTTAGTTCTGACTTCATACGAAAAAAAAATGGATTCCTGTTCGATGAAACCTTTATCAGTTCCACAGAAGACACCGACCTGTCCCTCTGGGTTAACTTAAGCAAAACGAAAGTTTTACATTCAAATTTTAAAATTGGCAGTCTTATCGGCGGCTCTATCGGCGTAGGAGCTGCTAGGTCTATGAGAGACGTAGCAGGTTTAGTTTATCTAAATAAGAAGTGGTGCTCCGAATTAACAAATGCAGATAAGAAGAGTACATATACGATCTTCCGTGAGAAGGAGTCCACTCCTCTCTGGGTTAGTGAATGTAAGGAAATCGAAGGTGATTATCGTCGCAATGGACAGAAACAATAAGTCGAACGTCGGATTTGAGGGAAGCGCTATTAAATCAGCGAAATTAGCACTAGTTAACAACGACTTCGACTTCAGACACATCGATGGGATTGGAAGATATTCAAAAGAAGTAAGTAGGGCAATTAGAGAATCAGGAATAAACTTAAGGACCATTTCAACAGATGATCTTCAGATTACACGGAGTAAACAACTAAAATTTATAAATATTCCAATAGTGAGGGAGAGAATGAGAAGTGACTTACTCAAATATAGACCAGATATATTGCACATAATGAAACCGGAAACATTTATTGAACTTCCGGCTATTTCTGAGAATGTTAATGTAGTGACTACGTGGCACGACATGAAATTGCTTGATGGCCGACTGGAGTTGCGAAAGGAAAAAGGTTTTTTGAAAACATCAGTACTAGAAAGGGCATATGAAAGAGCTTATAAGCGTTCCAATGCAATTGCTGCAGTCAGCAGCATGACTGTCGATGACGTTAATTCTTGGGCGAAAGAGAGAAGAATATTTGATCCAAAAAAGTCCATAACAATCATAAATCCCGGCATAAACGATGGCTACGTCACCTCGACAATCTGGGAAGGTGACAGGAAGAACTTCGTTTACGTAGGGGATCTGCGGAAGGTTCTCCCTACTCTGCTACTTGCATTTTCATCAATTCTTTCTAAAGTGAAAGATTCATCTCTCCATATATTTACATCGACCAATGGGGCAGAAGAAGTGATAAGCAATGCACTTGCCGAGATCGACGACAAAAATCTTCGTCGGGTTATCGTAATTCATTATAGACCCAAAGATCATGAAATTCTAGAGGGGGTAAGAATGTCAGTTGCACTTCTACACCTCTCACTATGGGAAGGATTCGGTTTTACGATCTTAGAATCACTTGCTGTTGGCACTCCCGTAATAGTTCTTAGATCAGCTAGGATACCACCTGAGGTTTCAAAATTTGCTATCAAAGTTGATTTGGAGGAGATACCTGACAAATGCGAAGAGTTGAGAATTAAACAACAAGGTGTCAGCAAGGAGGCTATTTCCTATGCCAGGTCGTTCACTTATGTTAAAACGGCAGAGGAACTAATTAGACTGTACCAAAGTCTTGGAAAAATGGGGCCTCCTACAGGTGGTGATACTTCTGAAGGGAGATAATTCGAAGATACCCTTTTTCGGCAAAACTGATAGGTTCTACTACATTATAGTTGCAGAAGTACTGGTTTATATTGGGGTATGGACCTTCATCTCACTTACAAGAGTATACACGCTCAAGGCATCAGTTTTTGACTTGGGGGTATTTGTTCAGAGTTTGCGGATGATACTCTCAGATCCAAGTTATCTGCTCTTTTCCCTCGGCTACTTTCCGTTCAGAGTCATATTGTCTCCTTTGGAAATAGTGCCTAACCTTCAGGTTCCAGTGATTTTTCAGACAGTATTTCTTGCGCTCCCTGCACTGCCTCTCTATGGTGCGGGGAAAATAAAACTTAAAAACAAGAATGCTTCCTTACTATTAGCATCCTCCTATCTTATCTTCTTCTCCCTTGGAGGAATAAACTGGTTCGATGTCCACGGGCAGGCGTTCTTTATATTCCTTTTTATTATGGGTTATTACCTTTTCATAACCAGGCACTACAAATTATCAGTCATATTTTTTATACTGTCAGGTACGGTGAGGTTTCCTTACGAGGCATTCCCTCTTATTTTCGGATTTGTCACGATCTTGGAGATTTACTTTAGGGGTGAGAAAATAAGGGAAATGATTGGGTCAAAAGAAGTTCAAGCTATGTCACTCATAGTTATCCTTTCAATTGTGGTCCTGCTCATATCATACCACTTGGCATTTTCTTCTCATTTTACTCCGACAAATCTGGCTGGCACTGTCCATTTGAAATCAGGTACTAATCTGCTAAAATCCTTTTTCACCAACATAGACAGCAAAATAAGCACACTTGTCGTGTTTCTATCTCCCTTTATATTTTTGCCATTCCGCAAGTTGAAGTGGTTTCTCCTTTTACTACCGTACTTTTACTTGGTATTTTTCTCAAATTATGGTCCGTATCTTTATCCTTCCGTAATTACCAGTCAGTATTCCTCGATGATCATACCTTTCCTTTATCTGGGAACAATCGAGGGGTTATCGATTTCTGCTAAAGTGGAAGGGCATTTAGAAGGGGATAAGGTCAATAAAAACAGGAAATATAGAATAATGCCTTTGGAACCCGTGTTGAAAAAGACGATTGTAATATTTATTGCTGTAGGTTTGCTCGCTGTCGTTTTCGTGCCCTACAGTTCGTTCAGTATTTACTCTGAGCCTTCTTATAAAGCCGGGTGGGAGTACAATCTCAACCCCTCCACCATACCCGATCTTGAGAAAATAGTAGCCCTTATCCCCCCAAATGATGAATACATACTCATCCAGAACAACATGCCGGAGGTCTTACTTCAAGACCCATATATAAATAATGCTTACTTAGATAGGGTCTTTGGATATCCCTATAATCTAACGTTCAATTTGGGTGGGAAGGTGTGGTCGAACAGAATAGATTACGTTTTAGCGGATATCAACAGTAATACGTTTATTCCATCCAGTAGTTATCCCTACAATCTAACGATGTACAACGTAATCAGCAAACTGTATTCTACCGGCGATTACGGTATTATAGCAGAAGAGGACGGTTTCATACTACTGGGGCACAACTACAGCGGTCCGATGATATACTATCAACCGATTTCAGAAACGTTTTCTCCTTCTAATTTATTGGTATTAAATAGCTCCTACAGGCACGGAGACACAATAACAGGGACAAACCCTGATGGACATAGTATCTGGTACGGACCATACACATTTCTATTTCCCGGGCAATACCAAGTGACCTTCCATCTTTCGACTACGAACAACTCAGCATCTAATTCTATAGAGCTATGGCTTGGGGACTTCGCAGAGAAAGCGGTATTTAAAACAGTGATACTAACTGGAAACAGTTTCCCAACGGTCAATACTTTGTGTAACATAACAGTCAGCATTTCAGTTCCCAATTTCTACAACGGAGTGGAGTTTGCTGGATCGAATGCTCAATGGAGTGGTTCCTTAACAATCTATGGCATAACTGTTGATCAGGTATCAGGGTAATGTCAGAAATGATGCCGTCCGAATTAAAAGATATCCAAGGTCAAAGCATCACGGAGAGTGAAAACGTACTAAGAACGGAGGTTACATCTGAGCAGAAAAGAGGCGTAGAGAATGAGAGACTCAGGGTCTTGATTTATTCTGATTATTTCTTTCCCTCCACTGGAGGGAGCGAGAACTACTGTCTAGATTTGGCAACCGAACTCTCAAGGCAGGGCCATCAAGTAGGGGTGATTACTGCAACTAAGGCAGATACCGAAAGCGACTTCCCTTTTGATGTGTATCAACTAAGTAAGCCGTTGTCGATAAAGGGTCTTAACATCAATTTTCTCGAGATACCAAATATATTAAAGAAATTTAAACCAGATGTCTTCCATATCAACTATCAGAGCGGTGGGGAAAATTTTTTGATTTTGCTCCTAAAAATGCTACATTTTCCAGTAATACTAACGTACCACGCCGACCACGTGGTACCGTTAGGCAGGACAATAGACAAAATGCAGGCCATTTCGACATTTCGTCTCGTGGATAAAATATTGGTGCAGACTGAGAGAGATAGGAACAATTTTCTTTCAATTGGATTAAATCCTTCTAAACTATCGCTCTTCAGATTTAATGGTATAGACACGTCCAAATACAGATGCGATAATTTTGCAGAACGTAAACTAGAAAGGTGCAGGGTTATCTGCGTTGCAAGGTTGGATGACTCCCATAAATACAAGGGGATAGGACGGTTGATTGAAATGGCAGGTCAGGAGAAGGATCTGTTCTCAGGTGATTTGATATCATTGATACTAGTGGGTGATGGGAACAAGAAAGTCGAATACGAAAAATCCGTCGAGAAGGCTGGGTTAAAAGGCGTTAATTTTCTGGGAAATCTATCTAACGGTGATCTCATAAGTGAAATCTGCAAATCCAGTTTTCTGATCCTTCCATCAATTGACAAGGCAGAAGGATTCGGTAGGGTAGCACTTGAAGCAATTAGCTGTGGAATTCCTGTTGCTGTTTCTGAATTTGCTGGAACATCTGAAATTATTAAGAAATACAATAGCGGCCTGGTCTTTAATCCGTTCTCATCTCAAGGGATATTTAGTAGAATACTCACTATAACAGGAGATGACCTTAAGATAAGAACGCTCACTGAAAATGGTAGACAAATGATACAGGAAGAGAAACTCCGACTTGTGGACACGGTCAAGCATACTGTTGAGATTTATTTACAAGCATTATCACTTAGAAGCAGGAGTGAGATAAAGCCGTAAACGGTTTAGCAACTCAATGCCCACTATAAATAGAATCTATGTCAATTTCTTCGCAATTATTATTGCCTCAAAGCCGTAATATTGCCACGTTCCAATTGTGACTCTTTTGCGTATGCGAGAATAAGGCTCCATTAGCAAACCTACAACCCAAGAAAATTTAGGCTTGTCGCTAGGAGTAGAAAATAGGATTTTATAGCCTGATCTTTCAATTTTCTGCACTATCTTGTAATATTCTGGAGGCACTCCCTGGTGCGTTGAGTCGTCATAATAATTTAGCGTTCCTCTCCTTTTAGGGAAATTGACTGTCTTCTCTGATGGGAATGAAAGATAAAGCATGCCACCCTGTCTCACCAACTTAAGCATTGCTTCTAATGTTTTATACCTGTCAAAGCAATGCTCAAGATTGTGCGACGAGATAACTGCGTCATACTGATTATCCAAGGCTAACAATCTGTCGCTGAATTCCAAAGGTAACGCGTGAATGTAATGATCTGTGCAGTGAAACTTAGGGTCGTATTCCATGATGTCTACGCACGTGTATATACATGAAGGTTTCACTGCTTTTGTAATACAAGACCTATTTCCGCATCCAACATCTAGCAACCTGACCTCATTCTCTAGATTGCTTAGAAATGCAATTTGACCGTGAGGATGTAGAATTCTCGATGCTATTCTTAACACTGCGGACCTGTCTAGGGTGTCCATTTCATTCCCAGCACTATACACAACTATCTAATAAAATTGCACTTCATAAACCGGTTATTATTAGTGAACTAATTACGATCTACTTCTCACACTCTGAGAGTAAAGGAAGAAATTTCTTCAAGTACCTTAAAGAAGATTCTTTAATATTACTACTTATCTCTCCTCTATGTACCGGTCCAAATATTCTAAATACAGTATTGTTAATATGACAAGCGATTATGAAGGTAGCAGTAATAAGTAACATTTTTGGTTACGGGAAAATGCTTCAGGACACTGGAACGCCGATCGTGCTTTCCCTTCAGGAAATGCAGGACGTTGAGAAAGTGGATGTGTATACACATCTTCATACTGGAGGAGATATTGCATTTTCTGAAAAAGTGAGTACAATTCCAATCATTGACCCAGATGTAAACACAAGTTATTTTCGTCTCCACAAGGCAATAGTGCGAGGCAACTATGGAAGAGTCTTAGTTAACTCAATGCCAACGTCACAGGGGAGCAAGATTATTCCCAATTTGCTTTACCTGCTGATGCCGATAATCTGGTCAAGATTCTATCGGATTAAGGTTTCAATTCTATATCACAATTCACCCTACCTGAACGATGTAAGGAAACTGGGTTACTCAACCTCTTTAGATACAGCTAAGTCGATCGCAATAAAGCTCATCGAACGAAAGATGTTTGCCACCTGCAATGTTTACTTCCTGATAAAACTGTATGCAGATAGAATTAAAGAGATTATTCAATGGGCCAGAACCGATTATTTGAAACCCGATGGAATTGGGGGATTTACTACTTTGTATCTCAATGGCCAGTTACGATCAGACCGTTTAGAAAAAACTTGCAGGGTATCAGAACCATCCCTTCTCCTATATGGATTCTGGGGCCCCCAGAAAGATGTTTCCAAAGCTCTTGATGCAGTCAAGACAATAAAGAATTTAGGGTTAAAGATTAACGTAACTGTAGCTGGAGATGTAAATATTCATTTCCCATCTTACAAAGAAGAGTTTGAAAAAACTCTAAGTGAATATTCCACATTCGTCGATAAGAGAATGCAGTACGTCGATGAAATTGACCTGTACTCACTTTTTCTTAATGCTGACATAATTGTTCTGCCATACCTAATCCCAGGCGGCTTCTCTGGTGTACTCTCAGTGGCAATGCTTTTTGGATTGCATGTTGTAGTCCCGGAATTTGAAGAATACATAGAACAAACGCAAGGGTACGATAAGATTCATTTCATTCCTACTGATTTCAAAGTCCAAGATATTGTTCGTGCGGTTGAAAATGTCCTCAAGAATCAAATCCGTGAGAACAAAAGAATGATCGAACCGAATAGGGCCTTCCAGGATTTTGTGACAAAAATAAAGAAATTGCTAATCTGAATAGAACAGGTCGAAAGATGTGCAATTAAGTTACTCTCCATCTGAGAATTAAAATCTTAAATCCATCTAAATTTTTTATAGTATAAATTAACAAATTCCTTGGGGACATAACGGTAGAACCGAGAATTTCTTATCCGAAGAGCCAAACCCGATACCAATCCGCCCATAATCATGCGCCCTATGTCAAATTTGCTGCCCCCAATATGTCTGTACGGAACCCTCACCTCTTTCACAGTAAACTTGAGTCTTTTTGAATAAAAGAACAGGGCCGCCTGGAAGAAACCACCAGTAATGGTAATCTTCTTGAAGAGGGCTTTAGCAGCCTCTGTTCTGAGCATCTTGTACCCTCCTTGAACATCCGTAACATCTAAGTCAAAGAGTTGCTCTATGAAGAGGTTGTACCCCTTGCTCAGAAGCCTCCTAGTCAGTGGTATTTTGTTTTCTTTATTCGCGTGTCTGTTGAAGTTTACTATGTCGTAATTATTCAACCAATATAAATTATCTACTACGACGGAAAAATCAAGTGCTCCATCTGCTTCTAGAATGATGACAAAGTTTCCTGTAACCTCCTTTACTGCTCTCTTGATCGCTCCTCCATATCCACTTCTCGAATCAGATTTAAGAATTCGTATAAATCCAAACTGGTAAGAGAATTCGTTTGCTATCGTTTCAGTTCCATCCGTTCCATCTATTGACAGAATAACATTCCAAGGCAATTTCCTCTCATTAATGAACGAACAAACTTCGTTTAATATTGGTTTTATTCTCTTCTCTTCATTATAAGCGGGAATGATTATCGAAATTCTTTCATTTAGCAGATTATTGTTCTGGACTGGGGCATCACGTAACACGTAGTTCACTTGACAGAGAAATGAATATACGTGCTGGTATTAATATATTATCTAGGATTCCCAATAACCCTATAAATTTTCTATGATATGCATCCTTGTCTGATTGAGGTCATAAGAAATACTGTTATTGCCCTGTACTTACCCCAATTTCCTGCAGATTTCCTTCTATTTTTCAGCTAACTGGGACAGCTGAAGCTATCTTACCCCTCCTTTCGAGGGACAATAAGTTGAAAAAGATTGTGCGCTAAGCACATGAACATGGCCTTGACCCTCACCCTTGGAACAGTGGTGACGAAAGTATGTCCACCATGGAAGGTCCTCTTCATAACGGAATATGGTCTCTCACCCCTCGACCTCTTCCTCGTTATCCTTAGATTCCTCCTTATGGATTCTATAGGAAGCTTGTGCCCTCTTACAGCTCTATCCATTGCCGCATCAATACCCCTACTCTCGACTCCGAAATACGCTTTGTCTTTGTAGTTCACTATTCCTGGGATAGAGAGGTCCCTCTGGGAGTCGTGTAATGATGCGGTAGTAACTGAATAGTTTGCAATCATGTCGTTCTCCACTCCCTGAACTGTGTGAAGCTTATAACCGAAGTATGACCTTGAATTCTTCTCAGTCCAGCCCCCGTCCTTGGACCTTCTTGTCAATGAATGCTTCCTTTCGTCTATCAAGGCAGACTTCACTTCCTCTGTCTTCTTTTCAGGGCCAGGATAATCCTTCCCACTACTGACAGGAGGCATCTGCGGATCGACCATATCGGGCTTCTCCTTTCTCCTATGACCTGGATCGGAAGTGATGAATGTTGCGTGTTAAATTGTGCCGTTCTTCACCGTTATGCCCTTCTCCCTGAACTGTCTCCATATCTCCTTCCAGATTGCTTTGTCCTTGCCAGTCTTGGACAGCCTCTCCCTGAATAGCCATATCGTGTTCTGGTCCGGCACACTTTCAGGGTAGTCGAGGAAGTTGATGAACCTAACGCTGTCATACATCTCCGTCTCCATTGATTCGTCAACTATGTTGTATATGCTCTGGAGAAAGAGAATCTTGACCATCAGTATCTCATCGTAGTTCGGTCTTCGTCCCTGCTCAGTGTCGTTTGTAAAAAGATCCTTGAGCAGAGGTCTCAGGCTCTCCCAGTCTATGACGTTCTTGATTTCCGCAAGCTTATCTCCACGCTTCTTGAGCTGCTCGTACCTCTCTCTGAGCCCATAATTCACCAGGTCCGTAGACAACAATATCGGACTCATGAAAAGAGATTATTATGACCAGATGTGGTAAAGTATGGGGTTATTGGGAATCCTCTATCGTACGCCCCTAGATTCCTTTGCAATCCTACCATGCTCAAATCTTGACCTTCAACTAAATCCTATGGCTTCCCTTTCGTAAAACATTTTAATCGTCACTTAGAGTATATCTTAATTGTAAATTTGGGTAGACTCTTACTTATCTCATCAATCATTCCTCTTACGGGCTATGTGAGGGAAAACCCGAAATCTGCGAAGCTGCCTAAAATCAAGCTACAGCCCTATGGATACATCTCACACGCTCTTTGTGGCCCTCACCTTATTCGTGCTCCTTAGTTCGATGAAATGTTCGCTCTGTCAGTAGTGCCATTCATTTCGGTTATACCAGAAAACATTAAACTATTTATTGAGCTGGATGCAGCTTGAAATCATTTATCCTTAGGAAAGTACATTTCCCTATTCCTACGAAATAAGTACCACCGTGTTGCCCTGGAGATAAATACGTTAACTCTTTCTATAAAATGCGTAAAGAAGCCACCTTTATTGCTAAAAAGACCAAAATATAGCATTTCTGGGTGAATTAGATTGATGGGTTCTTTTAGC
The DNA here is from genome assembly GCA_021792355.1 of Thermoplasmata archaeon. The sequence continues at coordinate 20,046 of JAJYUV010000007.1, read as the reverse complement.
GTATACCTTTCTAATCTCGTTTTTATCTGTTCGTAAAATGGTTCCCTCGCATAAAGGATAATGTTTTGTCTGTACCAGGGAAGGATGTTGTTGTCGTTCCATAGGTAGGGTCGAATATCTATGACTTTGAAACCAAGCATTTCCAGTTTTTCGGCCCAGAATGACGGCCATTGCTCATTGACATGGTGGGTACCACCCTGTCCTGGAATTGCGGCTGAAAACAGGATGACATCGCTTATTCCCGCAATTTCATTTAAGATGGAAATTGCGGGGTCTTTATTGAGATGTTCCAACACTTCTAGACAAATCGCCATATCGAACTTTCTATCTAACCCCAGTGGAGAATTGAAGTCTCTTCTTACAAACTTATTCTTCGGAATACAGACCAACTCGTCTGGTATCCAAGGACCATCTATTCCCATTACATCCTCTATCCCACGGTCCAAAAATTCTTTTATGAACAACCCCCCTGATGCTCCGACATCAACTACACTGCGTGGCTCGTAAAGTCCTAAAACAAAATCTACTATTTTATTAGCGGACTTTCTAGTTGCCATTACATTGAAATCGTAAAATTTATGTGTGTACACTATCTGAGTATAATATGATTCATATTTGAACTTTATTAGCCGCAGATAGTGTAATAGCAAGCATCACACACGGCTGTACGATACTATTTGATAAGAGCAGGAATTTTCTCGAATGTGAAATTAAGCTTGAAGGAATACGAATTCAGATAAAGAAAAAGGTCTAGAGGATAATCGTTTAATTGAGGAAGGATGATTTCAATTTCGGAAGGACGTACTCGAGTCAGCTTCCATTAAGATGAAGTGATCACAGTCAATGACATTGAGAACCCTACTGATAGCAGCTATCTCTATTCCCCTCTCGCTGGATTTCATCGCGGAAATAAACGGGAAAGTTGCGGAATACGATGAAATCATGCTGTCAATGCCATCACTTTGTCAACCGATACTACTACCTTCCAGTTCCGTTGCCTAGTGGTGATGAAATTGCATAACTCCTTCCCGATACAGGCTAAGATGACAATGGTGAACGTGTTTCGCAATAAAGTGGTAGGTTTTTCGGATATTGTTTCCAGCATAATAATATCATCAGAATAGAAAACGGTGTAGTCTTACATAAAACAATATTTTCATCATCAAATCCCTAGAATTTCATTCATCACGACAAAAATAAGATCACTTCTTCCTTGAGGAGAGTACCATTTCCCTTATGCCGTAATCCGGGATGAAACCAAGCTCTCTTGCAGTTTTTGAAATATCTGCTTGCGTGAACAACTGGTAATTCTTTAGAGGGTTTGGGACGTATTTAGCATCCTTTTCATACTTCATTTCCTCTTTTACAATGCCAAAGATTGTGTTGAAATCAGTAGATCTGCCTGTACCGACGTTGTAGACCTCTCCCTGCTTCTCTTTTTTCATTGCAAGGACGGATGCTCTTGCAGTGTCACATACGTAGATGAAGTCTCTGCTCTGTTTCCCATTCCCGTAGATCACCGGTTGCTCCCCTTTTCTTATGCCTTCTATGAATTTCCATATCACGCTAGAGTACGGCCCCTTTGCTGTTCTCTCCCAGTCCGTACGTGTTGAAATACCTAAGGGCTACCGTCTCAACGCAATAATCGTTGAAGAGACTAAGAGTCATCTCATTTATTCTCTTTGTTAAGGGATAGAAGTTGTTGTACTTTTCCTGTAACGAATCTTCCGAAGCAGCTTTGGAAGTGTTGCCGTAGACAGATGACGATGAAGCTATCACGACCCTCTTCACCTTGTTTGCCTGACTTGCAGCAAGGACGTTGTAAGTACCAAGCACATTCACGTAGTACCCCTCCCCCATAAGGTTTTCGAACTCCGGCGGTGACGTTACGGCCGCAAGGTGATAAACGTAGTCTATTCCGCTGAGGGCCTTCTCAACTATCTGGCGGTTCCTGACATCGCATATTATGTGGTAGTCAGCTATCGAATTCTTGTCTTTCATGTCAAGGGTTGCAACGGTATCCCCCTGCTCCTTCAGCAATTTGACAATATTCCTACCAATGAATCCTGAACCCCCTGTCACGAGAATGTTCATCTGAGTTAGTATATGCTGCTTCAATAAATCTCTAACTGTTTTCTTTTTGATTTAAACAGAGAAAACGACTGCAAACTGGAAATGATTATTAACCCCTCGGTGTTTTAATTCCATAATGCTCAACAGGATGATAATGACAAGAGCACCCCTTAGGATCACATTTGTTGGTGGAGGAACTGACCTGCCATTCTATTATGAGAGGAGAGATTACGGTGCAGTAGTCTCAGCTGCGATCAACAAGTACATCTACGTCACTGTAAACAGGAAGTTTGACAATGACATCAGAGTCAGCTACTCCAAGACAGAGATGGTCGACAGCGTGGAAAGGATAGAGCACCCAGCTGTGAGGGAGGCACTGAGACTGCTCGGCATAGACAAGGGAATAGAAATAGTCAGCATATCTGACATACCTTCAAGGGGAACGGGACTCGGGTCCAGCAGCACATTCGTAGTTGCGCTACTTCACGCTCTTCACAGCTTCAGGGGAGAGTTCGTGAACCAGGATGAACTCGCGAGGGAGGCAGTGAAAATAGAGAGGGAGATACTGAAGGAACCAGGAGGCAAACAGGACCAGTATATAGCGGCGTACGGTGGAGTGAATATGATGAAATTCATGGACAACGGATCTGTTGACGTAACCCCTTTAATATCGCACGACAGCAACTTAAAGAAAATTGAAGATTCTCTGCTTCTTCTGTATACTGGAAAAGAAAGGAAGTCGACAGAAATCCATACCGACCAGATCAACGGTTCAGGCAACAAGATGGATGTATACGACAAAATGAAGGGACTGACGGAAGAAACGTTCAGGGCGGTGTGCGACGGCGACGCAGATACCCTAGGGAAGAAGATGCACGAGAACTGGATGCTCAAGAAGAGCCTGTCGGGCAAGATAAGCGACGGCTGGATCGACGATCTATATTCCAAGGCCGTCAGGTTCGGGGCAAAAGGGGGGAAGATAGTGGGAGCGGGGGGCGGAGGCTTCCTTCTTCTTGTTGCTGATAGTGAAAAACACGAATTGATCTCCAGGGAACTGGGGTTGAGGAGGACAGACTTCAAGTTCAGCCAATCTGGGAGCAGGGTGATTTTTGTTGGGGATTGATTCTTCGTTTCTGGATAAGTACATTACCGATGGAATTGAAGCCAGAAAGTCCATAAGCCCTAAGGAAATAACCGAGGTATCGACCACACTCTATGAGAGGTTGAAGAATGGCGGGATGCTCATAACGTTTGGCAACGGTGGATCTGCCGCGGATGCTCAGCACTTTGCAGCAGAACTGTCGGGCAGGTTCATGAAGGAGAGGAGGTCCTTCCCTGCAGTGGCACTCTCCACAAACACCTCATCCATAACTGCAATAGGAAACGATTACTCCTATTCAGAAATATTCTCGAGGCAGATAGGGGGTCTGTGTTCTGAGAAGGACTTCGTCGTTGGCATAAGCACGTCCGGGAACTCAAAGAATGTAGTCGAGGGACTGAAGAAGGCGAGGGAGATCGGAGCATTCACCCTAGGACTGACAGGCAAGAGCGGTGGCGAAGTGAAGAAAGTCGCAGACCGCTGCATAAGGGTGGATTCTGATATCACCCCCATAATACAGGAGGTCCATATCGCCATTATTCACATGATATGCTATTCTTTTGACGAGATGCTGGAGTAGAGAAGACTTATTCCCTTATCCAGGCCCACCTTCGCCTCAAAACCTATCTCCTTTTTTGCCTTGGATGGATCAGCCAGAGTGGTCATAACGTAGTTCTTCACCGGCATTTTTATGTATTTCGGATCGATGTTTTTTCCTGTTATCTTTTGCAATTTTTCCATAGCTTCGTTTAGTGAGTAGTTCTTTCCCGTTCCTACATTATAAACGTTGAACCCCTTTGAACTGGATGCTTTTAAGAGGGCTTCCACCACATCAGTAACGAAGACGAAGTCCCTTCTCTGCTCTCCATCCCCATATATTATAGGCGGCTCGCCGTTTATGAGGGAAACCATGAATTGTGTTACTAGGTTTGCGTACTTTCCCTTTCCGATGTCGTTGTATCCATAGACTGAGAAAAATCTCATCGCAGATACATTTACATCAGACAGATTGGAATATAACTCTCCCAGTCGCTCGCACGCAATCCTAGCCTCTGTATAGAAATCCGTGACGGCAGGTATCACGTTCTCCATGTGCGGTGGTTCTATCCCGTTGTATATGGAGGAGGTAGATGCAAAGACGAGAGGTATCTTTGAATCCTTGCAGTACTCCAGCACATTGGTCATACCTTGAACTACTTCCCCTACCAGGCTGGGGTTGTCCCTGTACATAGGAGACGCGGAGTATATGCCAAGATGGAATACCCTGTCAAAATCACCTTTCAGTCTCTTTATGTCCTTTGCATCCCCCTTAATGAATTCAGTCCCTTCCGATATGGCACCTTCAATGTTGCTCTTCTTTCCGGTGTGGAGGTTGTCTAAAACAACCACATCGTTATCCTTTGATAGCGTCCTTACGAGGTTGCTGCCGATAAAACCAGCACCGCCTGTTACCAAAACTCTCTTTCCTTTCACATTTTGTGATTTTATTTCCGTATAAAACCTTATTATCTTTTCAAGGGTTGAAATGTTTATTTCATTCTCATTTCTTTAGCGGATATTTTTGATTATAGGGAAAATGCAAATACTTGCCAAACGAAACATATCCTAAGGGAAAATAACTGGTAAATTCTTATATATTAATATTCAATAAATTATTCGCAATGAAGACCAATATAAGGACTTTTAAAACTATGACATTCAGAAACAAAAAAATGGCAACTTTATTCCTCACGGCAGTCATGATCCTCAGCGTTCTAGTCATTCTGAGCTTTGGATCGCAACCGACATATGCTGCTAGCGGCTCAGTAACATACGACCCGTCTGTGTTTTCAAACGGGCAGTCCACTCTTGTGGTTGCAAATGGCGGATCGTTCTCACCAGGTTCTACCGTTTATTTCTATGTGAGTTCGACGGATACGTTTGGCACGTCGTCTTCCCAGGTGGGTTCATTCACCCTACCGACAGGGACTACAAGCCTGTCTAATGCGGTATTGCATCTAGCAATCTCCGAAACACCAGGGACATACTACATAGCCGCATCTGACGACAACAGGGCGACTTTCACTTCAGGCTCACAGATCACGGTTACTGCACTCTCCCCCTCAATAAAGATGTCATCTTCAGCGACTGCGGGCGGAAAGGCAACCGTGACAGGAAGCCAGTTTGATCCAGGGTCTACGGTGACCATTTACCTCCAGTACGCTGGCGGACAGGTTGTGGCCAGTGGTGTACCAGTTGCTACAGGAAACTTCTCCACAACGATAACAATCCCTACTGCCCTTTACCAGACGAGTAGCACCTACTATATAGTGGCACAAGAGGTATCATCGTCCTCGCTGAACAACGGCATAACGGCATCCACAACATTCACTGCACTTCCTTCCATCAGCGTCTCTCCAACGGACGTTTACATCACATCATCATCCACGGTCGTGATTAACGGTTACGGATTCTATCCAGGAGCGTCAATATCTGCAAATTCCGTGACTCTGGCAGCGCAATCGGGGAGCATATCCGGAGAGTCCAACTCTGCGACCATTGTGAATACTAACGGTGAATTCTCACTGGCAGTCACATTTGACACAGCAAGTGCAAACGGAGGGGCGGTGAATGTCGGTATGACAACGAGTCCTTCATCATCATCCTCATCATTTACAAACGCGTTCTATGTGTCACGGCCAAATGCAACATCTCTCGGATTTAACTTTGCCGTGACGCCGACAGCGGGTTCAACGTATAACGTAGGGGATTCGTTCACAGCAACCGTGTACAATTTCCCTGCTTCCCAGAACGTAGAGTTCTACCTCGGAACGACAGAAGTTGGTGCCACGGCGACTGACAGCAACGGGTTCGGACAGGTCACTTCAACCATTCCTGCACTTCCCGGAAACACCTACTATCCAACTGCAGAAATAACTTCTATGGGAATATACAAACAGTCTACAGCTTTAACAGTTTTATCGGATTTCTACGTTTCAAATCTAGGCAATGTGATGATGACCACAAATCCTTCCGAGTACATCCCGTCTAATGCAGTACTTACCGTCACTGCATACGGACTTAATCCGTCCTCAACTTACAACCTAGATGATTCGTTAGTTGCCACAGGTGGGGTCTACTCTTCAGGGAGCAGCAATCTGGTGACATCCATTTCCGTTGGAACATCCAGTTCCACTGGCATATACCCTGCCTCTAATGGAACACTCATATTCAGCTACAGTCCCGATTACACCACTACAACGACTGGCTCTATAGCATCTCTCACGATGAACGGTGTTTCTGCATATGGTGGCTATACCTACAGTTACAGGACTATCGGAGCCCCAGCTATATCTTCCCCATCATCATTTGACATATTATTCCAGGGAACCAGCAGCACAAGTCTTGTAGTCAGCGGACTCATACCATTCGAATCGCCAGTTTATCCGGGGATATCGTATTATTATTCTGCGTATATGGGTTCAACGGCACTCTCGCTGACATTCAGCAGTATCACTAGTTCGAGACTTTATGCGAGCGGTGGTTCATTTAGCGGGTTATTCACCGTCCCGTTCCTGTCGGGGGTTCAATACATAAACATAACATATTCCGGTTCTGCCTATTCCAATAGCATTGGAATACAACACGTGGTTATATCAACGGAGAGCACATCATATTCGTCAGGGACTCTGCAGGTCATTCCGCTCAGTACTGCAGGAACGTACGAGGTAGTGGGTAACGATTATTATAACACCAATCCGAAGCTCTATTATACTACTTATTCTGGTCCACAATTACAGGGAACAGAATCGCTCACAAACGGTGCATTCGCTGTTATGATATCCCCTGGTACAAGCAGCCCTGCGGGGACTTATTCAGTATTCACAGAACTATCTAATGGCGGAATTACTTACTTCGTCTACTCTTCTTATACGGTAACTGCAAATCTAACGTTACTTACAACATCTTCCGGAACAACGCAGATTTACAACGGTCCGATCGGTACTGAGCTGTACGTGAAGGCAAGCGGACTAGTGCCGCAAAGCTACTACAGTGTTTACTTTGGAGCTACATTTGAGAACTCTTTTACTGGAACAAATCTTGCCGCAGGAACGGAATATTTTTACGTTCCTACCTCAGTTCCGGGAACGCATACTGTAACTGTCGTTCCGGCTGGATCGACTATTCCGGTGGAATCTGCAGGATTTGAAGTGACTGCTAACCCAGATCTCACCCTTGTCACAGACAGCAACTTTGCATTCCCAGGTCAGCTGGTCCAATTCACAGTATCAGGAATGGGAACGCCTTCGTTCCCTTCGGGTTTTACGGCGGGGTCGACTCCGACTTATTCGGTCACAGTAAATCTGAACGGAACCCCGTATGCATCGGTTCCTGCAATGCTACTCTCCACGGGCGAACTTGCTGGATCATTCCTAATGCCAAATTCTAATCCGGGGTCCTACTATCAACTGACATTATGGGCCAACGAGACTGCTTCTGGCAGCTATACTTTTGCAACGACACCCGGTACCCAAACAGGGTACGCAACGCTTACGGAACGATTCCCAAATTCTCAGAGTGATTATCTTGGACTCGTCTCGGGGAATGGTGCTTTGGTGCTTGGCATATCGCAATCTCAGATTGCCACTCTGGAGACTGATATCAACGCCACTCTTTCGGTACCAGTTTCTCAACTTGATGCATCAGTTACAAGCATCCAGAACAGTGTGGCACAGATAACGACAGCCTTCGGAACCATGCAGGCATCCCTTAATACTATAGACGCGACTGTAACATCTATCAACTCAGGAGTCGTAACCCTTCAGACTACTCTAGGACAGGTCTCGACGTCACTAAGCTCCCTGAATTCGACTGTAGTTGCTCTAAACGGCGATACTGCAAAGATCTCAACTGCAGTTGGAGTATTCAGTACGACAATCAACAATATCAACGCAACGGTGACGATCAGCAATGGCAATCTTGCAACAATCAAGACCGATCTGGGAACGTTCACGGGAAACGTTACTAGCGTCTCTAACGGTATCGCAACTATACAGACCAGTCTTGGAACAATAAAGGCAAACACCCAGGCAACGAGCACGACCGGAATGGTTTTCATACTAGAGATAGTGATTCTTGTGCTAGCAGTAATAGCAGTTGCATTCTCAGCAATGGCAATGGCTAATACAAGGAAGAAGTTCTGAAGATTTGACTAAATATATTCCTCTTTATTTTTCTTATTGACTTTTTATGCAAGCTGTCTGCACCCTCTCGATTGAATTTAATCATCTCTTTACCCTAAAGTAATACTACAGTATCCTGATTGACTTGTGTTTTACCGAGTCTGGTAATAGAAACATGTTGTTGCCTTGTAGTATTAAGAACATTACATTGACATTCTGCAGGAGGATCGAGAAGGGGGAACAATATCACGGCTAAGATTTGATGTCATACTGGACAGGGAAACGGGGAAGGTAAGGAACTATTGAATCTAGGGGAACTCAACTAAAGTCCAGGCAAAGAACATTAAATATGGTCATTGCGATAATTTGTGTTTGCTATCATCTTCATGTGCAAAGTGTTTCCTCATAGAAAATCCGCCATTCAGCAAGGGTTATTCCAAATATTCTCTAGTTCAGCATAAATATATAATCATGCAATAAATACAGTTTTGGACAATGTCAATAGCACAGGCAGACGTCGTAAGGATAGCTGACAAGTTCTCGTTCAGGGAAGATTACAAAGCGGAATACGACCCTGTGGTCATAGGTAAATCTGGTATTGAAAGGAAATTTGATCTGATCTTGACTTCTAACAGGAGCGAAGCTAAAAGAATTGCTGTTTTCAACGGAATTCCTGAGAATCTGGTGGAGGACCTTGCCGTGTTCAATGAAATTGCTGAAGATTGCGGAATAAACCTGAAGGTGCTGTTAGCCGATAGGCGCCTTGATGATGCGGAATTGAGTCTGGTACAGAAGTACAGTATCGTTACAATTGGAAGTTCGTCAATTCTCCAGGAAGTCAAAGCGGAATTACAACATCTTTCCAACCTCAAATTCTCTGCGAGCACCATTTCGGCCGGATATGTTTTCGGCGCATTTCTTTCTGGTGTTTTCTTGATTTCTAGGCTGCCATCACAGGCATTCGGGGGTCTTCAGTTAAACTATTACTTTTCCACACTGTTGCCAATAATATTCGGCATTCTGGAATTGGTTGTCTTGTCTGTAGGTTACCTTTCAATGTCCATGGCCTTCTCTCATCTCTCCACTTCATTCCCTAAGCACCGCGAATTATATAATTCCACCAAACGCTGGACGATCATTCTCGTGATAGTTGCTTCCGTTTCTACCGTTGTGACTGGAATTATATACCTTGAAGGGTGGACAACATACTGGGAACTTCCCATTCTTTCGTTGGGGGAAATGATCGTTCTGGCGGGCTTGGTACCGGCAATGTTTGCGATCTCATACGGAATTCTTTCGTTGCAGAGTTGGAAACTCTTTGTCTCAATGGCTTATCTTACCGAGGACACTCCAGATGTCACCCAACTTTCAACATGGCATAACATAGGAACTGGTCTTTTTTCTTCATTTCTATGGATACCTTTCCTTTACGCGTCAAGGATCATACACCCCGGTCTTGCCAGCATAAGTGCAATTTCCAATATCGTCCAGGAGATCTGGCATTACTTCCCGCTCTTAGTAGCCACATCTATGGGTGGGTATGTAATGAGCGTATGGGCATTCCGAGGGATATCCGCGAAAATAAATCTCTCAGACGAGGCGGATGAGGGTAGCGCTGGCACACTAACGGAAAAAAAAATGCAGGACAGCTAGTTTATTACTCTTTGGAAATTATGCTTGATTATAAAATTAAATCTGTCATAAAATTTAGAGAATGTCAATTATTTTATGAAAAAAATGTTCTAAGTTGAATCTGTAATGTTCAATCGGTTTTGAACACTACTATTATTGGTATGAGAAAGCATGAAATATACCCGGATGTTAATGTACCGTGAAGATTCACAGATATACATTCATCAAGAAGAGAATAATCACAACCAACCTGGACGATTTCACTGGTAAGAGTCCATCCACTCCGAAGGACGTGAACATTCCTGATGTTTCAATACCCCCTAAAGAGGAAATGGACCTTCTTTTTTACAAAGACCCTCTCTGTCGTGTGTGCCTCTCCTCCAACGTATCAAAGAACGGAGCCTTTGTCAGAACGCTTGAGACAGGGCAGCCAATTATAGTGCAAAAGTACATGTGCAACGACTGTGGCCAATCATTTTAAGCAAGACCCTCCTACTTCGGGTACGGCAACTACTTCTCCAATGAAACTAGGGAGAAAACAGTAAAGGGAAAGGTGAGGACTTCCCTCAGGAATGTGAAGTCTTTCTTCCTCGACTTTCTCAACATGAGGATATTCCAAGAGACAGTCCGTAACAACCTACCATCTATACCTCACGAAAAGTACGAGAGTTCTGGGTATTTTGTCTATGACGAGCAGTATTCCTATATTCAGGGAGTGGAACACTACAGGGTGTTACTCAAGGACTCCAAGACTGGAAAATCGCTGAAGAGATCATTCATGACCTGTCGGAAGAGAAGATAGGGCAAATCATTCTCCCTAAGGGAGGGAATAGAGGGGGAACCTGAGGGTGAGACTGTCCAGCACATTACCGAATCTTGAACAGATATCACTGCGACAACACAATCATTTCAAAATTCCTTTGATCCTTAGAGGAGAACAGGAGAGAGGTGTTCCTCTACTTGAAGGACAGTGAAGTTGAAAAGACAACTAGAATTGCAGAGAGGCACTTCTCCGTGATATCCTAACTTCTAAAACACAGATTCAAGACGAAGGAAGGTCTACTGAGGATGTCATACTGGCATCATTGCTGTCATCCTCTATCAAGAGAGTCTTGACATTCTCAAAATTTATTTATTAATATTTAAATAGACCAAAGCACTTCCAAAATTGGACTTTCCATGAAGAACATTAAGAAAGATTATGCAAAAACCGGGGTTAGTATAGTACTCAAAAAAGCAAAGTGGTTGTTCTTTTTGGCTATACTAGTTCCTACCCTTGTTTCAGGTACAGTTGCCGTGGTCTACAACTATAGCACAAGCAGCACAGCTGCTGCACCAAATATATATTTGACATATGGCCCCGAATATACTGTAGCCAACGACATGGGCCTCTTCCACGCAAAAGAATCCACTTCCCCCTCCGACATAGCAAGCGGAGCCACTATCTACATCAATGGTACTCAGGATTCCGGGAGCACTTACCTTCTAGACGTACTGGAAATCTATAACTCCAGCGTGCCTACTGGTACAACAGTCACCGTCACTATTACAGCCCCCAGTGCATCCCAGATTACTATGTACTACGATACATCGGGAACTGCAACTTACTCTTCCCCCGGAACAGTCATATCGTCCTCTGGAACGACCATAACTTTGAATTTACCGACTGGCGTTGGAACCACTGCCGGACCTGTGCTGTACCTTAGCTTCGAGGTAGCCTCAGCTACTGTATCCAGCAGTTTCACCGTATTGTACAATTTCACCTAGAGGATGATCTGAAGTTGAGCCTGTATGAACGGGCTCACCCGATCATCGGGTGCTGGTATGAGTCTCAATAATTCAGAGAATCGGGTACCGTCCAGTACTGGGGTCGCAACATTTATTTTCATTACATTATCAAGAGATGTCTATGTTCCTGACCAGTATTCTATATGTAGTGCCGCTGACAGGCAGTCTGCATTATTAGACAATAACACCCAGACATTCATTGATAGATTGTTGAAAGGAAACCTTACTGTAAATGTGGCCTATATCTCATTCGCAGTAACTTTTAGAGCATGGTCAGTTGTAAATGTCACGGTAATGCGACATTCACTTGACAGGTATTACTCTTGTAAGTACACTAACTATGGTACTTTTTCCAGCTCTCTTGATAGCACAACGTTCAAGCTAGATAAGGCCTCCATTTTCTCTGGAATAATGTCTCCTTCATACTTTGTTAACCCCATAACCAGCTACTCAGACTATACGATAGCTGTTTATGCCCAAACTAACCGCACAAGCAACTACTGCTTTCCTTCTGATGCTGCATGGCCTGGTTTCAACTGGACGCAGTATAAGGGCAAGTTAAACTTTTATGCACTCACTGTCTCTAAGGTCCAGAGTAGCTTCAGCATTTCTGTTTGTTGTGCAGCTTCAAAGATGGCAATACCCGTCCAATCAATAACTTATGTCTCGAACAGATCGGCAAGTTATGGGGGACAGCTTACCACGTGGAGCTTAGGTGGTGTGGTATGTCCTTAGAAGTTAGCCCGATAGGGATAATAATCAAGACATTCTTTCACAGATATCTCTTTGGTTTGAATTTGCTCAGACGACGTCACCTTGCTCTGTTGGCAATCCTTTCGTTATTCCTTACGTTTCTACTCGTCACCGGAGGTGCATCTTCAGGCATTGTCTACTCTTTTAACACTTATACCACCGGAGTTTCCCCTCCAGCCTTCTTCAATTCATCCAAAGTTAGTTTCCAGAACGGTACGCTCAGCGGAAGTACGACCGTTTCCGGATCAAGAGATTCCGTCCCGGTAACATTTTCCCCTTCAGCTCCTCTGTCATCTCTTTCTGGCCTTCCACCCATCCCTTTGTCTACCTATTCTAAAACTCCTGTGACCACAATCAAGCTGTGGGCAACAAATAATACAACTGCGAATCCTACTAATATCCCTGCTACCGCGTTTAAAGAATACATGCCTAATGGTAAATATTTTGAACGAGCCACAGCGGTGATCGCTATAAACAATCTTTATTCATTCAACGGCACAATTGACCTTAGAATAAATGGAGAACTTCAATTTCAGAATGGGAGATACGGTTCTGGGGCTCACTCAGATTTTACTCTGGGGACAGTATATGCAAACATTACAACGGCAAGTACTGGATCATATTCGTGGAAGCATTTCTTTAACGTAACCGCACATGGTTCAAGTTATCAATTCACACAGTTTGCCCCCGAATGGAATGTCAGCGAAGCGTGCGTCGTAACGTCTCTCAACGTGACACTGACTCCAAATGGGGCGGCCTACTTCCAGGGGGGCACGCAGGCACCGACTGCCCTACAGACAATTGATAATAGTAGCATAGGGGTGAACCAGATGTCTGCCAATAATTACCCCCAATCTCCCGCCAAGGATTTTTTGTTTGGATGGTTGTACGACTACAAATCCATTTCCTCGTCCTTTACACTTCCTCTTAACACGATAAGCTTCTATCTTAACTGGTCCTCCAAGCTGATATCTAACGCCACATACAATTCAGTGACGGAGAGTGCATTAACGTCTGGCTCCTTTACTGGTTCTTTGAGTGTGTTAACCGTAATTTTCAATTCAGATTTTCTTAATACAAACGTCATAAATTATTCGATATCCTATTACCTCAATGTGGTTATCGCGTACCTGATCACATTCGCACAATCTGGTCTTTATGCCAAGAGTTACTGGTATGTCAACTCTTCGACTTTCCAGTCATCCGGGGCCATGACAGGTACCCAGTCTTCTTATTCATTATATTTGCAGAATGGCTCATACTCTTTCACCATCCAATACGGGATTGGGACTTCAGTGGCAACCTCATATATCGAGTCGTCATATTCTTCCCCCATAACCATCAACGGTGCAGTAGCCAGAGTTTCGGTCACGTTCACGCCTGAATACTCCGCAACATTCTCGGAAAGCGGCATCTACCTTTCATACGATTCATGGTTCGTCAATTCCTCATCATTTGCCTCGGGTAAGATAACCACTTCCTCTTTCTCGGCAGCTTTCCCTAACGGAACTTACGATATTGCCTACGGCCTCGGTTCCGGGACGCCAGTGGTGGCCTATGAGATATCCCTGCCTTCCTATATTCTAAGCGGGCCTCAGTCCACTATCGACGTAACTTTCACTCCAGAATACTCTGTAACGGTGTCTGAAACCGGCCTTTACATAGGCAAAGGAACGACCTGGTCAGTATCATCTACGTCATTCAATTCTGGGCAGATTGGCATGCCGTCGAAGGTATTCTACCTGATCAACGGGTCGTACACGATAGGATACGCAAAATCAAGCCCAGACCCTACCGCTGTCTACGCTATTTCGCCTGCTACTATATTGGTAAGCTCGTTCACTACATCATTCTCCGTAACATTCGCTCCCGAATACGGGATAGCGGTGACTGAATCTGGGCTTTACTTGAAATACACATCTTGGAGTATTTCCAGTTCGCCTTATACCTCCGGGGTGATAGATACATCTACATTCACTGCGGACCTGATAAATGGAACGTATTCTTACGTTTACAGCCTAGACGGAATTTCATCCGGAGACCCCTCGTCCATGTACCTCATTTCTCCTCCATATTTCAGTGTGAGCGGAGGAACACTGTCTCCAACCGTCACATTCGTCCCAGAATACTCGGTCTCCTTTACAGAAAGTGGGCTTTCGTCAGGAACAACTTGGAGTGTCACCCTGAACTTTATCCAGGAGTTTTCCGACACAACGTCAATTTCTTTTAATGAAGATAACGGTACTTACCCCTATTCTGTTGGAACAGTTACTGGTTATACTGCTTCAGCTCCTGGTGCTTTTACTGCGTATATTACTGTCACTAACGACTCTACGAATACCAACTTCACTGCGTCTCTATCCTCTGGATATCAGACAAACATCTTCGTGACCGTAAGATTCAACGATTCCTCCCCTGTTCAGCTTTACGCTATCCTGCAAAATGGTAGCTTTCCGTCCTCATCTTGGTCTAATCTGAATAATTTATACTTGAACGCTACCTCTGGAGGTACTTCATACCCTCAAGTTTCAATGAATTCCGTTCATCCTACGTCGTATCTGACCTCAACTCCCGTCCCATTCGCTTCGGGGGAAGGAAACGGTATCACATTCTCTCTTTCCGTCAACCTAAAAAATTCGCCTTCCTTCCTAGACTACCTGTTACTAGTCTCATCATCTCCATCCCTTGAAGGCGTAATTGTGCCCTTCGCCCTACAACTGTACCTAACCTGATTTTCCCAAAAAGAGCTTGTAGCCTTTTTCCTTTATTTTGAAAGCGGCCATTCCAAAAGAATCTTTAAATACCCTCCTATAAGGTATTAGTGAAGGATGCATATGAGTTGTAAAGGCGGTACGGTTGTTGGAAATGATCATCCTTCAGTCCCTGACTACGTCACCCTTGACGGAAGAACTGGTTTCTATGGAACCGAGGGACACTTCTATTCTGTACTAAAAACGGATTTCCATGATGCCATTGATGATGTTTTCACTGAAAAGAATATAGGACTGGATCATAAATAGAAATTAAGCTCTTATCAGGAGAGGCTTGTTGATCTGTGGTCTTCCTGTTCCTTTCGGGAAGTTGTCATTACTCCCGCCCCAGCGGGAAAGATTCACATAGGGATGGAATGTAAAAGCCACTTGAAAATTGAACAATGTTGGGAAAATAAAATTTTCCAGTTGTCTTTATAACTTTACCATCCTTCCTCAATTCTCTGAGTGTCTGCAATGCTATCTTCTTCCTGTCCTTGAGCCTATAGGAATCTCCCCTTATGGTCACTGTTGTGCAGTGGTGGAGAATTCGATTCAATGCTTCAGACGCCATCACCCGGTCTCCAAGCACCTCTCTCCATTCAGAAAAGGAATTGTTGATTTGAATATAGTAGACCTCATCTCATATCTCGACGAAATGAACTTAAAGAATAGATTGCCCTCATCCTTCGTTAGTGGCAGATAACTAATCTCATCCACTATCATGAGATAGAACTTCGAGTATGTCGATAGTCGGCAATCTAGCATGTTCAGATAGTAGTCCTTCTTGAGCGCTAAACGAACTTTATTGCTGGGACGTAATATACAGTGAAAGACTATATAGCCTTCATTGCTATTGCAACCGACGGATAAGTCTTCCCTACTCAAGGTGGTCTAAGGAAAACCACGCTTCCCTTGTTGCGTATGAATCTCAGCGTTAGGAGATATTATATTGTTTTCCAGCGTATTCCAAGCTGCTTTGATATTTCTGTATGATTCTGAACACAAGTAAGACGCCTTATTGCCTATAAGCTCAATCCTGCGAGACATTCCTGTTGGAGAATATTTCCCTGGCCTCCTCATAATCCTTCGGATTGTCAATGGGTTTCCAAAATCCATTGAACCTGTAGGCTGTCAACTCTCCCTTCGGTGCTAGAGACTTCAGGACAGATACTTCGAAATTCTTAGAATTGAAATTCCTCTTCATTACATGTCCAAGTTCCTTCCTCAGAAAGTACGTCCCTGCATTGACATAGTGATTGAGCAGAGGCTTTTCAACAAATTTTGAAACTCTGCTTCCACTCATGTATACTAATCCATACGGACTCCGCATTTTCGTCACTACGATACTTGCAAGAGTATCCTTGTTTTTTGAGAATCTGATAAATTCCCTTAGGTCGACATCGCACAATGTGTCACCGTTTCTTAGAATAATGTCTGAATTTACGTTTGTATAGAGGTTCTTTACGGACCAGAGAGTTCCCTTGGGTTGCTCTTCTCTGAGGTATTTGATAGCGATTCCCTTCCATTCCTCACCATATCGTTTCTCTATCATGTCCCCTCTATACCCAGTAAGAAGGTAGACCTCGTCCACCTCTGCCTTCTTGAAGTCTGAAAGCTGCCTGTCCAAGATCAAATAATCTCCCTTCAAAGGAAGCAAGACTTTTGGAACATCCGCAGCAACGGACTGAAGCCTTTTGCCATATCCCCCAGCAAGTAACGCCCCTATCATCACTCTGAAACAGATTCATTAGGATAAGGATTTCCAAATCATTCAAGGATGATATGACCTGTTCACCAGGTTCAGACAACTTCTGTCATACCTATACCGGGATCTACATCCAGGTAACATGCACGAGCGGAGTGGTTTTCACACCTAAGATAGTGATTCTAGTACTTGCAGTGACTGCTGTTGCACCCCCTGCAGTGGCAATAATGAATACGGGGAAGAAATTCTGAGGAATTAAATTACATTCTTCTTTATTTTCGTCACATTTTACAGACACACATTTGGTATTCAACTGAGAAGCAACCTCCAATGGTCTATCTTGGTTATTCTCTCGCTATTATTCAGAAACTATAAAAATAAAATGAGGAAGAAGTATCTACTTCTTCCTTCTAATCGTTACAAATACAAGTCCAACTACTACCAGAACCACCACGACTATACAGATGATTAGAATCCAGTTGGTATTCTGCTGTGCCTGAACGGACAGTTTGGACAAAGAGCCGGAGACAGTTGCACTGCCTGTCAGTTGGGAACTGGATTTAGCGCTATATCCTGATGGAAGGTGGATGCTGTAGGAATAAGTGCCGTTTGGTACCTCAAATCTCACCCCACTGGTCGTAGAGTTGAGTGTTATGTTGATGTTCTGGCCGTTGAATGCAGTCCCTGTAAGTGTCACGGACCATTTCGTTCCGTTAGGTATTCCACTTTGCTCGACTGCGAGAGAATAGATGGCAACGCTCCAGTCAATTGAGTTACTCGCCGAACTGCCGCTGACTGTCACCACTCCTGAATTTGGTGAGGAGTTGTACCCGTTCACTGTCTGAACGTGGTATTCGTAGCTTCCATTCGGTTCTTTGATGGCAATCGTGCTATTTGTCGATGTGACTGCGCTTCCGTTGAACACGACACCCCATGTAGTTCCTGTCGGAAGTCCGGACTCCGAGAATGTCACTACATACTCCACTTCAGTGAAAGTCACAGCCTGATAAACTGGGGAGCCGCTTACGGAGAAAGAACCTCCTGAGGCTTTGTAGATTTTATCATTAGTTGCTATGTAATATGAATAGGAACCGTTTGACAGGTTTGCAATGAACGATGGCGAAGTGATAGGCCCGAAAGAATCCCCGTTGGTCATATTGACGTACCATGACTGACCGCTTGGTAACCCCTGCTCTATGAACGTCACCTGATATGTCTTTTCTAGAAAGTGGACGGTCTCACTAATTGCTATTCCCGCTACAGTCAAGCTCCCCGTATAGGATGTAAGATAGAAGTTTTTGTTCGTAGTTGATACAGAGTAACTGTATGATCCGTTAGCCAGGGCAATGAAGTAGGTGCTTCCGCTAATTGGTCCCGAGGAGGATTGGCCAGTCACGTTAACGTACCAAATTGATCCTAGAGGCAATCCTACTTCCTGGAATTCAACTTCATATACGGATGCGGCGAGGGAATATGCCGTTCCCGCGGCGAATGTATGGTTTCCAAGGCTCGTTGTCTGCCCAGTAGCATAGTTGTATATTTCTACTAAATAAGTGCCCGGATAGATAGTCAGATTTGCAAATCCATCGATAAAGTCTGTTGCGGAAGTTCCCCCGAGAATTATTGATCCATCTGCTACGTTGGAGAATATTCGCAGATCTGAGAGTTGCGAACTGAACCAAAGATAGCTGAGAGAGCCGCTCCCACTTGCCACATTTGCATACAGGCCTCCGCCGGCATTGAAATATCCCGCGCTGACTGCGTTGAAAACGCCTTCTGCGGTATCGCTCCCGAAGTTGAATGCATTCTGGACAGTTTGGAAGTTGTTCCCGTTCCAGTACTTCAGTTCCAGATTGACCTCCGAAGTCAGTAATTCAGTCTGACTGCCTCCCCCCGGGCCACCCATGATTAGCTCGGCATCGTAGAAAGAGTATCCGTTCGGTTCATAACTCTTCCCGTCAACGAGGAAATAAGGAGTGCTGTACGGATGCGGAGCAAAGATCAACCTGGCGTTATCATAGGTAATCCATCCATATCCATCGTTGTAAAGGAAGTCCACCTCAGGGAAACCCTGAGAATTTACGAAAGTGTCAGTCTCCATGTAGAAGGTAGTACCCTGACTTATGGACACGTTATCGCCCGGAAGGTTGGTATTTGCAAAATCGTAATAGAAGTATTGATTCCCAGAAAGACTGACAGTTCCGTTTCCTAGGACGGTGGAATTGTACATAGAAGCTCCGGAGGAAGAAACATTCCATATGTTGTCTATGAAGAGGATATTGCCGTTGGAAGTATTCAGGATAGCAACGTCCTGGATCCAGTAAACGTAATAGGTGTACTGATTCACGAAGAAGTACATGTTTACGTTCAACTGAAAGGTCATTTCAGTACTGTGTGTTGTAGAGGTAACTGACTGTAGAGAGTTTACGGTAACTGCACCCTGGAATGCAGAAGTGACGTATGAATATGGCAGACCGTTCTGTCCAATCCCATAGTCGGCTATTCCCATCGGTGCAGGCTCGTTCTGGTAGGCAGAAAGCACATTTACCTGTTGACCCGAGGGAAGAGGTGACTGGCCTACATTAGGAATAAGATTCGGTTGGGCAGAGGTATTGTTTATCGAATGACCTGCTGTTGTATCAGCGCCGAAAGCAAAGGAGAAACTGAGCAGCAAAGTGATTATCACCGCAGTAAAAACCAACGCCTTTGAAGGCGGTTCTTTTTGAGCCGTCATATTTATTCTGTCGAAATTATACTATGGTAGTTAAAAAGTTTTTTCACTAAATACAGCGATTAAAATCTTAATCATGAATGTACCCAAACACCTGATGAAACCAGGTTCAAGAGAGATTGTTGGCCTAGGTTGCTCCTATTGTGAAGTGTATAGTGTCTGGGGACTCGCTAAAGCGGCATCCAAAACATTGGTCAATGGGAAAATTTCTTGATATTCCTCTTGGAAATATCTCACAAAAACATAAATAAGGTACCGACATCTGCAACTCGAAGCGGGGTAGGGCAGCCAGGTACCCCGACGGGCTCATAACCCGTAGATCGATGGTTCAAATCCATCCCCCGCTATTT
>JAJYUV010000126.1:1568-2963 GCA_021792355.1 Thermoplasmata archaeon | reverse complement strand
GCGTCAGCAGGTTTGAATACACTCCTTTCCCTATGTCGTTGTACCCATAAACGGAAAAGAACCTCATGGCTGCAACATTCACATCATGGAGCTTGGCATATAACTCACCAAGCCTTTCACAGGCTATTCTGGCTTCAGTATAGTAATCAGTGACCCCAGGAATAACGCTTTCCTTGTGCGGCGGGGTTATTCCGTTATAAATGGAAGAGGTGGAGGCGAAGACTATTGGTATATTGTGTTCCTTGCCGTATTCCAGGACATTGGTGATGCCATGTATTACCTCACCCACTAGATCTGGGTTGTCTCTGTACATTGGAGATGCGGAGTAGATGCCTAGGTGGAAGATGTAATCGAAATCTTCTTTCATCTTCTTCACATCCTTTGCATCGCCCTTCACGAAAGCAACTCCGTTCTCTATTGCCCCCTTAATGTTGCTCTTCTTTCCAGTGTGAAGATTGTCAAGTACCGTGACTTCATTATCGCTGTACAGACTTTCCACCAGATTGCTGCCTATGAATCCAGCACCGCCGGTAACAAGTATTTTCTTGTCTTTCACAGTGAGAAATATCTATGGGGTATAAAATAACTCTGACCTGCCTATAGTCCCTTTGTGTTGTTTCAATCTGAAAGGCGAAAGAATCTGAATGTTGTAAGAGCTAAAAGCAATCTTTGGAATCGGCATGCATATATGAATTCAGTCCAGAATTCAGAACTTCCTTTCAATGAATATTTTCTTTATCTCTTCGTAGTCCTTGACAGTGTCAACAGGCTTCCAGAATCCCCTATATTTGTAGGCTGCAATCTCACCTTTAGAAGCAAGCGATTTGAATAGCGATCCTTCTATGCCTCTATCAGCAAAATTTCTCTTTAAGATGGATTTTACTTCTCCCCTAAGTAGGTACGTGCCTCCATTCACATAATATGGAAGTAAAGGTTTCTCATCAAATTTCTTAACAGTATTCCCTTCTACTGAGACCATTCCGAAAGGACTCCTCATCCTAACCACTACCATTGTTGCAAGTTTTCCTTTGGAGTGAGAATATTTTATGAATTTTCCAAGATCAACATCACAAACAGTATCACCATTCCTAAGAAGTACATCTGATTCAATATTTGAAAACAGGTTGCGCAGTGCCCAAAGAGTCCCCATTGGTTCCTTCTCCCTTAGATAGTGAATCCTGATTCCATTCCATTGGGTGCCGTACCTTTTCACTATGGTATCTCCCTTGTAGCCTATTAGCATATATACTTCATTCAATCCCGCAGATTCAAAATCGTAGAGTTGCTTGTCTAGTATAACGAAATCGTCTCTAAGGGGCAGCAGTACTTTCGGGAGTTCTGGATCGACTGATTGCATTCTCTTTCCGTACCCTCCAGCGAATATCGCCCCAATCA
>JAJYUV010000126.1:0-1558 GCA_021792355.1 Thermoplasmata archaeon | reverse complement strand
TAAATGTTTGCAAAGTCAGAATTGGGACATGGCCACTTGAGGAACTGGGTAGTAAATGAGATTTAAAATTGAAAATATCAAGATGATTGAAGGAGGTTATAGTTCAGAAGCACGGAAGTACAGGATAAGAATTGATGGATCCAAAAGAAGGATAATGGTCACACATCTCAACTGAATTCACATTCCTAAAACTTCCACCCATTCTCACATATACCTAAAGTATTCCGGGTATCTATCATCATTCCAGAAATTTCAGATTCAATTTAGGAATGAACAACATTCTCTTGTTCTAAAAGGTTGAGATTTTCAATTATGAAATGGATATCATCGGTCTCTAAAATCCTTCATTTTTCCGTCTATTTTTCCGTCAACGCTTTTATCGTCTCCCTAATGCCAGTCAACAAGTCGAATTCAGGAATGAAATTCAGGTGATCTTTAGTGTGTGATAGGTCCGCCTGAGTGAACCGCCTGTAGTTCTTGATTGGTGTTGGAACGTACTCCACAGTTCCCTCATAATTCATCTCTCCCTTTATTATTTCGAAAATTCTGTTAAAATCAGTACTAACTCCTGTTCCAACATTGTAGACATCTCCTGCTTTCCCGTTCTTCATTGCAAGTATGGATGCTCTTGCTGCGTCCTTTATAAATATGAAATCCCTGCTCTGCGTACCGTTTCCATATATCACGGGTTTCTTCCCATTCCTGATACTTTCAATGAACTTCCATATAACGCTCGAACTTTCTCCCTTGCTATTTTCGCCCTTGCCGTATGTGCTGAAATATCTTAGCGTCACTGTCTCCAGCTTAAAATTATTGAACAATGCAGCAGTGACCTCACCTATTCTCTTGCTCAGCGGATATAAATTCTGATATGTTTCCTGTATCATAGATTCCCTTGCAGCCTCCCTGATATCTTCATATACTGAGGAGGAAGAAGCAAGTATTACCCTCTTCACGTTGTTCTTTGCGCTAGCTGCAAGGACGTTGTACGTACCCATCACGTTTACTTCATACCCCTCTCCGGTCAGGTTCTCAAATTCAGGCGGTGAAGTCACGGCAGCTAGATGGAAAACGTAATCGATTCCGCTGCATGCCTTCTCAAGCATTTTCAAATTCCGGACGTCGCTCATTATGTGGTAATCTGAAACGGAATTCTTGTCCCTTATGTCATAGGTACCAACTGTATTGCCCTCCTCCTTCAGCATCTTGACTATATTCCTTCCTATGAAGCCTGAACCTCCAGTGACTAGAACGTTCATCATGAATCATAACCATTTGGAAGATAAATGTGTATCTGCTTTTGCCATAAGACAGGTCGATTCTAAATTATCAGGTATTCCATATGTACCAGTTATAGCACAAAAAGCATCCTTTTCCCTAAATGTTTCAATAGCGTCAAGGTCATTTATGAATATACGTGTGTTGCCAAGAAATAGAAATACATGCAGACAGAAAGTTCACCTAAGGCATAGATATCTGGTAAATTCTTATATATTAATATTCAATAAATTAATCGCAATGAAGACCAATAAAGACAATTTTAAGACTCAAAGTTTCA
>JAJYUV010000125.1 GCA_021792355.1 Thermoplasmata archaeon | reverse complement strand
CAATTCGATTAGCTCCCCAGAACAATTTCTCCAATCCAACTATATGGGAGTCTTCAACCTGCTGGAATATGTTAGAAAGTACGATCTCAGATTCCATCAGGTATCGACAGACGAGGTCTACGGTTCTTTGCCTTTAAATTCGAGCGACAGCTTTGGCGAACATTCTCCTTACAACCCTCGGAATCCTTATTCAGCCACAAAGGCCGCAGCTGACTTCCTTGTGAGGTCATATGTCAACACCTATGGCATAAAGGCAACGATATCAAACTGCAGCAACAATTTCGGCCCTAACCAGCATCCGGAGAAACTGATACCTAAAACCATACTTAACGCAATAGATGGAAAGAAAATTCCAGTGTACGGGAATGGATTACAGATCAGAGACTGGATATTTGTTGAGGATCACTGTACTGCTCTTGATCTGGTGCTCAGGAAAGGTAAAGTTGGGGAAACCTATCTTGTGAGTTCAAGAAGCGAGAAGAGGAATATAGACGTCGTGAAGGAAATACTCAGAATACTGAACCTACCAGAAAAATTGATAGAGTTCGTTGAAGACAGACCCGGCCATGATGTCAGGTATTCCATAAATCCGAAAAAGATAGAGGAGAAACTGGGATGGAAGTCAAAGCACAATTTCAGCGATGCGTTGAAGTTTACCGTGGAGCATTACGTCAAAAATGTCGGGAAATACAGGGTAAGATATGCTAAATAATACGCCGCCTGGTATGTTTATCCTTATGATTCCATTGTTTTGAAATCAGGTAAATTTGATCTTTCCCTATGCGGGAGAAAAACCGTATACATACTTCGCGTTCCGTGTGATATCCTGAACATTTCCGAGAGGGTATTTTTGATTGAAATATGCATAGTCAGCAAGCAACTGGAGAAATCTTACATTACCTTTTGTGCTGCTTCCACCTACAACATCATCTATTCGATATTTTATGAATCCAACATTAAGCTTATCTCGTAGGACCCTCATGCTGAAATCAACATCCTCCAGTCCATTAACAAAGGTTTCGTCAAAAACTATACCCTTCTCTTCTCTGACAAATTTGCTGTTGAAAATACCAAAACTCCCAATGTTGATAATCTTCCCCAGTGATCTGTGTAGAATCATGTGTGACAGTAATTCGAGAACAGAGGAATTTCCTGTCCAAACGGGGAGATATTCTATTCGAACGCGTTTTTCCACTTTCCTGATTGTCCTTTCCTCATCGTCTCTGAAGGGACTGAGGAGATTGTTTAAAATATTTGGTCTAACAAAATTGGAAACATAAGAATGGTACCGGGAAGGATAACCTGAGAAGACAAAATCTTTCGATTTGATTTCATCGACTGACAGTTGCTGGACTAACCTTTCTGACTGATCCACAGGGACCATGTCATCGTTGGAATAAATTATCCATTCAGGATCAAACCTCTCTAAGGCCTCCTGAAATCCAGTATTGCAGTTATGTGAAAAATTAAAAAACGGATTCGATCGCCCGCTCTCAACGAAGATTACTGTTAGACCCCTGAATGTCTCCTTCAAAATCCTTTTGGCAAAATCTGATGAGGACGAGATCGTCGGAACAACAACGCAGATATCTTTCACGTTTCCTTCGAAGGTAACGATTTCGCTATTGCCTTTGGGTCTGTCATGCATCCAGCTGGAAAGATCGCCGGAATCGTGGAAATAGTCATAGAAGCGTGCTATCTGATCGAACGAGCGCGAAACGTAAAGATCATTAATCATGGCGGAAAGCGACGGAGGGCTGGAAAGTGAATTAAAATTTCGGGATCCTACCTGCGATTTAAGTTCAACACTCACTACCGGATAAACTCTCATTCAATAATATTTTATTTTTCAGCTTCCTTGCAATTTATATCATTCCTACAGTATCAGCTATACAAATGGAAAACGATAATATCACTCAAAGAGCCGGTGTTATTCAGATGTCCTGTTAATCATAACACTATTCTCTCGTAGATCTCTTTGTACAACCTGGCAGTATTCTTTGCGCTGTATTCATCGTTAACGTGCTTGATACCGTTATCTCTCATTCTTCTTGATTCTTCCGGGGAATCCATTATGCGCTCCACAGATTCACACAAAGACTGAACGTTGCCGGCCGGTATCCTGAAACCGCAACCGTAGGGGACCACTTCACGGGTGGTGGTATTATCACTCACAATGGGAACAGTTCCACAGGCCATAGACTCAAGGGTTGCATAGCCGAGCTGCTCTTCCCAGTATAAATTCGGGATACTTGCCAGAATGAAAGCATCTGCCATGGAATAGTATTTCTGTACTTCTCCGTACGGAACGCTTCCGATCATCTTTACGCTGTCTTTCACTCCGAGAAGATCCGATAGCTTCATCAGATATTCCCTGAATTTCTTGTTTCCGGATCCTATGTGAACATAGAGGACATCTCTTCCGCTCTCCTTCAGTTTCTTCAGAGCTCTGAGGGTGAAGGTTAGCCCTTTTTCATACACCACCCTTCCAACTCCAAGCAGTAAAAATTTTCCATCGGGATTAATGAGTTTCTCAAGATCTTTCTCTACAGTCCTCCTGAAGAAATCTGTGTCTATTCCGGGATGCACCTTTGTAATTCTGTCTTCGTCTATACCGTTCAGTCTGAGCATATAGGCAGAGTCTTCAGAAACGGGAGCGAAGTGATCTATTCTTGACTTAATCTTATTCCAGGATGCGGAGGTTGGTTTTTTTAATACTGTCATGGGATTGAACGGAATATTTTCCCATACGGTCATGACACACTTCTTTTTCAGGTCGACAAACTGCTGATTTGGAGACATCACTTCATCGACAAGGTGTATGACATCGTAGTCTTTCGCGATATTCCCGATATTCCAAAATTTGGAGGTCAGATCCACGGTCCTGACATTAAAAATACCGTTCATAATTTTGGAGAAGGATGAATTATTGATCATTCTGTTTATCGATGGGATTCCCCTGATTGTTCTCGCAACATCGTA
>JAJYUV010000124.1 GCA_021792355.1 Thermoplasmata archaeon | reverse complement strand
ATTACGGTTGGTAAAATTACCAATCATCAAATATATATTTTAAACTTGCACATTATCATATTACCAGTTACCCATGGATTCATTAGATTTGAAATACGCAAAATCAATCCTCTTGAGGCTTGCTGGCACTGAGAAGGTAAAGAAATCCGATTTATTTGATATCGTTAAAAGTCATCAAGTGCTAGATAATCTCCTTGATGCCCTATCAAAGGATGGGTATATAACAATTGAAGAGAACGAAAGAGGACCCAAGAAGTATTCGATTTCTCTCACTTCGAAAGGTATCGCAGTCATCAAGCCACTTCAGAAAGCAGATGATATCTCGCATGACAAGATTGCTGAAAGCAGGTTCCTCACGGATGAGCAGGAGATGCTATTGTTCCTCCTGGGCAAACCGGAACATGACATGGATTCCCTAGTTAACAAATTCCCCGGGGCCTACGGTGCGGTGAAATACCTAGCAGGATTTGGCCTAGTTAGCCAGAAGCTTGCCGGGGAAGGTACCGCTTCGGTGAACAGGATCTACCTGACCGAGAAGGGGAAAAGAGTCGGGCAGTCGCTAAGGAGAGTGAAACTCGAGCTTGAGCGCTGACACAAATCAACGGGAGGAATATGGTAATAGATAAAATCTGGTATGCCCCCCCAGGCCACAACAACAGCTGCGCACCGGTTTCTATATACTCGATGATACATTCTAATCTGGTAAACGAAGGAGCTTCTATAGGCGCGGACCTTATCACGATCGACGGGGTCGGCAATTCACTTTCTATGAATGCGAGGGGAACATTCAGCCGTACTTTTGGGTCCGGGCTATCTGAGGCTAATATCCAGAAGATAAGCAGAACTGTTAGTAGGGGCCTCTCGAAGCTCGGGATGGAAATAGACTTTAAACTCAGGACGGACACGATAGGCCTTCCTGACATAATAAACGGGGAGATCAGAGAAGACCACTTCGTCACTGTCTGTTTCTCCTATTCATTTTACCTTCAGTATTTTCAGGACGAAAATAGAGACCATCCCTGCCTTGCAACGGTAGAAAGGCCACTCGACCCACTTTACAGCCCCGGGCACTGTGTCTTGATCCTTGGAGAGGCCGGAGGCGAATACCAGCTCCTGGATCCCAACTGCAAGTATTCCACGTCGCTCGTAGTTGAGGAGAAATCTTCTTTCCTGCGTAACTATTCTAATAAGATAGTTAGAATTGATAGGGAAGAATTCATCGGAAGGATTCTTCTTGGTCGTATGGATAGTTATGACGACCAGAACAGGGTAGTGGTCTCGACCGTAATTCATGTGAGGGACCCTTCAAGGCACGATAATTTTACTCTCTTTGATTTCCTGGGAACGGAGGCTGACCATGTTTGACGTAGCTTGGGTAAATATTAATATCATTAAGGTTAATATCAAGAATGGTTCTCGCACTGATAAAATGCGTGAGCTGGGAGGAGGTGTGTTGTGACGAGAGATATCGCAGCTGCCTACGAATTAAAAGATGAAGAAAGGTTAGACAGGGTGGCACTGGTCCATTTTTCGAACAAGTTTGTTAAAGAACACTATGGACAGTTTGTTTCCGTCAAACCTTCCACTATGGAAGAGGAGCACAAAGGCCGTTTCTTCATAAACGGCATAATCGAGATACCCTACCTGATAGATGACGCACCTGGAGATGAAAGACACCTTAGGTTCGAGCGGTTCGATGATATATTATCGTTGAGTGTCTCCATTACGGGCAGGAAGGTTTACGTTGAAGGCTCGGCTCCAGGGGACATATTATCTCTTGTCGTAAAGAAAAGGCTCGAGAAGGCAAGGAATCTAGAACATCTGTTATTGGAAGTAGCCAAGGATAAGTTCTCACAGATCCCTGCTGTGAGGACAGCCCATGCCCCGCTGATAGGCATCATAGAGTCGATGGATGACATAGTAAGGGGGAGGGTAGACCTAGAGCAGAAGGCATACTTGAAGTGGAAAAAATACATTCCCCTCTTAAAATCGCTTAGGGTAATCGAGGAAAATGGAGGGAAGCTGGACTACGGAGAGGAGTTCAAGGAGCTGGAGGGAGTAGTGGGTAGGAAAGAGAATTCTACCAATTTAACGGAGATGGTCTTTTCATATGTGTTGAGAAACGGCAGGGATTACTTGGCTGATTACCTGAACCTTACTGCCACGACTCCTTATCTGAGGACTTCCTATCTTTATTACAACCAGGCCATATCAATAAGGAGACTGATGACATTGAGTATAGGAAATATAAGGGAAGAATTCAAGCGCCTCTACTCAAGATCATACAATCTAACGAGAATACGTCCCTGGGTATATGAGCTTTCGAAAACAAAGGTCATCCAGATGGTTGGAGAAAACATAAAAGGCAACGAAGAAATATTTAGTAACCTCATGAGAAGTAACGTGTCGGTTTGATTTTTTATTGTCGAGAGATGAGGGGATTATACGATCCCCATTTCCTCTTTAAGGTCTTGAGCTCTGCTCTTTCCTATCCGCGAGATTATGTAACTGAATCCTTCTTTCAGCTTGTCGTGGTACTCCTCCTTTGATTTCGTCTGTCGATAAGCGTTCTCCTCAACGTCCCACATGAGGTCAAACAGGTCCTTCATTCCTGTAATATATTCCTTTCTGAAAGGCGTATTTTTCATTACGGTCACCCATGATTAAATAAATGGATTCTACCTTCCCTCCATCTCAGTGTCGGTTGGGCCAATCTGCTTGATCATGAACTGGAATAGTTCCTCCTTGGTCGTTGCCTGCTTGTATCCCTCTTCCAGTGCCTTCATAAATCTCTCAATTTCGTCAATCCGTCCCTGGTCGTATGCGTCCAGGTTCTCTAAATTGCTACCTGTTTTCATGCATATCACAAACCAAAATTTTGGGTCGGATATTTGAAATTTACAGCCAGTCCTGGAAAATGAAAAAAGTGAAAAAATGAACTTTAAGAGCAACTACCCGAAAAATCATTAATGAAAAAGGGGTGTGGCTATCTTAACAAAATGGATAT
>JAJYUV010000123.1 GCA_021792355.1 Thermoplasmata archaeon | reverse complement strand
TGTCCCAAATCCGATAGCGTACAAGTACCGTGAGGGAAAACTGAAAAGCAACCCGGAAGGGTGGTAAAAAGTACCTGAAACC
Organism: Thermoplasmata archaeon; assembly: GCA_021792355.1. Next base: position 2,964 of record JAJYUV010000123.1, on the reverse strand, counting down.
AGACAGTGATAAACTTATAGGGCACTAAAGCGGTGAAACCATTAACTATGGTAGAGCGGTGTTCTATTGTCCGTGTTGAAGAACGGGCCAGGGAGTTTTGTCGAGTGGCGAGGTTAACTCATTTTGAGGTAGCCGTAGCGAAAGCGAAGTATCCGCACAGCAATGGAGGGATTGCGTAATAAATGCGTTAGTCACTTGAGGAAGACCCGAATCCGGTCGATCTACGCCTGAGTAAGTTGAAGCTATGCGAAAGCATGGTGGAGGACTGAACCGGTTCTGATGTGCAAATCGTTCGGATGACTTGGGTGTAGGGGTTAAAGGCTAATCTAGGCCGGTAATAGCGGGTTCCCCCCGATACTACCCGCAGGTAGACCTCAGCAGAGATGTTTGGCGAGGTAGAGCGACCGAATAGTTGGTTAGCGATCGAAAGGTCGCGCCGACTTATCGAACTCCGAACTTGTCAAAATCGTAGAAGCTGGGTGCTAGAGTTCAGGGATAAGCTCTGAATTCGTGAAGGGAACATCCTAGACGAGGGTTAAGGTCCCTAAATCTAACTAAGTGCAAATTAAAGGGGTTTACAGCCTAAAACAGTGTGGAGGTAGGCTTAGAAGCAGCCATCCTTTAAAGAGTGCGTAACAGCTCACTCACCGAGGCTATATGCTCCGAAGATGGAAGGGGCTAAAGTTAGATACCGAGACCTTCGAGCACCGAAAGGTGATCTGGTAGGGGGGCGTGCCATATGGGCGGAAGTTTCTTCGAGAGGAGGGATGGACCGTATGGTATCGCGGATCCTGGTAAAAGTAGCAGAAAAGAATTGTGAGAATCAATTCCGCCGAAAGGGCTAAGGGTTCCTTGGCAATGTTCGTCAGCCGAGGGTTAGTCGGTCCTAAGGTCACCCCTAAAGGGAAGTGACCGAAAGGGAAAACGGTTAATATTCCGTTACCTCCGATGTTTTGCCAAAGAAGGAAGGTTCTGGATATTGGGAGTACGGTAGTCTACGTATTGGAGAGAATAAATGGATGGAGAGTTGTAATAACGAGAAGTTCATGAAATCGCTTCAGTCCCCATTAGGGGATTTTCGAAATTCCTGGATCCTGTGAAAGACTTCTTTGGGCCAAGTTGGAGTCCGTACCAAGAACCGACACAGGTGCCCCTGGATGAGAAGTCCAAGGCGTTTGAGAATAATGGACGCGAGGGAACTCGGCCAAATAGCTCCGTATCTTAGGTATAAGGAGTGCCTGTTCCGAGAGGGAACAGGTCGCAGTGGCAAGGGGACCCCGACTGTTTACCAAAAACACAGGCCGCTGCAAGTTCGAAAGGATGTGTATAGCGGTCGAAACCTGCCCAGTGTCGGTACCTGAAAGTCCCTTTCAAGGGAAAGTAGGGCCGATAAACGGCGGGGGTAACTATGACCCTCTTAAGGTAGCGTAATACCTAGCCGCTTAATTGGCGGCTTGCATGAAGGTTCAACGAGAGTCCCACTGTCCCCGCGTTCAGCCTCGTGAAATTGATGCACTGGTGCACAATCCAGTCTGTCCCACGTGAAAGCGAAGTCCCCGTGGAGCTTTACTGCAGCCTGTAGCTGTAATACGGTTTTCGATGCGTAGTGTAGGAAGGAGCCGTCGATGCCAGAATCTCGGTTCTGGTGGAGGCAACAATGAAACACTTCCCTTCGTTAACTGCGTTACTAACTTGATGAAAGGACACCTATTGGTAGGCAGTTTGGGTGGGGCGCCACGCCCCTGAGAATCAAACAGGGGCCCCCAATGGTTGGCTCAGGAGGGTCAGAAATCCTCCGTAGAGTGTAAGAGCAAAAGCCAGCTTGACTGTGTTGCAGGCAATAAGCAACGCAGATGCGAAAGCAAGGTCTAACGAACCACCCTGTCCCCTCTTGATGAGGGCGGGTGATAAGAGAAAAGTTACCCCAGGGATAACTGAGTTGTCCTCGGCAAGAGTTCACATCGACCCGAGGGTTTGCTACTTCGATGTCGTCTGTTCCTATCCTGGTGCTGAACAAGGTGCCAAGGGTGGGGCTGTTCGCCCATTAAAAGGGATCCTGAGATGGGTTCACTACGTCGCGAGACAGTAGGGTTGCTTCTCCGTGGGGCTGTTCGATGTCTGAAGGGAAGGGGCCTTTAGTACGAGAGGAACGGGGGCTCGTGGCTTCTGGTTTACCGATTGTCCGGCAGGGCATTTGTCGGGTAGCCACGCCATACGCGGATAAAAGCTGAAAGCATCTAAGCTTGAAGCCGCCCCTGAAAATAGACATCGTTATCAGGTCTCTCCTAAAAGAGGAGTTTGATAGAGCTGGGATGTAAGTATCAAGTCTTTTGGCGAGATATTAAGTCCACAGCCACTAATCGACCGAATGCACAATCCATGCTAAAGTTATTTACCGGTATTCATTCCAACAAGTGTACTATTTTTATTTTTTTAAGATCTAGCACTGTGTCTATGCTAGGATTCCAGTGACTTAACTAAAGAAAATTTTACTTGTTTAGTTAAATACCTTCTATTATTTTCGAAAATCATGGGGTATAATAGAAGAGGAATCAATTTAAAATTGTCTCTAAGTACCATTCATGAGTTATTTACAATAAGAAAATATGATGTGTTATTTGCTTTATTTTTTATCGCAATAACCGCTTTATATTTCATTCTGTTGCCAATGTTACCATTTGGAACATTCTTTCTTTCTGCAGTGAGGTTTATAACGCCAATACAGGAAATTTTTTCAATTATAATGGGGTTCCAATTTTCAATCCTCATCTTACTTTCCATAAGATCACATGCACTTGGTGTGAGGATAAACAAGGGAGCAGGAGCAGCCTCGGTGTTAACAAGTATTGTTAATGCATTCTGTTGCACACCAATTATACCTTTAATCATTGGAATAGCTGGTGCCTCCTCACCATTTATCTTCAGGTATTCACCGCGGGTCCAGTATTTTTTTGCGGTTGATTA
>JAJYUV010000122.1 GCA_021792355.1 Thermoplasmata archaeon | reverse complement strand
AAATATATGGAATACTAGAGAGCGGAAACGTAAATACGAAAATACCTTGTGTTTTTATATCCCCATCATTAAGTTCTTGGGGAATGACGAATATCTATTCAGTGTGCATAAACTGGAAGGAAATAGCGTAACTGAACTCTTTTTCACAGGCAAACGCTCCCACCCGTCAAAGTATCTAATTTCCGCGTTTAGACTGATTATCTATTATACTTCGGGGTATATGAATTTGATGAGCACCCTTGCTCCTCCCCCTTGATTTCGATACGAGAGAGGAGTATAATATTACTGTCGGTCATAGAGAGGTAATCCGCCGTGTTCGCTACGCTGTTTGCAAGTAAATGGTTCTATTTTGGTATCTTAGGGTTGGGACTGGCCGGAAGCGTTTGGTTTGGGATTCACGAGTATGGAGTCGCCCAGTCCGCGGCAGCCAAGGCGACTGCCCAGTGTTATGCAGAAGTCAGCAAGTCCAATAGTATTCAGCTATCCACGCTCAAAAAGTCTTATACGGAAGAAATCGCCGCTCTAAAGGCTTCGGCACAAAAAGAGCGGACTACACTGGAAAAACTAGCGTCTGAAACTAAAGTGACCCAAGCGAAATACTTTCGTATCCAGATGCAATTGAGGGATGCTCTTGCTAAGTATCCTACCGCTAAGGATTGGTATAATACCCCAATCCCAAAGTCTATTCAGAAGATTATCAATGGTCAGATGTGCGTATCCAGTTCAAAGGGCACTATCTGCTTCACTAGAGGGTCCGGCCCGTGAAAACAGTAGCTATTTTAACATTAATGGTGCTTTTGGGGGGATGCGCAACCACCAAGCCCGTCATCAAGACAGAGATTGTTAGGATCAAAGTCCCAGAATATCAGACTATTCCGTCTTTCTTTCTGGCCCCGTGTTTAACCTTCCCAAAAGGGATCAAGACCAATGGGAATTTGCTTTCGGCCTATGAGTTTGACCAGAACTCACTGGGTCTCTGTAACAATCAGTTGTCATCTATCAAGAATCTGGTTACTCCCCCCACTTCTGGAGGCACCCCCCATGCTTAAGGATGTGTTGGTATCTTCTCTCCTATTTGGGGTTGCCTTTCTTGTGGGGGCATTTATGTTTGAGGTGGTCTATAAACGGTCCTATCCTCCAAATAAAACAATCGTGTTTTTGAGCAATTTTTATGCGGTGTTGGCCCTGTTCTTACTTCTGGGTGGAGGACTGATTGCAATTATCAGCCTTTTATATTACGCCCTTTTTCATTAAATGACGATCAACTCAAAGGCTAAGGGATCGAAGTTTGAGAGGGACGTAGCGAAAGCTATTTCCCTCCAAATCTCGGGTGGGAAACGGGAAGATATGGCTTGGAGGACGGCCTCTTCTGGGGGTAGATTTACCCAAGCATTATCCAGAGGGGTGCATCATCAAACCAATGCGGGGGATATATCCGCTACCTCTCCTCTCTCCTATAAAATCCTGAGTAACTATGTAATCGAGTGTAAACACTATAAAACGATAGACTATAGAAAATGGCTATTATACCGAAAGGGTATTGTTGCAGAGTGGTTGGAGAAAGTAGAGTCAGAAGCAAAGACCTGTTATGAAACTCGGGCAGAAGCCAACGAATCCGAAGATCAAACCATAATCCCAGTATTGATCCTGAAAGAAAACAACCAGCCTATTTGTGTTATTGTTTCTCTATTAACCCACAGTCCAATTCCTAAATTGCTAACCAGAGTGTATAAGATATTTGCTTGGGATACTTTCCTAGAGTTATTTACAGTCCCCGAAAAGTTGTTAGAATATCCAACAATTACGGTGGAGTTCCCCCAAACCAATTGGCATAATTCTTCGGAGGACCAATGAAAAACCGCGATTACGAAGGTGAAATGCTTGCAGAGCCGGTTCTTTCGTGCCATTGTCCAGCGTGGATCATGCTCGGCGGACCAGTAGTATAAAAATCAGTTAGTGCTGACGCTTAGGTTAGTGACTAACTTACTGGTTAGGGGATAGATTTGTCCATCATTGATACTGACATTGATTGCGTTGGTCAGTCCCAATGCCGGAGGATTGAAGATGAGATTTAAGGGGCCTTTGATCGTCATCAGGATTTGAGAAATATAAAACACGGGGGCCATAGTCTTGTTATCATATTGGGGACCACCCGTGCTCTGCACGTCAAAATGAACAGATTGTTGTAGAGTATCATTCCCAAATACATTGGACATGGCCGATAGGGCTAAAGCGAACAATACATCGTGATAAAAGTTGCTGCTCACAGCACTGGTATCTACAATAGTGAAACTGAACACACGCCGATATAACCCCGTAGTCCCCGCAAAATAGATTTGCTGGCTCTGGTTGGCAGCCCCTACCGGAATCTCTTCCTGTTTCAAAAGCTCCTGATTGATAAAGACCGCAGGATAGATGATGTTCTCGGTCATTGGAGTCGAGATATAGACAGACGCTTTTTTGATCGGATCATCCGCCCCACTGGGAGATCGCGGAAAGGCAATGTTGGCAAGAGTTGCTTCTGCCAATCTTTGGAGTAAATAGGTCATATTATCGTAAGAGGCCGCAATAGGGGGAACAGTCGGTAGGGTAACCGTAAAATTCAGGGTGGTTACGGTATCCGAAATCGTATAACTGTAGGGAACCCCCGATTGTAGCGGTTGCGGGGATTTATCTCCCATATCAATATATAATTGGGTTCCAGTTACCCCATTCAGTAAGGTATAGGTCATCGAATAGGTGGGATCTACCCGCGTGAGTGTGAGTGGTCCCGCAGGAGAAGTAATATTGAAAATCACTCCCCCACCAACATTGACCGTCGAAACAGTTACTCCTAACACAGTAGCCTCACAAAATAGAAATGGGTCTGGAAATGATTCGCAGAATATCATCCCTACTCAAACCTTGGGCATATTTGGCGAGGTTTGAAGCCGGATGAAATCCCGGATGAGCTGGAATAAAAAACTTGCTGGTCATGTTTTTACGGGAAATGGTAACAAACTCTCCTCCTCTCTTACCCTTATCGGTAGAGGTTGGACGCAACCCTTTGTGAAGGG
>JAJYUV010000021.1 GCA_021792355.1 Thermoplasmata archaeon | reverse complement strand
TTTTCTTTATTTTCTTCATCTCTTCAAGCAGGTTCTTGTTGTTCTGCATCCTCCCTGCGGTATCTATTAACACGACCGACTTTTCCATTCTAGATGCGTGCTTTACGGCATCGAAAGCTACAGCAGCGGGATCACCTCCGGCCTGGTGCTTCACCACCCTCACTCCAATCTTTTCACCGTGCAGGGCTATTTGTTCAATTGCGCCGGCTCTGAAAGTGTCGGAGGCAGCTATCACGACGTAAAATCCCTTATCCTTGAATGTCTCGGCAAGTTTTGCAATAGAAGTAGTTTTCCCAGTACCGTTCATGCCGACGAACATCACGACGAACGGTGACTTTTTACTTGCCATATCAACGAGATCAACCTGACTGACCGTCGCAACCTCCTTTATCGTCGATCTGACGGCTTCCTTGAATACGGAATTCCTGTCCCCCTTCAGCCTGATACTCTTATCATCCAACTTCTTCAGAAGCACGTTCGAAATCCTGTCTGCGACAGGAAGAGCAACATCTGCTTCTAGAAGTGATATCTTTAGATTTCCTGCAATCTCTTCAAAATCTTTGGAGGAGGCACCCAGCGTCATTGCAGTACCCCTCTCTTCTTTGGTTACTTGGGTCTGCTCATCTTCCTTCTTTGACAGCTTGAATTTCTCTTTCAGTTTTTCGAACATCTCAACTTACTTTTTGTAAACTCTATTCAAATAATCTTCCAGTTGTGCATATCGCTGCTGTAACTCGCCCTCTGAATTTCGACTGCTTTCCAACGCCTTAGCTGCGTCGTTCTTCCTTTCCTCTAGAATGCTCAGTGCATCTTCTACAGTTGCCTTCTTGTATGCGCTGGAACCAATATTTACCACGACCCTCTCCTTGTTTTTCACCTCACCCTCAATGTAGAGCCCCCTCCCTATCGGGATGAGGGAATCTCCCTCTATCTTACTCATATTCTTCAGGAAATCTGTGCTCGTTGCTAAGTCCTGAAGAATGACAGCAAGAGACTGTATCTGTCCCTCGATTTCTTCCAGCTGCTGTCTTATCACTTCCATGCTGTACACTATCTGGTCCACCTTTGCATCTTGTGTCATCTACGATCCTCCAAACTTCTTTTTTGAAACTATCAGCGACTCTATTCCCGGCATAGGCTCACCCGCAAGATAGCTTATAAGGGCTCCCCCGCCTGTGGATATGTGGTCGATGTCATTCCCGTTTATACCCATCCTTTCCAGGGCCGCCAAAGTGTGTCCTCCGCCTGCTACCTTGTACCCTCTTGATTTTGCGACGGTAGAGAACACCTCCTCCGTCCCCGAGGCAAAACTTTCCAGCTCAAAGACACCCATTGGTCCATTAAGCATTACCGCATCCGAATTCTTTATCACCGATGCGTAAGAAGCTATCGTGTCGACTCCGATGTCCATTGCCGGTATGTCCTTCCTGAAATCGCCTAATTTGTAGTGTTTCACTTTTCCATCCTCGTTGCCCACAAAGTCTTCCGGGGTCATTATTGATTCCCTGTACTCCCTGACCAGCTTCTCTGCTTCCTTTAAGACTTGGTCGTACTTGCCGACTTCTTTCCTGAGAACCTCCTCATTCTTCTTCCCCATCTCTACCCCAGACGCAATCAGGAATATGTGTCCAACGAGTCCCCCCGTCAGGACCTTGTCGAGTTTCCTTTCCCCGAGTAACTTGTCTATGATCTTTATGGAATCGTCTGCCTTTGCCCCTCCAAATATTCCAACCCTTTTCTTTCCCTTGACGTCGAATAACTTCTCTATTCCCACTATCTCATTTTCCATCAATTTTCCCGCGATGTTGGGCATGACTTTGCTGAAACCCACGAGCGTCACGTTGCTCCTGTGGGCAGCTGCGAAGGCATCGTTGACGAAGTATTCGGCATGCTCAGCCAAGTTCCTGACTATGTGTGTTTTCTCCATCACCTCGAGCCTATCTTCAGCAAGGACGACCTCTTCTGAGTAATACCTGGTATTCTCCAGCATGAGGATGTCCCCCGGTTCTGCACCATCTATCTCCTCCAACGTCTCATCGTCATAAACCCCGTTCAGAAACTTGACCCTTCTCTTAAGCAAGTTGGAGAGATGTGAAGCGTGTGTCCTTAAGCTTACAAAATCGCTCTTCCCCGGTCTACTCTGGTGAGCCAGAATGATGACCTTGGATTTGGAAAGGGACTCAATCGTTTCCTTGTGCGCCCTGAATCTCGCATCATCAAGGATATTTCCCGTTGACGGGTCAATAGGTGAATTGATATCTACCCTCAGCAGAACCGACTTGCCCACCAGGTCGAAATCGCTCAAGGTGAAGAAGGGGAGTTGGCTCATATTACCTGATTTTTTAGTGCTTTAAATGCGTTTCTCATTGTCTGGCCCCTGAAAGCACTTTCACAGAATGAATTGGAAGCTGCAAACTTTCAAGTCGTGAGACGAGTCGTCTCTTTTTATCCTTTTCTTACCTCTTTGCCGTTTATGATGACTCTCTCTATGATGTCCTCTCCAAACTTGTACCCCAGTTTGTCAAAGTGTTCCTTCAATATTACAATGTTAGCATCCTTTCCAACGTGAATTGTTCCCGACTTCTTTGAGAGAGAAAGTATGTGGCTTGAATTGAGAGTGCTCATATTAATAAGGTTCTCAATCGTGAAAGGGAAAAGCTGACGCGCAAGAGATATCACCAATGGGAAAGATGTGATATAGGTGTTCGGTGAGACATCTGATCCTATGGCCAATAACTTCGACTTACTCTTCATATCGGAGAAAATGGACACGTCTTTCCTTAGACTGATTGCTGTAAAAGGAAGAACTGTAACTGCACCCTTGATTTCGTCGATCTCGGTTCTTCTTGTGTCTATCATGTGGTCGAATGACTCGATATCCAGATTTTTTAGCTTCTCTATTCCTCCAAGATTCCTGAGTTCGTTTAGGTGAACTCTACCAGGGATGCCCATACCATTCGCATATCTGATAGCATCCGCTGCAAATGCGGGGGAGAAAGCACCTTCATCCACGAAAACATCAACATAATCAATACGGCTCTTGAACTCCTCGATCATCTCTTTAAAATTCTTGAGAAATTGTTTCTCCGTTATATCCTTCGGAATGACGTGCGCCAATAGCGTTTTCTTAACGCGCAGTTCCAGATCAGACTCGATCCTCTCCATCACTTTCAACATTTTCTCTTCGGTTTCTGCTTCAGTTCCGTAACCAGTCTTGGACTCGAGAATGGCTGTACCATTCCTCATCATGCTAATTACCCGGTTCTTTGTTTCGCGGTACAGGGTGTCTTCGTCACACTCCTTAGTTGCATTTATAGTCTGGTAAATTCCTCCGCCGCTCTTCAGGACTCCTTCATACCCCACCTTCTTCCTCAAATCTATCTCGTTCTCTCGAGTTCCGCTGAAAACGACATGGGTGTGGGGATCCGTGAATGCTGGAATCGCCCAGATGACCTCTTTTTTTGGATTAGAGGTTGGAGTTATGCTCTCTATCTTCCCATTTACAATGTTTACGTCCTGGTGTTCCAGAATTTCCAACCTTTCAAATTCAGATCCGGTTACAAATTCTTTATTGAATGGAGTAGCGATATTTACGTTCTCTACACGCATTATTTAAGGTATAGGTCCCTGTAACAAGAATCTGCCGCTATAGCCCCATCAGACGCTGCGACGACTATCTGTGCAAAAGATCCTGCCACGTCTCCGGCAGCGTAGACCCTTTCCACGTTCGTCCGGCAACTCCTGTCGATCTTGATGAAACCCTTTTCAGTAACTTCCACCCCGATCTGCTTTGCGAGCTCCGATTGTGGCGCCAATCCGACGTAAACGAACACACCATCAAAGTTCTCCTCGAATTCTTGTCCGGTTGTCCTGTCCTTGTATCTTACCGTCTTGACCAGCTTTCCTTCTCCCTTGATCTCTACGACCTGAACGTTTCTCTTGTAATCTATGCCCATCGATTGTATTTGCTTGACATAGGCATCTTCGCACATGTATTTTGGCATGAATTCGAATATCTTCAGATCTGAGACAATTTTCTTCATCGAAATGGCTGCAATTGCACCTGAATTTCCACCGCCTATGACTAGAACCTTCTTGTTCTTGAACAGCCAACCGTCGCACGTGCTGCAATAGCTCACTCCCTTTCCAAAATATTCGTGCTCACCCGGTATGCCAAGGTGCTTGTGTTTTGTTCCGGTTGCGAAAAGGATTGCCTTAGTCCTGAATTCTCCCTTCTTCGTCTCGAGAAGATAATTCCCACTTTCTTTCTTGATGCTGATCACTTGTGTATTGTCAAGTATCTTGGTGTAATTTCTTGCGTGGTCAAGGAACTCTCTTGCAAGTTCTGTACCAATTATCTCCGTGAAACCGAGATAGTTCTCTACCAGTGGTGCTTCTAGAGTCAGTCCACCTGCTGTGGAACCATCAATGACAATATTTGACAGTCCTGCCCTAGTGGCATAAACGGCTGCAGAAAGACCTGCAGCCCCAGCCCCTATGATAACTAGATCAAAGTCCCTCTTCTCGATTTCCTGTTTCTCTTCACCTAATACGAGTTCCAACTGAATCCCCCATTACATAGGAGGCATTCCGCCCATTCCTTCCATGCCACCCATGCCTCCAGGAGGCATTCCTCCGGGTGGACCCTCACTTCTCGACTTCTTGGAAGAAATCACATCGTCGATTCTCAGGATCATTGTAGCTACTTCTGTAGCTGCCTCTATTGCGTGAGACTTCACTCTAACTGGTTCTACTACATTCTTCTTAAAGAGATCTCCTACCTCTCCTTCCATAGTATCGATTCCAGCATTCTTGTTTCCCGTCTGGTGTTCAGATCTCAGTTTCAGCAATGAATCGATTGGATCCATTCCAGCATTCTCCGCCAGGGTTCTTGGTACGATCTCTAGGGCGTTAGCAAATGTTTCAATGGCAAGCTGTTCCCTTCCACCCACTGTGGGTGCGTATTTCTTGAGTTGATATGCCAGTTCAGCTTCAATCGCTCCTCCGCCTGTTACAAATGAACCATCTTCTATTGCAACCCCAACCACTTTGAGTGCATCGTGTAGTGCTCTCTCCACTTCATCTATCGTGTGTTGCGTTCCGCCTCTTATGAGGATTGAAACTGCCTTTGGATATTTGCACCCGGTGATGAATGTTAATTTATCGTCTCCGATTTTCCTCTCTTCCGTCTTCTCTGCATTTCCAAGGTCCTTGGAAGATAGGTCGTCCAAATTCGTGATTATCTTAGCTCCTGTGGCCTTTGCGATCTTCTCCATGTCGCTCTTCTTTACTCTCCTGACGGAGTAAATTCCTTCCTTTGCCAGGAAGTGCTGTGCAAGATCGTCTATTCCCTTCTGGCTCATCAGGACATTTGCGCCTGTCTTCTTCACTTTGTTTACCATTTCTCTTAGAGTTTCTTCTTCCTGATCTAAGAAAGCCTGTATCTTGGATGGATCTGTAATCTGGACCTTCGCGTCTATCTCGGTCTTCTTGATTTCAAGTCCGGAGTCGATCAATGCTATCTTTGAATTTTTAACTTCATTTGGCATTCTTGGATGGACCTTCTCCTTGTCGATCACAACCCCCTCTATAAGTTCGGAGTCAGTTATTCCTCCTCCGAATTTCTTCTGAACTAGGATGTTGTCAACATCAACCATCTTCTTGCCTTCTCTCTCCTCAACTATGCTCTTGACTGCCTTCATTGCCATCTTCGCAAGGAATTCAGTCACTCCACCAACATTCTTTCCGGTCATCGCAGTTAGAGCTACATTCTTCAAGATTTCGTCATTTCCTTTCTTGTCAGAAATGTTTGCAAGTATTTCCGCTGTCTTGTTTGCAGCCAACTTGTACCCATTTGCTATTATTGTCGGGTGCACATTCTGGTCAAGCAGAAGCTCCGCCTGTTTCAATAATTCGCCCGCTATAACGACTGCGGTAGTAGTTCCATCTCCCACTTCTTGATCCTGACTCTTTGCAATTTCAATTATCATCTTTGCAATTGGATGATCTACATCCATCTGCTTCATTATTGTCGCACCATCATTGGATATGGTGATATCTCCTAGGGAATCCACCAGCATCTTGTCCATACCTTTTGGACCCAGGGCCGATTTGACTGTATCTGCAATAGCCTTTGCGGCTTCTATATTGTTTCTTTGTGCATCTTTACCTGATTCCCTAGTCGAACCTTCTTTCAAAACTAGGATAGGGATTTGTCCTGATAACATCTATATTTCACCCTAAAACGGTAATTCGTCCTTCTATATAAATATCGGGTCTTAAGGCTCTGTTGCGTTATAGGGACATGGTTGAATTCCTAAAACTCGTTGCAAATCGGGACATGAAATGAAGTCTGACTCCAAAATTAGGAGAGGATGGGATATATTTTAATCCTCAATGAAATTATCATTTGTTATTATGGAAACTGACGCTATTTACGAAGGAGACAACTTAGAGACAATGAGTAAATTCCCCAGTAAGAGTATCGACTTGATTTATGCTGATCCACCTTTCTTCACTAATGCAACTTATGAGGTTATTTGGCACGATAAAGCGGAAATCAGAAGCTTTGAAGATAGGTGGGAAGGTGGCATTCTACATTATATCAATTGGATAGAGCCTAGATTAAGAGAGTGTCATAGATTACTAAAAGATGCTGGTGCTTTCTATCTTCACTGTGACTGGCACGCAAGCCACTATTTGAAGGTTGAACTTGACAAGATATTCGGAAGAGAAAACTTCAGGAACGAAATTTCTGTGAAGAGAATCAGGAAGAACGTCCACGAACGTGAAGAGGTTAAAAGTCTGAACACTGCTTTCGATTCAATATTATTTTATGCTAAGAGTGATAAGCACTTTATTACACCACCTATGAAGGAAGAATACAAGCCAGCTAGATGGCATGCTTTCGATGCCAATGGTGTGAGAACTGGAATGGATTATGACCTGTTCGGATACAAACCAAAAAGGGGAAATCACTGGAGATGGACTAAGGAAAGAGCAGATCAAGCAATCAAAGAGGGAATATTAAGACCAAATCCTTCAAGTGGCAAACCTGAATATCTCATTCCAGCAAGTGATCACACAATCATAACAAGTGTTTGGGACGATATTCCAGCTTATTCTTTCGAAAGCGGTTATCCCACTGAGAAGAGTCCAGAATTGTTGGAACGAATCATAAATATGTCCAGCAAGAAAGGAGACATAGTGCTAGACCCTTTTTGTGGTTGTGGCACTGCTATTGTTGCTTCCCAGAAACTAAAGAGAAACTGGATCGGGATTGATATTAGTCCAACGGCATGTAATCTGATGAGGAAGAGGATGATTCACGAATTTAGAATCAGTCCACAGGTGATTAGAGGAACAGTTGACGTGAGCTATGTTAAGAAATTAAAACCCTTTGAATTTCAGAACTGGGTGGTAACGAACAAATTCTTTGGAACGGTAAGCAAGACAAAGTCAGGTGATTTCGGCATAGATGGGCTCACTCCTCAAGTTACAGGTGGCTTTCCAATACAGGTCAAACAGAGTGAAACTATTGGCAGAAACGTGATTGATAATTTCGAGACTGCAATGAGACGCATGAATAAGAAAAAAGGGTATGTCGTTGCATTCAGCTTTGGAAGGGGAGCGGTTGAAGAAGTGGCGAGAGTCAAGAATCAAGAGGGAATAGAGATCATATTGAGGACTGTACAAGACCTTTTGGATGGAAAAATAGAGTGAGGACGGAGCTTACTTTGAGTTGGCTAGAATCTCCTTGACGTCCATAAAAGCATTCTCCACATCCTTAGTTGCTGCAGTTTTTGTTGTCAAACGAGAACCATAATCGGTTTTGCTACTAGACATTGTATCTGAAATTTCATTGCATTCCTTCTTATATTCAATCAATTTATCAGCTCTTAACTTTTGGTACACTTCATACGCGGAGCCGTCTAAGATGTCATGCCTAATTTTAATATTCTCTGGCAACTTTCCAATTCTATAAGCACCATAGCTTCCCATGTTATAATACCTGAGTTTGTCCTTTTCAAGTTTCCCTCCACCCCATAGTACTCCGCTCGTACTATCAACTCCATAACTGTGAGTTAAAATATCCATGATTGGAGATATAGCTTGAGTGGTCTTCTTACTTGAAGATATGTCAAGAACGTGAAGATAATATTGTTTGTCGGGTTGTTCAAGTATGCTCTTTTTAATTCCCAGGCATTTACGAATTGCACTCACTACAGTTCTGATCAAAGCACGATTCATGGCAGACCCAGAGAAATCCGTGATAAAAAATCTTACATCATCCTTAACGTATGCCTGAATCATATCAGTTACGATTCCCAACTGTCTGGTCGTTGGAATATATCCAGCAACATCTTTTGTATATTTTGATGTTTGTATTTCTATCTTAGTTCTTTCATAGACGTCTTTAAAAACATCCTTCGAACTGATACCTGTCTGAAGCGGAGGTATAATAACACTAGCTCCAGAATCTATTTGTATCCCTACAAGACCAGAAGTTTGCAGTTCAGAAACTTTGTTGACCGGAATCGGTATGTCATCTATAGTGTGACTCTCGGGGATTCTGGTGTAAACAATATTTGGTTTATCTTTTACAACTTTTCCGCTTAATCTCTTGAACAGATCATCCGTAGTTTTAGAATCGACACCTACGCCCTTGAAAGTTGAGTAACCTAGTATCTCACCATTAACAACCAAGTTACTGTCTTTTAACTCGTTTGTTCTCTTTACTTGGTTGACAATCTCATAATCTTTTGAAGTCATTGCATGATGAGGGGACAGAACGGTTTTTCCATCGATGGTCATCTTAGAGACATGACCGAGTGTATTTTTCATGTCTTCAGCAATCCATTCCAAGTTCATTTGACCACTCTACTTAATGAAGTACTATCAAATATAAAAGCTTACTTCATCGTTCTCTTCAATTCATGTAATATCGCACTTTCTATGAATTGACCAAGAGAAATATCAGTCTGTATTGCTCTCACTTTTGCTTCCTTTAAGACTTCTTCATTAATTCTTATGCTAGTAACTACTCGATTCATTTCGATGTAATATTGTAACAGGATATTTAATTTTTCTTGTAATATTCATGTAGCTTTGTAGTTTATACCATAAATGCTAAATTCAACTAGCTAACTTTGACTATTGTATTTGAGGTGCTACCACAATCACCATTTTATTGTCCATCACTTGAATAGTCCAGTTCAACCGTTGCTTTTCCTTGAGTCCAAACTGTCTCACGATCCCCAGCGGAATTGTAGTTCTCAACGACTGACTCTTAGGAGTCGCACTTGCAATAATGGTAACTTCTCCTTTTTCTGACTTGATCCTTGACATAATAGAATATTAATTCTAAGTATATACATTTACCTATAGGTATATGCGTGCATAGGTAGAAAGGTTTATATTATAGGTAGTGCTATAGGTATAGAGATAGGTGGTTGAAATGGAAAACCTTAGAGAAGAAAGGGGAAAGGAAATAGCTAATCACGAAGGACAGATCAAGAGAATCAGCGAAAGCGAATATCAAGTTCAATCCCAATCCAAAGAATTTACGGTCTATTCAGTCAGGAAAATGGATACAGGATGGATTTGTTCATGCCCAGATTTTCATGACAGAGGTAACAAGTGCAAGCACATTTGGGCCGTAGAAATCTCATATAATCTGCATGAAGAAATAGTCAGCAAGGTCATTTCACCGTTAGAGATGAAGAACTGCCCTAACTGTGGCTCTAGCAATATAATGAAGCATGGAATAAGGCACAACAAGTATGGAGATTTGCAGAGATTCTCCTGCAAGGCATGCAGATATAGATTTACGGTGAATATTGGCTTTGAGAAGATGCACGCAACGCCTCAAGCCATAACATCGACAATGCAATTATATTTCACTCAGGAAAGCCTAAGGAATATCCAGAAATTTCTAAGATTGCAGGGCATAAATGTGAACCACACTACGGTCTACAGGTGGATCAAGAAATACACTGAATTAATGGATGGCTATCTCTCAAAGATTCAGCCAAAGGTGGGAAGCACATGGAGAGCCGATGAAGTGTATGCAAAGATAAACGGCAACAGGAAATACGTCTTTGCCCTTATGGATGATGCAACGAGATTCTATTTGGCTCAGGAAGTTGCAGAAACTAAGATGTTGCACGATGCAAGGACACTACTGAGGAACGGAAAGGAGAGAGCAGGGAAGAAGCCAGCGGTATTCATAACTGATGGACTGGCAACTTACCACGAGGCATTTAACAAGGAATACTACTCAAACAAGAAAGACTCAATCCACATAAACACGATCCAACTTACAGGGGAGCATAACAACAACCTCATGGAGAGGGTTAACGGAGAATTCAGGGATAGGGAGAAATGCACAAGGGGATTGAAGATAAACGATTCACCTATGATCCATGGTTACGAAGTCTATCACAACTTCATAAGACCGCACATGGGATTGAAGGGGAAAACGCCAGCGGACATGGCTGGAATAGAGATTCAGGGAAAAAATAAGTGGAAGGCAATCATTGAGAACGCAACCATATATAAGAGAACATCTTCTTAAATCTCGCACTGTTCAAGATTCAGCAGGTGGGGATTAGTACTTCTGGGGTTTCTTTATTCTTATATTTTCTCTTGCATTTACAATATTTGATCTCCAGTGTTTAAGCAGCGGGTCTTCCAGAGTCCTAGATGATGGTACTTTGAATACCGCCTGTACTTGAGTAAATTTGTTTTTTGAAATAAAATTAATCTTTTTCAATTTGATTACCTCCCTTCTTTTTCTTCATTTCTTTTATGTCAATGTCCCTCTTAATTTTATCGTCATTATTGCCACCAGAATTTATCCAATATCTAATCACATGTTTATCGGCACTTGCTAAAACATATTCACCTAGCCATTTTCTAAAAACTTCCCATAGTGATGCATAATCAGAATCTCTTTTGACTTTAAGCCCAATTTCTTCGGCCATTTCGTAATCTATTACCTCACTGTGGTCCAAACATCCTTTCACTAACAGTTCTGAGATACTATCGCATTCTGCTTCCTTATACCCAGAAAGACATAATATGTTTCTTGAATATTTTTTCATAAGTTCCAGTGCAGACATTGCTTTGTCCATTTTTTCAGCAGAGAACTTCTGAGCAATTGCTTTGTAGCTGTATGGCACATCTTCTTCGCTGACCGTTGTAAGGTATTCACTTACGGATGCAAACCCCCTTGTTACCGCAAGTGCTGATGACTCTTGAGAGGATGGGTCAAGTGGACTGAGCTGGCTCATTGTGCCCATTACTATCTTATTTCCACTTAGGGCCATTAATGTTCCCCCACTTGCAGCAAGATGGGGAACGAAAACGATAATTTCGTCAAAATTCCTTCTAAGTGCCTTTGCAACTTTGTAGGATGAAGCTACGATTCCACCTGGGCTATTTATAAGTAAATAAAGTCTTTTGATTTTCTTTTTTCCTTCATTAGGACCCAGTCTGAGGGATTCTCTGACTCTCTCTATGATTGATTCTATTCCGAATTCTTCCGAAAGTCCAATGCTAGCCCAGACCTCATGAGACGGACTAATCTTTATTCCGACATAGGGTGCGATAAAGCAAATAAATACATCTCCTTCTTTTGAATTGATATCAAATGACTTTATTAAATCGGGGTCTTTTTCTTCTTCAACATCCAAAATCTTTTGTAATGATGGTCCTACCTTTGGCATATTTGAATATATATCTCTTTTTATTTAAATTTATTATCTTGATTTAAGGGGACTAAAATGTCCCGAAAATTAACAGGTCAGAATAATGAGGCCATGTCCCCATAACTTAACAGAACCGCGGAATATGAGGGGCAGGCATGAGAAAATCCCGCACGAGATAAAGACAGTGACTTTGCCATACTTGGTAAAGTAATCTCCTTAGCTTTAAGACAAAATCAGAACCCAAACAAATAAGTACATTAGTTAGAATAACGTTTAGATACAATAATGCAATCATGGTACGCATTTAGGGGGAAATCATGAGTGTTAGTGAAATTCAGGAAGCACTTGGTAAATACTCAAAAAACTATGAATGGTTTAATTCTAATTATGAATCTCTTAGAAAAGACTATCCTAACAAAGTTATTGCGGTTGATAATGAGAAAGTAATCGCTTCTGATGTTGACCTGGATATTTTAAAAGAAAAGACAAAGCATATACCTGGCGTTTTTATTACTGCGGTGTTATCTGAAAAATTAATATGGATTCTCTAACAATGGGAAGAATAGACCTGAAACCATATCCCAATAGTTCTCTATTTAGCGCTCTTGTTGCGTTTGTTTACCAAAGAAAACATGCAGAAAAAAATTCAATAGTTGATACAGGCTCCGAATGCTCGTCAATTACTGAAGATACTGCGAATTCATTAGGAATTAGCCTATCTGGTTCTAGTAAATCGCCCGTTATGGGGGTTAATGCCATTAAAAACGCACCAACCGTTGATGAGCTGGAAGTTCTTATATTGAACGATGCGAAATTTGTAAAATTGAAAAATGTTCAAATTTTGGAACCAATCCAAAGTATTCATTTTAAGAAGGTACTCGGCCGCAAGGTTCCAGATAGCGTAGCCCGAGCAGCATTACCTGATATTTTAGGTCTGGACTTCTTACAGAATCTTAAAGCTGTTTTAGTCATCTCATACCCGAGTAACGAATTCTACATCAAATGGTGAGCACCTATAAACAGAGTAGTAAATCAGTTTCTCCCTAATTCGTCTCCCGAAATGCAACAGCGAAAAATGAAGGGGTCATGTCCCTATAACGCAACAGAACCGGTCTTAAGGTACTGTCAAGTTGACGGTGTATGGAAACCATTGTCAAAAGTGGGTTGATGAAATCGGGGAAATCAGTAAATATAACATTTTGATAGAATAATGACGAAGACGAAGAAGCGAAGATTGCTAAAGATTACATCAATATTCGTAGTTCTAGAAGCTGCCCTTATGTACTACGTAGTAGGATTATTGCTTGTTGGCTACCGCCCAGGTCATATATTGTTAGGTTTCAACCCTGAAAAGACTGTCAATTTTGTCATCGCATATACCTACCCACTTCGATACCTCTTAGGCCTGAGCAATGTGCTCAAGACCTTCTTTCCACTCTACTGGAATTATGTATATCATTTTAGTAATGAATACGACGGTCCTCCAATATCGAGTCAGGTTGCAGATGCTACACATTTCCTTCTTGCGTTTTGGGTTGGTCTGATAGTAGCAGCCATTATAACCGCGGTCGTCTATGCTATAAAACTGAAAGGTGCTTTGAGAGCATTTCCAAGAATTCCTTTACCATCTGTCTGAATTAGTCTACTGAACTGACGCATTCTGAATAAGTGTCATCGACTTATCGTTGCCCTTGACCGTGATTCCAGCCATTTCACTCCGAGTCGTACCTTTTAAAGCTTCGTAAGGTCTAGGATAGTTATGGTATAACCGATATCCTTTCAGGATCGGAGTTTTCTTGGTCTTGACTCCTCTCATGACCTTCTCCCTATCCCTTGTCTCTCCATTCAGTCGCTCCATCTTGTTGTTCCTGTCTCCCTTGAAATGTATGTGATTGATGTGCCTAGATAACTCGTATGGATCGCACGAGGCGTATTTTATTGTGTGGCAAGGAGGAGTATATAGCAACGGTACTGTCTATTATGGAGGCCCTGATGGAGACAAGGAAAAAGATATGGGTATAACACAGATGAGGGTATATGCGTGTTAAATACAAGGCCAGTGTGGTAATAACGATTGTTTCGATTGTAGTAATAGTTGTTCTAGCCTCGACTGTCGCATTTTCTTACTCGGAAATGGATGCAAAAAATCAGAAAATCTCAGAGCTTGATGGCAAGATTTCTTCTCAAAACTCGACCATTTTGACGCAAAATTCTACCATCTCAAGCTTGAAATCCAACGAGACCAATATGTCCCTCATCATTGCCACTATACAATCAGAGGTCACGTCGGTTAACGGTAACTATACAAACTTGAGCCTTTTATTTTCATCCATAAGCCAAATTTACGGAATACATATACAGCTCCTACAACGCCTGACAACCACAGTTCCCCCCCTAGAATATAAATTTCTCCGCCAAGGGAGTAACACGCCTAACAACACTACGCTTTTGCTAGTGTCGTCAGTATGGAATAATGGGTTTGTATCGGGCAATAATAGTACAAGCTCACTTGAAAACTTTACCTACATAGTAAGCATCTATCCTTCGTCGGGAATCACCGAAGAGTGGGTGACTGTGACATCGCACGATTTCATTTCTTACTTTTACAACACGGGAAATTCCTCTGTAACCTTTAACTACACACTCTTTGAAATTTGGAGGTCTTGATTTAACTACCTGCTGATCAGAGTAATGATATCGAATGTTTACTTTTTCATTTTTCCTAGGTAGCTCAGTGCATAGTCAACCGAAAATAAAGTTGGCTCAATTAGAGACTTGTAATGGAATCCGGTCATCAGCTATCATTGCGGCCTAACGGAGAAAGTATTATAGGAAAAGAGAAAATTGAAAGGAATCAAAAGCAGAAATCGCGAAATTCCAATTGGAGACTAGCTACTGTAGCAGTTATTGCGATCGTGTTATTTCTGGTTGTTTATATTGCCCTTTTCCAAACTAACGATTCTGGTAATTCTCAGCAGTCCGAAAGGACCATAGGCGATTTCAGTCGTGTTTCAAATTCCCCGTTAACAGATGACGGAAAAGTTGTTGTTCTCTCCATAGGTGCAGAAGCTTGCCCATATTGTGCAGCCGAAAGTTGGCCCCCCTTCGAAGTTTACCTAATTCTAAAATCTAGCTTTAACAAGTATTCCTGGTTCCGAACAAAAAATATTCCATCAGAATTTAATATTGTGTATCATTAACGAACGATGCGAAAATATCCATGCAAGAAAGAAGTCAATGAGCAAGTTTTAGAATCAAAAATGAAGGAAATTTTTGGCAAAGTGGCAAAAGATGGAAAGCTATTTTCTTCCTCATCCTTGGACTCTCTGGAAGTGACAGCAGAGGTGACTGGAAAGAAAGAAATATCAATTGAGACCAAATCCTCTGTCGGAAAGGATCAGGAGACCGTCATAAAGTTGTACAATAAATTTCTTGAAGATGTGACAGGTTATTCCTCAAAAGAAAGGAAGAAGTTGATGTCCAAGACATGAGCCTCACCAATCTCTTTTCAGTAAGCTCAATCTGTCTTGTGGGCGCCTCTAGAGAGGAGGGTAAAGTAGGGAATGTTATCTTGAGAAATCTCAAGAAAAATTATAAGGG
>JAJYUV010000020.1 GCA_021792355.1 Thermoplasmata archaeon | reverse complement strand
CTGAACCATTCATCCCTGAAACTGAGATCAAGATAGAACTCCCCCCTTATCACCAGCTCTTCGTTGTATTTACTCCAGTCCCTATCGTCCTTGAACTTCTTCCCCCATCTTTTACCATTTTTCTTGAAAGTACTCTGAATATACATAGTACTCATACCAAAAGACTATTCATGCGTTTGTGCATAGTACCGCCATGGAAACGGCCACGCTCATCCACGTTTGGATACCCTTCAAGAAGAAGGGTATGGAGAGAAAGGAACAGTCCAGGATATACAGGATGCTCTACGGATACAATTCATCCAGTAAGTTCGGCAAGTACCACTACAGGGAGAAGGGTCTCCTGGATACAATACCGTCGATAAGGTATGAGGACGGGAACTTCATGATACCCGAGGGGAAGAAGAACAAGGTGATAAACTTTCTAAAGAAGAACAACGCATCCTACAGAATATGGAAGGTCATTCCAGGACAGGACGAGCTGGAGAAGCTAAGATGACCTGAGGATTCATTCAACAAAGCAGCGTTTACGGAAAATATTAATAAATCCGGTTTAATACACTACTGATGGATAACAAGAAGCGGAGATTGCAAAAGATAACAGGAATATTCGTTGTTCTGGAAGCCGTCTTCTTGTACTATTTGGTAGGACTGTTGCTGGCCGGATACCGTCCAGGGCACCTCCTATTAGGCTGGAAGGACTTAAATGTCGGCCTTGATGTCGCCAATCCACTCAAATACTTCCCAGGTCTGATCTATGTTCTGAAGACTTTCTTTCCTCTCTATTTTGATTATGTTTACCGTGTTCCCCCAAGCATCCCTCTATCTCTTAACGCAATCAATCAAGGATATGCGACACTAAATTTCTTTTCTCTGTTTTGGATTGGGTTGATAATTGCGATCGTTCTAACCGCGATACTTTACGCTGTAAGAATTAGATCGAAAATATTCTTGGGAGGGACCCTTGTTCTAATGAGTATCTTGCCCATAATATTCAGCATTTATCCAGTCATGGGAAATGGTTTGTACTTCAGATGGAGTTTTCTCTATGCAACTGTCAATTTTAGAGGCATTCCATTTGTCAGTACGTATGAAGTGCTGTTGCCTTATCTCTTGATTGGACTCGCCCTCTGTTCAGCAGGCATCTACATGCTGGTCCCTTCGGTAAGAAAGAGAAAGCCCATCGACAGTGAACATATTTCGTAATTGTTTTCATAGAGCACAAGAATGCTAACAAGCAGGAAGCAATTGTATCAGGTTAGTTGTGCAGAATTTTCTCCGAGTCAATTAATTATCAGGACTTTTGCAATTAGTAGTGTAAAAATTGATAATTTAAAAAGGAGAGAGAGAAAAATGATTAAACATAAGAGTTATTCCAAGTCAGAGTTGGATAACCGTATTCTTGTACATCCCCGAAGCCGTTCCACTGCATCGTATACTTGGTGTAAATATTTGGCCACCAACCCGAATCCCACATCATTGTAAAGTTGGTATATACCGAGTCATTGAAAAGAGTCGTGATTTGGTAACTAGCGTCGTTGAGACCTAGTTCTACATCTCCCCCCTCAAATTTAGCAGGTGGCGAGAACTCCGGAAGCTTTGCTATCTGTGAGAGTTCGAACACATCGTTGGATTCTACGATGAACTGTGCATAGTAAGTGTATTCCTTGACATCGTAGTTGATTCCATACTCGATAGTTGTGTTCCTATCGTAAATGGTGAAGTTAACGTAAAATGGGACTTCAGTGCTTGGGTCGTAGCCATCGAATGCAGATGCCCATATAATATTGCCGGGATAAGCATATGAGGAACTACTGTAAGGCTGTGGTAAGTTAGTAGGGTAATCTTCCCACCATAATGGATACTTGCTGGGAATCAAGTCAGTAGAGCCATTGTATATACCCACTCCTGTTTGCAAAAGCCCACCATTGCCGTAGTATCCCTTAGATATGCCCACCCACTCGCCATATTGAAAAGGAACGTTAGTCGTGTTCTGGAGAGGAGGAGGATATGAGAGTGTAGGTACATTCATCCAAGCGGAAGCAGAATTTACCGTCTTGTTGCCAGTTAACGGACTATTGAATTCGTATCCCGCCCAGGGTTGAGAGGTATTGGTCACATTAGAATACGCTCCTGTTGGCATTGAAAAATTTGTATAGGTATAGTCCGAAACTGTATCGTGATTTCCAGTTTCAACATACAGTGGAAATGATATCTGCAAGAAATCTTCTACTGGTTGAGGCCCTGTAGATGCAGAACCTGGGAACAGGAAATAAATGGTACTTCCGTTTTGGTTCGAAGTATTGAAAGCAATGGTCCAATAGAAACTGTCTCCCTTAGAGAACAGACCTGAAAAGAGACCGCTACCGGTAATATAACCTCCATCAAGGACAATTTCTTTACTTAAAGCTGAAGAGTTCATTGATTTGCCTAGTTTCTCCATAAGGTTGTTGGTTGAGTTCGCGAATGCATTTGCGTCTACAACTGATATAACACTTGGACTTAGCACCTCAGAAGGAGTTGCTGTATTGAAAGATGAAGTTGACGAAACAGAGGAATAAAATCCGCTCGTTGACATCAGGATTACGACTATTGTTGCCAAAACGACCTTCATGTTGATTCCATTCATTTTTTCATCTCAAATGAAAATTACGCAGACTTACTATATTAGAGCAATGTCCTTGTTAGAAAATTCGACCAAGCAGACTTTTCGTATTACACAAGAAACACCGAAAAATCTAGTGTCTCTTGCTAAACGGCGAAATCGCTCAAAAAGAAAGTGATAGTATTCCACTCTTCAAAAAATATGAGGTAGGAGGCTGTGTAGTACTTATTAGGAAAAACTTTTCTAAAATTGAGAACACGATTTTTCTAAAAGTGTTACTAGATAGAAAATCTTTCTCCTAATTACAAGTGAGACGAACAGTTATCGCTCCAGTTTTTCTAGGATTCTTTGATGGAACAGATTCAGACAAGTGAATCATCTGAGAAATGGAAAAGGCTCTATTTTAAATTTCTAACTCGGTGTTTGTTCTAAAATAATACAAGATTTATTGATTTTGAGAGGTGATTTAATGATATACTCCATTCTACTGTTCTCGGGGGCCCTCATCTGGACCCTTGTACAGGTCATAAAGCCTTTCGAGGATAATTCTCTTGGGAACTAAAGTTTCATCGAATGAATTATCAAATTTTAATAGCTAAAGTAACTGATTAGCTATGGGAAAGAAACCATTTCAGCAAACCTGCCCGATATGCGGCGACACCGCTACGATTACTAGAAAATGGGTAAGGAATAGATCCGGCAAGCGGTACGACTATGTGCTGTATCATCACGAAGGGATCACACACTGGTTGAATCAGAATCTCAGAACCACTCATAGATTACGCAAGAAGGAAGCGCAGGATAAGTTGGTTTTTCTGCTAAATTCACGAAGATTCAAGCAGGCAATATTTACTTTGGATGAGTTAATGGCAACTCTGAGGCAAGGAGAGAATGGTCTGCAACATAGACAGATTAGAGAATCGCTTAGCAGACTGGTAAGTCAGAATCTTGTGGAATCAATAAGAAATGGCAGAAAGGTTCTTTACATTAACAATTTTAACCCAAATAGGCTTTATTATGTTATAAAACAAGCTGATATTTCTCTAGAAGATACCAAGAGAAATCACACCTTCGAGAAGCATATATTCAGGTTCGAAATTCTAAATGACAATGCTTTCCCACTCCAATATATACAATACAACACCGTAGGTGACGACCCTCGTGAAAATGACGAAGTATCGTTCCTTGCATATGACCTCAAAAAGAAAGAAAATGCAAGGATTCATTTCATTGAAGATAGTCCTCGAAGGAAGAGGATAATAATCGAATTCGCTACCCCCATTCTTCCGAGAGAAAGCAGAAAGTTATGCTTAGAGTATTTCTGGCCTGTTACTTCCTATCTCTCTTCATTCACTGCCCCTACCCCTATAAAATCACTTAGGTTTTCGTTAATCTCTAAGAGTAGAGAACCAATGGAAGTGTTGAGAACAAGTGCACAACGAACCGAGATAGAGGATGAGTCGGAGAAGGTTATAACTACTGACTTTAGGAATGGAGTTTTCATCGAGAGCTTCGTGGCTGAAGATTTACCTGAATTCACTGTCTTGCAATTCAAGTGGGCAAAATCAGTGGAACAGGAACAAGAAGAAAACAGGAAAGATGCACTCAAACGATTGGAGAAGCAATGAAAAGTAATAGACTCGCTTCAAGATGCAAAATCTGCGGGAAGGAGGCATCAGTATCCAAATGGTGGACTAAGGCAAAAAGTGGGAAGGTGTATTATTACTTAAAATACCAACACTCGCCTCACACTTTCCACCTTGTACCGACCGATTCCACTTACTCCCACTTCATCGAGCGTACCGATAAGGCGAAAAACTTGTATTCACTAGTCGAAGATTTTATTACAAGGAAAATGAGACAGAGGAGATTCAGATACACTGCATTGATTAGGGAAATGGAAAGGATTTATAAAATTAAATTCTCTAACGAGGAGTTCAACCGGGCGTTGAAGAAGGCAACCATCGGTGGGTTAATCGAGAAGGTTGCTTATGGAAGACGTGCATTGTACACAAAGGCGTCCCCTATAAGTTCAGTAAAAGAAATAATTTTCGACAGAGTAGCCATTAATTATAATTTAGGTGTGACCGAGGTAATCGTTACTGTTTTCTTAGAAGTGACCAATAACGCGAGTACACCTCTGGAAAATGTCCCATTTTATGTGCCAAAGGGAATGGTGAGCTCATTAAATGATCTCCGTCTGAGTGGCCATGATGAACTCGGGATACTATCTAAAGCCAGTATGAAAATAGTCCTTCCAATGAGTATGCAGACTCTAATTTCAATATCACTCAATAGGACTTTAAGTAAAAGTGAACAAGAATACCTAACACTCTCCTACGAAATTCCTAGGAGTGATGAAGATATCAGATTTATTGCTCCTGCGCGCATAAATTCAATGAGAATAACAACAGTCTCTGTTCAGAAATTCAGCCTGACTATTGGTAGAATTTTGGTAGACGGAGCTAGAGAGACAATATTGCCATTTAGAAGGAAGTGTTTTTCGAAATTTGGAATTAATTGCCTGGAAATAGAACTGGATAGAATAAGCAAAGGGGAGAGTATCTCCATCAAGGTAGGCGCAACTTAGATTAACCAGCATTGCACTTTAGACCTCAGAGTATTTCCAATAACCTATCAGTTTTAGAGAGTCAGTTGATGTTAGGGTAGAGAGACCAATATTCCCGTTATAGTGTCCCTAGAACGACCTCTTTTTGCCATATTTTCACCCTATTTTCTCGATATTTTGGATAGCCATAGCTATCCCTTTATGATGTTTGAGATGCTATCAGGTGTTGAGCAAGAGGATAGCTAGAAACTGAGGTTTTAAAGATCCGGTATCGAAGAGTTTCAATAGATGTGAGATCCATGGATGCAACAGGAATCACTCAACGATCTGACAGTTCGGATTAACCTTTAATATCATACAAAGGATACATATTAGGAGGATGCAAGACATGCCGATCAAATCGATTGTCAGGAACGCGATCGGAGAGCAGAATGAATCGGAAGGGGAGTCTCTTACACCAACGCATCCAATATCATCGAGGGACGACGAAGAACTCGCGAGGATCGTCGAACAGCTGAAGGTTTCAATAAAGATAATAGGCTGCGGGGGCGGTGGCTGCAATACGGTAAACAGGTGCATGAGGGAAGGCATATTCGGGGCGGAACTTATAGCGGCCAACACGGATGCGAAACACCTGCTGAGCGTAGCGGCCAACAGGAAGGTACTTCTGGGAAAGAGAGCTACTAGAGGATTAGGGGCGGGAGCAATTCCACAGGTGGGGGAAGAGTCGACTAGGGAGGCAGAAGAAGACATTGTGAACGCGATGGGCAGAACCGACATAGCCTTCGTTACCGCTGGAATGGGAGGGGGGACAGGAACTGGGGGAGCTCACATTATTGCAGGAATAGCCAAGAGGGGAAAGTCGCTCGTAATAAGCATAGTCACGCTACCCTTCACCTCCGAGGGGAGAGTGAGGATGGAAAATGCTCTGTACGGTCTGGAAAAACTGAGGATGAATTCTGACACTACCATAGTGATACCAAACGACAAGCTCTTACGGCTCGTCCCACGGCTCCCTCTGGACGAAGCTTTCAAGGTGGCGGACCAGATTTTGATGGAGGGACTTAAGGGACTGACAGAAATAATAACGAAGCCTGGATTGGTGAACATAGACTATTCGGACGTCAAAACCATAATGACAGGAGGAGGGGTGGCCATGATAGGAATAGGCGAATCCGAAGCGAGCGGTGCTAACAAGGTTGAACAGGCAGTTCACGCAGCGATATCATCGCCTCTCATAGAGGCGGACATATCGGATGCGAAGGGAGCGCTGATACGGGTAGTCGGGGACGAGGAGATGACCGTTTCTGAGGCTGAAGCTGCGGTGAGGCTTGTGCAGGAAAAGGTGAACGCCAACGCCAGGATCATCTGGGGTGCTTCTATCGACTCTTCTATGAGGGGTGCAATCAAGGTGCTTGTAGTTCTAACGGGAGTAAAGTCGCCCTATATGCTAGATACTGCTGGCCGAATATCTGAGATGTCAGAAGCGTCAGGACTTAAAGGCCTCGGCTGGGGACTGGACGAAGTTTAGAATACGTTTTGATTTTTTCTTTTCTCTCTTTTTGTCACTGCTAAACTTGGAAGATTCGAATTTTGGTCTGAGGGCATATAGGACAGTAAGTGAGAAAAGTGAAGAATCTCAAAACATGATATGCAAAACAACCTGAGTTAGAGATTAAACCGATATTGAAATTTTCTCGATCGATTAGGGCAAGGAGTGGATTGAGAAGTTCCACTTTCCTCTATTATTTTGTAGCTTCAATTGTGATGGCCTTTATTGGATTCTATTATGTTCTCCTGCATTATTTCTCTTTTCCGCTAAATCTAGCTTACATTGTCTGTCCTGCGTTTTATGGAATATTTGCGTCTTTCACAATATCTTATTTGAGAAAAGCCCTCGAACATAATTTAGGGTTGTAACGTATTCATTCCTAAGTCAAAACACAGAATACAATAGAATTTCCAGCGGGCTGGTTGTTCTCTCCGTACAACTTTCAATGATGTGTGAACGGTAAATAACCCTTAAATATCCCTCATTTGATATTTGAAAAGAATGCGTCTAAGTTATGAGGCAGGAACTATAATTGTCAGTGATCCCTCTTCGACCCGGGATTACATCGCCTTCGATAATAGGACACGGACTTACAGGACGGAAGGATACCTGTATTCCCGGCTCAAGGCGGATTTCCCGGATGCCGAGGACAGAGTTTTCAAGGAAATGAAAATAGACCTGAAGCACAACGAGAACCTGAGGTCGTACCAGAAGAGGGCGGTGGAACTGTGGTCGTCAAATTCCTTTTCAGGTACAGTTGTTCTTCCCACCGCAGCCGGGAAGACACACATAGGGATGGAAGCCATGTCCCGTCTATCCACTTCCACCCTGGTTGTGGCACCCACCATAGAACTGGTGCAGCAGTGGAGGGATAGGCTGCAGAAAGTTTTCGGGATGGAGATAGGGCAGATAGGGGGAGGGGAGAAGGATATAAGGGATGTTTCCGTCAGCACATACGATTCTGCTTATCTGATGGCGGAGAAGCTTGGAAACAGGTTCAGGTTCCTCCTCGTGGATGAGGTGCACCATCTTGCGGCAGAGCGCTACGTAGAGATTGCAAGGATGTTTGCTTCCCCCTACAGGATGGGTCTGACTGCCACTTATGAACGGACGGACATGCTTCATGAGAGGCTGCAGCAGTTCATGGGAGGGAAGGTGTTCGAACTTGGTTATGAGGAACTGACGGAATACCTTGCCGATTACCAGATCATAAGAATTCCCGTGGAACTGGAGCAGGAGGAAGAAGAGGAATACGACAAAAACAGGAAGATATTCCTTACGTACCTCAGGAAGCACCGCATGAGGATGAGGGGACCTTGGGATTTCGAGAAATTCATCCTTTCGTCCTGGAACCCGGAGGGGAGGGAAGCACTCATCGCCTGGAGGAAGGCAAGGTCGATAGCCTTTAATTCCAGGGTGAAAGTGGATACAGTGAGATACGTCCTGTCGAAGCACAGGGGCGAGAAGACGATAATATTCTCCGAAGACACCAATACCAGTTATCTCATATCTAAGGAATTCCTCATGCCATGCATCACCTATCTCACCCCCGGACCGGAGAGGAAGAAGTACCTGGACATGTTCAGGAGGGGTGCCGTGACGGCGATAGCCACTTCAAGAGTCCTGGACG
Source organism: Thermoplasmata archaeon (assembly GCA_021792355.1). Next base: position 7,044 of record JAJYUV010000020.1, on the reverse strand, counting down.
AAGGAGTGGACGTCCCGGATGCATCCATAGGCATAATACTCAGCGGATCCGGTTCAACGAGACAGTTCCGCCAGAGGCTGGGAAGGATTCTTCGACCATCTTCAGGCAAGAAAGCAACGCTATACGAGATAGTGGCAAGGGGTACAAGCGAATTCGCGACTTCCAGAAGGAGGAGGAAGGGTGTTCCCGATTCAGCTGATGGCAGTTAGGAGGAGCAAGAAGGGGATACTCAGATCGGTATTCCTCACGGAGGAGAACAGCGACTACTGCTCCTCGATCACGGACGTCTTCTCCAAGAGCACGGGAAAGAGCAGGGGGGAGATTGAAGAAGAACTGAAGACGATGGAACTGAAGGTCCAGAACCCGAAGATAATGAGGGGTCTTGCACTGATAATGTTCAGGGCTTCAGAGTTCAGGAAACCTTCCCCCCTTGATTCTGAAAAGGTGAGGAGTACCATATTCTCAATGGCAAGGAACCCGATAGTGAATCCCGGGGAAAGGAAAGCCGTGCTGGAGAAGATCGCATCCATCATGAATTCTTCCGTTCGGGAGGTGGATGATGCCATATACGGTGACAAGGAGAGCAATCTCATACTGGCATCGCCATTCAATGCATCCCCTGAAGTCCTCGCAAGAAAGTTCAACGTGGAGCAGATAGAGACAGTCATAATGAAATCCATCTGGGTCGAGGTTTCGACCAGTACACACAGCAACGATTTCACAAGGAGCATAAGGTCCAAGGGACTCCTCTATGAGGAGAGGATGGACGGATCCAAGCACACAATAAAGGTGAACGGTCCCGTGTCCATATTCGAGAAGAGCGAGAGGTACGGAGTGAAGCTTGCCTTATTCGTCAGATACGTCCTATCCCACGACGACTGGGAACTCAACGCCTCCATCTCCCTCAAGAGCAACACTGGAAAGAAGGTGAAGGACGAATTCCTATACCACCTGGACGAATCCATTTCTGACCTCATAAGCGGGGATGAAGTCACAGCGGAAAAGCTGCCATCATTCGTGAATCGCAGTCCCAGGTCTCTTGAAGTTGATGGCAAGATCATAACACCAGACTATTCCGTAACTGCGGGAGAAGACGAAGTGCCGATATTCCTTTCGCCTCTCAGATATTACAACGATGAATTCCTCAAGGTGGGGGGTATTGCTGACTCCGGAATCAGAGCGGAGGTGTTCTGCCTGCTGGATGGGAAGGAGAGGTGTCCGAAGGGAGCCGTGTGCTTCAGGGGAGAGGTGGACTGGTGGACGATCAGGGAACACCTGGCCCGCAAATATTCAGGAGAGGAGCCCGGACAGCAATCGAAGACTGAGGAACGGGCCACCCCACATGAAAGAGAGGCATCACCTGTGAAGCTGACTGATCAGATGATCTCCCACCTCAACTCTCTGTACCCTGATGACAGGGCAATGGTGGAGTACCTTGATTTCATCGGTATACCTCCAGAGGAAGGTCTGCGTGCTGCCGGGTTTAGGGTTGCATGGAAGGGGTTAAGGATAGTAGTAGTGGACAGGAAAACCTGAAGGTGTCAGGTCTCACTCCGCAATGCTGAAGTGACTTGAAATCGGGAACAAAATGCTAAATCAAGGAAGAAGATCATTATTGTGCTGGACGAATTCCAGACTGTAGCTAGCGGGATCAACGAGCTCAAGGGGACGTTCCACAGGTTGATGACGGTAGGCAAGGATCTGGTATTCATTTTTACTGGATCTGCCGGTCTTGGGAGAGATTCTTGGATACCGAGTGATAACTAAGCAGGAACTATTTCCTTTATCCTGCTCCTCTTGAATGTTCTCATGGCATTCCTGAGATGGCAGTAGGCAGTGATGTACTTCCTCTTTCTTTCAATGACGTCGATCGTTCTTTCTGTCTTCACAGTATCGTGATCCAGATTGGTGATCCTGTAGCTCCTCCCCATATCGTTCATGGGATAGCTGCCGTTGAACCATCTCGCCGTTTCCTCTATCTTTCTGGAAGAGAGCATGTTCTTCGTGAGCGCTCCCTCCAGCACTATGCACCTTCCCGATCTTATCAGGGTGCCCATGTTTCCGAAAGTGACCTCGCAATGCGGGACTCAAGTCTGAAGCACAAACAATAAGTACTATGGTGCTTTATAGTATAATATAGTGGTAAAGAATGTCTACAACAATACAGGTTAGCGAGAAGTTACAGAAAGAACTGGTCAAACGCAAGATGTATGACAAGGAGACATATGAAGATGTAATCTGGGATCTCGTGGAAGATACACTGGAACTGGATGAAGAAACTAAGAGAGAGATGGCCCAGGCTCGCCAGGAGATCAGGGAAGGCAGGTACCACACGCTGGAAGAGGTCAAAAAGGAACTGGGACTTTGACCTATGAAGTGCTGTTCTCGGATCTTGCCCTGAAGCAACTGAGAAAACTCGACGGGGAAATCAGACAGAGAATTATTGCAACGCTTGAACGGGTCAGGATAAGACCTGATGCTTACGTCAGGAAACTTGTTGGAGATAAGGGATACAGGCTGAGAGTAGGTGATTACAGGGCAATAGTGGACCTCGATAGGGAAAAGTTCATAATTCTGGTGCTAAGAATCGGTCACAGGAGGAATGTGTATGAACAGTAATATAGTCTGGGAGCTTCTCTCTGATGTGTGGAGCTCACAATCATAGCCTAGTGTGCTGGGAACCACATGGTACCAGAATCATTAGTGAATACTACCGCTGATTCTTCGAAGTGCACAACATCCCTTGAAGATTCGACCGATGGCTTAAATACCACTACCAGATGGATAATAGGTCGTCGCCTGGCGGCAGGGAAAAGCATTTGGATCGTGTTAACAAACCTCAGGGCACATGTAGAGCCCGGGTTTGAGAGAACAGGGGACGGGGGGTGGCGATGGCCGGATTCCCCCGTTCCTTCATTCCATTTTCCGAACCATGATTCTGTGGGCAGTTGTGGAAATAGGGAGTACAAGAAAAAAGATAGGAGCGATCACCTTGACGGAGACAGGCAATTCGCTCTGGAAAGGGTCAATGAAGCAGAGACGCCCTCTCTGGTGCTCGGGATAATCCAACTTATTTTCGGTGGTCTGATTCCGGGAATACTACTCATAGTAGCCTACGTCAAGATAAAGGATTCCCTGCACAGGGGAAACGGCATTCCTCTCGGAGAGAAATAGGTATTCGGGACACTGGCGTTTATCCACTCAGTGCTTGATGGATATACTCCTTAAGGGGCAGAGAAGACAAGGCCGTCTATCTGGGAAAAACGCAAATACGTCATTCCAATGGAATAATGATGGACAGCAGGAAGAAGAGGATCGTCAGGATGACCTCCATATTCGTGGCTCTTGAAACCGTCTTTGTGTACTACGCATCCGGCATATTCATCCTTTCTTCCAGCCCAAGATTGATGTTCGAGTACCTTCCCGGTTACGGTTACATCATCAGGACTTTCTTCTATTATTTCTGGTATGGTGTTTATTACCCACCAGTCCAGGGAAGAAGACCGACCATATCACCGCTATTAGCCCGGGAGTTTCTGGGTGTGGAGCATTTTACAGTTGCACTTTTCTATGGGCTCATAGTAGTGGCCATCATAGTTGCAATCATCTATGCGATCAAACTAAAGGTCACGCTTAGGGCAGTTCCAAAACTACCTTCACCAAGCCTGTAAGGGATGATTGGAGGAGACCTATATTCTAGGCTACACATCACCTGAGTCCACCCTGCAGTGCAGGTGCGAGTGTCCCGACTATTTTTGAAAAATGATATGTGGCAGTGCTGCTGAACGTCTCTTCAATCTAGGACTAATGCAATGAATTCTCTCTAGAGTTCGGTCAAAACGGATAAAGCTTCAGGCAATCTAAAGAGATGACTATGCAGGATTGTATGCAAGTACTATAGGAGACGTCACGTTTACTTCTGTAGCGATGGAAGTTGCCATATTGAAGGTAAGAATGTACATATTATTGTTCATGGAATTAGAGGGAGTTGGGAGCGAGATCGATATGCTTCCTTGCTTGGCGGTGCTGCTGGTTGACACATTCCTAGTGGGAACAGGCAATTCATCCGTAGCACTCGTGTTCCACGGACCTACAAGCTGCAGCACAGTGAAAACACTCTGGTTGGAAGTAAAGCTCCCGTAGACATGAATATCAGTCATGTTGCTGAAAACGATGAAGCTTTGACCGATAAAACTGGGAGTGCGATGTGGGCCGTTAGGTCCACTTACTCCTCCCGGATAGATTAGAAAGGTACCATTGGCCATTATAACTTCAGATTCCGTCGTAGGTATTGTTGTGTTTGACGTGTCAGGATGGTAGACGACCATCACAGTAGCCACCACTACAATTATCACTACAACCATTGCAATTAAAGGGATCAGTCGATTATTGAATTCACTTTCTTCATCTTCCCCCGAAGAGTGGGGAACCTGATTCTGACTCATTGCAGGAGATAGTAATCTTAATTTACATTTAAGACTTTAGCCGTAGGGCACAAAGCTGAATAGAGTTTAACTTGAAACTGCCAAACCAACCTATGAAGAGTATAAGGTAGGTTGAATGATGCATAAAATAAAAAGAGAAGATGAGAGAAGTTCGATTTTTTCGTTACCGAAATGCAATCTTAGATTCTCTCATACCCATGACCGTGTATTCATGTACGCAAGAGATTGGGAAAACCCATAGACAACTGAATAGTACGCCAGATTGTTCTGTTCTGCGGTACTCGAGCTTGTAGTATAAACGAAGGAAGAGGCGGGGTACATCGTTAGGTCAGTCTGCTCATATGTTGTGGAGGCAAAATTAGCAGTGCTTCCACCTCCGAGACCCAGTATTGTCCCATCGACATAATTCCAGTGATTTTGAAGGCCGTATTTGTCCGGTATCTGTTCATAAACAGAGGTGTAAATTCCATTTGCAAGGTAGGTAAAGTATCCCTCAAGGAGACCGTTCTGTACGAGTCCAGTAACGTAATAGTTATTGCCTGCAGTTAGACTTTGATAAGGAACGTACTTGCCATATGGTGTATAAGTAGTTCGAGTATGGGAAAAATTCGCTACCCAAATTGCGAAGTAGCTATACTGGAATGGGTAATATCCATAGTTGTTTCCAAAAACAAACTGTATCCAGTAGGTATAACCATTACTTGCTTGAGTGGGATTGGTATTAAGTTGGATGCTCCAGGCATTAGCACCTGATTTGTTGTCTCTTTCTCCAGGAACTTGCGTAAAGTTGACTTGGGTGCCTCCTTCGGAAATGCTCGGTATTGCCGTTTGCATACCATACAGAATGTAGTTACCACCTTCCATCGGGGCATCTGTGGTGTTGTTCGCTAACCCCAGTGGATTTGAGAAGTTCGTTGGAATCCACGGACCGAAGTTGGTACTCTCGAATATCGCAGCTCCTGTCACCGAGGGCACTGGTGGTAGTTGACTTAGTACAGGATTCCCTGACATGACAGTTAATGTGCTGTTACCCTGAGTATTCCCTTTGTCCTTCGGCTATCAACATGGTCTCACTGTACATTGAAGCTAACACGACCACCGAGACAATTAAAGCAAAAGCCATCCGTTTCATTTTTACAACCTCACCAACAAAATGACTGAAAAGGTATATTCTCCCTTTGTCCCCTATTTAGCTGCCCCTGCCATCACCGATGGGAAGTTAAAAAGACAAAGGAGAATAAATCCTTTTTTACAAGGTAGGGATATAACATTAATGGAAAGACCTTCCTGGGACGAATATTTCATGAGAATGGCCTTTATGGCTGCCACCAGGTCAAACTGTGTTAGAAGAAAGGTGGGAGCCGTCATAGTCAAAGAGAAGAGGATAATGTCGACGGGCTACAATGGCCCACCGAGGGGAGCCCTGCACTGCGACGAAGCGGGGTGCCTTCGAGATCAGCTGAAAGTACCTGCAGGAGAGAGGAGAGAGCTGTGCAGGGGCCTTCACGCAGAACAGAATGCAATCATTCAGGCCGCCTATAACGGCACGGCAATCAAAGATAGCATAATTTACGTAACGACCCATCCGTGTTCAGATTGTTCGAAGATGATCATAAACGCTGGGATAAAGGAGATCATATTCTCAGAAGGGTATCCAGATGAACTCTCGGAATTGATGTTGATAGAGAGCGATATTGAAACCCGAAACTACGATGTTTCAAAGGAGTTCAAGGAATTGCTGTTTGGACGCAACGTAGAACTGATTCATAAGGCAGTAGATTAGTCCAATCGATAGAAAATTGGTTCCGAGTAAGAGACTGAGAGATATCAGAAAGTGTCCAGTTTATCTTTTATTTCCAGATACTTGTTTTCAATTCTCTTGGTCTGCTCAGGAGAGAGTCTCCATCCGTTCGATTGTAGGTTTATTGTCGCCTGATCTCTGTTCTTTGCTCCGGGTATGGGAATGACATTCCCCCTCGAGATCAGCCAGTTAAGTGCGAGTTGAACGACCGAATGTCCTGTCTCTAGCGAGATATCTCTGAGTACAGAAAGGAATGGTGCGATCAGCCTTATGTTCTGTTCCGAGAACAGCTTGTTGCTCTTTCGGACGTCACTCGGCTCAAGGTTCGAGTAATCGTACTTGAAAGTAAGCAATCCCTGGGCGAGTGGCGAATAAGCAATTACGCTTATTTTCTCCCCGTTAAGATACGGAAGCATTTCTTCTTCGATCTCCCTCTGAATGATGTTGTACCTCACCTGATTGGAAACAATGTCCAAATTCGATAGGTAAGATCTGGCCTCTTCGATCTGGCAAATGCTAAAATTTGACAGTCCAATGTATCTAATCTTTCCATCATTAGCCATTTTCTCAAGCGTCTTCATGGTATCTTTCAGTGAAATGTATATGTCTGGCCAGTGAACCTGGTACAGGTCGATGTAATTCGTATTCAATCTCTTTAGACTACCATCCAGTGCTCTTTCTAGGTACTCCGGCTTCAAGTGGCTTCCGGATGCTTTTGTCGCTATGATAATCTCGTCTCGAATGTCCTTTATTACTTCACCAATAACTGATTCCGAATGGCCATCACCATAAACTTCC
>JAJYUV010000121.1 GCA_021792355.1 Thermoplasmata archaeon | reverse complement strand
TGCCAGTCTCGAAGAATAATAGCAGCCTCCTATGTCAGGGTAGTCTGTCCTACCCCTGTTTCCCTCGTAATCAATCTGGGTTTCCGTAACGTTCGAGAAATAGTTCCACGTTGTGTCGGGAAACCAGGCCTCTCCCCATTCAAAAAGCCACTGCCTAGGAGAAATGATCGCCGTAAACAGGTTCCCGCTGACTTTTCTCGTGTAAAGCCAGAATTCATTGACCAGCGGCATTCTCTTTACACTGACAAGAATCTGGTCTGAAAGATTCTTGTCTGCCGCTGTAATGGACCATCTTGTTGGCACCATTTTTCTGTCTTTTTCCTTGCCAAGTGCGCCAAGGCTCAGTATTCTGGCTATTCTCGACACATCAACGCCTGAACCATAGAGGACTTTCATCGCCTCATTGCTCCTGAGATCTGTGTCTCCATAGACCCTCTCCACCACGTTGTCAAGCTTAGCGTTTCCAATCCTTATCTTGCTCAGGGGAGCAGACGGTCCCATGGGCGGGGAATATTCGGAGAGAACCACATCCTTTCCGTCGAAAGAACGATCCATCACCATCTCAACCTCCGTTGGCTCTGCAGACAGTCCTACCAGTTGGACACTTTGAAGGAAATCATCAGGATTGGAGGCAGTTTTCACGGATATATTTCTCCCGCCCCTCATTATAGACAGCCGCATTGAAAGGAACTCCTCCAGATCCATGTTCAGCCACAAAGCAGGATTTTCGTATACGGAGGTGTCTCCGTGGACAGGGGGTGTGGAAGGATATACCGTCACTTTCGGATAGCCGAACCTGCCAATGAATACACTGGGCGGTGAAGATCCGTTAAGCTCTCTTCCCTTGATTGCATCGAATTTCGGTCTTATCAGGTTTCCTATGGAAACAGGGCAGTAACTAAGCCCGCACAGCATTTTAGCCCCCCTGCACTTCACACACAGTGATGGGGGAATTTTCATTGTTGTTCTGAATTCCATAGTTTCTTATCTATCACATTACGGGTATATGAAAATTGCCTTACTATTAAAGAAGCCCTTTGATTCCTGATATTTCCTCAAAGGATCTTATCAGGGAGGGATAGTCGTCTGGCTTTAGATCGTTTTCTTTTGCAGCACTCCTCAATGCCTTGGACCATCTGTCCAGGTCTTCCTCAAACTCCCGTATGCAGCGTTTCATCTCGTCCTCGTCCGGTATGGTTGTACGATTCGCCCCGCTCTTGGCGGAATAGAATATGAATTTTGCCTCATCTGCCTTCAGAAAATAGTATCTTTCCGTGCCAATCATCACTTCCACAAATTCATTCTCCCTGAACATTATCACTTCATCTGCGACAGCAAGTGAGACCTCTCTCGCTCCCTCGCCATCCTTCAAGTAACTTTCCGGAAATTTCCTGTTTCCCAGGGATGTCCATATCTCCATGGCTATTTTTTCCGGTGATTTGATCATTTTGCATTCATGCTATGCAAAGCCCATTTTATACCTATCGCTTCAGTTTCGCCGCTCAGTGATATTCATGATTCTAGGTTTCCGAAAGCAACCTCACGGTCTCACCCCTCTACCACATGATTATTTTTTCCAGTCATTAGGGATAAAATATTATTACTGCTGCAAATACTCTGTTTCCATGATAGGCGCTATACTTGCCGGGGGGTTTGGCAAGAGGCTCAGGCCTTTGACGGACAAAATACCCAAAGCACTGATAGAGATAAGCAAAAACTACACCATAATGGACAGGCAGTTGCTGGACTTCCGGAGAGCGGGGATAAGTGTGGTATATGTTCTAACCAGCTATCTGGGCAGCGTCATCGAGGAGAGATATGGAAAAGAGTGGAACGGAATTAAACTTGTGTATCTGCCTGAAGAAAAGCCACTTGGTAAACTCTTCTCCTTGAGAAATCTCATAGGCGTCGCAGGTGACAGTGACGTAATCATTAGAAACGGTGATACCGTCTCTGACATAGACATAAATGAGTTCATCAAGTTCTCCGAGACCTCCGACTATTCCCTTGTAATTCACGCCACGAGAATGAGGAGCCCCTATGGCATTATTGAAGCAAACGGTAACCGCATTACCGGCTTCAGGGAGAAACCTCTGCTTGAAACACTCATAAATTCTGGATTATACTATATAAAGAAAGATGTGTACCCTTACTTTTTGAAGGATTATGAGGAAAAGGAAATCGAAACAACCGTTTTCCCCCTTCTGGCCGAGAAGGGGCTTGCCGGGATCTTCCGTGACGATTCTTTCTGGATAGGAATTGACAGTGACAAGGATCTGGAGACTGCCAGAAATTATTACGAGGGGAGGGTTGATATGCTTTGGGGCAATTTGAAAACAAATTTCTCTGGTAAGAGCTTCACTTTCTATACTTACGATGTCTATGCCGGTGAAACACTGGAAATGGAACATGAAGGCGGCATAATGAGAGTGGTCAGCGGAAACCTTACTGTCTCCGGGAAGGTAAAGTTTGCCGAAGGTAGCATAACTGAAATTGCCGGCAGATTAAAAATAAGGGCGGGCCCTAGGTCCATAATCGAAGTTGTTCAGAAAACTTAATAAAGATAATGACATAATGACCGGATTGCTAATGACTATCATAACGAGGGATTTGCTAATCCAAGCTCTCGATAATGTCTATGGCAAGAGAGGAATGGCCCGACACGATATAGAAGAACTTTCGGACTTTGTTCTTTCCTTCTTTGGTTATGAGGACTATGTCCTTGATAACATGCTTTCGGCCGCTGAAAGAGATGTATTTTACAATCTTGAGGAATACGGCCTTCTAGAAGCAAAGAGAGAAGAGGTCAACATCATACGTGGAAAATCCTGGAGAATAAATCAGTGGACTTACAAGAAAAACAATATTCTGAAAGCTGCGAGTGTCAAGGAGGAGAAGAAGGCCTCCGACAATCCATACGATGACATATTCAAGGCCATGGACGGAAACCAGTAGGATATCAAATTTCTGCAACCTGTTTTTATAATACAGTTTGCTTCGTTAAAATTAAATACAGATTCCTAATAAGTATACAGTAAAACAGAGCCGTTTCTAGTATTGCCAGTCCTTGTATGGAGTGGAACATATTC
>JAJYUV010000120.1 GCA_021792355.1 Thermoplasmata archaeon | reverse complement strand
GAAGACGGAGGAAACGCTGAAGATAAACATGCACAATCTCAGGCAGTACAACTACCTGGCACATACGAATCCGGAGATGGTAATGGATTACAGGGAAATCCATTCAGAATAATATTGTCCCGAAGCCATGTCAGGACATCCAAATATATATGAGACAGGCATGAATAAAGGTTTCTGAAGCGATTATTAAGTTTAACAGTGAGAGAAAATCACAGTTCAAACAGACGGGTTTCTAGAAATTGCCTATGTCTAGAATGAATGGCAAAAAATTTATCCAGCAAGAAAATTACTTATAGAGCTATGCCTATTGATAGAAAATTGGCAGATTTTAGAGATTATGGGAATGCTAGCGAGCATTATGTTTCCGTCGTTTGTCGGAAATGTTATGGAGAGTTCCGTTTCTCATACAACAAAAAATCATCTAATTCCCTAGACACGTCATTGGCATGTCCATATTGTAAAAGTAGCTGGGGAACCACAAGAGGCTACAAGGGAATGACGAAGATTGAAACCGTCCGCAAGGGATGGTTACCGTGGGAACTTGGTACTCCATATCCAAAGGATGGAAATTGAACCAATATCCAGATGTGTTTCATTCTGGCAATTCAACTATCGATTCCCTCGCATCGAGATCCTTGACGTATTCCCACCCGAGATCCCAAATGTAGTTTCTTATCTCTGATTGAAGTATGGCCTTCTCTTTATGTCCATTGTTCAGCGCCATGCTTCTCTTCTTCCCGAATGCCTTCTGAAAGTCATCCACATTCGGTCCTGGAGTATTCTGTGATGCACCACCTCCGACGGCGAAGAAGTGATTCTCAAAATATCCCCCTATAACCAATCAAATGGAAGGTCAGAAACAGATTTGAATATAATCCACAGCCTTTATTAGGAAAATATCATGGCAAGAAATGTAGTGCTACCAGACTGGATACCGCACCTAGAACGAGGATTCCAATAGCAATGAATATATCATACCCTTTTAGTTTATCGATAAGGCTTACGTTCCAGTACCCGTCAATCATACTTCGCCTTCTCATTTTGTCGGAATCCGATAAGCCTTCAAAAGTGGAATCAATAAGATTCAATATTTGATTCACGCTAGAGAATCTGTTCTTGCCGCTAGTCTCCAAGACCACGGTCTTCAGTGTGCGGAAGAATGTCTTAACATTGTGTCTTTCAGATTGGTTGTTAGTTCTGACAGAGATTAGAATGTCAACCAATATGCTGTCCGTGCCTCTAATTCTTATGCGAGGTAGTTCAGATTTTAGAACATCCCTCAACGCCGAATGAATCTCAACCATCAAGAAAGTGTACTCCCTAGAGGTAAGCGTAGGACAGTCTTCAAAATTCTCCAAGATGCCACAAGCAGCGCTCCCAACCACACAGGAGTAAAATTGGCCACTTCTCAGGCTCCTAACTCTCTTGCGCACCCCGGGTGAAAGAAAGAAAATCGGAATTCGGTAAATCCATATCAGAAGAACATTAGGAATTATGATGATAAATGAGCCGCCCAGTGCAAGAAACGCATAAGTGTTGGCAAGATACGGATACTGTAGGATAATTATCCCAGCAATTATCAGAAACAAGAGACCGAGTATTATCGTTACTATAAGGGGCTGGTGAATTCTAAAGGTAGCTCTCAAGGCGACAGACTTGACAAACTGGTCATCGCGGTATTTCCAAATCACCAGAACTGGAATTGCGACTAGAAGTGGCACAAATACGTATGAGTAATAAATTATAGTTAGCGGTAAGCTTGGAAAACGGAAATCTGCAATCGACTTACTCGAACTGATGGCAGAGTAAACTTGATTCAGTTCAACAAACGTCAGGAAAAATATGATAAGCATTGGAAGGAAATAAATCGATAGAGCAGATTCCCCTCTGGTGGGTAATGGCCCCACTAATCTTTTTATGGCTTCTGCTATAGTACTCTCCACAGAATATCAACGTAAGGAGTTATAAGGTATTATCCTAATTTTCTCATTTTCTAGAACAGGATGGACCCTTGATATTGGAGAAAGGAAAGTAATTTATTCAAAGAGACGATGAAATCACAATGGGTTTACTTGACCTAGTTTTTGTTAAGCTAGCCCCAGTCAGTTTCATGACGCTAGTTGCTGCGATCCTTTGGATAACTGGCACTATATTACACTCCAACTCCTTGATTTCTGATGGATATATCGTTTTCTTTGCAGGCATAATACTGCAAATTGTTTACCTATTACTTAGGTTCAGATTCTAGGATAAAGTTGAAAACAGCTAAGAAGAATTGGAATTTTCTTACGTAATCTGCTCATCGTCATTGAAGATACTAAATGCTTTAAGATTCAATCTGGTAGCTCTATCATAGCCTTGTCGCCTCTTGGGTTGTACTGAATCAGTTTCCATCCTTTGTCCAGATACGATACTAAGTCCTTCTCCGGCTGTGGGACAAAATTACTCGTGGCTCCTTCCTAGAATATTTCGTCCTCCGTGCGGAGTTCAACGGTTGCGATGTAATACTTGGCCCCGTATTGATCCAGGTACAACTTTACTGGGGTAACATCCTCTTCTCTCAGCAGTATCACCCCCTTGGTGAATTTTCTGTACGGCATCTTCTCGAGCAAACCCTGCCTGTGATATTCATACTTTCCATGCCATGATGTCGAATCCTGGCCGTAAAGACCGCGAACAAACTTCAGCATGATCCTGTTCTCTGTTCCGGGAGGAAGCCTGAAGGCTATGAGTGATCCACGCATTATGGACATCCAATGTCCATAACCTATTTAAACCTGTCCGCCATATGGATCTGTGGCCAGGAAGACCGCCGAGGATCTGAGGGATCTCGTCAGGTCGGTAAGGGATCGATCCTTTCCATACGACAGGAGGGAACCGGCAAGGAGGAACTGGTCGGATTACGAGAATGCGCAGATCAACGAGATCGCCGACATACTGGAGACCATAAGGGACGTCGTGGACATGGCGACATCGAGTCTTCCGGAACGGAGGAGGACTGCCGGAAGGCCTCCCGTTCCCGCGTCCGACATAGTGAAGGTCATGCTGATGCAGGCATACTTCGGGATGCCCAACCGCATAGCGGAGGGATTCTTGAGGCTGTTCGGCGAGAAGCTTGGCATA
>JAJYUV010000119.1 GCA_021792355.1 Thermoplasmata archaeon | reverse complement strand
ACGTTTGACATATTGATTTTTTCAAGATAGGCGTCTATGGCCTCCACGTGATCAGATGCAACGATGTAATGGTGATCCACGTCCACATTTTTCATGTTATCCAGAAGATAGTCCAGAACAGGTTTACCTCTCACGGGAAGGAGGATTTTGGGAATGAAATAAGAGAGAGGTCTCATTCGAGTCCCCTGACCAGCGGCGAGTATAATGGAAATCATATTCAGTAATGTATCTTCCAGATTAATTAATCTTTTGAACCATCCCGATAAATAGACGGAACAAATAGAAGAAGAATCTTATAGGCTGTTCTCCGAGAAGTCCCACTGTGTTCAAACTTTTGAGAGATATTTCTTTCTCTCCAGTTCTGCTCTATTGACCATATCAATCGCTTCCTGATCAGCAGCCCACTTATCCAGGCTTGCCATGCCACGGTCAAGTGGGGTGAAGTCAAAGCTGCCGAAGTTCTTTCTGAATGTGGATAGATCAGCAAAATCATGGCGATTGTCTCCAGCCCTGAATTCCTCTGTTACATCCGCCTTTATATCTGTTCCGAGGTCTCTTTTTATGATATCAATCATCTGCAACAGAGAGGTTGATTTTCCGGTGCCAACGTTAATAGCCCCAGATCCCTTCTCCAGCGACATCGCATTAATCTTCGCCACATCCTTCACATAGATGAAGTCGCGGCTCTGTTTTCCATCCTCAAAAACTATGGGTCTGTTTCCGTTCTTTATCCTGCTGAGGAATATTGCAATCACACCAGTATAGGGATTGCTAAGGCTCTGGCCCTCTCCATACACGTTGAAATATCTCAGGGCAACGGCGGGAATAGAGAGCGCGTACGAAAAATCAAGTGCAAGTTTTTCAGTTGAGTACTTTGAAAGAGAATAAGGATTAAGATTCTGAACAGGTTTGTTCTCCTTGACTCCTGTAGGTTCAAGGTTCTCTCCGCAAATCGGGCACTTGACTTCCCACTCCTTTTTTGAAAGCTGATCTGAAGATCTAGCTTCAGGGTAGATGAGGCCATCGGTTTTGCAGATATACGAGCCTTCCCCATAGATGCTCTTGGATGAGGCTACCACCACTTTCGTGATGTTCTTTCTTATCTGTTTCTCCTTTGCAAGAATCTCAAACAACGTTGCGGTTCCTCCGGAATTAACCTCCATGTACTTTCTAGCCTGCCAGAAGCTCTGACTAATTCCGACTGAACCAGCTAAATGGATTATGCCGTCGATACCACTAAGAGCCCGCATCCAGTGCTTCTTATACCTGATGTCTCCCTGAATGAATTCGACATCAGCCGGAAAATCGGGGATTACCTTTGATCGATGAACCTGCCTGTCCAGGTTGTCAAGAACCCTGACATCATATCCCTTTTGAAGAAGTTCATTAACTGTATGCATACCTATGAAGCCTGCCCCACCTGTAACAAGTATCTTAGTCATTGCGTTCGAGTCTATGATTTGAATGACTGTTATATTACTTACTACTCAAAAACCGCTTAGAAAATGATTCAGTGCGCATATCCGGGCAGTAAAATGGATGATTCAAATCTAGAGATATGATACAGTTAAGTAAGGACAGCAGATAATTGTAGTTAAAGAATAATATACAAAATTAAATATTGCTGTTTACATGGGATTACAATGAAAGTTTTGGTAGCCAATCCACCTGCTTATCTCTGGAATGATAAGCGAAGATATATTCAGGGAGGGAGCAGATGGAGTCACTCCATGATGATGTCAAAAGAGGAGGTCACGTCAAGGCGATCTCAAGGGTTCTTTCCATACACTCCTTATCCATTTTTCCTCGGTTATGCTGCCTCGTATATCTCAGATATCGCCGATGTCAAATTTATAGACGGAGTGGTGATGAATTACGATCAGGATGATTTTCTAAAGCATGTATTGAAGTTTGAACCGGATCTTTTAGTGATGGAAACACCGACTGTAAGCATTGAACTTGATATGAGGCTTATCGGCATTATTAAGGAAAAATTGAACCTGAAAGTTGCCGTAACGGGGATACACGCATCCTCACAGTATAGTGAGTTACTGAGGACGTATAAGCAGATAGATTTTGTTCTAGTCAATGAATATGAACTTACCCTGCACGAGTTGATCGAGAAAGATCTTGTGGGTGAGGAAATAAAGGGCCTTGCGTTCAGGAAAGGTGATCAGATTAAGTTCAACGGACCTAGGGCAGTATTAAAGGACATATCATCACTCCCGTTTCCATACAGGGACAGGTACGTCGCTTTTTATGATGACTTCACCATCAAAGGAAGACCAAACATACAGATGATCACATCCCGCGGCTGTCCTGTGGGTTGTAACTTTTGTTATACCACTGTCTTTTATGAGAACCCGATTTACAGATACAGAAATGTTGATGAGATAATAGACGAAATCATCTTTGTCATCAGTGAATTCAGGCCAAAGCAACTTTATTTCGACGATGATACCATAACCATCAACCCGAAGCACATCAGTGACATGGCCAAGGCCATGATAAAAGAGAATATTGACATACCGTGGACCTGCATGGGTGACATTACAGTCAAGAGAGAAAATCTGCAGATAATGAAGAAGGCGGGATGCGTTGGCATGAAATTTGGGGTGGAATCGTCAAACCCTGAAACCCTGAAATTGATGCACAAAGGTATAGTCAGTGCAGATAAGACATTCAGATTCCGGCAGATGCTCAGAGAAGAGGGCTTATGGGCGCATGCAACATTCAGTCTTGGTCATCCGGGAGATGATCCGCAGGCTATAGTCAGGACCTTGGAGTTCGCAAAAAAACTGAGACCCAACAGTCTGCAGGTGTCCATTGCGACACCAATACCCGGAACCAGTTTTTACGAAGATGCAAAGAGAAATGATTGGCTCATTTCATCAAACTGGAATGATTTTGATGGCAATAAGGGCACAGTCTTGAATTATCCAAATCTTTCTCACGATGAAATCGACAGACTCAGGAAAGAATTCGAAATTTTTTGGGATGAAGAGAAACTCAAATTCCCAACCAGAATTAAAAACATTTATTTCAAGAAGGATGAGATAATTAACAGAAAACTGGGGAAGTATCCTCGTTTGGAGAAAGTGGATCTGGACTGATTTGTGTGAGGTCATTGGCTGTTCAGGACACTGGATTTTAAAAAACAGTGATGGGGATATCGTGCAAGG
>JAJYUV010000118.1 GCA_021792355.1 Thermoplasmata archaeon | reverse complement strand
GCCCCCTACGACAAGATATTCGAGTTGTTTGAGGGAAGGATTGCCTACAAGACCCTCATTCCCATACTGACGGGCAATGCCGACAAGAGATTCACGGAAGTACCCTTCTATTTCTGGAGAAGGTATTCGGGGGAGTCAAAGATCATAACTGAAAACTTTCTCTCCAGGTACATTTCGGAACTGAACTCCTATAGGGTGATTTTCAGGGAGAGAGTTTCGTAGATGAAGAAGACTGCAATCATCTTCAGCTACAACGACGGCGACCTAATCCTGTCTCCACTGCATTCCGTGTTGAAGAGCGACGTGGATCAGGTGTTCCTCCTTTACGGCGGGGAGAATGTTTCTCGTGGAATAGACGGGATAGAGGATATGAGACTCATAAAGGTACTGGAAAAGGAGAGGAAGGGAAAGGTCAGTGCACTGATGTCCATAGTGCCGAACATTTGCGGAGACATAGTGTTCCTTCTATCAGGGGATATAATTTTTGATCCTCTGCTTATCAAGAAATGCGAGGAGTCATTTGAAGGAACGACAGGTGTTGTCACGGTCAGGGTCATCCCTTCCAATTCATTGTCCTTCACAGAAAAGGTAGCATCACTTATGTGGGAAATGCACGACCTCCAGCTTTCCATTATGTCAAAAAGGGGCAGCAACGTTCATGCGGGAGAATTCCTCTGCGTGAGGAAGGGGTTGTTGCGAGACCTACCCGAGGTAATCAACGAGGACGAGTTCCTCTGCATAAAGGCTGCCAATAGCGGGCTCTCGGTAAAGTATCTTGAAGATCAGCAGGTCCACAATTTCGTTCCCTCAAACCTAGTCGATTTGTTCCAGCAGCGGAGAAGGGTCAATTTTGGTCACATAGAGATAGAGAAGATCGGATGGGATCCCAGGATAATGGACACCCTTGTGTTCAACGAGACTCCCCTCTTTCTGGAAATATTCTCATCTTTCCTGAAAAAGAAAAAGTGGAGCGTAGGCACTCTGTTCGGAGCGTTTTCAATAGAGTTCCTCGCAAATCTATCTGCCAGGATGGACTCATACTTCGGCAAGGATCACAGGAAATGGATCATGGTCAAGAGAGAGAACTCACAGAAACCTTCTGCATGAAATTGACGATCACTTTTCAATATTGGAAGTAACAATTCGTCTTCTGGGTATATCTATTGAATCCAGATTGACTGAAAGTGCATTAGTCTTAACGTTTGATCAAGAAATGGAAATCGAAAAAGATGGAGAGAAGATCGCTGTCAAGCATGCCTAGAAGTGGTTCCCGAAAATTGAGGACGGTTACAAAGAGAACATTGAATCTCTCGGGCTGAGCCGGAGAATCCAGAACTGACATGTCTGAATCTACCTAACTGCATTCTTCACATATCAAGAGATAAACAGGACCTCTCCTTGTGTAGCGGGGAAATTGTTTTGGATAGCTAGATTTGTCCAGGAGACTGTGTTTTCTGGTTCAGAACAATACTTCATTTCCCTCGCACATTCCACCTCTGTGCTATCGAGATTGTACCAACGAATCTTACAACCGTTGATTTCATTCTTGAATCCCCTCGAAATGGACTTAATAAGCGAAAGTTATATTATATTATAATTATTACTTATCAATATGGAACCAATCGGAAACCTGATTTCGGGAGAAAGACTCAAAATAGCTTCACTGCAGGACCACTTGATGGACCTGATATATTCTAGGGTCGAGCCTTCCGCTTTGCTCTATGGAGGTACTGCAGTATGGAGATGTTATGGCGGAATGAGGTTTTCTGAAGACCTTGACATTTACATGAAAAAATCGTCTGTTGAGGATCTATTGGCCCTTCTGCCCAAATATGGTTTGAAACTGTCATGGAGAGACCCAGAGTTTCCAACAAACGTTCGAATAACGAACGATGACGTTTCTGTACTCATTGAGGCCAAAGAAGGTACTGGAGAGAACACAATTAGGGAATACTATAGGACCGATGGTTCTTCCCTCACAATAAACGTCCTTACTCCGACAGACCTCTTTGTCAGAAAGATAGAAGCCTACCTCGGGCGAAGGTTGGTCAGGGACATTTATGATCTCTTTGTACTGACGAAGTTTCTAGACAAGGAAGACTATCTGATAAGATCTTCCCTCTCCAATTTCCTCGATGCTATGCAATCACCTTCTGACGAAAAAATTCTTGGATCCCTTATTTATGCAGGCAATGCCAACATTACTTATTCCGAGATGTCGGGCTTTCTGAGGAGTTGGCTGGATGATCTATAAGAAACACTTTTCAGAATACTTTTCGAGAAAGCCTATATTTACTTCGAGCGAGGCGGAAAGATATCTATCCAGATATGGTGCGGTTGGGGGTTACAGCAAACTTCTCCTGCACAACATGGCTGAGAGAAATGAATTGGTAAGGCTTAAGAGAGGTTTCTACACCTTTTCCAAAAACGAGGCGGTTTCGGGTTATGCCTTTAGGCCTTTCTATTACGGGATGGAATACGCACTGACCATAAGGAAGATTTGGACGCAACAGTCCATACCGATTGTCGTAACCACCTCCAAGGCAAATCCCGGTATCAGACTCATCATGGGGCAAAGGGTCAAGGTGAGAAGAATAAACAAGAAATACTTCTTTGGCTTCGAGTACGTCAATTACTCCAATCTCTTTGTCCCAGTATCAAGACCAGAGAAGATAATACTAGATTTCCTGTATTATGGGATAGGTCTGGATCCAGAAACTCTGCGTTCGCTGCTCGCCCAATCTGATACTGTGCTATTGAGGAATTATGCCTCCATGTTTGGAAAATCTTTCTGGGACAAAGTCAAAGCGCTCCTTTGACGCGATCGTGTCTGGAAGAATCTTGATAGTTACTTTTTTATTTCGCTGAGACCGAATGCAATTTTACGAATTCTTGATGTTTTACAGCGTTTCCGTCCCGATGTTGGCATGGTGGGTACTGGTGATCACAGGCCTCTTTTCTGTCATTTCAAAAATTTCCTCTAGTTTCTTATGCCATAGACTATCTCTATTGATACAAATTTGATTGGGAGTAACACAGTCGATTTGCATTCTAAAGTTGATCCAAAAGAATTCGGCAATAATCCGAGAAGATGGATGCGGTCTCTCACGTTTCAAAAAAATTTCGTGAAACTGCCGCTAAAGGCTGAATGAAGTAGATGCCGGGAACGGGGTTCGAACCCGCGACCTCCGGATGTCTCAGTGTTTCAATCCCTATGAGTCCG
>JAJYUV010000117.1 GCA_021792355.1 Thermoplasmata archaeon | reverse complement strand
GTCTCCCTCTCGAAGTGCGTCCGCTCTTTCTCGAATGGCTCTCCCATCATTATCCGGATTCGGCCAAAAAAGTTGAGCATCGTTTGCGGGAGTTCCATGGGGGAGCCCTCTACGATTCGGAGTTCGGGAGGAGAATGCGGGGAAGCGGGCTTATGGCCGATCTTCTCTCGAAACGGTTCGAGGTGGCCGCCCGGCGACTGGGTTTCGGTCCGATGCCGGAGCTCGATCCGTCGGGATTTGTCCCCCCCGTTCCGCCTCCAAGGCGCTCTCGGCTCTTCCCGGACTTCACGCCTTAGAAACCCATGAGATCAATTCTTTTCAAGAATCGAAGAAAACAAGCGAATTAATATGAGGTCCAGTTCATTTTTGTCTCGGGAATTTTTCAGTAGACATTTTAAGGATGGCGCGCCTGGAGGGAGAGGGCCCGAACTCTCATGATGTTCCTCTTCAAAAACTGGGGATTGGGACTCCTATGGAGACCATAAAGAAGGACGTGGAAAAGATCACTGAGATAATCAATGAAAGGGGCTGATACTACTTCGTGAACCATTCCATGATACGTATCATTCTTGTTGCTAGAAACGTTCCTTCTGAATCATCAAGGGCTCTTTCTTCTTTAAGAGTTTTTTATGAATATAGATTATGATGAAGATGAGTTTAATGGTTTAGGTTGAAGGCTGGCGCAAGGTATACTTAATTAATTATTTTTTATAAATTATTATGGAATTTTAATTCGATGTAAATTAAGAGCTTTTTTAAATCAAATTTTGAAATAAATAAACTGGAGGCGGCATGAAGAAAATTTCGATTTTATCTCTTTTTCTTTTATTACCCATTACATCTTGCGCAACCATTGTTAACGATTCCCATCAACCTGTAACCATTACAAGTGATCCCCCTGGGGCTAGGTTTATTTTCAGTTCTGGGGAGCAGGGTGTAACTCCCGCTACGGTGGATGTTAAAAGAGGAGAGGATTACACCATTCAAATTTCAAAGGATGGGTATCAGTCTCAGACTACTGTAGTGAATAGCCATTTTGAGCATTGGTTAGAGGCAACTCTTGGAAATATCTGGAATTACATCATTCCCGGCCTTATTGTGGATGCCATTGACGGAAGGGCCGAGTCTCTTGATAAGAAAATGGTAAATGTCGAATTACAGAAAAAGGCTGGGGATCAAAAAATTTCTCAAGCCGTTCCCCCTTCCACGAATCCTAACTGATTAAAAAAATTTACCTGGATGGAAAACTTATAGATGCTTGATCAACTCACTTTCAGGAGTTCTCTTGGAAGACGACCATCATTTATTGTTTTAGTTGAATTTTTAAAAATTTTGCCACTCTCCCTTATAGGACCCGTTAAAGTATTTGGTGGCCCAGGTGGTGGGATTCCGGATGGGGAAAAAGCGCGATCTATATTGCTCGGGGGTATCTGGCGCAGAAGAAGAGCTATGGTGGGATGAATTTCTGGGCCTAGGGATATTATGTGTCAACGGTTGGGGCGGATGAAGAAGTCATCCGCGACCATGAAAAGGAGAAGCAAAAGTTCGATGAGCTGATGGGGAAGTAGATGGGGTGACCACTTTAGGGGCGGATGATCTTTTTAACATATTTCTTTGAGCGGCCCACAAGCTTTTGAAGCCTCCACCTCTGGTGAATGTGCTCACTTACAATTCGCCGATCCTCCAAATAAACTTATGCTTCTCTACCAATTTTTATGGTGCTCTTTCATTGAGAGTGAAATGCCGCTCTCTTGTTGATTGCAACTCAAAAATAGGTGGGACTTGCTTCGGCCAAGGAGCGTGGCCACTTTCAATCAGCCAAGAACCAATTTCTTTACTGATCAATTCTCGGCATGAATCGTTCCAGAACGAAGCTTTATAGGTATTAACCTCTATTTCCGAACCGTTGGGTAGTGTGATGAGAACGGATCTCCAAGCCCTCGCAAAGTAGAGATCTCGGTCTGCAACAGAGATTTTAAAACCATAACCAGCTCCAGTTTGATGGAAATTACCGTTATTCCAAGCGGTCACTTTCATTTGGGCTGTGTCTCCAGAGGAACATTAAAATGCGATCATCCCTTTGAAACGCTCTCCGATGGATAAGAAATCTTTTAACTTAACCACCGGATCAGAAGGCATCAATAATGGTCACAAAAACGTTTCATGCAACTTTGCATTATGCCAGCGGCAATCTCCAAAGATCGAAGCCGTTCACTTCCCCAGCGATAAACTGGCCCAGGTGCTCCATACCCCCCAGGTTTTGTCAGTTCATTCTCCCTAGAAAATCTTGCCAGGGATCTCCCCTATAAGGAGGATTTTTGTCAATCCCATCTCCCACACATATCCCAAAATATGGGGAGGAAAACACCTTCTTTCGCGGTCGAAGATTTCCCCTCAAAATCGAAACGGTATTAGCCATTTGTTAGTCTGAATGTTTTCCGTCATGGAATATAATCGGCAAGTATTCATGGGAAATGGTGCGCCTGGCAGGAATCGAACCTGCGACCTGCGGATTCGAAGTCCCATAAAAGGCCCGCTACAGTGAATGAAATGTTCCTGAAAGTGGCGGAAATAAGCCGTTTTAGGCAATATTCCAGATTGTATTAAATTGCATGTTTTTCGATTTCATCCCGGCAAGATCCCGGCAAGAAAAACATCGTGTTTCATTGCGCTATCGGACTTGAGAATGTATTTCATCTTATTTTGACAGTCCCAACTTTTCAGCCACTTCCCTTGGGGTAAGACCGGCTTCCTTAGCCTTGGTCATGATCGTTGGTTTTGGGTTCTAACCGATTAATGATTTTATAGACTGCTTGCCGTGAAAGTCCGGTTCGTTTGGCAATCTCCGTTTTTGGCAATCCCTCGCTCAGATATTTTTGAACGAGGCTTTCATTAACCTTCGTCCGTCGTGGACTTGATGTTCCCCTTCCAGGAAATGGGTGTCTCTCCCACCAGCGAGACCACAGTTCGTATCGCACCAAAATAACCCAAAGAACCCTTCCCCTTAATTTATCTTGGTTATTAAGAAGTATATTCATCTCTTCGCGGGATTCTGATTCAAATGCCGCTAGGGTTTTCTCGACAAACTTCTCCCATCCCTCTTTTAAAGCCTCCCAGCAATGAGCCCCCTCCATGCGTGAAGCCGCTTTCGGCATCAAATTCCGGATAACAGAGGGGGCATCAAAATTAGTCCATCGGAAATCGATGGGCTGAAAGATTTCAACCTTCTCTCCCGAAAGACC
>JAJYUV010000116.1 GCA_021792355.1 Thermoplasmata archaeon | reverse complement strand
GATTCCGATATGATCCTGTAGTGCACAATAACCGCCGAAACATGTGGATCAGTAATAACCTCCTTTTCTATTCTGTATAAAGAGTTCTCCGGCCCGGATTCAATAGAATAACCGGCACAATATTTATCCATTCTTGAAGTCACGTTGGGAAGTTTCTTCTCCTCATCAAAAAAGGTCTCGCCATCTGTAATAAGAAGCTGGAAATCCCTTATCTGTGGGGTATCCACATTAGGAAAGTATATCTCTGTTACGATGCCTTTCCACAAGGTGAACCATATCCTGCTTGCAGTATTGTATGAAGTCCCCACTCCTTCTTTGTCTCCACGAGTCCACCGTGGTTCTATCCCTGGTGTACCGAATGCTTCAGTCATTTTTATCGCAGAACGTATAGTAAGCACCTCATTATCTATGTTTCTGAAGCGGTGATATGAAGGACTTGTATTCTGTGCACGGACAGAGAAAATATATCCCACGTTGATCTTGTGTATCTAGATGGAACAGGGTCTTTACAGGAGCCGATCTGAAATATTGGAATTCTTTAATTCCCATGGCCTTATTGTTGAGAAGGATGCTCTTGAACTCATACTTGCAAACAATACAGGTCCCTTGATTAACCGTCTGATAACACGCGAGGTCCTGGAGACAGGCTTCCTTTCAGTCCAGAATATCAAGGACCTAATGAATATTCCCCAAGAATCATCGGACAGGAAATTCGAAATATATTTGCCTGATATCAAGGTAAGATCCTCGGCAGAAGATTTTCGCGGGTATTTCCTGAGCCGGTATCAGAAGATCAGGAAGATACTGTCTGCTTCAAGTGCAATGCGTGGAACTATCGATATTTCCAGCTTGAAGAGACCGGGATTCGATGCACGTGAAGTAAAGGTAGTAGGCATGGTAACTGAGTCCGGCGTGACCAAAAACGGCCATAAACGTCTTCTTATTGAAGATATGGAAGATTCGATAGAAGTCATTTTGATGAGGAATAAGAAATCGTTCGATGAAATCATTCTTGAGGATGAGGTTATCGGGATAGTCGGAGGCCTTTCCTCCAAGGGTGATCGTAGGACAATTTTTGCGAACGAAATCGTGCGACCTGATGTACCTTTCAGGGTTATAGATGAAGAAAAGACGGATCCCGTCTACGTAGCTTCTTTATCCGACATTCATGTTGGGAGCAAGACTTTCAGGAAGGATGATTTCATGAGAATGATAGGCTGGCTGAAGGCTTCTGACAATGATTCCGGCAGGATCAAGTATCTGATATTGAGCGGGGACGTTGTTGATGGTATAGGAGTCTATCCGGGCCAGGATTCAGATCTTGAGATACTTGACCCAATGGAGCAGTACGGCAGACTTTCGGAGTATGTAAATCAGGTCCCGGATGATATCAGCGTATTCTTGATGCCCGGAAACCACGATATTGTGAGGCTTGCAGAGCCGCAGCCTATTCTGCCGCCGGAGCTGAAGAAACTGTTCAACCAGAATGTGTACTTTCTTCCAAACCCTTATAATCTTCTGCTGGAAAACAAGAATGTGCTAATTTATCATGGAATGTCCTTAAATGATATGGTTGAGCTAATCCCAGGTATGAATTTCAGCACGATTGGAAAAGCTGTCGAGGAACTCCTCAGAAGGAGGCACCTAGCGCCAAAATATGGCGGAAAAACCCCTCTAATACCATCATCCAATGATTACCATGTTATAGAAACTGTGCCGGATGTCTTCATTACTGGGCATGTGCACTCGCATGCACTGGGTAACTACAAAGGTGTAAGGTACGTTAACTCATCCACTTGGCAATCCCAGACTGAGTACCAGAGAATGATGAATTTTAGCCCGAACCCTTCAATGCTGACCCTGTTTGACCTTAAGTCCAGATCTACAATAATCAAGGACTTTAAGGCATAAAATTTAATTCGGCTTTATCTAAAAGGTCTTCCGGATGATGTCTTCTATCTCCTTCTGGAATACTGATGCAAAATCCTTGATTGCCTCGTCCTTGACAGCCTCAGGTGCAGCAAGGAGGCTTAAGCTAGCTGTGACTTTTGCCATTTTTGCCATTGAATTGTACTCCATCAACTTTGCCTCCATGTACATCCTGAGTCCTTCTGAAATGCTCTTCTTGAGCTCCGCATTCTGATTGATTTCCTTGCGCAGGTACTCCTTGATCAGATCCTTTATGATGTCCCTGATTGCTTCAAAATAAAGCTCTTCTGAAGGCAGCGATCTAACGATGTTTTTAAGCCTGCTCTCAATTCTTTCATCCACGCTTATCACTGTTTCATTGGTGGCAGATAATTAAACTTTTAGTCCTTTTCTTCTTCGTCCGAAAAGATCTCGACGCCAAATATCTGTTTAAGCCTCATATCCGAAAATAGCGCAAGAGAAGACCATAAATCGGGATGGAGCGCTTCGTCTGGGTCTTCACTGAGCGTGTCCAGAATGCACTGCCTCGCAGAAATTGAAGATTCCCCTTTGTCTACAGGAGTTTTCAAAATGGTATCCTCCATCCACCTCAGAAATTCGGCTGTTGCGTCCAGATACCGGTGCATCTCCGTTTCGCTAAGATCTTCCTCCTTCCCGAAGGGTGAGATTGCCTTGGAGTACTTTGATTCGATCATGGCGACCAACGAATTGCAGTCCATATAATCCGCTATTAGATGAAATGCTATTAAACTTTTTGTGAACAGTCTTGGCGGAATGAATGGACATGATTTCCTTCATTTTCCGGAGATTGACCACATTTTCCTTATTTCATAGGCAGGTTCGATCGTCTCTTCCGTGAACGTATCTTTCCTTAGGGTTCCAGAGATCAATGCTTCTTTGCGTCTGTCCACGAGCCTGATGATCTGGTTCCTAGACATTCCGCTCCCTCGGAATAATGAGAAATTTGGAAGAGTTATGCAGCCACAGAATTCTATTCCCTAAAATTTGCGAAGTTAAGGTTCTAAATTACAGCATACGGTCCAGCTATCCATTCATAACCCTCCGCAAACAATGAAATGAACGCTTCCTACCCCCTTTATTCCATAGTATTCCAAGATCCAAGTTCCAGAAGGAAGGTAACTCTCTCGACCTTGCGCAAAGGAAGTGGCCATATCGTTTGCAAGTGGTTGAAAAGATAATGAAATAAAGTCATAGACGATTTTGTTTGGTGAAATAAGCCCAGTGCAAATCGACGTGTTATTTGAACAAATTTCCAGTCTTATTGAATGGTAGCTCCCGAAGCTAAAGGCATATGAATTATTTGTA
>JAJYUV010000115.1 GCA_021792355.1 Thermoplasmata archaeon | reverse complement strand
GGGAATCTCACCTTGAGTATGATATCGTACTCCCCGGTTACAACGTATTCATCGTCCACATTGGTATAACCTGCAATCTCCTTAATTATCCTGTCTACTGAATTAATGTCAGCTTCTACTCCAACTATTGCGGTAACTATCTTCTGTCTGTAATACTCTCCAAGAGTTCCAGTTATGTTGTCTCCCGTGGTCATTTTTTCACCTTGATCGAACGGCTCTGAATTGCATAAGTTTGGCAATATGCACTGTTATATGTTTGCCCTTTCGGTTTAGCCATATAATAAAAATGAAGATAAGGATTTCGACCGCATCTGAAACCTTCTTGGATGCCGCCTGCTAAAGAAATATTTATACGCTCTGGATAATCTCCTGATATTACCCGGCTTAGCTCAGTTGGTAGAGCGGCGGACTGTAGAGGGAAAGACTGGCAAGAAAACCGCCGTTATCCGCAGGTCTCTGGTTCAAATCCGGAAGCCGGGATATATAACTTAGTTAGATTCCTAAACCCATCCACAAGCCTTCATGTGGTAGTTGCTTATATACTTCCAGTCTCCGTTTTGAAATATAATAATGAGCGAATGCTAATGAAGGCATCTTAAAGTATTCTCTCTTCTAGATATCTGATTTTACCTTCATGGTGTCAGAATACCTGATCGGTATCACGAATGCACCATCTTTCCAACTTATCCTTTTTGATCTTCAATTGTATCTCCCTGATACTGAGTAATGGGCCGTCTGTCTTAAATTGAAGAACTACAAACAAAGATTTATTGCAGTTAAGAGGTTAATCTTCTTATGTTAGTGTCAGATATTTATGCCGTGCGTAAAGACGACCTTCCAAAGCTATACGCGTATGAGGTGAATACCACTGATAACAGAAACTCAATTGCCGGAAAGTTAGCTTATAGATTAAAGAAGAAATATCCAGGTCACTGGACATCTCTTTTTGGCACTGTCATATCTGATCGGAGTTTGTCACAGGATGAATTGCAAGAATTCCTAAATTCACTTTGGGGCATAAGCAACAGCCCATTCAAGAACCTTATCGAGGTTCGGACAAAAAGTGGTTGGATTCCTAATGCAAACGAAATTTCCACTTTCGTAGCAAAGGGCTTATTGAGCGACTTTGACGAACAAATCGCTTCTCAGATGAGAAAAGAAAATGTGACAAGCATCAAGGGTGTGAGGATAGAACGACAACACGAGTTCAGGGGTTGGGTTGTAAACAACCATCCATCCGTGTCAATTTCAGTTAGCTCCAAAATAATTCTAGAAAATAATCTCGAACACTACATTAGGAATGGGGTGAATCCTCTGAAACAGTATGTTTCAGTGGCATATCAATCAACAAAAGGAGAAGTCACAGAAATTATTGGTCCACTGAGTGATCACAAGGAAAGATTGATGGCCCTAGCCCAGGATCCATATACCATTAAGTCAATCGAAGATGCCCCTGATGACGTAAACGTTGTCGCGGTAAGGGTCGGTCAAAATACATACCATTACATAGCAACTTCATTGAACATAAGTCTCACATTGCAAAACGCCCCTTTGTTTGCAGTGTCATCTAAGCTAGTTTCTAGCCATCTCAAATTCAAATCAGAAGATAGAAAGCGTTTGATTTCACAGATAAAGAGTAGAGTGGCTGAGAAAGGTCTTTTGCAGAACAATTATGATTCACATAATAACCCTGATTTATTTCCTGAGTTCTTCAGTGTTCCATATAACGAGCAAGTGATTGTCGGGAAGGGACAAAAATGCAATTTCAGCCCCCGCAGTATCATCGAGAATTTAAAAAAATACGGTCTTTACAAGTATTCTGAGACTCTCAGGAATAAGGTGCTTCGCATGGGAGTGCTCGCATCTTCGAATTACACGAATGACCAGAAGTTAACCAGTTTCGTCAACGGAATTAGGAATGGGCTCAGAGACTTAGGCTTCGATCTGGATATCACAAATTCCTTGAAATTCAAGAGTATGGATCGAGTAGACCTTGAACGTTCTGTGGATGAGTTGATAGACGCTAGACCAGACATTATACTCGCCGTGTTTCCCGGAAAACCCGATGAGGAAGGCGATATCGAAGAAGTTGACTTGTACCACATCTTCAAGCAAGTGACAATTAGGAATGGGGTTGGAGGTCAGGTAGTAAATTATGAGACTTTGTCGAACCAGTATGCTCTACAAAATATTCTACTAGGGATATTAGGGAAAACAGGTAATATACCATATGTACTGGCTAATCCATTAGATTTTTGCGACATCGTAGTCGGGATAGATATAGCGAGAGAAAAGAAGCGTCACCTCCCAGGGACAAAGAATGCGGCAGCAATTGCAAGAGTATACTTCAACAACGGTGATTTCATGAGGTACACGATACATGATGCCCCAATAGAGGGTGAAACTGTCCCATCGGATGTTCTGGAAGGTCTTTTCCCAGTGAAAGAGTTTGCGGGAAAGAAGGTGGTAATTCACAGAGATGGATATTTTAGAGGCGAGGAACGAAGGACTCTCATAAATAGGGCAAAATCTATTGGGGCAGAGTTTTCATTAATAGAGGTAATCAAGAGAGAAGCTCCGCGACTTTACCTGGATGACAATGGAATGATAAAGAGTCCTCAAAAGGGGAACATATTCATAATTGATAGAGATAATGCTTTTCTAATCTCATCTCCTCCACCCTTCAGGGATTCCACTCCGCGCCCTGTTAGAATTCATAACTTCGGTCCCATTAGTATGAAACAGGCTATCAGATCGGTTCTTGCGCTTACTCAATTACATTATGGATCTTTGAACCCGCCAAGAATGCCCGTGACCATTCATTACAGTGATAAGATTGCGTCTTTTGCATTGGAAGGGATTAAACCACCGCAACTAAGTGGCAGTATTCCTTTCTGGCTGTGAATAAGTTACTGCTAAGAGACTGAGGATATTCTATCTAGTCGGGTGGCTAGCTTCAGATTTGATTTCTTCGATCTGTACTTTTGTCAAGGTCCAGAGACCGCCCGATATTACCATTCCATACTCTATCTTTTTCAATAGAATCTTACCATCCCCTTCATAGAATCCAACAACCTTGTAGATGGCAAGTGAATTATATCCAGAATTAGGTGTCCAAACCAGTGTCTATTAGGATAAAGTTATGAAACTGCCCACTCCTGAGCAAACAATTTAGCTTGTACAAGAACTGTTTCAGTTGCTTTCTTTTGCCCATCAGGTGGATAATGATATTTCTTCAGAATCCTTTTGACAACAAGCCTCATTTGAG
>JAJYUV010000114.1 GCA_021792355.1 Thermoplasmata archaeon | reverse complement strand
TCCGAGAGACTGTTGAGGTAGTCTTGATACGCCTTCCATTGTGCATTTACCTGATCATCCTTCAATTTTTCATCTAAGAGCTTTTCAAATTCCTTTCCTGAGAGGGAAAACTTCGATATGTTTTCTCCGAATATCTCGGGATGCTTGGAAGCAAATTCTTTCTTGATGGGTTTGATGTTGTTCCACGGGGGATTTCCGATTAGCCCCGAGAACCCTGCTTTCCCATCTTTAAGGTTTCCATTGCTGTCAAAGTAAAGGAAGAAAAATTCTAATGGATAGAAAAGGGGATTCGGTTCCAATGGCCCGTACATCCTTCTGAATTCCTCGTTTAGCTTTTCCCTAATTGGTGATTTTATTTCTTCAATCTCATCTGGGACTTCTGCCTTGGTAGAATCCTCGAGATACTCGTTCCTCAGGGCAATCATCTTCTTGATAGACTCTTTAAACTCTTCAATCATTATCTCTATTACCCTATTCTCCGGGAGGCTCACTATGGAATTTCCTCTGATAAAATTAATGTTCAAATTAGGGAGTATGTGGTTTATTGACTCCGGGAGACTCTGGAAATGGTAAGAAGATGGATTGATTTTTACTGTCTCCTTCCATAGATTGACCTTCGCTACATTTAACGCCATACCATCAAGATCCGCCCCGTAAATGTGCCTCAGTACAATCTTTGAAATGACCTCCCTGTTTAATCCCTCTCCTCCATTCCCGTTAAATCCCAGGAACTTCCTGATCTCATTTATCCTCTCTTCTCTTTCTCTTATATCCTGCGGTATCTCTAGCCCATTCTGGTAAATGTTTATCCAGTCTGTCTTTTTCTTTATCTCTCCATACACCTTGCATATTTCCCTTAGTACACTTATCAGGAATGGGCCAGAACCGCATGCAGGATCTATTATCGTAACTTCTGTTAATCTCCTTGCGTCATCGAGCACTTCGTCAAATTCGTTCGAATCAAGATGTTTCAGAAGCTGGTCTCTTATGGGACCAAAAAGCTCCTCGACCAGCTTGGAAGCCATTCTTTTTGTTATCACCTTCGGGGTGTAGTATATCCCCTGATCCTTCCTGTTCTCTGCAAGGAACATTTCGTAGGATTTGCCGAAGACATCCTCATCGATCAGGCGAAAACTGTAGGAGTACAATCCTCCGGAGAATGTTTCCGGGTCTTCTGTAAAACCTGCGACTTTCCCGAGTACCTTAAGGAAATTCTGATAGTTTTCTTTTGTGTCCTTGAGCTTTGAAAGAATATCGTTTGAAGGGATAAACAATTCTGTATCGTAGTATTCGTAGAGGAATTCATCCAGATCTTCAAAGAATTCCTTTAAAACTTTCTTCGCTCCTTTTGTAATCCACGTATTGTACTTCTCGCTGAATAGGTCCCATGTCTTCCTATAGTCAATTATCATGAAATCTTCTAGGGTGAGAGCAAACATCAATTTGTTCAAGAGCAGAACGCTGTTTGACTGAGGATTATCAACCCATTCTAGACTGCTCAGAAGTTCATACCACTTCTTCAGGTCCTTGAAGAACTGCTTGTCAAGGTCTCTTTTCTCACTATCCTCAGTCGTCCTTCGCAGGTAATCGTAAATGTTTTTGTTGGTGGCGGCTCCTTCTATGAATTCCCTGAATGTTTCTCTCTTTACATAGGCAAATTCCCGGATGCACCCTTTGTCAAAAATGAAAACGTCCTTGAGGTTTGTGAGGACAACGTAATCCACCCCCCTGTTGCCTGGTTCCTTTGTCCCAAGTATGTATCTTATGACCTGGTTCGTATGTGTTTCCCTAGCCTGGTCCTTCAAGTCATTATATTCACGCTCCAGAGATTCCAATGATCCGTCACTTTTGTGTAAAGACTTAAGCTCTAGAGCTACTGGTAGTCCTAGCTCTTTTGAAGGTGGTAATATGAAATCGACCCATCCACCCCCCATTCTCCCCTCGGGAAAATTAGTAATTCCTGCCTCTCTCATTATCGGTTTGAGCAGTTTATCTGAAAGCAAAGCCTCTGGCTTTGATCTCCCAAGTCCCCTAACATACTCCTGTGCGTCCTCGGTCGTGAGTGAGCTTTCTACATCCGCTTCAACTTGGCTAATTGAAGTATATAAGCGTTCAAGGTCGCCAAGGTAGTCGTTCAAGTTCGTATCTTTTGCTTTTTTACCCGCCACTGGAATTCATAATACTACGAAATATAAAGGTGTTGACACACGCTCTTGGGTTATTTTAAAACCCCCGTGCTTCCTTAGATTGACCTCACCTCTTAGCTTTGGCGGACCAAGAGAGGTGAGACAACTGGAAGTGATAATAAATCAATTGAATTTTAAAATTCCTATGGAATCCACCATGTCAACAATATAACTATTCCGAAGCCTAGTAAAATTACGGCAAAAGCTAGAGTTGAAGCGACAAGGAGAAACGCAAGGTCTCTTCGCTGGAAGAACCCAAGAAATTTGTTTACAAGCTTTCCTTCATATTCCTCATCATTGTCCATCAGAAATCGTGCGATTTCGTTCGCTTCCATGGGAAGCTGATGTAAGCCGTTTTCTCTTTCAATTTTCCTTATGTACTCTTGAAGCATTCTTCCAATCAAATGGTTCTTGGAAATCGCTGCCGCAAGGCTGAAATCCATAGCTCCACCAAATACTAGAACGAAACCGGAGGCGAGTGGTTCATGGATGTAACCGAAGGCTGCGGCGAGAACTCCTGCAGTTACGGCGACTGAAATTGTTTCTATCTGCCATTCTGTCTGAGCGATCCCAGTCCATTGCTGCATTCTGGCCTTGTATTGAAGAAGCGAGAACTCGTGGAAGCGGTCGTTCAACTCACTGGTTGGATTACCCTTCAAGTTGCCATTTTTCTCTGTATTCCCCTTATTAGGTAGCTTCTTCTCTTTTGTATGGTCGTTCTTAAAATATTTATAAATTAGTGCAAAACTAAGAACTAATATAGCTATGGCAAAGCCACGTGAAACAGCCTGGATTATCATATAATGTGTCATACTTTTGTTGATATTTATTAGTGTTGCCAAAGCTTCAAAACTTTATACCAAATTATAATATTTAGCCAATGTCCAAATGCTTTATCCTTGGAGCCGGGGCGTCCTACGGATATGATGAAACCATCCCTGAACCTGACAGACCCCCTTTAGGGAACCAGGTTATTGGCAAAGCAATAAGGTTGGGATTTCTTTCCAAAGAAAGGTATCCCAGATTTATTAAAATCCTTGATTCATATAAATTAAGCAAGGGATTAAGCGACAGTGATATTGAAAATGTTGACATAGAGGACCTTCTT
>JAJYUV010000113.1 GCA_021792355.1 Thermoplasmata archaeon | reverse complement strand
AATTCACCCAGAAGCTCGGTCATGCAAACCCTTCGTCACAGAAGCGAGCGGGTCATTATCCTGCCGGATAAATACCTTTCGCAGTGAGCATTATCCCGTGCCGCCAGACGCTTGGGGCATTTCCTCTTAGCACATCAGGCATTTGAGTCGTTCACTAATAGTGTATCCGCGAGGTAAGGGATGCAGCCTATGTCAGAATCCGGAAGAAGCCTATTTCTCACATCATTCTCCGCTTTCTTCGCTGATCTCGGCTACCAGACTCTGGTTGCCTGATTCTTGATTTTCCCGGTAGCAGTGATAGGAACTGTCGATCTGGATTTTAGGTGTGGCAGAGAGGCTCAGCTACTGCGTGGGAACAATATTTCCTGCTTATGCGGAATCACCTCAGACAGGTATGGTCGCAAGAGGACCTCAATCCTACGAAATGTGCTCATTCTGCTTCTGTTGCTGGCGGGAATTTCGCATAGCACCCCCGAAGCGATCGGAACGTTCGCAGGTGGATGGCGGATCGGGAGCAGGCATCAGCGTGAAGGTTTCTTGTAAGAGTGGTTAATTTATGTAATCCTGCACAAAGGTGATCCTTGACGTAAACTGGTTCCCATAGAATGCATAGGGCCCTATGAGGGCGATTGGAGTCATTGTGACGTTGATGTAGTAAGTAAAGTTTCCCGGGTTTAACTCCTGCCATACGTTTCCATCTTGATTCGTCAAAAACCAGTAACCATCCATCTCCCCACCAAATAACCCATTCCAATAGCCAACGTTGTTGACTAGATAATCCCCCAAGTTGCTACCCTTGAATCCAGGGGTATTGTTGAACACCGTACTGCTATTTACCCCCACTTGTATCCCATCTATTTTCAATGTGAGGGAAGTAAATGGAAATTTCTTGGTCTCGTTCGAAATCCAAACTTCAAAACCTCCAACTATTACTGGCATGTAGAAATAGTTCTGGCTCCTTAGATTTACTTCCTGGGTACCTTGCATATTTGGTAGTACGTAGACCGATATATCGACCGAATTCCCAAAGAACGCTCTATCATAATTTTGGAGTTCCACTTCCACTCCAGGGGTGGTTGGGCTCCCAAAAGACTTTGGGAGGAATCCACCTTTGGCGAACGGATCCGTATGCACTTTCATCTCGACTGGCATATTAACCCATTCATATGCTGTCATCCCAAGGAATATTGCGACCACCACTACTGCTGCAAGAGAAGCTTTTCTCCTCTTTGAGACGTTCTTGAACGGCATCCTAATCCTGCACCTGTACCAGATAGAATGGTAAACTTAATGATGCGCTGTACGAGGGCCCGGTATATGTGTAGTAGCTATTGTAAATGTCATTGAGCACCCATGTGGCGTTGACCAGGTCCTGTGCGCCTCCTGGGAACTGCATGTCAACTGGAACAACCTTGATCTGTGTGTTGTAGGAGAAATAGTTAATACCGTATCCTATTTCTGGCTCAAACCGGAATGCGGATCAGTGACGCTCTTGGTATGAAAGTGGGAGATATCCAGAGGGAGCTGGACCCATGAAACATTCCTCTTGCAATTACATACCTCCCCGAGAAGGACAGAGAGGCGATTGGAGAGAGGATTACTTTCCTTGCCTCAATGGCGTAGAGATAATGAAAGCATATCTGAGATGGAGAAAGGGATTGGGAGAAGAAATAACCGCAAATTCGCCACTCTTTGCGTCAAGAACTAATCGGGGTACCACCGCAGTCACACAGCAAATGGTAAATCTAATGATGCACGGAGTGGCAAAGAAGGCGGGATTGAACGGAGATTGGAAATATGGCATCCTGAGAGCCCATTCCTTCAGGAAGTTCTTCATAACGCAGATGACTAACCATGGTGTCCAGGACAAGGTTGTGGACTTCTTCGTTGGACATGCCGTAACGGAAATTGATAGAGTTTACTGGGCCAGAAGAATCGAAGAACTTAGGAAGATATACGCTGACAGGCAACAGCACCTGAACCCAATATCGCTCAAGCAGTAATACGATCTCTCGAAGATCGAGGGATTACAATCCAAGATTTCCGAATTGGAAAGTCAGATCGAGTCCTTGAAACAGACAGAAAGTCAAGGCAAGAAATTCGATGTAAAGATTGTTAATTCCGAAGAAGAAATCATTGAATTAGTGTCACAATGGTGGGACTGCCAAAGTATAGGGCCTCAAAAATGGCTAATGAGAAGAGAAGGACCGACATAATGCCCAGAATTTATCCAACAAACTCACATAATGTCTAAGAGGGGCTAGCCCACAACCATCAAAACGTCACTACCTTATTATACTACAATTAGATAATAAATAGCGATCAAGAGGGTCGCCTATGTGATCCGTTATGGGTATCTACCCATACTTGGTTGCCTTTTCTCTATTTGGATTGAATGGTTATTAGCTTGATAGGGCTTAAGTTCTGTATATGTACGTGTTGTACTTGGATGAATCTGGCGATTACAGCAATTGGAGTGAAAACAATAACTTCGTGTTGGCAGGAGTAGCTATTCACTAGGGTCAAATAGGTACTTTATCAAGAGCCTTGGACCAGATTCAAGACAAATTCTTTCCAGGAATAAGAGCCACAATACCTTTCCATGCGGTTGATATTGCTAAAGGAAAAACAAAGATGTATAGGGAGCTGGGTGTGAAGAAACAAGGCGAGTTGTTAGGCGAGTTGTACAGAACGGTCGGCACTCAAGCGTTTCCAAATCTTATTGCATTCGGAACATGTTTTCATATTTCAGCTTACAAAGCAGGAACACACGTGCTCGATATAGTGTTTGAAAACATTGTCACTAGATTCAATACATTTATGGTGCGACAGTACAATTACGGTCATCCCACTAAAGGACTTATTATCATAGATCAGGCTCACGAAAAGAAATATCGGGAATTATTTCAAAGTTTCAGAGAATCTGATACTGAGTATGGGGCTGTGAACAATGTAGTGGATATACCTTATTTTGCCGGAGGTGTGAATACGAGAATGATTCAGGTAGCAGACTTAGTTGCTTACTCCATATACCAGTACTATGAGCATAATAACCCAAGATATTTTGATCAAGTGAGTGACAGATTTGATAGGAGGGGACCTCGCGAGCCTCCAGATGGACTAGAACATATGACCGCTAGAGAGTGCCAATGCCTCGCCTGCAACTGGAAAAACGACCGAAGAGTATCTAGGCAAATCTGACAAAACCGTGATAATAAACAAATTTCACTAACTTAACTTTCACATAATATATATTATTAATAGTGTGGAACTTGCAGAAATAGGAAAAATTAAGAAAAATAAAAGTTGCAGGAAGATTATGGTTTCTTCCTGCGTGTAAGCATTACCGCGGCTGCGATTATCACCACCACACCAAT
>JAJYUV010000112.1 GCA_021792355.1 Thermoplasmata archaeon | reverse complement strand
CTGCCCTCGTGGACCTGGGTATGGGTGATAAGTTCGACAAGAAGTTGGAGGGCATATACGAGATAGACAGAACGAAAACTCTTCTGCAGGATTTGAGTGAAAAAGAGATCGAAAGGGAAGCAGTGACGCACATCTTCATAACACACGGACATCTGGACCACACTGGCTGGGCAACGACTTACAGCCACGACAAAATAGTCCCCACCTTCCCGAACGCAAAATATTACATGCAAGAGGACACGCTCAAAGAGATAAGGGAACCGAACCAGAAGACAAAACCGAACTACAATTATCTGAATTTCGAGAATCTCGATGACCACATCGAGCTTCTAAACGGAGACGAGGAGGTATTCCCGGGAGTGGAACTCATCAAGTCTGGAGGGCACACAAAGGGGCATCAGGTAGTTACCCTAAGAGTGGGGAACAAGACATTCATCTATTTCGGTGACCTGATACCAACCTCGGCACACATCAAGCCTGCCTACGTGATGGCTTATGACCTCTATCCAATGGACACATTCTCAAAGAAGAAAGAGATCCTCGAGAAAGCGTTTGAGGGAGAGTGGACTCTATTCTTTGAACACGATCCAGCCACGCCTTCTGCTCAGTTGGCGGACATCGAAAGCTACACTCTCAAGAAGGTAACTGTCTAAAAGCTGGTTCGTCCCATTTTCAGAATTTCGCGCGCTATGATCATCCTTTGTATCTCGTTCGTTCCCTCGTAGATCTGAGTAATCTTGGCTTCTCTGAATCTCCTCTCGGTGGGGAGTTCAGTTGTCATGGCCCTGTAACCGAGCAGGTTAATCGCCTCTTCAGTGATTTTCACGGCTGAATCGCCTGCTTGAAGCTTTGACATCGAACTGAGCAGGGTAGAATCCTTCCCTGCTTCAACCAGTTCAATCGACTCGTTGTACTTGGCGACTGAAGAATGCAGCATGTTTACCATATCGGCCAGCTTGAATAGAAAATTCTCCGAACGGGAACTCTTCTGCCCATCGTTGGAAGAAATCACATCCCTTATCGCACCTTCCGAAATTCCAATCGCCTGAGAGGCAATTCCTATTCTGCCAACGTTGAGGGTATCCATTTCGATCCTGAAACCATCGTTAACCTTTCCCACTATCTGTTCCTCTTCAACTTCTACATAGTCCATGAGGACCTCGGTGGTGCTGGTCCCCCTTATTCCCATCTTGTGGAACTCCTTGCCGATCGACAATCCGCTCATCTCCTTATCAACTGCGAATAGTGTCATTCCATGATGTTTCTTTTCTGGGGAAGTCATTGCTGACACGAGGAAGAACTGAGCCTCCCCTCCGTTCGTGATAAATGTCTTTCCGCCGTTCAGTATGAATCTATCTCCTTTCTTTTCTGCAGAGGTCGTTATGGCAACAGCATCAGAACCTGTTCCAGGTTCCGTTATTGCGAGAGCGCCTATTGTCCCCTTTGAAACTCGAGACAGATATTTCTGCTTGAGAAATTCCGTTCCGTATTTGAGTACTGGCTCGCCGAAGAGGGAGACGGTAACATCAGGAATAAGGGATGTCGAAGCACACTCCCTCGAAACAATCCTGATACTTTCCATTAACGTTGAGAGTGAGAATCCAAGTCCTCCATATTCACGGGGAATGTAAGCTGCAAATATTCCCATCTTTGCCATTTCGCCTATCAGATCCTCTGGGTACCTAGAACTCTCATCAATTTCCGTCGCTCTGTCCCTCACTCTTGAAATCGCAAAGTCTTCAACTTCCTTCAATTTTTGCCGCTCAGGAACACTTAGATTCATTTATTTCCAGTATGAGAATATGAAAATTAATCTTCCTGACTTTGGGAAATCTGACAAAAGTCTTATATTTGTCTTATGTATATATTCGCAAATGAGTGAAATGATCTCTGAACAACTTAATGCCAACGTGACAGACAACTTTAGAAATAGGTTGTTCGCAAACGGAAAGAGCCGGAACACAGTCAAGATGTATGGGTATATAGTCGATCAATACCTCGACTTCGTTAAATTCCAGAGGGAGGCAATAACTGCTGAAAACATAGAAGCATTCAAGGAATTCCTCTCAATTGAGAAGGGCTATTCCAAATCGACAATCTACCTCTACATCAGAGCTTTGCAATCGTTCCTTTCATACATCGGTATGGAGAACCTAGGCCATCTAAAGGCCCCAAAGAGGCCACAGAAGGTCCCCAATTATCTCATGAATGAGGAGGTCTCATCGATCATAGCCAGTTGCAGGAACCTGAAAGAGAGACTGATAATCAAACTGCTGGTCTATACTGGAATAAGAGTCTCAGAACTCTGTTCCATCAGGATCCAGGACATAGACGTAAACAGCAAGACACTCAAGATCAGGAACGGGAAAGGAGATAAGGACAGATTGGTAGTTTTCAGTGAAAAGGTCGTCCCTGACCTAAAGCTGTATCTCATGGAGATGAAGGATGGTAAAGCGAGGAGCGATTTTCTGTTCCCGACTTCAAGGAGCAAGAGGGTATCGCCGGTCACGGTCGAACGGGTGGTCCGGAACATCGTGAAAAGGTCGGGCTTGCAGAAGAAGGTCACACCACATACTTTCAGACACACTTTTGCCACGTCCCTATTGAGGAACGGGGCTGACTTGAGAATAATTCAGCTCCTTCTGGGGCATTCCAGTATCAGCACGACGCAAATCTATACCCACAT
Source organism: Thermoplasmata archaeon (assembly GCA_021792355.1). The sequence goes on along the minus strand of JAJYUV010000112.1, from coordinate 726 downwards.
GGACGACAGGGCTCTGAAGATGGGATACGAAAAGTTCATCCCTAGCTACTGAAGTCTAGAGATTTTTTTGCATCTTTGTTCAACCCACTGTCACTTTGCAAGAAGTACCGCTGGGAGCAGCTGGACACAAACCTCGGGATAACATACAAGATCTCTTGTCCTAGTTGTTTTCAAATCATTTATGCAGCCAAATTAAACGACTCGGTCTGGAATTATATTTAAAAAATCGAGCATTTGTTTTGGGGCCGGAGAAAACTAAAGAATGGCGGTTACTGGTGACAGTTTGATAATTTCAAATGGTTCGGATAAGGTAGAAAAGATTTTTAGAAAATGAGATCGAAGTGAAATCGATCCTGTCATTTTACTTGGAATAGAATATCGAATCGTTTGAAATATCATCATATATATAGGCGTGTTCACCTCTTATTCTGTTTTGTCCTGAGAGATAGCAATGCTGGATTGTACAAGCAATGTCGAAGATAGGAACTTAATAATACCTTTAGAACATTCAAAAGTGAAAGGGTGTCAGAATGGATAAGAAGGAACAGGTCGCAAGGGAAGCACTCAATTACATTCTAAAGGGAGATGTTGTCGGACTTGGCTCTGGGACAACAGCATCACAGTTCATCAAACTTCTCGGGCAGAGTGACATCAAGGACAGTATTGTCGGAGTGGCAACCTCAACTGCATCTGAAAAACTCGCTAGAGAAGTGGGAATTAAAACCG
>JAJYUV010000019.1 GCA_021792355.1 Thermoplasmata archaeon | reverse complement strand
CAACAATCAATTGATCTATTGTCAGTTTAAGTGCACTATCAACCTGATCGCCTACCTCCAACAAAATTGGAAACACAATCTTTTCCTCAATTTCTATGTGAACATTTTTGAGATACTCGTGAAAGCCCATTAGATCTTCATCGCTGTTGCGTCTTATATACCTAGACAGATGCCTTATGGCTTGATGCTCCACCATTAGGAGTTCAACAATATCTCCCATATTCCCACAGTGCTGGAGGTGGGTTTTCTACTTAGGGTTCATCCCTAAATATTTACCTTCTTCTCTAGCTATTTTTTGTATTTTAGCGCCAATTCCACTTCTATTTCTTCCTTTTCCGCAGTTTTCCCATTCGTATCTAGTTTTCTAATTGCTAAAGTGTTCAGAGCACGTTTATTATGCTTGTCTATGCTTTTGTTTCTCCGCTTTCCTCCCGTCAGTAATCGAGAATTTGAGTGGTAAGGTTTCGAAATCCAGATATCCACCCGCCAGACCGTTCCGGTCACCTTCCAATCCGCAGAGATCTCATATTTCCTTGGTATCTCGAGTACAAATCCTTTTATCGTTCGAAATTTCTCAACAACTCTCCATAATAATGACAGAGGTAATGTGAAATAGATGAACCACTAAAGCTTCCAACGATTCTGCTCTTAGAGGAGCAGTCTGATATGAAGTTTTCCAAAGAAATCTTCTCGAGTACGGAAGCTTAAATTTGCATTAAAACTTATATTTGAAATAGAAGAAATTTTAGTATTTGAACAATCTACTAACTTAAATTGCAAAATTCTTCAGCTACACGAATAGGTATCAGAGAAGGATATTTGAATTACCCTCTAGGTAAAAATGAAGTTTAATCTACTAGCTTTTATCCCTTTGCTTCGTTAGGAGGTTATAAAGAACTACGGTATTGTTGTTTTCTTCATTTCGAGATGAAAAGAGAAGCGTAACATTACGTTGCTTAGAAACTATCAACTTCAGTTTGTCAAGAGTGATGTTGTTCTCAAGTTCGCGCAAGTACCTCCTCTGGAATTCATCCCATTTACTGCTCTCATGATTAAACCATTTTCTTAACTCATTAGAAGGTCCAATATCTTTAAGCCAGAGATCGACGTGTGCTTCCACTATAGATACGCCTGTCGGCCAAAGTCTTTCTACTAGTACCCGGAATCAGTCATCTTCTGAATATGGTCCGTATATCCTTTTCAATTTTAAGGACATAAGATTGAAAGATTAGTCCGTTAATAAATTGTTTTTATCTATTGTCTTAACATGTCTCATTCGACCGTCATATGCACATTGTCAATCTATATGTGAAAAAAGGAGTTAATAGTATAGATCGCTAGATTAGTATGGAGCAGAGGGTGAATTACAATAAGTACGGTAAGGAGATGCTCTCCTCTCTGAGACGTCTCGAAAAATCTATTTCTGCATCTGGGCTTGATTCCAGATTACTGCATCTAGTTAAAATGCGTGCTTCGCAGCTCAATGGATGTGGATGGTGCCTGGATATGCATTCAAAAGACGCCCTGTTAGACGGTGAATCTATGCAGAGAATTGTTTTATTAAGCGCGTGGTGGGAAAGTCCTCAGTTCACAGACAAAGAGAAAGCAGCACTTGCGTGGACAGAGAGGGTGACTCTAATTTCTGAGAACAGGGAAGATCGCGAGATTTACGAAAATCTTAAGAAGTATTTCCCTGCTCAACAGATCGTTTCACTCACTTGGGCAATTCTTGCAATAAATTCATGGAACCGCCTAAATGTTGCTTTCAAAACAGTTCCTGGAACATACAAACCAAAAAGGAGAAGGTAGTCATTGTCTTAAAAGGATTCTAACTTTAATATTTGCTTTTTGGACGGTTCAACAAACCGCTAACAAATGTCCAGGTAACAAGCAGACCAATTCTATGGAACTTGATAATAAGGTGTTCAGTCTCCTTGGCAGAGTGTCCTGAATTATTTGTGACGATCATGGTAACCCTTCCTCGTAGACGAAAAATGAATCTCACGTAACGAGAAGACGTACCTCTGTTGATCGGGCTTACGTTCGGATAACTATGTAAGAGATTCCTAATATAATAACGGGGTTAGTAGCTAGTGCGATAAAATAATATTTGGAGAACCTGATGTTCAGTTTTACTGCTACATTACTTAGCTTCTTTGTTCATATTTACTGTTTCAAGGTGAATAAAAGCACAAGATTTTTCACCTGGAGGAATTAGAGTCTTGTCTTGTTTGAGAGTGGCAAGAATTTGGCTTTTTGGGGTTTAAAATAAGATTTGTTTTTTGGGTTCGTTTCTAATAGAGACTTGTACCTGAATAGGTATAAACTCGGACAAGCCTATATATAGGAAGATTTGAAACCCCAAATCATATTTAAAAGCAAATCGAAGACACTGCCTCAAACAACCATTTAAAGAGGCGATAATGCCATCGTCAGAAATGAAATAAAGTACTGCTGTTCCATTCATTATGACCTGATGTCTTACACCAGATTTGAAATAACTACAGGGCAGAGTAGTTGATGATGTATTTGCATAATTGAATGTTTTACCTCCATCAACGGTTATCGTTGCGTTATTGGAAATGGTTAATTGAGAGCAAAAAGTTTGATTTCAAGGGCATATCTCTCAAAAACGATTAGAATGTTCGGATGCGGAATGAGAAGGGGGAATTATTACAGTTTTCTGATAAATTTCCTTATTAAATGTCCTGTCTAGGAGATTGATAAAGTCTACGATTGGCCTCATGGTAGAAGTCCTAACCCCGTTCAACGTATTCACATATTCCATTATCTCCTCGGCTATCGATAGGTTTGGGAGTATAAATGTATAGGCTGCATATGCATTTTCAGGGGGTAGAGCGACAAGAAAGTAATTTCGAAACTTTGTCAGTAAATTTTTCTCCGATTCCTTTTTGCCTACGTCGTCTGAGTAAAAAATTGCGTATGTAACTACTACCCTTCCCTCTATCTTCCTCACGTTGATATCCGGAAACATAAAAAATGCATGCTCTTCAATCATCGTTTTCAATTTTCTTCTAGCCATTCTAGAAGAAATTCCTAGCTCATTAGAGATATCAGAATATTTCTTACGAGGATCATTCATTAAGCTTCGGATTAGTTTCCAATCTGTGGTTGTCAAATACTTCTTGACCTCTGGGAACTGGTTGCCGACACGGACAAATGACTTAGAACTAATAATGCTAAATATTGGTAACATCTTTCTTTCAAGCATCTTCTCATCTCTGGAAGATATGAGTACTCCCACAAATGTTCCAAGGTAGTCAACAATCCAAAGGACTCCAGGTATAGACTTGAGCTTCTCTATAACCTTATCCTTTTCATTATGAGAAGACGTGCTGAAGTAAAAGAAATCTGTTCTATACTGAAATAATGTCGGGTTAACCCCTAGTTTCCATCCCCTAAGTATCCCATTCTTGTACATCCTATCCACTCTGTTCTTGACCGTATCCTCAGTAGTGCCCACATTTTTTGATATTGCTATGTATGATTTCGTAACTTCTGGTTGAAGACACCTATTAGGTACATCAGCAATGAATTCCCTGAGTATCTTAATGTCCAAGTCATCCATTCAAGTTTCACAAATAAATGTACATTAAGATTATAAATATGACTAAATTTGAAATGCGATAGTTCAACCAAGGAACTCAGTTTCATTCACCTCCCTCTTTTCTCTAATTGTCACTGTACGTGGCACTGTTGAGCAATGCAGTCATTCGCATTACAGCTAAGGATCTCTTTCGATGAATATAGAAATAAGCAGACGTTTCCCCGAACTTTTCTCGGCAAACAAATTTATTACGCAGGATTATAGACACAAGAAAGAACAATGGAATCCTCTGTTCAGAGCTTACAACGACAATACACTCAAGATGTAACCTGGTTGCATGCTACATTTTTTTTCCAGTTTTTCGTTGCCCTGATCCAGTTTCTCTTGGCTCCATGGTATTTGGTGGTGATGTTCTCACCAGGTTCTATTTCTGAGTACTTACCACACGAACAGACGCCGAGTCTTTTGTTAGTACTACGCTTCGTAATTGCAGCCGCAGTCTGGGTCCCGATAATGTACTTTACATGGAAGCGGAGTAGGTCAGGTTTAATCGCTTCCGCCTTCTATTCTGTTGCCCTCCTTATACTAGTACCGACTATAATCCTGACGGCCGGCGGACGGCCTGATTTCAGCGATTTCGCTATATTGCCGGTCGATGTGCTTCTGGCGATATTCAGTGTGAAGAGTTGGACGTCGTCATCCAAATCTGGTAATAGAAGACGGAGAGAGAGTGCCTCACTTGACCCTGTTAGGCAATAAGAGGGGCTTGACTAAAGGCTCACATAATTTTCCCGATAATGTAGAACTACTCTCATGAATATTTGGGTTCCTCATTATACTTGAGCTGGCCATGGGATACGGGAATTTAGAAATAGGTTTTTGGAAGTGTATTTCTTGTGAATGTATTGACTGTCTGATTTGAACATATGCAAGAGAGGACTTAAGCCAGTTGGAAAAAGGAAGGGGTATAAGATACGCTCTCACCGATTTCTCTAGGAATGCTCAAAAATTCGTTCCCAGAATCATGAGAGTAAAAGCCCCCATAAGCAACAATATCTGCACGATTAGCAGTATCATCATCGATGGCGATGGTCTGCTTGACCCTGAAAATGCTGTCTCTCCACCCTTCCCTGAAGTCAAGGCCACTATCCCTGGCCTGTCTATGAAAGTGAACTTGAGAAATGCTATGAGCCCGAGGGTCCCTCCTGAAATCAGATATATCCATGACCTTGAATTTACGAGGGCGCCGAGATTCAGTCCGAACATCTCAATGAGAAGGAGAAAACCGAATACAAGTGCGAGACCCATGACAGGCATAAACAATCTCTCTCCCCTGCCAACCACCTTCTGGAGTAATTCCGATCTACCCTGAGGAGACAAGGAAGCTAACGCTGGAAATATTACCATAACCTGAAACAGGAACCCTCCCAACCAAAGCACTATGAAGAACACGTGAAGCCAGATTAATGTAAGAGTTAGGTAGTTCATTCCTTATTATCCGCTCCCTTGGAAAAAGTGCTTCTACGGCCTTCCCTGGTAATAAACCGGGTTGCTAGGTGCTCGTATTCAGGGAATTCTATTTCCTCACCCCCAGAGTATTCTGGATATCTCCAGTCGATTATCCAACTTAAATTTTCTACGAATAAGTTGTCCTGAGAGCCCCCTATTCTCAATGATTCTATGATCGGGTCTAGCAGTTTGCTGGAGAGGGCGTTCAGTACTTCGCAGAATAATTTCTCTTCATCTCCTGAAATCCTCGCCTTTCTGTGGATGTAGCTGATTTCATCAGAAGTAACGAGTTCTGAGTATCGACTTATCTTCTCGATGAGCTCTCCATTTCCATTGTGGGAAGCTGATTCATCTAGCGACTGCATGCTCTCCTTGTTTTGGAAGCGAAATTCTCAATGTCATGAAAACGTTGTAGGCCATCACACCCTGAAGTCCTATTCCAACAAACATTATTATTAGCACAGTGAAGTATGTTGAGAGTAAGGATGAAGGCATGGAAGATACACTGAATGTTGGAGAGTTCAGTACGTTCTGGAAAGCGAACGCAATCAATGCGAAAAGCACAACTGCTATTGGGAACAAGATATTTGAACCCCAGAAGTGAATGGATGCAAGTCTCTTGCTGTACATATCCTTCCCTCCAAGTCTAGGTACTATATAATAGAGTGCGCCAATGATGAAGAAAGCAAGGAACCCGACGAAAACAACGTGCCAGTGTGCGGTGTCGTAAACGCTGCCCGCTACTCCGGATGGCCCAGGTACAATTGTTCCAATGGGCCCCATCCATGTGGTGCCTATTATGAAGTAGATGAGGGAGATTATTATGAACCTTTTTCCATACAATTGGCCAATTTGAAACGAACCTTTTTCCATTATTCTCCCCTCATTGTTCCTCATTTCCCCTGTTTCTCTCGAGGACAGATTTCAGTCTCTTGACGAATTCTTCCCATTGTTTGTCCAGCAGCTGAAACGCATCTTTGCTGGTAATTCCCTCCACGCTGCCGTTCATTTTGAAATCAACTGTTCCCTTAAACATAGTATTGCCGTTACCCTTTTCTTCTATTGAGTACTGAAATGTCGTCCCCTTGAGAGGCCCGTTCCTGACCTCTGTTGCAAACTTCCTTGGAGGATCCCATTCTATCATTTCCGAGTCCTGTTCAAGATTTTTAGACATCCCTGGAACTTTGTTGGAGAAGTGGAATACGGTTCCCTTTCCGGTCTTTCCCTTGGTAATCTTCTCCACCTTCATTTCTATCATGTTGAGCTTTGCATATTCCGTAGAATCAAGTTTGGAAACAAAATGGAACACCTTTTCCTGGGATGCCGCTATTTCAATACTCTTTGTGAATTTAGGCACTTATCAACACCTGCAGTATTACTGCTGGAATATCAATTCCATCTCGTTCATAAGGACGTATGTAACAACCGGTCAGTACGTTAGAATGACATACGTTAAGGTCGGCATCTTCTTTTGATTTTTAGCCAAAATGACATATCGTTGTCTCAACTCGTTCCTTAACTGCTTTTTCCCTTAACCCACTAGAAAGGTTCCCGAGTGAGCTTGGGGTGATCCTGGTATACTAATAGCACTTTTGTTTCCATCTATTAATACGATTATAAACCGCCATAACCATTCGGGGAAGACGCAATTTCCACTCTCATTCTAACCGACCGTTGAACGGAGCTATGACTTTAAGTTTGAAATTTTTCAAACCTTGATTTATGGCTCCGGTTCTGTCATTTGCCAAGGTGTGCCTCTATTAATTCTCTCCTCCTTTAGACTTCAAGGAGGGGACAGCTCTCATTTTAAAAAGGCCCATAACGCTCGTGTACATAGTAAGAAATCCTGATACAAGCAATATAGTGTCCCATGTAGGGATGTTACTGTTGAAGCCATCAACAAGGGGGGTAGTTATTATAGTGACAAGTCCAAGAATTATTGGGACTATGAATGCCCACGTTTTCAGCTTGTGACCAAAATATGCCGATACAAACAGCAACAATCCAAACAGTGCGCTGAATGGGATTCCAAACTGTGCCTCACCAGTGAATCCATAGAAATATGAGTACTGAGCCACAGAGACAAAACTGATTATACCATAGACTACCATAAAAAAGACTGCTCCCGATATCTCGAGATCATTGCCTCTAGTTAACTGCCGACTTTGTATCGGTCTTTCTCTGTCGCTTGTGTCCTTGGCCCTCTTGGGATCTTCTATATCCGTTCTATCCATTTCTTGTGTAATACTGTTGGCAATTATTAACCAAATAGGTAACGGCCATTCAGTACGTCAAACTTACATACCTATTTTAAAGATGAATGATTTTACAAGAAACCCAGTTTACTTTCTACCAAATTTATCCCTTTTGAATAATTTCAAAATGACCAGCCAACAAGTGGAATACTTGTGGCACAGAATCCTTTCGAACGGAGAGGAGGCGACCTCTTCTGCCAAGGACCAGCTAACAGCTTAAAATTTTGAAACGCTAATGATTGCCTGAATTAATATTCAAGTGTGAGCTTTTCCGTAGAACATTGTTGTTCCGTTTATGTCAGTTTCCTTTACTTCCATGAAGTGTTTTGGTAACATCGCTCTCATCTTCTCAATGCTGATCTTTCTATCCTGCTGAAAGAGTTCATAATACAACATTTCCACGTATTCGGAGAAAAATGGAAATTCCGGCACTTTCTCTTCCACCATCGTATTCTTAATCTGAGCAACGAAGTTCCCTCCTTTTCGTAAGACCCTACAGCACTCTCTTATCGTTTCCTCCTCTGAAACCTGAGAAGGTATCCCCTCTAAAATTACGAAATCTGCAAATCCATCCCTAAGGGGCATATCATATCTCCACCCATGAAGCACTGTCATGTTTGATCTCTGCTCAAAAATTTCCATTTTGGGCGGTGTCACGAGGTAAACAGAGCTATGGGGAAAGGAATCCGTCATAGAAAAAATAAGCTGATAACATGTGAGAGGATCGTGATAGGGAACAGCGAGTACTATCCGATCTCCTTCAGCTGGAACAGGGAGGCTTAGCTGGATCGATGCCTGAACTAAAACCTTGACAAATCCTGAAAAGTCCTTCACCTGACGCATATGATTCAGGTATCCCGTCATGAGCAGATTGAGGGAGTCCTTTAAACTGGAATTGATAGCTTCTCTCCCTTTACTTCCTATCGAATAAAGATGTCTCTTTGCAACGCCATGTTCGACTTCTCCCACCCATCTTCCTTTTAAAATACCTTTTTTTTCCATCTCATTCAGAACAACGTAGAGATGGTTTGTGTGACACTTTATACCTTTCAGTGAAAGTTTTTTCCAGAGGTCGTACCCATATATCTCCTCTTCTTCAGAGATCATCTTCAGTATGGTTTTTTCCATGTCACTGATCTGGTATGTCATTGATGTCATGGATACGTACATAATAATCATAATTTACTTATTTATAAATGATAGTTTTACGAGAAATCAGTAAAACTCACTATATGCAAGTTGCCCAAGACCGTCTCATTGCGTCTATAGTTTCATTTGGTTCTTCTGCCGCCAGGATTAAAAATAGAACTGTTCTACAAAATTCTAGAGCAAACCTTTCTTGGCTTAAAGAGTGATTTATGCATTTTGAAATTATCTGAGGTCCATGGTTTCAAACTGCTTTTTTGAGATGTCAGCTAGTTGTATTGAAATAGCAATTTTGTCTTGCCCTTAAAAAGGCACGGAAATTGTAGCTTTGTGATTTTATCACCTTTGGGTATAGGATAACGTTTGACAATGTTTGTTTTGCTAAAGAGCTGTGCCTGGAAGAGTACAAATCCGGAAGTCCATCCCATTTTTCAATGAAATTTATTTTAGAGCTACCCTGTACCGATATTCTTTTACCGTCTTATTTTGATTTCTCCCTGAAGAGCTAGAATTCTTCAAAACGCAGACTGAATAAAAAGAGGAACTAAGTATAGCGTTCCCTAATGCTTGAAGATATTAACGAGAGTGATTTTATATAACTTGAGTATTGATGACTCTTGAGATTAACTTGGTCCGAGTCCGCTACGTCCTTTATTTTTGACCCGGAGAAACGTGGAGAAGAAATATTCCTTTTGTATGGCTCCGATAAATGCCTCTTCATTCTTTATAGGTGTTGCAGACTATCGTTTCAAGGCTGATTCAGACCCGAATAACAGTTTAGCAACCTTCTAGGAGAGCAGAAAGTAGCAGTGGGATAGCCAAATTTTAGATTGTTGTAAAGCTTGCCTTTGGCTTGTGGCTTGTTATCAGGAAAAGAAGTGTAAAATACTCAGACTTAGATCAAACCTGATCAAAGTCTGGCCAGAAATTACTTGACAGAACTCAAAAAAGGTGAATTTTGTTTAGCCAAATGAGCAGGAATTTTTTTCTTTAATCTTTGTTTTTCACTAAGACGGGGTGCAGAATCGACCAATATTTTCCAAAATAATGATATATGCTTATTTTCATAATCATTACTGTATGACTGAAAAAAATGGTTTTAATCTTAATTTGAGAAATCTTTTCGTCAATACTGCAAAAAATTTTTCTGATACCGAGATTGTCTACAGAAACAAGAGGCGAATGACTTATGCCAAATTCTTCCAGAGGGTTAATGGTCTAGCTACCGGTCTTCAAGGTATCGGTGTGAAAGAAGGAGATACAGTAGCAGTAATAGACTGGGATACGGATAGATATCTCGAGGCATATTACGCGGTCCCTATGATGGGTGCGATCCTCCACACCGTAAATATAAGATATCCGCCGGAGCTGATTTATTACTCAATGAACCACGCGGAAGATAAATACGTCATCGTGCGAGATGAATTCGTACCGATTCTGGAGAAGAATAGACAGTTGTTTGACTTTATCAAAGGTTGGATAGTCTACAACGATGACAACGGAACCGTTTCTACGGCTCTATCGCCCAATTATCATTATGAAGACATCGTGAAGAATGAGAAATACGATTTCCCTGATCTTGAGGAAAATACGACCGCGACCATTTTTTACACATCCGGGACTACTGGCTTTCCGAAGGGCGTAACCTTCACTCACAGGAACCTGTTTATGCACACTCTTGCACTGGCTAACGGAGTTCAGTTTGCACCCATAAATGTTGGAAGATCTGATAATTTCATGATTCTTGTTCCAATGTTCCATGTCCATTCCTGGGGGATACCATACATGGGACTTTTGAACGGCAATAAATATATTCTCCCAGGGAAATATGAGGTTGGAGTAATACTAGATTTACTAAAAAAGGAAAAGGCAAAATTCTCGGCTATGGTCCCTTCAATCCTTTATATGGTATTATCGGCTCCAAACTTGGAAGAGTACAGAGAGTATCTAGAAGGGTGGAGAATAGTGATTGGTGGCGCAGCCCTACCAAAGGGACTTGCCCTTAAGGCGAAATCTCTTGGAATAACCACTATAGGCGCGTACGGCCTATCTGAAACAGCCCCACTGCTAACGATAGCCATGTACAACGACTCAGTGAGCAAAGCGGATGAGGATACCAAATTTAATTTCTCCATTTCAACTGGAATCCCGGTTCCGATGGTAACTTTAAGGGTGGTAGACCAGAATATGGATCAGGTACCAGCAGACTCAAAGACCATCGGAGAAATCGTCGTAAGGACTCCTTGGCTGACAAACGGATATTATAAAGACCCTCAGAAAACAGAAGAACTGTGGAAAGGCGGATGGCTTCATACTGGAGACCTTGCTGTAATGCATCCAAATGGATACATTTCCATAGTTGACAGAGAAAAGGACGCTGTAAAGAGTGGAGGAGAGTTCATCCCTTCCCTTCTGCTAGAAAATGCACTAAGCGAAATGAAGGGAGTAGGGGAAGTAGCAGTAGTCGGTAAACCACATGAAAAGTGGGGTGAGAGACCCGTGGCATTCATAGTCAAGAATGAAACGATAAGAGAAGAGGACGTCTACGGACATCTAAACAAATTCGTTGAAGTGGGGAGAATACAGAAGTGGTGGATTCCAGACGAGATAATATTCATCGAAACAATGCCGAAAACTAGTACTGGAAAATCTGACAAAAAGGAATTAAGAAAATTGCTGAAATGACTATTTCAGTTTTATCTGACGAACGTGGCTAATTGATACTCTGGGTTTGAATTAGATCTTTGAAGTTTCGGAGAACTATTCCTCGGTATTTACCATTCTCCTTTGACAACCACTTCCTCGTACAGTTGCTCAAGCTCATTTTCTCTATACATTTCGTGTTTTGATAGCTTGTCAAAGAAATTCTTGATTCCGGCATCATCATACTCCTTTGACATTATTGAAAACACGTTTCTAAGATTGTCGGAAACCTTAAGCGCCTCTATAATGACTTTTTCTTCATCAGATAATGAAGAGTCCTCTACTGACAATAGATGATCAAACATCCCATAGTGTCTGTCGGCCACTTCTACGTTAATAGCGACCCTTTCAGTATCTAAAGAGTTCAGTTCTCTGCAGTCCCTTTCTGCTTCCTTTGCAAAATCCTCTAGTATTGCCCTGACATTTTGTCGTTTGGCGCTCTTGGAAAGAATTTCGAAGTTGTCTTGCATCCCACAATAGAGGTGCTTAGTCTTTGCCAACAATTCCCGCCGTAGGCTATCTGAATTCTTGTTGGATATAGCTTCCCCTACCTTTTTCTTCTTCTCCATCGGTCAAACTATTGATAATTAAGTATTTTAATTTTAACCAAGTCTAAAAAGTAATGGTTTTCCCTATCACCACCTCCTTTCGTGGAGATAAGTTACAATAATAGCCGCCGTTGCGAGATAAATCTTATAAAGAGTCTTTAATTTTTAGTAAAGGTAGAAGTTGTCGAACTACGTTGACTATAAGAGGGTCCCGATAAAGCACTACAACGCTGAAGAGAGAGTGAGATCCCTCGACATGCAGACCCTGATGCCGTACACTCTTGATGAAGTAGTCGCAGAAAGTTCAAGGTGTCTTGGCTGCGGCTTGTGCATACAGGGTTGCCCTGCGAGGATCGACGTACCTGGGTACCAGATTGCAATGGCGAATGGAAACATAGAAGATGGACTTAGGATAAACTTTGAGAAACTTCCATTTGTCGAAGTTTGTGGAAATGTGTGTCCTCATCCTTGTGAAGATTCGTGCATCCTCGAGGACAACAAGGGATCTCTCGCCACCCGTCACATAAAGAGATTCATATCAGAGGAAATCCCGGATTACAAAGAGGTTTTGAAAGTCAAGATTCAGGATCTAGGGGGACATCCGAAGGTAGCTGTTGTTGGAGCAGGACCTGCAGGGCTCACCGCTGCGTTCTATCTATCAATAAATGGGATCAAAGTGGACATCTTTGAAGCGACAGACAAAGCCGGAGGCGTAATGGTTCACGGAATTCCTCCATTCAGGCTGCCTAGAGAATCTATCAAAAAGGAAGCGGAACACGTCCTCTCATACGGTTCTAGGATTTTTTATAATACCCGTATAGGAAAAGATGTCACGTTTGAAAGTCTCATGAAGGACTATTCTGCAGTGTACATAGCGATAGGAAACTGGAAGCCTACCAGGATCAAGATAAAAGGAGAAGAACTTCACGGAGTATATCATGCGCTCGAATTCCTGAACAAGATCAACAATGGCGAGAAGATAGATGTGGGCGAGAGGGTGGCCATTATCGGGGGAGGTTTTACTGCATATGATGCGGCTAGAATCTCTCTTAGACTGGGAGCGAAAAAGGTCACGATGCTCTACAGGAGATCTGCGATAGATCGACCGGGGTATCCTTCGAGCAATGCCGACGAGGAACTTGATGAGGCAGAGGAAGAGAGGGTAACGTTCGACTGGGAGACCAGCCCCTTCGAATATACGGGGAAGGACGGTAAGATCAACGGACTGAAATACTGGAGAAACCAGATGGTAGATACCGGTAAGGGGAGAAGACAGCCTGTTCCGATAAAAGACAAGGAATACTTCCTTGAAGCCGATACTATTATCGAGGCCACGGGTCAGAGAGAAGACTTATCGTTTATTCCTCCGGAGATTATGGAAAAGCTGACAACAACGCCATCTGGAGACTTGCTAGTAAACCAATACAATATGACCAGTTACCCTGGAATATTTGCTGGTGGAGACATTACCAACAAAAGAAAGGACATTATCAGCGGAGTCGCAGATTCTGGCAGAGCTAGCATGGGAATCCTCCTGTACCTGAAAGAACACGGAAAGATCCAGAGAGTGCCCCAAAGGCTGACCAATTACGAAGGAGGCCCATACTCAACAACGAGCTACGAGATAAATGATAAAGAGATACCAGATATGATTGCCAATCCCTCCGAAGTTAGGGAATGAACGGCGCAGAGGCGAAATTCTTCAAATGATCGATGGAATACCCATTTCGTGATCTTCACGCTCCCTATCATTTTCTTCAAACCCACCTAATAATTTTTATGCCTATGAATAGATGGAAATGAATATATATGATACATCTTATTGATTTGCCATGAGCTCGATAAGCGCATCAGGCAAAACAACATACAAGCGAGACTTGTCTCTTTTCAACCTTGTAATGTTGAATGCCATGGGAATGATTGGGTCAGGTTGGCTCTTTGCTTCTCTGTACGCCGTGTCGTACGCTGGATCAATGGGTGCAATTCTTTCCTGGGTCCTTGGAGGAATCTTCGTCATCTTCATCGCCGTAAACTTCATGGAAGTTTCTCCACTGTTTCCACTCGCAGGTGGGTCAACACCGCTGTCCGAAATGTCTTTCGGCAAAATGACCGCTTTCCTGGCTGGGTGGTCGGCATGGCTTTCGGATATCATGACCCCAACCATAGAGGCTATCGCATTGGTAACCTACGCATCCTTCTATTTGCCAAGCATGATAAATGCGAGCACTGGAGATCTGGAACCGATGGGCTACCTGGTCGCAGCCATCGCTATGATCGTGATGTTCGTCATCAATATGCAGAAGGTCAAGATATTTGGAAACGTGACCAGTGCGGTCATGATCTGGAAGTGGGCAGTTCCGATCCTTGCCGGCATTACAATTTTCACTCTGACTTACAAGCCAACAAACTTTGTGGCATTTGGCCTGTTCACAAGCTCTGGCCCAAGCGGGGTTTTTTATGCACTCGTCCTCGGAGGAATTATCTTCTCGTTCGAAGGCTTCAGAGCAGCGGTTAATATGGCGGGTGAGGCAAAGAAGAAGGACTACATATGGAAATCAGTAATTATTGCAATTATTGCAGTTATCGCACTTTACTTGCTCCTCCAAACTTCATTCATCAGCGGAATAAACTGGGCCTCACAGGGAGTCACTCCGGGAAACTGGGGAGCTCTAGGAGCCGGAGGTTATATTGCCGGTCCATTCGCACAAGAAGCAGCCGCTATCGGACTTGGCTGGTTGGTAGTGATATTACTAATTGATGCAATAGTATCTCCTTTTGGAGCAGGGGTTTCATATGCGGCATATCCTGCAAGGATATTCCAGTCAATGGCTGAGTTCGGATATGCTCCAAAAATTTTCGCGAAACTGAACCCAAAGACACATATCCCCCTAAATTCACTCATTCTCGGAACTGTCCTTGGTTTTGTATTTCTCTACCGTTTCCCCTCTTGGCATCTTCTCGTGGGTATCCTGACATCCACTCTGGTCGTTGCATACGTAATCGGCCCCGCTTCAATAAACGTGTTCAGGAAGACGGTTCCTGATCGAGAGAGATTATTCAGGTTGCCTGGGGCTAAGATATTTGCTCCTATCGGATTCATTGTCTCATTCTTCATAATCTACTGGTCAACTTTCCCGCTGAGTCTTGAGGTTTCTGTAGTCATATTAGTGGGACTGGTAATGTACTTCTACTTCCATGCGAAGAATCATTATAGCACGAAACACATAACATCTGGCCTGTGGCTTCTTGCTGGATTGATAATAATACCAATAGAATCGTATATCGGTCCTTCTCAATATGGAGGAATAAACCTGGTTCCTTTCGGATGGGATTTCCTGATGATCGGGGTTACGGGAGTACTACTGTACGTCTGGAGCCAATACAGTGGGTGGAAGAC
This sequence comes from Thermoplasmata archaeon, assembly GCA_021792355.1. Next base: position 1,782 of record JAJYUV010000019.1, on the reverse strand, counting down.
GGAATCCCTAGAGAAATACTTGAAGGATGATGCGTCTGGAGGAGAGTGATTAGTCTCTCCCCTTTTCTTTTTTTTATTTATTGTTATTTTGCGTTGGATTCTCCCTAATCCATAACTCTGACCTTTCCGTTTGATACTTCGGCTTCATCGGGGTTCTGAATTATGGCCTTGGTTGCATGTCCTTATATCTTGGAGGGAGATTTGGTGATAGGTATGGGAAAAAGAAGATAAGAATCGAGAGAAACCCTATGATTTCTCTGCTTTCCTTTTACCTATTTCTTTCTAGCTATATTGTTTCCGGACTACTGTACTCAAAAGACGATAGGTTGGAAATTGCTGGAAATATACTTCCAAAAAAGGCAGTTTCATCAAGTTCATAGTCCCTGTTTCTCCTCCCTCTACTACAATTCATTTCCATCTGCTCATTCTATTTGAAGTAGGAATAGAAGCAATAGAAGCTTTTGAAAAACCGTAGCTACAGAGGTAGCCGCAGACAAGATGACGGGATCAAGATTGGAACACTCAGTTCTTTAGGAGTGCTGGACCGTTCACAAGCAGCCCTTTGATTTGCTCATTGTACATGTTCTCCTCGGCTCTCTCTTATGTCTGCTCAACTACGGTTGAACTAATCGTGGGAACAACGGTACTGACCTAAGCATGCATTATTTCAGTGTGAATAAAAAAGAGTTGCAAAGACTGGAACTTTTACTCTAGGGATCTACCTGACTCAGACTCTAATATCTGAAATGCATTTGGATTTTGAAAATTATGAGGTTCTCCAGATTGCTAATTGATGGGAAAATTGTTCTGACTGTTGAAAGTGAGGGAAACTATATTTCAGTTGCAGAACTCCTGAAGGAAAAGAGCGACAACTTAGACCTTGATCGTGTTTTTGATAAGATACCGGAAATCAACAAGGAAATGAAGAAGGGAAATTATTCCTATATTTCAGCCAAGAGATTGAAATTCGCTCCAGCGGTCGGTAACCCTGAAAAGATCTTATGTATAGGACTGAACTATAAATCTCACGTGGAGGAAACTGAGAAGAAGGTTCCGGAGTTTCCAGTGTTGTTTAGCAAATATTCAAACTCTCTTGCTGGGCATCTGGACACAATAAAGATTCCAAAGGGCAATCTCAAAATCGATTATGAGGGCGAGCTCGGGGTGATCATGGGTAAAACTGCGAGTGAAGTTGGTGACGACTTTGAGAAATACATTTTCGGTTATTTCATTGGAAACGACATCTCCGCGAGGGAGCTGCAGTATAGAACCTCTCAGTATCTCCTTGGAAAGACCCTAGATGGTTTCTATCCTGATGGACCCGCAGTCGTAACAAAGGACGAGATTGACGATCCTCAGAATCTCTGGATCAAGACCAAGGTTAATGGAGAGACAAGACAGGATTCGAACACCAAGAATATGATATTCTCCATTGGCAAGTTGGTCTCCTACATATCCAGATACCTGACATTAAAACCAGGCGACATCATCTCCACAGGAACACCGGAAGGTGTGGTTATGGGCATGAAGGATAAGGAAACACACTGGCTTAAGCACGGAGACACTGTGGAAGTGAGCATCGAGGGATTGGGGACGCTGAAGAATAGCTTTGCGTGAGCTGTCCAACTGGTAAAGAAAGGCTAAAATAGTCCGTCTCTATTTCTTGTCGGTTGACGGCCATAGCGACGGGGAAACACCCGGTCTCATTCCGAACCCGAAGGTTAAGCCCGTCCGCGTTCCGCACGCGTACTGTGTTCCGCGAGGGCATGGGAAATGCGGTTC
>JAJYUV010000111.1 GCA_021792355.1 Thermoplasmata archaeon | reverse complement strand
TCTTCCTCTCCCCATCAAGGAGAGATGCCATTGATCGGTTCACTGAGTTCAAGAACAAATGGTCCTCGAAGTACCCCAAACCAGTGTAAATGATGGAGAGGAATTTGGGAATATTGCTGAAGTACTACGATTATCCAGAATCCAACAGGAGATCCATACATTCGACGAAGCTCATAGAGCGTATGAACAAGGAAATCCGGAGAAGAATCAAGATCATCGATTCATTGCCATCAGAGGAGAGTGCCATGAAGATCAGTTATCTCAGGGTTGCTGAGATAACTGAGGCATGGTCACAGAGAATGTTGAGAGGATTCTATAGATGCATGGACAAGATCAGGGAAATGTTCCAGAAGAGGTACCCTTAAATTTACACAACATTTGAGACGCTATGAAACTTGTTGCGTAGATATATAATTTTAATAGTGACGAAGCAGATTTTTCAGAAATTTTGACCTTAATCTTTGCCTTGGAGAAAGTGGACCTCAAGAATATGAGGAAAATGAGTGACGTGTCCATCTAAGAACTCTTTTCCGGACATTGAAATCATGGGTAGGGGGTATATAAATAAACAGGTCAGTTTTCAGGGGTAGGTTTTTCGGACAAGTAAATTCCCAGTTCTACTTTGTTCTATGGACATCTAACAGTGAAAAAATAAAGAAATAGATGTAGAGCGGAAATTCTACCGTCAAGAAGAAATAATCCAAGATAATTGAATTTGTGAATATCTTAACCAGGAACAAAAGGAAAAAAAAGGCGCCTATAAAGAAAGGCATGTATCCCTGATTGGCTGATTTACCAGCTTCCTTGATGAGTTTTCCTCTGAGTCCCTGCCCCAGTAAGAAAAAAAGGGCAAACAAATATCCCAGTAGGTCAAATACCTCGGAAAGATACTTGATTAAAGGATAATTTGTGAACAACCCCAATAGGAAAATTAAGAGAAGTATGGAGGAAATGATTACGAGTTTACTCTTTCTGTTGATAATCTGCCTTATGACTTCATTGTAGTCGATAACGTATTTACCGCTGACAAAGGAGAAACCATACCGTCTAGTAAAGAGGTCCTGATCCGGTTTGAGGATATTAGAAACTGATTGGATGAACGCTGCTACTACATATAAAATTGATGCAGATAATAGAACAATTGCGGTCGAAGTGCATACGTTGAAGTGAAATGAGAAAAGATGCTGTAAGATGATTGCAAGTATAATGATCGAAATGCCGTTGAAGAGTGCTCCAACAAGTTCTTGACCTTTTATTGGAGTAAACAAAGATGAGATCAATGAGGATACTTTTTGCGAGTTGAGGTCAGCTTTAGCCAGAAATTTTTCCACGTGGTAAGAGACATTCTTACTCCTATCTATAGCTGTAGATACTTCTTGGCTCCAAATCTCTGGGTTGACGATTATTTTATCGTCTTTGAGCTCCCACTGATACCCAAAACTATTGAAGAGTTTTTCCACCTCAGGGCTCCTTGTAAATTTTGTCTTTCCCGAACCAAAACTCATATCCACCCCTCAACCTATTTCCTCATTTCCACCCATCCACGTATTCCTTCATTTCCATTCTGTCACTCTCCGTGAACGGCAGGTTGACGTAATGTCTGAGCGCCGTGAGCGAATTATGCCCCTGAGAAAGGAATACCTCCTCCTTTCTCTCCGGATATGAGGAAATCAGCCATGATTCATAAGTCTTCCTGAACATCTTCATGTTAATCCCTGCAGAACCGATGCCAGCTCTTTCCGCACAGGCCTTCAGGTATTTTATAAGTCCCTGCTCCGTTGGAATATCATCATGATTTATTGATCTGTGAAGGTTCTCAATTATGGTCCTTCCCTTGATGCTGAGGTGTACCCACCTCTGCGTTACAGTTGCTTTCTGCTTCTTTATTGCGATGCGCGGTATGTGGATGAATGTTCCGTCAAACCAATCCGGATTCTGAAGGAATAATTTCAGCTCCACCACCCTCATACCTGTCAGAAGAGCAGCATCGAAAAGCGACCTGTAGAAAGACTTCGCCTCGGTCCTGAGTTTTATGTATTCAGCAGGTCTAAGAATTCTGGACCTCATCCTTACCACGTTCGGCCTCTCGCTTTCCTTCTTTGGATCCAAGTATTCTATGACTATGGGTTCCATGCGTGTGGTTTAACTACAAATTGGACTTATACTTTTTCCTGCACTTTAGGTCAACAAATTTACAAATTTTACATCAGCGGAACGTAAAAGGTTTAAGTCCTATGCTAGGAGTTAAACCTCAGTGTAAGCGAAATCAAAAATATGGGAAAGGTTATTTCTTTCCCTTCCCTCTTGAAGATTTGTAGGCCGGATTGTTGGGGTTCATCTGGTTGCTCCTGTTGTTAGCGTTGGCGGTTGAATCCACGGACGTTGGGTTGAAGGCATCCGACCTCTGGTCATTCGAAGAACGCTTCTTTTCGTCAGTCATTTTGCCTCATATAATGAAACCATGCCGATTCATATATTTTTGCATAAAACAGTGTTGGTTAAGTACCCCATAATTATCGTGACCTCTTATAATTTTATTTAAGCAGTTGTTTCAGGGCTTTATGATAATATATTACCTAGCTTTTCTGGTAGTTTCGGGACATATATCAAATTCCGGGGGGATCATCGGTACTATATAACCGATGTAGGAACAAAAGTATATCACCATGGAAGATTGTTCCAACCAGGGTTAAATAGGAGAAGCATCCAGTTCTGAAGACTGACATGGATCCAAATTATGGCCATAATTTCATGCACATTTTTTAGGCATGGTTCTTTCCTTGTATACGCATTAAACACAAAATTAGTACACGTCATTTGCCGAATCAACGGCGGAACGGCTTTAACGGGGACCCAATTCCAGAATTGACATCAGAGATCTCAGACCCTCGTGCACGAGATCTCAGCTGAGCTCGGGGGAAAAATTTCGGCGATTGGTGAATCAGAGCCCCTTAGATATCTCATTAATCAGCCACCTTGCATTATTCATCACCCTGTCAAGGTTCTCCTTTCCCAACTCCTTGCCCTGCGATTTCGCATTATCAAGCCATCCCTTAATGTAAGCAGATGAATCATCCCTGAAGTCAAAGCCAAAATGAGCGCCTACCAGGTAGGTTGACAGCTCAGCTTCAGATTCTGCGATCCCTCGAGGAAGATCCTTCCTGTACAGGTGTTCCAGTCTTGCATGGGACATCTCATGGATCAGGGTATGAAGCACATTCACATCTTCACCTGGTATTTTCATGACAACAATTTTCTGCCCTTCTCCGGAATGCGCGGTATAACCGCGTGCACCATTCAGTATTGTTTCCTCTTCAACTGTGTAATGGTCCCTGGCTATCTTCTTGAGAGTATTATACAGGGTTGTGGCCCTGACATCCTCCTCAACGGGTTTCATCTTTCCCGGAATTCCCTGTGTCTGTGATATGTCGTATAC
>JAJYUV010000110.1 GCA_021792355.1 Thermoplasmata archaeon | reverse complement strand
TTTTGCTTCCTTCCTGAAAAACGTAGACAAAGAATTTGAAAGTCTGCAATGCAAGGGAGTGCGCTTCGTTGTCCTCCAACCAATAGACCTGACGGCCAAAGGTTTGCATTCTTTGAAGACCCAGAGGGCAATCTCTGGGATATATCCCACTTCCCCAATTAGAAAAAATGCATGAATAGTGCATAACCACCAGCCGGATTGTCGGAAATTGGGGAATCTTAGCAATGATTCAAAGTATTATATTTTTGAATCTTATTTGACATTGTGCGGGTATACTACGAATTCCCACTGAGCGAACAACCTGAGGATGCTTTCCAAAAATTGATAGAAAGCATAGATGACACCGAAATATGGAAGGGTCATCTCGTCATCAACCGGATCGATCAGAACAACAGGGAATCAATCCTTGCCTTTAGGAATAAGAGACAGATGGAATGGGTAGGAAGAAGGAAAGAAGATCTATCATTAATGATAAAATATGGAGAAGGACCCCTGAGTGGATATCAAGTGATCCAGATAATTGAGGATAAGATATTGATTAGAATGGACATAAAGATGAGGGGATTCTGGTATCTGTTCACGCGCTTTGCAATTCAGCACATACTGGAAGGAGAGATAAACGCACTAAGGAGATTGTTTCCAAGCATCCTGCAACAAGAAAAAGCTAAATAAACTCAGTCGATACGACGAAAAGCCCCGATAGTGTAGCGGCCTATCATCCGAGTCTGTCGAGCTCGGGACACGGGTTCAAATCCCGTTCGGGGCGTTGTAAACAAATCAGGTTTGCTTTTCTTCACGTTTTCCATATTTAGTCCTCCTCATTTTTCACGTCAAAATCCAGCTCCCGGGTTCTCAACGTTCTTATGACGTCGGTCGCATCCAGCTGCATGTACCGTCTGGTCACTTCGACCGACGAGTGACCCATCAACACCGCAATGTCCTCAAGAAAATAAGTGACGGAAGAGGGGAGGAATTGCAATCCCGAAGTTATATCTACAAGACTTGCTTTGGAAGCTCAATGTTAAATGGTGAACTGCATAGAACTGTTCTTGTGACGGGAGGGAACAGAGGCATTGGAAGAGCAATAGCTTTAACTCTTGCTAAGTCAAGATGCAACATAATTTTCACGTACAACTCCGGGACGAAGGAGGCAACCTCTACTGAGGAAGAGATTTTAGCACTCGGAGTTAAAGTGAAGAGTTATCGTGTTGATCTATCCTCAACCTCGAAACTCGAAGATTTCACCGGAAAAGTGAAGGAAAGCCGTGTAAGAATCTTTGCTCTTGTAAACAACGCAGGCATCTATAACGGAGATGTCCTTAACGAAACTAACAATGAGGAATGGGAAAAGACAATCGGTCTAAATCTCACAGCGCCTTTTTACTTGGTAAGGAACCTTCACAGTATCATCGAGGATAGAGGGTCTGTGGTGAACATATCTAGTGTTTACGGGTTCAGGGCAGATGCGTGGGCCCATAGTTATCAGGCATCTAAGGCAGCCATAATTCATCTGACCAGATCACTCGCAAAGGAGCTTGCGCCACGGATAAGAGTCAACTGCGTTGCGCCCGGATTTATCAAGACTGATATGAATAGGGAAGGATGGATGAACGGATCATTTCACAACAAGATCAAGAAAATGACACCTATGGTGAGATGGGGTGAGGTAGAAGATATTGCTAATGCCGTCAAATTTCTCATCGATCCGGAAAACAGTTTCATAACGGGAGAAACCTTGGTCGTAGATGGGGGAATAGGACTTTAGGCATCTAAACAGGAATTCAAGAGTGGTTTCGCTCTTCTCAGGAAGGTTACTCTACTACAAGATGAGACAGCCTATCTTGTCGTAGTAATTAGTATCTTTCAAGCAGCTGTGTTGGCATCACCATGGAGACCCCATAGTTTGGCTCATCCACGATTTCGCTAATCCTCAGATTTCCTGCAACGCTGCAAAGAACATATGCCTCATCTCTGCTAAAACTTCTTTCAGCCATCAGCGAGATCATCTCTTCGACTGCCTCTTTGGCAGCTCTGAGAAACATGCTTCATAACTCTTGGAGACTTAATTGAACAACTCTAGCAAGATTCCTATTGTCTTTTTTTGAAATAAAAGTCAAGTAATCAAGTAGACATTAAATCAGCTCCAAGTCCAGCATAATCGACTAGTTAAGTGAACCTAATTCCTCAGAACATATTTATAGAGAGATATTTATCTAAACCACCATGACTGTTTTTTTGGTTTTGGGCGGAGCTGGAGATATGGGATCCGCCGTCGTTCGAGACTTGGTTTTTAGCGGGGTCGAGCGAGTCATAGTAGGTGATTTCAATAAGGTTGCCACGGAGAAGCTGGTCGAACGGGTAAAAGGGGGAGATACAGAGGTTGAGGGAACCTATGTAAATGTGAACGATAAGAAGAATCTCATAGACGCAATCGTCCGATCAGATTTAGTGATCAATACCGTTGGACCATTTTATAAATATGAAAATACGGTAGTCGATGCGACAATGGAGGCTGGAAAAGATTATGTAGATATATGTGACGATCACGACGCCACTCTTCGGGTCTTAGAAAGAGAGAAAGAAATTGCCAAAGGAAAGTCCAGAATCCTCATAGGCATGGGATGGACTCCAGGAATTACCAATGTTCTTGCCAGAGCTGGGTACGATAGCTTAGAAACCACGACAGACATAAACATTGGATGGAGTGGCAGCGCTGCGGATGCATCAGGTATTGCCGTTATATCACACGTGTTTCACGCCGTAACAGGGGAAGTACCAATGTATTTGGACGGTAAACTCGAGTACGTTCCTGCGAGACAATTCAAGAGGGAAATTGACTTTCCTGAGCCCATCTCAAGACTAGAGACTTATTTTGTTGGTCATCCGGAACCAATAACGATTCCACGATACCTGAAAGGGGTCAACAATGTCACCCTTAGAGGAGCCCTGACACCCGACTGGCAGAATCATTTGGTAAGTCAGTTCGCTGATATAGGACTCACAGAAGATAAGGTGGTCAAAGTTGGGAATATGGAAGTATCATCAAGAGACTTTCTTGCGTCGTTCGTTCATCAAACAATGGAACAATTCAAAAGCGGAGGAGTTGAAGTATCAGGGTTCTGGGTGGAAGTTATCGGGCAAAAGGATGGTAAGAAAACAACAATCGAATTCAGCGGTGCAGATAAGATGCAGAAGTTGACCGGTTGGTCTGCCAGTATCGGAGCCCAAGATATATCAAGGAACAAGAATTTGCGACCCGGTCTGTATGCACCAGAGGGCGCAATAGATCCCCCTTTCTTCATCGCAGAATTGAAGAGGAGAAACATCTCCGTCAAGAGAACTGTGAAGATAGAGGACAATTAGTGGAGCATTAAGGTCGTGATAATTCGGTGCTAAGTTTCGGAACTCAAGAATTCTTTGATACCCTCAAGAGTGCCTTGAACGGTGATGA
>JAJYUV010000109.1 GCA_021792355.1 Thermoplasmata archaeon | reverse complement strand
TCAAGATCGTTTCATCTCCTCCTCTCCTTTCAAACTATCTTAAGGATATGGAACAACAGGATCTCCTTACCATAACGGAAAACCGTGAAAAACATAAGAAGTTCTTTATCAAACTCACGCCCAGGGGCACGATGGTTGCCAAGCAGCTCAAAAAGGCAGACGAAATCGCCTCAGGCGCAGCAATCCCAAAGGAATCCATCACAATCGAAATCCCCGAAGGCCTCCACGAACAAATCCTGAGGATCCTCAAGCTTGACCGGGATGAAAAATCCGAGGAAGATTTCATTATCAGCGCCGTCAAGGACAAGATAAAGAGATGGAAGAATGAAAATCCGGAGAGGGGGTGAGAATGACGAGAGTAGATCAATCTTATGTCGTACGCTATTTAAAATCTGATAGCGTGGAACCTGCTATATCTATAAGTCTTCCGATAAGGAGGAAGTGGAACGAGATTATAAGAAATATCGAGGTGAATGCTTATTCTCAGGACATGAAGTTCCTTGGTCATTTATCACCCGACGTATTTGCTGGTCTTCAGCAAACGGATTATGAAGAACAATCCATGAATTTATATTTTGGCAATACTGAAAATTCAGAGGCGCAAGAGGGATCCATTTCGTATGTCTATACCCTAGTTTTATCAAGGAAAGCTATAGACTACATCGAGAAGATCAGGCAATCCCATCGATTAAAGGATGTAGTCATAAATCTGGATGTTCAGCTAAGGTATCAGAGATATCATCTTAGCCTTGGGAAATACCAAAAATTCATATTTGCAGGAGGCCGTGCTCCAGCTCTAACATTTCCTGAAGCGAACCAGCAACACGACCAATCTATAAAGGTACTTAATTTGTCAGATGAACAGAATATTCATGGGACCACTCTTTTTGAAGTTCATAACGATCATGAGCGCTTCCAGATAACCGTCCCTATGTCCGAATGGGTGAATGATTATCTCCCTGCTTTCAGCTATGGGAACTATTTCATAGTGGAATTTCCAGCAGGGGAAAAAGATATTTCTGATGCCTGGAGAAACATAGATGAGGCTGAAAAAGCATACAGGCAGTGGAATATTTCGGGAGTTTTCTCCTCATGCAGGTTGGCTGGCCAGGCCCTGGATAGGATAATCAAAGAAAGGTTTGGAGAGGGCAGCTTTACCTACACGCAGAGGTGGGGCAGAATTTACGGGATTAAGAACGGAGGCTTCGACCACTGGACTTCAATGCCATTACACCAGGAAGACATAAAGGGAGAAGGTACTGGAAGTAGGAAATACCAAGACGGAGAAATAAAAGCAACGGAATCTGATGCAGAAGCAATGCTATTTACCATAAAGGTGTTGGCAAAATATGCTGAAAAGTTGTTAAAGGAAAACCAGGAGAAGGGGTAACAAGATGGAAACTAGGTGAGCTCCCAGTGCCAAGGCAGTGCAGCAGTCGCATTTATGATATCCTTCCAGTGATCGACGATAACTTTGAGTACGATGAGAACAGGGCCTATGATTGCAATACCCTATACGAAATGCTAAATGTCCCTAAGGATACTTCTTTGGCGGACTTCTACGTTCACTATACTTCCTGCAGACATATAGTCATAGAGGAAGGGAAAAAGAACAAGACGATTGAGAAGGCGACTGACCAGATCAAAAACACGATAAAGCTACTCAGGGAAAGGAAAATGCCAGTTGACTTCATTGCATTGGTAAGCGATCAGCTCACAATTTACGACAGAAGGAATTACGAGTGCAACAACAACTTCCTGCTTATAAGGGTAATAGGCCGTGTCCGTCCGGTGGAGATAGAGGGAATTAAACTAAGATGCTTTAGGAAGGCCGAGATACAGAAAAGAAGGAAAATTGGGAGGATAGATGGTTATCAGTAAGGACTCTCATAATAGATCTAACAAATTTGTTAAATTCAACAAACTTAAAGTTGGAGATAGAGATAACTATGAGAGGGCAAAATGGGGATAAGAATATTTCTTAAAGAGGATAAAGATAGAGAAAAGCCATTCAAACTGGAAGACAGACGGAAAGCTGCCGTCGACCTAGGCTTGACTCTTGTTGACTCTATTCCTGACCTCTTCGCACCAGAAAAGGTAACAGAATGGCATTATCTTGTTGGCGAGGAAATCGGCGGCGAGCTGGTAGAGACTTGGACATACTCAGGATTCAAATCTATTATAGGTCAGAGGATCAAGCGGGTGTCCAGTTACTATTCTATTTTCAGGATCAACGGAGAGTGGAATCTAGGAAAGGTCCATTGGAGTGGATTTGTATCAGTTAATCTTAGCCCTTTGTTAAGAGATCAGGGGGACATCTACATGGATATTAACCCTGCATTCTTCGAGGATATAAATGACATAATAAATTCCCAAGAAAACAAGGAAGAAATAATCAAGGAACTCGTTAACCGTGTAAAGATAGCAAAGGGGATTGAAGGAGGCGTCACGCTAACTATCAGAAAGATCATCTCCGAAGATGAAGAGTATCCCATTTTCATATATTCCAAGGACAAGGCGATAGCCTGGAAGTCTGCCGAGGAATATCTCACGGACGGAGGTACGGTAGGAGAAATAAAGCCCATTTACAACTGGGAAAGCATGTACGACCTTTTTCTGAAGAACAGGTCAGCTCGCCTTGTTATGGAAAAAGCTGAAAGGGATTTTGGTGTGACAGAAGAAGCCGGTAGCGTATTACTAATCGGCTCCAGTAGGGAAAGCTTAGATAATACCTTCAAGGAATTATCCGTAAAACTTAAATCATTCATGGATAAGCTCGAGCCCAAGAGAAATATTGAACAAAAAATAGATGAAACTTTTGGCGGTGCTACTAAATTCCCGTTGGGAAACGGAGAGGAAGAATAGCACTTATAATTTTGAGAGCCATTTCTCTTAATTTTTACTCTTCAGATAGGGTCCGAAGTGCCCTCTTTATCGAGTTCCCGTTCAGGTCCTCTATCTCCCTCATAACTTCAGAGATCCTCTTCAGCGCTATCTTTATTCCCTCCCTCTCGCTTTCATCACAGACGTCTAGGAGCTTTTCCACTTCCTTCTTGATCAGGATGCTGCTTTTCAGGCTGCCGTTCCAGAACTCGACGTCAAATTTGTTCATTGCCCATTCCCTCCATCTCAGTGTCGGTTGGGCCAATCTGCTTGATCATGAACTGGAATAGTTCCTCCTTGGTCGTTGCCTGCTTGTATCCTTCCTCCAGTGCCTTCATAAATCTCTCAATTTCGTCAATCCGTCCCCTGTCGTATGCGTCCAAATCCGCTAAATCGCTACTTGTTTCCATGCACATCACAGACCAAAATTTAGGGTCGGATATATGAAGATTATAGTTTGTTTTGAGAAATGAATAAAATGATAAAATGAATTTGGGAAATCTTAATGGGGAATATTTATAGTCAGCATACACATAATGCGCTGGGATAGATGGTACATGGATCTCGTCACTATTCTCACAATAGTAGTTATAGTTGAAACAGTGGTTCT
>JAJYUV010000018.1 GCA_021792355.1 Thermoplasmata archaeon | reverse complement strand
CACAACATTCCAGACAAACGTGAACGGAAACGCCAACGTGACCGTAATGATCCCGAACGACACGGCGTCTGGGACATACTACCTGGATGTAGCTCTAACAAGCTCTCTAGCCACTTCTGTCACTGCGCCATACTATGCAACCATTGAGGTCTCAAACTATGTAGCAGCATTCCCGGGCATGATAGTCCAGTTCAGTCTACCGATTACAGGCACACCTTTGCCAAAGCAGCCTGGAACAGGAATACTGAGCGGAACTAGTTACAATACATACGGAACTGTTTATGTGAACGTGATGTTCAACAGCACTGCCTACGTGACCGTCCCCGCGGTATACGGAACGGTCGATGGAACTGTCTACCTCAATGGGTCATACCTTGCGCCAAATGCGGCAGCCGGAACATACTTTGCAGTCACCTATAACTGGACACAGAGCTACAGCTCTGGTACGTTTGTCGGAGGAACACCAGCCTCAACCGAATCTTTCAGCATCAGTGGACCTGTCGCAGGAGTATCCGAGCTCACAATAGTTACAGGCAGCGGTGCGCTCCTGATAGCCATATCCACCCAGGGAATAGCAACGCTGATAACGAACTCAATAAACAGCGCCATGAAGGTACCGCTCGCGGAGCTCGACGCAGTAATCACATCACTGAACTCAACTTCAGTGAAGATAACGACAGCTTTCGGCAACATGACAACAACGCTCGCTGCAATAAAGGCAAATGTGACATCAGTTGTCAGCGGTGTTGCCGTGCTCAGTACGGAACTTGGGAACGTGCAGACATCGCTCGCATCCCTCAACGCCACGATAGTATCGCTGAACGGAACAACTGCAACACTCTCGACGAGCCTTGGACAGGTAAAGACAACACTCTCTGGGATTAACGCAACAGTTACTTCCGTAAGCAACGGCGTTGCGACTGTCCAGACATCGCTTGGAACACTCACAGGAACAGTCACAGCCATGAACGGCACTGTGGCAACTATAAGCACGAATGTCGGAACAATACAGACAACGTTAGGGCAGGTTAAGGCCTATACATCGGGCTTCTCCACACTGGAGATATTCCTGATTGTAGCAATAGTGCTTATACTGATCACACTGGTCATAGCATTCCTGGCAGTGAGCAGCAGCAACAAGGTCGCAAGGAAGATTGAAGAGCAAAAGAAACAGTAAATTTTCTTTCTTTTTTTATTTTTATTTCTAACTCCTCAATTTTTTAGGGAATACATTGGTTCCGAGATGTCTGTACAGCTTGGCGGATGATGCAGGTATCTCCGACATGATTGTTTTCTTCCCGTCAATTATTTCATACACCCTGGAGAACCTGAGCAGTGCATCCTTCACCGAAATCCTGTCTGTCAGGTCAGCTGTTCTTATAAGAAGGAATATTGAATAATGGAGATAGAACGACAGGAATGATAAGAAGAAGTACCCCCTTATGGAATCGTCGTCCCTCAGGTATGACTTGTCATTCTCCAGTTCATTCTTCATTGCATCGAATGCCTGCTCTATCTCCTCCCTCTGCTTGTGCATGAGGTATATGGACTGCTGTATGTATTCATGATCCTCATTGTGCCCCTTCTTGCCATGTTGATGTTCTCTGACCTGGACGTGGAGTGGTATAAGTAATAGTTTCCGTTAAGAACCCTAACTTCAAGCGGTATGTTACGTTTTCTCCTCTCCTCTTCAAGAATGTCCATGATCCATTCTTCCATAGTCACCATTGGGATTATATACACATAAATGTTCTCATCGAGAATACGAAGATCAGAGGGGATTTCAGGGTAACTGAAATTACTAATCCCTATAACCCTGCGGAGTTAATGTTTTTAAAGCAACAATTTTATATTTGCCTAAACATTATAGATTGTGAGGTACTACCATGAATACAAAATTTAGTATTGCTCTGATTGTGGGTATCGTTCTCCTCTCCGTCGTCATTTCGTCACCTGTTACAACTGCACAGGCTGCGGGAGGAGTGAACTATACTCCAATCGTATTTTCTTCAGGCGTGCAGACGCTCACGGACATAAGCGGAGGCAGCTTTGGTCCGGGCACTGTCTACTTCTTCATAAGTTCCGCACCATCATCTTCTGGCATAATTGGAGGCTACGTCGGGTCATATCCCCTGCCATCGGGTACAACTACCATAAACAATGCACACGTTACGCTGACGATGCCATCATCGATTCAGGGACCATATTACCTCATAGCCAGCGACTCTGCAACACCAACATCCACAAGCGCTGAATTCACATCTGCATCACCTATAACAGTCACATCGCTCAGGCCATCCATTTCCGTTTCCGGAACGTATCCGACCGCCTCAGGTTCACTCACAGGAAACGGTTGGGACCCGTCATCGTCCGTGTCGGTATACCTATCTGGTCCGCAGGGTTCGTCCATATTCTCCACGCTTCTCACAACAGTCACTACAACATCCTCCGGCTCCATTCCGGCTGGAACTACTTTCACCATTCCTGAGGTTGCGGAGGGCTCGTATGTCGTTGTTGCCATTGAATCCTCCTCCTCATCCCCTAACAGCGGCATAACAGCAGACTCATCCATGTCCATACTTCCCTACATTTCAGTATCACCGTTCGACATAAGCGGCGCGTACAGCTCAACATTCACTGTCAACGGATACGGTTTTCCATCACTGGCAACCGTTGTTGCAGACAGCGTGACGGTGAGCGCAACGAAGACATCAAACGGTGCAGTATCGGCATCGCCGACCGGCACGTTCTCCGTTACAGCGTCGCTTCTTTCTGCCATAACGTCACCCGGGTCTTATTCCGTCGGCCTCAACTATAACACGTCACAGCCCTTCTCCCAGTCGGGTGCCATATTCGTTTCCATACCCAATCCCGTCTCTCTTGGTTTCACTTTCACCGTTCCATCAACAACATACCCCAATTCACAGTTCACTGCGATGATGTACAACTTCCCGGCCAACGCTCCCATAAGGCTAGCTCTTGGTCCCATAACGCTCGGGCAGGTGAATGCCGACTCGAACGGATTCGCAGAAATCACAGGCAGCATTCCTGCTCTGCCTGCAGGGACTTACAGCGCCGTTGCATCATCCTCAGACATGACTGCGAGCAAGTCAGTGACTGTATCGAAATACTTCGAGGTCGTTGATCCCGCAGGCCAGCAGATGGTCTCTTCCAACGAATATTTCCCGTCATCAGGCGTTTATTCAGTTCTTGCTTTCGGACTGACACCGGGTACAACTTACACGCTATCCAACACATATGCATCCTCCTCAGCGGCGATAAAATCAGTCTCTTCAGGCACGATAGTCTCGGCGAGCAGCTATGAGCTGATGCCTGCCTCGAACGGGACTCTGATATTTTCGTTCGCGCCTGATTTCACTTCTTCCGCGACGTCAGCATCAACTATAACGCTGACATATTCCACCTCTTCCGTTTCACCTTACGCAAGCGGCGGATACGGATACACACCCGTTCAGCCTCCAAAGTTCAGCCCGTCCACTGTTGGGCAGTGGGAGCAGGGAGCCGCTGAGACGCTAACGGTTTCCGGCATCATACCCCTGGGATCACAGATCTACCCAGGTCTCAGCACATCGTACAACATATACATGGGCAGCAGCGAAATGCAGTTCACGGTAGGATCTGGCAAGGCGCTCACGAGCACTCTCTCCTCGACGGCAACGTCTGCGTCCATATCTTTCACAGTCCCATCATTATCCAGCGGAGTATACAACGTAAGCATCACATATGCATCCCAGCCCGTCTCCGACAGTCTATATTACCAGCCAGCAGTCGTATCCACGCCAGCAACAACACTTTCATCCGGCACGGTCCAGGCAGTTCCTTTCTACACATCAGGCGTCCTTAGCGGTTACTACATCATAGGGTACTCCTTCTATCCTTCGGCATCAGTGAAGATGTATTACTACACGTATTCAGGAATATCTTCCTCCTCCGGTTATACGGAGAATCTGGTGTACGGTTCTTTTGTGTATACGCTTAACCTTCCAGCTGAGCCATCGGGGACGTACGGTATAGTTGCTGAGGCATCCTACACCTCAAGCGGAACGACAACGACATACACCACATACTCAAGCTACTCCGTTTACCCATCTTTCTCTACTACAACTCAATCGGGGGGAATGAACTCGCAGGTCACGTTCAACATGAATGGATTCAGCGCAAACGCTTACTACTACGTCTATTTTGCAAAGGACAAGGTTCTGACGGCACAGACTGACGACACCGGCGCTATTTCTTCGGGCACATTCTACATACCTGTACTTCCAACTGGTACGTACAGCATCAATGTTGTGCAGGCATCCGACTCAGCGGTGGTCGCTTCCGAGAAATTCAACGTAACCTCCAGCACGACATTCACGCTCAACGGAGGTTCATTCGCATTTCCCGGACAGGACGTGAACTTCTCCTGGAAACCGTCCCAGGCCCCCAGCCAGCCGGGTCCTTCATCCACGGCCGGCACTGACTACGGCAACATCTACCTGACAGTTTACATGAACGGTTCGTCAATATTCACAACAACAGCATCCATCTCAGATGGTTACATAAACGGCTCATTCGTCATGCCCAACGACCTTCCCGGGAATTACTGGGGGGTCAACCTCTCCTGGGAGCAGGACACATATACCACTGCAACTCCATCAGGAGGTACAGCAACAACATCCATAACGACATTATTCCATCGCATGACACCCGGTAACGGTGCATACATAGAACTTGTCAGCGGCAACGGCGCGATGATCACTGGCATATCGTCGGGGCAGATAGCCGACATAACTGCAGCGGTCAACTCATCGATCTCCGCCTCCCTGAAGGTTCCACTGAGCCAGCTGAACGCAACAATATCGTCCATAGAAGGTTCGCTGGCAACGATAAAAACGTCATTCGGAACGATGCAGACATCCCTCACGGCACTCAACGCAAGCATCGCAGCTGTCAACGGCACCCTGGCCACACTTAATACGTCCATTGGGACGGTAACGACATCCCTCTCGTCCATAAACGCTACGGTCATATCAATAAAGGGCGGAGTTGGGACGGTACAGACATCAATAGGCACACTGACAGGAGCGGTGACGTCGATAAGCGGCAATGCGGTGACTATACAGACGTCAGTCGGCACGCTGAAGGCTGACCTGAGCAGCGTAAACAGCAAGCTGGACAACGTTACAAACTACGGAATGATATTCGACATTGTGATCATTGCGCTCATTGCGGTGACGCTTGGACTTGCTGTGGCAGGGCTCCTGAGCACAAGGGACATGAAGAAGAGGTTCGGGATGAAGAAGGAGTAAATTTCATCCCTTTTTTTCATTTTTATTTGCTGTTTTTTTTACCTTGATCTTTTGTAGCTTGCTGACAGGAAGGACACCACAGTGGATGCGGAAAGAGCCTGGTGAATCTAACGCTCTTACTTGTCTAAGTTCTCGAATCTTTGGCACAGAACATTGGTTGCATTAAGCCAGTTCCACTGTTTTCTCAATGATTTACCCAATGGAGAATGAAACCACACGACCTTGCCTAGTCCTGTCTCATCACTACGAACTCGCAATCTTTAGCTATTTTCCTTGTTTTTTACGGACTCGGTCGCTAGGGAATGAACTTCTAATACAACTTAATAGTTTGTTTTGCAACTTCATCTTCAACCCAAATTAAGGTCATTTTTCAAGAAATGCAACTGTATTGAAGGTCGAAGTTAGGTCACAATCGAGAGCGGAACATCTGTGAACCCACCGTCCTTAAGTTTTACGTAATGATTCACCAACTTCCTTAAATACGCCATGCGAAATAAGCTCAAAGGAATGGGTGTAAATGTATGAGGGATGAAAGCGAAATGAGCAAAGACAGGGGCAAGCATACAGAGAAGCGTTACAATCCTTCCGCTAAGGAGCAGGAGGCTGCGCTTGAGGGTGGTCACTCCTTGGATGGGAATGATCTCCATCTCTCCCGAGCTTCTCCAGTGGACGGGGGCAAGAGGGATGCGATAAAGATGGCTGCTGTAATGGGAACAATTGCCCTAGGATCACTATATGGTGTGTCAGGATTAGCAGCAGGGGTACCGCAGCACCAGAAGATTCCTCCAGAGCTCATCCTGCCAAACGTTCCTTCCGACCCTTTCTTTCCCGAACCCGGCCAGATCTGGTACAGGACTGACCTCGGGGTGGCTGCGTATTATGACGCGGTAAACAAAGCGAATATCCGTCTCACTGAAAGTTCAAGCACAACCGCCGTAACCAAGGAAGCTGGTGTTACTGTTTCATCAAAAGGCATAGTAAACGGGCTGTCCACCATGGCCAATGACGGTGCAGACTTTGGGCCTGATACGTTGCTTGGCTCAACATCACCGGGTCAGTACGGGCCTCCATTCACGCAGACATCTGGTATACAGGAGGCACTGAACTATGCACAGTCAGAGCTACAGATGTATTTCCCGCCACAGTTCTCTTCACCAGTAAGTCCAATATATTACAACGTGAAAAAGGTAAAATTGCTTCCCGGACTGTTCAACATTACTTCGCCAGTTGTTTTGCCGTTCTATGGGGTATATGATGGATATCTCGCGTATTTGCCCAACGAATTGGAGGGTAGCGGCCCTCTCGCAACGTTCATAAAGGACGCAGCGTCAAGCGGACTGTCTGCTATGATAACTATCAATCCACAGCCTACTGGAGGGGTTCCCAATCAAGAAGTTCATCAGGAAAACTTCAACTATATCGGAAATTTCTCACTCGTGGCAAATAGCAACAATACACAGTACGGTCTCGAACTGAATATAGGTGATGACCCTCCACATGCAACCATTGAACACATTAATTTCATCGGCAATTTTACCAAGAGGGCTCTGTGGTACAGTGGAGATGAGAGTTTCATGCACTACCTTTCATTCTTCAACACCAACAACGCAGTAAACGCAACGATATATGCACCTGGGGGTGTTGCTTATGCGGATCATCTCTATGCTTCAGGCTTCAACTACCTGAACTTAGAAATTGCCGGTTCTCAGGTGTATATTTCTGATAGCTTGATAAATGCACTTAAGATAGACGGGGATGGCGATTTTGTGTTAAGTAATATATGGTTTGGTAACAACAGCGGTATAGGCTACTTGATAGGGATTTTCGGCGGTTTTCGTGGCTTATACATTAACAATTCACATTTGAAAGCATACGCAACTTCTGCGACAGCATCACAAAGTCCACCAATTTTTTATCTTGGATACGTCCCGTCATCTTCTCCCTCATTCGGCGTATTAAAGATAAATTCATTCGATATGACAGCATTTCAGGGTGTTGCAGGTGCGGTTACGATGTTATCGGGTGATACATCAGGAAACGAGTGGCTAACAAAGCAGTTCGCATATATAGATGCTTATACAGCCTACTCGGGATTCGCAATCGCAACGTCTGAGTTCATATCTTTAAACGGTCGTTGGATCGGCAACCCAACCACTCCAGCAGTCCCTGCATCAGGAACGGCACAGCAGAACTTGAACCCTTTTCCCGTTAATGTTTACGTTTACGGCGGAGGTGTAACAGAAATACAATATACCCCAAATGGCGGTAGTGGAGTTGAAGTGGGCAACACTACGCCAGCAATGATAAGGTTAAACCCAGGGGATTCATTAACACTGAGGTATTCATCTGCTCCAAGTTGGGCTTGGGTAGCCCTCTAAAAGTTACGTATTTATTTCCCAGCTTCTATAATCTATGAAGGAGCTAACTGGAGGAATGGTTTGGCAGTCATTCCGGGAAATAAACGGTAAACGTGAGGGGGACGTTGTGTCTGTGCTGTTGCAAAATCAATTCATGCTCCCTTTATCTTTAACAACGGTATCAGATTATTGAATCTTGGAAATTATCGTAATTTTGTATACACACATTCGCAACTGTCCAGATTGGATCCCAGTCTAAATTAGTTGATGCCCTGAATATGTGCTTAATATTCCAAGCAGCTTGAATTGCCGAACAATCAATCGAACACGAAGGCATTACGGTCTGAGAACCACCTTTCAAGCGGTATTCTAGCTATGGCCTTAGACTTCGTATGAAAGCCAGCTAGCCATTGAATGGCCTAAATTCATGCGTTATGATGCGAAATTCATCAAACATCAAAATGTCGCCACAATTCAAATATGAACCAGATGGGACAACACATATAACGCACTGGAAAACAAATCTTAATCCGGTTGAACAATCATTCTATTCCCCCTTCAGAAAGTTTCCAGAAAAGTCCGAAGAGTATTCTGTAATAACCCCTCGATTAATTTAACTCTGGCATCGTCTATGACCTGTACAGCTCCACCAAGTTCCCCTCTCTTACCCCCTTTACAGAAATCATCAGGCAATTCAGTAATCGTGTTGAAACCATAGAACCCACTTTCCGGATGCTGATTTAGATCTGACCATTCCTTTATGGATGGGCCTCAGTAAACTCCAGATTCCAGGTAGTCCATAGGAATCTTCCTTTAGATTTCTTAATTCATGAACTTGAAGTAATCGTGCCCGCGACTCAGATTGGGGCAGTCTCTGTTGTTGTCAAAAGGCATTTTCAATAAAGCGTTAGAATTTAGGTTCTCAACTGCCTACTATAACCGTGCCAGAATATTGGGCTCACCCTTTGAATTTTGGCGCATATGGTCATTCAGCTTTCACCGTTGACTTCCCCTATATGCTTTGATCTGCTACCCGTCATAAACTTTCTTTCTGATGCTGTGGATCGGAATTGCCGATATTCTTTTTCTCCCAGAACCCACAGACTCCATCTTGTGTTATGATTCCCTATTGTAATCTTCATCAATCCTGTTCTTCAAACGCCTATGTATTCACAAATTATCAAGCAATTCACTGCACTGAGCGCCATGGCATTTCTATTTTTCTAGAAATGAGGAAAGCGCCGAAAATTGATGTTTGACTGTCACTGGAACAACGGTGGAAGATTAAAGTAGGTAGAGTGATTGGCGTTTATAAGCTGATGGGGGCAGGGGATCGGTGAAAATGAAGTGTCATCTTCTTCTGTCTAGAGATCAACGATATAAACTAGCACGGTAAGGGGGCTAGATGTGCCAAAAATAGAATTCGACGGTCTGGAAATAAATTACAACCATCCGCATGATGTGTCCGGGATAGTAGAGGTTCTGGTTCTCAATGTATACGGTTCAGAGAACATCAGGAAGGGGGATACCGTCGTGGACATAGGTGCCGGAATCGGAGACTTTGCGCTTCTAGCATCGCGAAGGGTGGGGACAAATGGAAGGGTGATAGCTATTGAGCCGTCCCCTGAAGATTACGCGACCCTTCTTCTCAACTTGAAGGAGAACGGCATTGACAATATTGTGCCTCTGAATCTGGCCGTATCAGACAAATCTGAAACACTGAAAGTTCAATTCAAGGGGAAAGCATTTGATTCCAGGGCCTATCCCATGGACAAGATACTGCATGATTTGCACATTAATTCCGATGCTCTGAGATTTATAAAGATGGATATCGAGGGCGGTGAAAGCAAGGTGATCCCTTCAAGCACTGAAATTATAAAAAGGATAGATTTTCTAGCAATGGAAATTCACTGGGGTTATCACAACAGCTTGATACCTCTGATGAGCAGTCTCGGATTCGCATTCAGTCGGGTAACGAGAAAGAAATATTTAATTAATGGTCTAAAGACTGTAATGTCGCACCCATTTGCCACACACTCTATTTACAGGACTTTCAAGGAAACTGGCGAATTCCCCGGTTTCGGCAAAATAGCCAGCTCCATAGGAACACCGCAATCTGATGATCTTGTCATCGGAACATTCAGGAGACAGGGAACGGATAGAATCATATAAATGTTATAGCATTTTTTGCGCAGACCAAAATTGACCGGTCAAGTTGTATTTTCACGAATGCCTTTAAGGATTGAAAGATTATCCGGTTCATCCAAGAAATGACTTTCCCTCAGTCCACAATGGATGAGAGAACTGAATATATCGGTAAGCATCAATCCCTAAGAATCATCAATATCTGTAATGGAAAGGGATTGAGGAATGGATCATGGATGGTAAGGATGCCCTTTGAATTGTAGGGGTTCAGGGATAATTGATAATGTTTATGCTATAAAATGAATATTCCTGTAAGTCTTTATTCTCATTCAGGCCTTTGAAGAAGGATGGGTAACTCCGCTGACCAGGACTAACATCGTGAACTTTGTTGCCTGTTGTCTTGTACTTTCTCTCGACCCATTTATTTCTTTTCCGAACGTATAATCGAAACCTTAATTTTTCCAGGATTAAGGGATTCTATCTGCCATTCCAGCTGGTCCCCCGCATTGAGCTTCATCTGCCTCACTATTGATCCAGGAACCGTTGTTCTTAGAGAATCAGTTTTAATTCCGGCAGAAACGAGTTTGGTTCTGTCTCCCTTAATTCTTGCCATGCTGTCTAGATAATGCTCGCAATTTTATAAGCCTTTCTGTAGGATGATTTAAGAATTTATAAATAGGATAAACAATAGATGTAATAATAGATATATTTATAATCTAGATATTGATACCATGGTGACGGAATATGGAGAGAACAACAGGTGATTGGATCGAACAGCTTGGCAGGGAATATACAGAGATGGCTTTGAGAAAATATGAGGAAATCAAATCAATGGTTTCCAAAGGGAAGAGACCGACTCGTTCAGAGAAAGAAGTGATCTCCTTGATATTCAACAAGATGGTTGACCCGTACTATTATTGGGCAGAAGCAAGGGGTAAGGAAGAAAATGAAAATGTCGGCAATAAAGATCCCAAGGAACTGAGCGTCAAGGACATATCTGAACTGGTGACTAAATATGACCTTGATATATCAGAGATGAATAGCACCCCAAGCAGGATAAAGCTGAAGAGATACCTCGATAAAGGGTTTGAAGAGCTGAATGCTAGGATGAAGAAGATCGGCTATTCATACGAGGGGGGAAGCAGATCATTTGTGAGGTAGAGACAATTTACCAAAAGGATAACATCATTTTCTGCTTCTCAGGGACTTGATAAAATAGTATACCCGCAAAAACCCAATACAAGCTCAGAGATTCAAGGCCTAATGTGGATACTAGGATTTTATAAATGTAGGGTAAATCACTCAAGAACTAGGTCAGCATACTGGAACGAACAACCTTAGAGCATCGCCACTTATTTTATGTGAATTGTTATTCTGTCCAAAAGAGATTCCGGTTCCCAGCTTAGCCTGCGTTCTGATGCCTCCGCTCAACCACTCTGATCTGGGATGAAGTGGCCAACAAATGGCCCTGTACGTGTTCCTTGAGACCGTCTAGTCTCGCTCGGCAATTCAATAGGGTATTCCTCCCTGACAGAATTTAAGAGAAGATGTGGAATCTTCATATTTTTCACTGTTGAAATGATGTATTCGAATGAGATTCCAAGGGTATCAAATTGCCTCCCACTAATTAAAGATGCTAGGAGTTCAAGTTTCGCTATACTCTCCCATCTTTCCAACTTAAGGTCTTCGACCTTTTCCTCAAGGAAATCAGCGTCCTTTTCTAGAAGAGATTCCCTCTCTTCAAGACCTGCAATCCTTGTTTCGAGTTCCATGACCTTCTCTCTCCTTTCTTTGAGTTCATTCCCTATTGAAGCCTCAGCAGCCTTCTTATATTCTTTAACTTCATATTCAGCGCGTTTGAGCATTTCCTCCTTTCTATCCCCCTGTTTCAGGACTTCTTCGATCAGTACATCAAAGCTTGGATAGAAGGCGTATTTCCTCCGCAACACTGACAGATCATTCACGTTGAATCCAATTTTTCTAAGGAAGTCAAGAACTTCGCCCCTTTCTATCAAAACGCTAGGATCTATGCCGTTCTTCACCATCCTACCCATCGTTTCAATCAAGTCTGAGATTTTGCTGTTGCTCAAGTCCAGTGAAGAAAAAAAGGTTGCTAACTTTCTCAGGTTTGGCTCGTTATTTCCGACTTTCTCCCTCAGGAATTTGGCAAGGTCCACCTCCCTTTTCAGAGCCATTCTCTCTTTGCCAAGGTGGTCTATTTCATTCTGTATACTTCCCTGTTCTCTCAGCTTATCGGCTATGGAAGTTTCGAGAGACTTCTCTCTTTCCTCAAGGGATTCTATCCCCTTTCTTAATTCTTTCACGCTTAATCCTGACTTCTTTTCCTCATTCACTAACCACCTTGCGACTTCAACTACTTCCTCAAACTCCTCGCCAGCCTCCCGGTATATTTTCGACATCCGCAGGATGTCTGCGTTGTTCATTCCCATTTTCTGAAGCTCAGAACCTAGCGCAAAGATGACCTGAAGCTGTTCATAGCTTATCCCTTTCTCCTTCCTTATTCTCTCAATCTCCGCTATGCCCTTGAGGTTCAAGACAATATCATCCGGAACATATGAAGCCCTTCCGCTGTTTATCTCCGCTATTATCTTTCCAGCTGTTGGATGGGATATTCCAAGTATGGTGGCTATTTCCCTGTTGCTCTTAGCTTGAACGTAAAGCTCTAACGCTTTAAGCTTCGTTTCAGTATCAATTTCTTTCATACGTTATAATGATAATTTAACATTTAATTCTTTCTATTTAATAGTATAAATATTTGTAGAACCGGCGCTGAACTCAATCGCGATAACAGATTCAATATTCTTCCTGCAAAATAACGGAAATCAGTTCGACCCATTCCTGAGGAGGCTAAGCCGAAAAATAAACAGAGGTGTCTATTCAGATTTCTCATGGGTAACCTTTGGACATTTAACGGTAAAAGGGTATCACTTGCCCTACCATGGATGTCGTGTACAATGATGTGGAATTTACCATAATTGCCGCCATCTAACCGTATTTTTTCCGGAACTTTACCACCTCTTTACCGAAGATGCTTTCAAGAATTTTATGTCCCATAGTGAGAACACGTAGATAGATAAGTTTGAGATTTGGCAGGGGAGCTTCATGTTTTCTCCACTGAATTGATAACATATTAAAAACAGACTGGGAATGATTCCCGAGGTCTCTTCATGAGTCTAAGGTAAGTTTTATAACACTGTCTGTTTTATGCATTGGAAATGGTCAGGCGGATGTTACAGAATGACTAGGCATTCGGAGGGCCTTAGAAAGATCCACGAGGTGAAAACGAAGGAGAAGTGATGAAAATCCTATAATTTCGCTGGGAATAGACCCGCCGGAAAATGAAGCAACTTTAGCAAGCAAGTATAAAACCGTTCTTGCGATGAGAAGAGAATTCAAAGTTAGCATAATAGATATTTTTTTTAAATATCTCTTCAATAGAGATGCTCCCACCAATGCCGTTATCAAAGGTACGACTGTTCCTCTAAATATAGGTCAGATGAGGCAATTAATGGATCTGTTAAATAATGGATGGCAGATCGGGGCTGTGAAGGATATTCACGTAAAAATGGTCAATAAGGACGGCTCAGTAATCACTTGCACGCTTAAATGTGGGCATGATTTTGGGCATCTAATTGAAATCTGGGTAAATCAAGTCTATGGCTCGGATTTCAAGGATGCAAACGTGGTTGACATAGGGGCAAGTAATGGCGATTCTTCGATATTCTTCGCAAAAAGGGGAGCAAAAAAAGTAATAGGTTTTGAGCCGGACAACCGGAGCTACAACTTAGCATTGGAAAACGTGAGAGCTAATGGAGTTGAGCAGACTGTAACTATAAACAATAAGGCAATATCATCGTCCACCGGACAAACAAAGCTGTTTGTGTACAAAGAAAATCCCAATGCGAATTCTATCGATAAAGAAAACATGGTAATTCTTCCAGATGATGCTATAAGTGAAGAGAATGTGGAGTGCATTTCACTTAAAGAAGCAATGAGCATGTTTGGGGGAGAAGACATCGATTTGCTCAAAATAGACTGCGAAGGATGTGAATATAAAGTCCTAAATTCCCTTGATGCAAATGACTATGGCAGAATCGAACATATTTATCTTGAATATCATAATAGTTTACAGAATTTACCGGAAACATTGGAAAGAAATGGTTTTAACTTTCATATCATAGGCAATACAAAAAGACTGGGCTACATTGTAGGAAGGAGGGGCAGCGGCCACTAAGTATCCCAGGAATGTTAGGATGATAGTCTGACTTCCACTAGCCATCGTGTCGCAACGCACTATTCTTCAACAAAGGCCAATTATCATCCTTATCCGAAAGTATTGGTTCAGAAATAGGCCATTGAACATTTACCGAAGGGTCATTCCATCTTATCCCTCCCTCCAATGAAGGTTCTATTTCATTAGTACATCGATTAAGGACAATAGCCTCATTGGAAAGAGCTACCAAGCCATGAGCAAAACCCGGAGGGATCCATACGCTCTCGTTTGACTCTGCAGAAAGAGTCTTTGAGACGTATTTCAGGTAAGTACGAGACTGTGGTCTTATATCTACTGCAACATCAAATATTTCACCTATTACGACAGATATTAATTTACCCTGCGGCTTTGGATTCTTCTGGAAATGAAGCCCACGCAGAACATTTTTCTTAGATATTGAGATGTACTCTTCCTTGAAGAAATCTCGAACTATATCAGCAAAGGGAGTTAATTCAAATTCCTTAATTAAAAATCCTCTTGCATCTGGATAATACTTCTTCTTTATGAATATCACGTCGCTAATTTGCGCTTGTGTGAATTCAAAGTTCATGCCCCATAATCCGTTAAATAAATATCTATGTACTCATTCGTAAACTGTGAAGGTCGTAATTTTAGCGGGTGGTCTAGGTACCAGATTAAGTGAGGAAACTGTTGTAAAACCAAAGCCTATGGTGGAAATAGGAGAGTATCCAATATTGTGGCATATTATGAAGATTTATTCTTACTACGGCTATAATGATTTCATTATATGCCTAGGATACAAAGGATACATCATCAAAGAGTATTTCGCTAACTATTACTTGCATAACTCAGACTTTACATTACATCTCAAAAACAATGAAATAAGGTATGAGAACTCCAACATAGAAAATTGGGCAATAACCCTTGTTGACACTGGCTTGAACACTCAGATAGGTGGTAGAATTAAGAGAATAGAGAAATTTGTTAAGGGAGAGACCTTTATGGTCACCTATGGCGATGGCCTTTCGGATGTTAACATCGATGAATTGGTAAAATTTCACAAAGATAGCAGAAAGATGGCAACAGTTACGGCGGTTATGCCTCCAGGCCGTTTTGGCGCATTAGAAATTGACAGAAATATAGTCACAAATGTAACCGAAAAACCAAAGGGGGATAACTCGTGGATCAATGGGGGATTCTTTGTACTAGAACCAGCAATATTTGATTTCATAAAGGGAGATGATACGATATGGGAAAGAGAACCGTTAGAGGCAATGGCGAAAAAAAGAAAGCTTGCAGCATTCAAACACGAGGGGTTCTGGCATGCCATGGATACGATAAGGGACAGAAATGAGCTGAATGATCTGTGGAAATCTGGAAACGCGCCTTGGAAGGTGTGGAATGACTAGGAGGGTCCTAGTAACAGGCGGGACGGGATTCATAGGAAGCCATCTGGTCGAGGAACTCGTAAGTAGGAAATACAGACCAATTGTTCTGAAGAGGAGTTATTCAAACTTGTCCCGCATTTCAAAATACCTAAACGCAGTGGACTTCTACGATCTGGATAAAATCACACTAGAAGATATTTTTAAAAAAGAGATTGTTGATGTAGTTGTAAATCTGGCGGTCTTTTATAGAAAGGAGCATTCATACGGAGACATAGATGAGATGATAGACACAAATGTGAAATTTCCGACAAAGCTACTGGAACTGAGTAGGAGTTCAGGCGTGTCAACGTTCGTAACAGCCGGTACGTACTTTCAATATGACAAGAATGTAATGCACATTGACCAGGGAACAGCATTGCTTGCCAAGGATTTTTATGCAGCAACGAAAAACGCACTTGAAAGAATTTTAGAATTTTATAAATCATCATCAGACTTGAGATTGTTCGAATTCGTTTTATTTACTCCATATGGCGAAAGGGATGACCCGAAGAAGCTCATACCATATATAATCAATAGCGCTCTACAAGATAGAAGTGTTGACCTCACACAAGGATTTCAGAGGTTGTACCCAACATATGCCAAGGATATAGTTTCTGCCATGATCAAGGCGGTTGAACTTCCTGAGAGTATTCGACCTTCAAGTTACAGATTTAATGTAACAGGCGGTCAATCCTACAGCATAAGAGAGATAGTCACCGTCCTTGAAGAAATTCTAGATAAAAAAATCACGGTCAACTGGGGCAGAATAAATACGGGGAAAATTGACGTTTTGCAGCTACTCACTGTCGACATCTCTACAACCGAGAATACATTGGGCTGGACCCCAAATACTAGCCTAGAAGAGGGCTTAAGGAAAACAGTGATGTATTACGATGGTGAAAATAATGAAAATATACGAAACAGAAATTAAAGGAGCCAAAATCATAGAATATACGGTTAACCATGATACTCGCGGTTATACCCTTAAGCCATTCTCCTTAAATCAGATTAAAGAAGCAGGCCTGAAGTTTGAGGTAAAGGAGATTTTTTACTCTACATCAAATAAAGACGTGATAAGAGGAATGCATTTCCAGTTGCCTCCGCGTGCACAGGCAAAGATTGTGCATCTCATAAAGGGGAAAATAATGGACGTTCTTCTAGACCTTCGAACGGACTCTCTTACATACGGAAAATACATTTCCATAGAACTAGAAGAAGGAGATGGGAAAATAGTCTACATTACAAAAGGGTTAGCCCATGGGTTCGCGTCCTTGGTAGACGGTTCCACTGTAGTTTACCTATTTGACAGCCCTTACTCTTCGGGATTTGAAAACGGAGTTAGATATGACTCCTTTGGATACGAATGGAAGATAGACAGACCGATATTATCCCCAAGAGACTTGTTATTTCCTGAGTTTTGCAAGTTTAGGTCTCCTTTTAGGTTACCGAAGGGTAAGACTTATTCTCCTTTGTCTTTTTAACTTCCCACCAGTGATGGCAGGGGCAGCTTTGTTCCCATTATGATCTTCTTTATTCTTTCTGGGTCGGATTTCATCCTGAGCAGTGTTTCCTCAGCCTTATTCCACAGCTCCTCCTTGTTGGTGGGACAGAAGTTTGGAAGTTCCTGATACTTCAGCGCATCCCATATCCATTCGCCCGGATTGAGTTCGGGAGAGTATGCTGGAATGCGTC
>JAJYUV010000108.1:537-3506 GCA_021792355.1 Thermoplasmata archaeon | reverse complement strand
TATGTTCCCCTGTTTGCCTCTCCTACCGTAGGTGAACTTGCACTCACACAATCATCCAAGGCATCTGCCGGGTATGTGCTTGTAAACAATTCGACAATGCAGATCAGCTCAGGAGGAACTCTGTCGGTGTATACGAATAATAGATATTTCGTAAACGAGGCATTTTCTTTTGAACTGTCATCTCTCTTCTATGAACAGTACGGGAGCAATCCATTCGTCAATACTTCGCTTGAGTCAAATGTACTGCAGGTTGGGCCTCCATCAAACGGATCTACAAATCTTCAGCTTAATCTCGTAAATCTGATGGGTGGTCCTCTAACCATAAGTTCCCAATCACCGATCAGTCTTTCGTTAACTGCTGCATCTGAAAACTCTTACCTGCTCCGTGGAAATTTCACGCTTACTTATTTCTCGATATTTGGATATCAATTTTATAACTCAATCCTGGAAAAGTTGTCGACAATCAAGGGGATAGACATCAAGCAGATTAATGAAGGAAATGGACACGAACAGATCCAATTTTCATCGGCAACATTGCCATTCACCCTCAGCGTCCACGAACTCAATGTGGTCGTAAGTGTGAGCAGTTAGTGCTCGTACGGTGAATTTCCCCACGAAGTTGAATAGCACATTTTAGGCTTAAGAAGGTGCTGTATGAGAAAAATCACATGATATAGGAAACGGTATCAGAGTCAAAGTTTCCGATGATCTTAAAATTCTCCCCTTTCCCATTTGGGACTTGCATCAGGAATGGATAGACTTGCCAGGGGTCCTTCGTCGCTAGCTCATATGCGGGATGTCCCTCTTCAAATATTGTCGCACAGATCCGAGCAGTCATTGCTCTAGCTTTGTATTCGTCAAGGATGCCTAGCGAGTGTAGATATTCGTGCATCAGGATTACGAAAATAAATGAATTTATTTCATCTCTTGGGCGATTCGCATAATTCAAAGCGTCCAAGAGATTCTTGTTCATTACTATGTAGTTTCCGCCAACTTCCCAGAATGCACCGAGTTGTGAAGGCAAATCCGCAAGTGCGAGCCCCAATCCAACTCTCTCTTTTCTCAATGTATTCTTGACCGCCTTTCTAACCAAGGAGAATATTGAATCGTAATCAAGGCTCGAACTGCTTCCACCTGAAAGTTTAGACAGCCCCGATGGAATATCTATCGACGAGCGTGTTGATGGACCCAGGGGAGCGCTTCCTCCCTTGAGATCTCCGAAACCGTCAGTCTGTGAAAGAAAGTTCGTGAAACACGAGTTATCTCTTCTATATAAATGATTCGTAGCTACTTAGCATTCTAAACAATTCACAAGTCCACTTCGGAAAAGGTCTACCTGGAATTTAGTGAGAGGTGTTTGTGTTGGTCATACGGCATCAAACACCTTGGTCGAAACCATTGAGAAGAGAGATAATATAGTTTGGGGCAGCTATAATTCGTCACTCACAACAAGCTCGTATTCTGACGCTCTAAAGATACAAAATTAGGAATGAAAGCATCAACCTCAGTTAATGGACAGGGCAATCCCAAACCTAGGATTCAAATTCGATTATATGTGTAACTTAAGTTCAGATAGGTATTAATTGACAGCACCTGATTGGTTCCGGGGCCGCTGATAAAGAGCAGCACGTAACTCGTATCTTGACTGAGTCCCCACGACAACTGCAAATTCCCTGAACCTCCTGTGCTATTCAGAAAGAAAGGTGGAGTTATATTCGTAGCTGTGCTAATGGTTTCTCCCGGACTTGTTCCGTTGAAACTTCCCCGAACAGCGTTGTTATTCCACATAGACCTGTTAGACTCGTTCAACCACTCAAACATCTGTCCCGGAGTCATGAGAAATATTAGGTAACTGGATGAGTTGCTTTTTACCGTGCCAGATATATGAGTGGAATTTAATGAAGGAAATACAAATATCAAATCCTCGTAAACGAATGTTTCATTCCCTTTAATAACCCAGTCGCCTCCTGGACCTGGACTTTTCACCGTCACTGGCTGCGATAACACC
This sequence comes from Thermoplasmata archaeon, assembly GCA_021792355.1. The sequence goes on along the minus strand of JAJYUV010000108.1, from coordinate 1,498 downwards.
GCTAGTGTCGAAGATACGATGACTATTGTTACCACCAGAATAGATATCGCCTTCCAGTGGTTTTTGAATTTCATAATCGTAGATAGCAAACACACTTCAAAAGATTTGTTGATCTAACCGTGCCGAACTGAAATATGCAAAACGACGGTTCTAAGTAGAGGAATCACAAGAAGATACAAAGTCACCGGCAATTTCTTAACACGCTAGCAGTTACCTAAAGTGGCCTCCAATCAATACAGCCCTCCCTAGTAGCCGGAAGATTCAAGGAAAGTATGGTGTCTTGAATTTCGCACCCTTCTTGATTACGTCTATTGAACTCTGATAACCAGCATCTGCGTGCCTAATCACACCCATTCCAGGGTCGGCGTTGAGTACTCTCTTAATTCTATCTTCAGCACTCTTGGTTCCATCCGCGACAATCACCAATCCGGAGTGTATGCTGTTTCCTATTCCAGTTCCTCCTCCGTGATGGACGCTTACCCAGGAAGCTCCAGAGATCGCATTCAGAAGTGCATTTAGGATTGGCCAGTCCGCAATGGCATCGCTGCCGTCCTTCATGTTCTCTGTTTCTCTGAAAGGAGATGCGACAGACCCGGTATCGTGATGATCCCTACCTATTGCAATGGGAGCTGTCAATTCTCCTTTTCTGACCATATCATTCATCATCAGTCCCAGTTGCTCTCTCTGTCCATATTTTGCATAGCAGATCCTGGCCGGCAATCCCTGGAAATGAACCATCTCCCTAGCCAGTCTAATCCATTTAACAAGGTGTTGATCATCCGCAAAATTCTTGATGATTTTGTCATCTATAGCAAAAATATCATCGGGATTTCCGGAAAGTGCGAGCCATCTAAATGGTCCGGATCCAATCGTAAAGAGATCTCTCAAATAACCTGGAACATAGCCAGGAATTTCGAATGCTCTGGCATAGCCTCCCTCCTTTGCTCTCGTTCTCAGATTG
>JAJYUV010000108.1:0-527 GCA_021792355.1 Thermoplasmata archaeon | reverse complement strand
TTCCATAATCGAATACCTTGGAACCCTTCTCTTTGAACCAGACTATTGACTTTACTTCCTTGATAATGGATTCATAAACTCTCTTCTTGTATTCACCCGGATTCTTGTCCCTGAAAGCGTATGCTTCTCCGACATCAAAACCTTCGGGTATGTATCCCAGATTGAGGTCGTGGGCAGCAGTCTGGTCTGTGACCACATCAGGCACAATTTTCCTTCTTACCAATTCTTCATAAATAGTTGCAGCGTTCCCCAGGAGTCCAATTGAAGTCGTTTTTCCATTCTTTAGAGCGTCGTCCTTTAGAGCGAGCGCTTTGTCGAGAGAATCAGTCCATTCGTCCACATCCTTGTCCCTGAGTCTTCTATTTATTTTTTCAATGTCCACTTCAACGACGAGTGCAACGCCTTCATTCATTTTGATGGCAAGTGGTTGTGCACCTCCCATCTCACCCAATCCGGAAGATAGTACCCACTTACCCTTAAGGGAATCAGTGCCGTATTCCTTCTTAGCCAGTGCAGCAAGCGTCTCA
>JAJYUV010000107.1 GCA_021792355.1 Thermoplasmata archaeon | reverse complement strand
ATGGTTGCAAAGGTTAAGAAATCTGGCGCAAACGTGCTTATTACCCAGAAGGGAATCGATGACCTTGCACAGCATTACCTTTCGAAGGAAGGAATTTATGCTGTAAGGCGCGTCAAGAAGAGTGACATCGAGAAACTTGCAAAGGCAACTGGAGCAACAATTGCTTCATCGATCGACGAACTTTCATCATCGGATCTCGGCTTTGCTGCGCTTGTTGACCAAAGAAAGATCGACGACGACTATCTCACATTCGTGACAGGCTGCAAGAATCCTAAGGCTGTAAGCATACTAGTAAGAGGAGGAACTGAACATGTCGTTGACGAAATCGACAGGTCTATTACCGACTCACTGCACGTTGTTGCAGCGGCTGTTGAGGATGGAAAGTATACCTCAGGCGGAGGTTCTTCTGCTTCTGAAGTTGCATTCAGGCTCAGGGAATTTGCGTCGAAGGTTGGCGGGAGACAGCAACTTGCGATTGAGAGATTTGCCAACGCACTGGAAGAGATTCCCAGAGCACTTGCAGAGAACGCAGGACTTGATCCTATAGATATTCTCATCAAGATCAGGAGCTCTCATGCCGAAGGCAAGAAGTACCATGGTCTGAACGTTTACTCAGGCGAGGTCGAGGATATGGAGAAGGCAGGAGTTATAGAACCACTTAGGGTCGGTATCCAGGCAATTGACTCCGCCACAGAAGCAGGCGTCATGATACTCAGGATAGACGATGTTATAGCCACAAAAGCATCAAGAGGCCCGAGTTCACCGCCAGGCGGAGGCGCTGGTGGGGACGAGGATTAATCCTCTTTTTCTCTTTGTACGTGAAAAAACCCATTTTCTATTTTTACATTGTTTTTTTCCAAAAATTCAAGTATCTCTTTTGTTGTTTCATCTAGTCTTTCTGGATCAAAGAAATATGTGCCAAGTCGCCTTTCCATTATATCACTGCTAGTCATTGCGCATTCAAAATTTATGGCAGTCTCAATATTATTGTGCCAGGGAAGACCCGGATAATCCAGTCGCGGGATATCATGCGAGACTTTTCCGATATGAATCTTTGAAGAGACCAGTTTCGCAACTTTATACGCGACCCTGCGGTAATCGGTTACTTTTCCTCCAATCACAGTTATTGAGATGCCGTCTTCAACAATTTTAAAGTCTCTTGAAAGTTTACCAGGCGAGGTTCCTGTACCATATAGCGTTCTGATGCCTGCATATTCTACCATGGGATTAGCCTTGGAGAAAGAATCCGATACAAAGGAACAGCTCTTTTTAACATAATCTTTCTCTTCCGGCGAGACTTTAAGATCATCAGGCGAATCAGTAAATGTATCCGTTGTACCCACAATTACAACTTTGTCGCGCGGAATCACGAACATCTGTCTTCCGTCAACCGGTGACTTGAATGCGACAGAATTCTTTCGAGGATATATGGCCCTCGGATATATCAGGTGGACTCCCTTGCTTAACCGGGTGGTTTCTGGATTAACACCCTTTCCGGGAGCTACCTTCAGGATCCATGCGCCTGCACAATTTATAATCATTTTTGCCTGTACTTCAAACTCTGTGCCAGTTATGACGTCCATTAATTGTACCTTGATTCCTCCTTCAACTTTTTCCAGCCTCTGGAAAGATACATAATTAAGGCACACGGCATTATTTTCATGAGCTGAAACAACATTCATGACAGTAAGGTAGGCATCGTCAGTAACGCAGTCCGTATAGGAAAAATATCCTTTTACATCCACAGGATACTCTCCTTTATTCTCAATAAACCTGCTAGGCCTGCCACCCCCAAGCAATCTATAAAGCATTAAACCTGCCCTGATGCTAGTTTTCCCAAATTGTCCTCTCCCCACTAGAATGTCGAACGTCTCTTTTCTGACAACTTCAGAGTGCTGCAGTAGGTAATTTCTTTCTTTCAGCAAATTCCGAGTCAGCTTCATTCTTCCCTGTGCAAGATACCTGAGCCCTCCGTGTATCAGCTTCGAGGACTTAGATGAAGTCCCGGATCCAAAATCAGATCTATCGACGAGGATAACACGAACTCCAGACTGTGAAAGAGCGTTTGCCACACCAGATCCGATTATTCCTCCGCCAACAACAAGAACATCAAAAGAAGCTCCATTAGAACTTAGGACATCGTCAGAACGTGTGAAATATGAGAACGGCTTCATCTTTTTCTCCCTAGATATGAATAACCCTAATATTAGCTCCCAATATAATTTAAAAAAGGCATTTGGAATTTATTATTCAGGAAGATTACCAGATTAGAAAAAGAAATAGTCTCTTGGAAAAAATATAAAATTAGTACTGGAAAAACCCTTTGTTTTTCCAGAATTAGGTTAAGCTTTTGTTGTCTTTACAGAGGCTTCCTTAGTGCCTCCCATTACAAGGCTCCCGACGATAGCAATGAGCAGGTTTACCAGTAGTGCTATTAGTCCAATGTAAATGAAGCTGAAAGGAGTAGCGAATTTGAAGAATGTTGTCTGCAACGAAGGAAGATGGGCTATGAAGAAGTTAGCATCAAGGATCATGTAAACCCCAGTTATCATACCCGCAGCCCAGCCTACGCCAACTGCGTACTTATTGAGTCTCTTCGTGTACATTCCTATGAATATCGCAGGAAGCGTCTGAAGAATTATGATTCCTCCAACGAGCTGTAGCTCAAGGGAATAGGTCGCAGAAATTGCAAAGATAAATGCAAGGGCAATGAATTTAAACATAACTGAAAACCATTTAGAAAGCCTAGCTTCAGTCTTCGAGTCCATGTTCGGTCTGGCGACCTTAACAACATTCCTAGTAAGCAGGTTTGCCTGGGATATGGCCATTATAGACGCAGGCACAAGACCGCCAATGAAGATACCAAGGAAAGCGAAACCGACAAACCAGTCAGGAAACTCGGCGTATATCAGTGATGGTACAACAGTAACTGCACCGTATTTTGCAACATCTCCCAATGCAGATGGGACGGCATAAATGAGGATTCCAAAAAGTGCAAGAAGCGCAAGTCCAACTCCATATATTGGAAGAAGGGCAGTACTCAATCTAAGGCGTTTAGTCGAGTTAGTGCTGAATACACCATTTATCGCATGCGGATATAGATATAGGGCTAGAGCACTCATTATTGTAAGTGAGATAAAGCCATTGAGGTACAATCCAGCTAACGTCGATGTACCGGTTGCAAGAGTTTTTGCATCAGTAAACGCAACCGCGAAACCGCCGATTCTCATTGGAACGACTACAATTATTACTATTACGCTGGCAAATATTATTGCGTCTTTCATCACTGCTGTAATTGTGGCTCCCCTTAGTCCACTGGTAAAGGTAAAGGCCGCCAGAACTATGAAGGAAACTATAAGGGCAATCTCTGTAACTATATTTGCGTCTGTAGTGGTCAGGTGGCCGATCATTACTGTTAGAACTGACTGCATTCCATAAATTTGGAGTGCTATATAAGGTAGCTCTGCCACAATTCCTGTGAAAGCGAGCAATATTGCCAGGGTCCTACTGTTAAATTTATCTTGCACCATGTCTATTG
>JAJYUV010000106.1 GCA_021792355.1 Thermoplasmata archaeon | reverse complement strand
GCGAGGCCACTTGGAAAAAAAACGTTAGAAACGCTTAGGAAGATTCGAGATGAATGGGACTAGGGTCTGCATTGATACAAATGTGTTTTTGAATGTTCTCAACAAGGGGAAAGTATATCATTCTTATTCCAGGGAAGTCTTGCTTGCTATTTCAAGGGGAGACCTGGAAGCCATAATTCCTACACTGGTGATTTCGGAAGTTCTTACGGGTTTCTACATTGAAAAGAGAAAAGCAGATGCAGAAGAATTTCTGGCTGCAATAGTTACGCATGAGCATATGAAAGTGATTCCCCTATCCATGGATATTGCTGTTTCCTCGGCCAAAGTAGGAGCAAAGACTGGATTGAAACTTCCAGACGCAATGATTCTTGCTACTGCAATCGAAAATCGAACGAACTACATAGTATCAAATGATGGGAACTTTCCCCGATCCTACGAAGGGGTCAAAACAGTAAAGTCCATTGAAATGACAAAGCTTATGAAAGGGACTGTGGAAGCCTAAGTTTTTGGCTCAACTTTGGATCATCATAGAAATTTAAGATTGCTTCCGAGTCAAATTCATGATCCTTGAGAAGTGTTTCACCCGTAAAGAAACTACCAAAGACTTGTTGGAACGCACATGGGTGAAACCTGTATTAGCTCATTTAAGCATTAAAGATCAGGCAACAACCTATGGCAGGAATAGGAGTAGTTGGGCTTGGATCAGTCGAAACCGCTGTACTACACGGAATGTCGCTTTTCCACGAATGTTCCGGATACGACATAGTACGCAATTATGACCTGAAAACATGGTGTATAAGTACTGGTGTACACCAGTCATGACCTTCATAAGGAAGGTAAAAATGGGGAGCAATGTCTATTGCTAGGAGATTGAAAACATATGAGGAAACTGAAAAATAGTCCAAAGCGAATGCTCCGCAGGACAATGGAACAATTTACCGGGATATTGAGAATTGTCTATAGAAAATTTCAACAAACGGTAATAATATCATCTTACTTCACTTTCAGGCAACGGGGCTGTTCAACCATTTGTGAAGAGGAATCTCATTAATAGGATCTCCAAAAACTTCTTTTCCATTCAAAGTGATGATCACGGCCTTATTCCCTCTTATTTCCTTGAGTGCCTTTTTTATCTTTGTCCTGTGGTCTGCATCCGGTTCTGTACATACCTCTACAAGTGTTCTATCTGTTCCTTTTGAGAAAATGAAATCAATCTCACTACCTTCCCTGTTCAAATAATAATTGATGCTTCCTTCCATTCTGAGAAGCTGAAGATAAACAAGATTTTCAATCTTACGTCCTGTATCCTGGCTTCTGCTGTTAATGGTCACTATACCAGGATCAACAAGATATAATTTTTTGGGCGAGTTGGAAGCTTTCTTCAGGGAATAAGAAAATCTTGTATTCAGGAAGGTGAGGTAGGAGGAGGATATGTTATCAACGTATGCCATTACCGTCTTTGTGTCAATTTTTATTCCCATTGATTCTACAAACTTCTTGAGAGAATTCCAGGTGAAGGGATTGGAATAGTTTGAAAGCAGATGGTTAAAAAATTCCTTGAAGAGGGTTAAATCTCTTACGCCATGCCTTTCAATGATGTCCCGATAAAACATGGTTTCCTGTATATTGACCAGTTTCTCCCTTGATTTCTGTAGCCACACTTCCGGAAATCCTCCCCACTTTATATATTCCTCAAGGTTATTTCTCAAAATTCCCGACTCTCTAAATGTTTGTCCATTGTCCTGTGAATGGATCTCCGAGAATGATAAAGGTAGAAGCATTCTTGAAATATACCTTCCTCTTAAAAGAGAAGGTATTTCAGAGGAAAGAAGAGATGAAGACGATCCTGTTACGGTCAGATAAAAATCCTTCACGTCATGAAGCCACCTTACGTTATGATCCCAATTCCTCCATTCTTGAATTTCATCAAGAAATAGATGTACCTTCCCTTGCGGATATTCTTGCCTCACAAGTTCTGCAAATTCCCTCTGGTCTATGTTAGAAAAGAATGGATCATCAAATGATGCATAAACCGCCCTTTCTCCAGATTCTTGGAGGGATTGTATTTCCTTTAGGATACTGAACGTCTTTCCAACACGTCTTGGTCCTGTTATTGCAACTATGTCAGATGAATTTCTTGGAATAGAGAAATTTCTCTTGATTTCACCAGAAAATCTCAAACCTCCAATATATTCATCCGTAACGGTCCTTAAGAATCCCATTAGGAATTCAATTCCATATGAGTATTTAAACCCCATGGAATTGAATTCCGCAAGATTTTCGCAATTGTGAATACGTATAGCTAAGGACATAGGTAATTGACTATATTCAGGTCGAATTTCTTCCTCCTGAAATAGATCGATACCGACTTCCTCATCTTCCCGAAGCTTTCGGGCACGGTTGAACCCAGCAAATCACGCTTTGCCTGGTTCCAGCACTCCTCCGCCGGATTCAACTCCGGAGAACACCTTGGAAATCTTACCGGTGTGATTGCCTTCCTGTTATTTTCAAGGAATTTCTTGACGGTGCCTGAGGTGTGCCAGGGTGCACCATCATAGAACAGCACGAATCTCCCGTATTTCCTCTTCAGCGTGTTCAGGTAGCTTATGAAGATGCCAGAATTCATCCTGCCGTAAAACCTGAACAGCGTGGAACTATCCAGTGCAACGGACCCGAACTCGAAGATCTTCCTGTGCGATCCGGTGGTGACAATCCTGGGCATGCTGCCTTTCTTTGTCCATACCTTCCTGACAACGCTGTCGTAAACAAAGACTGATTCATCCATGCATATTGCGGTCATTCCTTTCCTGAGAGAGCCCAGTATCTTTCCTGCTTTTTTTTAAATTTTTCAACCTCTTCGGGAGAGGCCGAGTTCCTGTGTTTCTTCCTTGGCGTTATGAGAGCGTATCCCCATTCCTGTGCCTTCTCGTGTATGTCACGCCGGATTTCTCCTCAACGATCCTGGAGATCTCCGAGGTACTCCAGTGGTCGCTGCCCAATAATTCGGTACGGATCTCTTCCTCTGTTCTGCCGTCGATTGATCCTGGCCTTCCCGGCGGAGGGTGTTAAAAATTGGACATGCATGAACAATAGTCTGTTCCCAACAGCCCGTCCCAACCTGGAGATCGGGATCAGTCTCTCATTGCACGTCACTTTCCACCGGCAGTCATGGCATAAGTAAATAAAATCCAGTGTGCATATCCTATTGATGAAAGGCATCATTCTCCACGGGGGAAGCGGCACAAGGCTTCGACCGCTTACTTACACGGATGTCAAGCAGCTTCTGCCCATAGCAGGAAGACCTGTGAGCGAATACATTTTGAATAACATTATAGAACTGGGAATAACCGAGATAAACATAATTATCGGAGAGGTCGGGGGAAAGGAGGTCCAGGACTACTATGGAGACGGCTCAAGGTGGGGAGTGAAGATAAGCTACACCTATCAGGGGAAGCCACTTGGAATCGCCCATGCAATCGGCCTGACTTCAAACTTTGTCGGTGACGATGACTTCGTTGTTGCGCTGGGGGATAACTACTTCCAGAATGGTTTCGCCTCGCTTTACAATGAATATGACTCAA
>JAJYUV010000105.1 GCA_021792355.1 Thermoplasmata archaeon | reverse complement strand
TTCCATGAAAACATGGAAAATTAGGAAATAAATGGAGACAAAATTAGGTAAATACTTCTGTTTGCACGCGAATAATCATTTATTGCCCTGAGATCACAAAATTATACAAGTTATTCGAAATTCTCAGACGTTAAACAAGTTACTTTTATTTAAAACGAGTTGATTACCTGTACTTGTATAGCTTCGATCGCTGATATTTCCGGTCAGGTTGACGACAGACAGGCTATGATTCTGAACCGAAAAGTATTTTCATGAGTATATAATAATAGTACATGGTGCTTCCGGGAGAGATTGATGTTGAGGTATATATCAGGGAACTGGAAAGTACCATAGGCAGACAGATAGCAGAGATAGAGACCCTAAGGAATGAAAACGAATCCCTGAAGAAGAGACTCCTTCTTTACGAGAATCCGCACACACCACCATCAAGGCAGATGATCAGGCCAAAGATAACAAATCCGCCCGGAAAGAGGGGAGCTCCCATGGGGCACAAAGGTGCGACAAAGGTATTGGGGGAACCGGATGAACCTGAGGACGATGACTCGATCAAGACAGCACTGAAGCAGGCTTACGTGGAGGTGGAAGGCGAAACGCTCAAGAACCTTGGAGACCGGGACCTGCTGATACTGGCAGCACTGGTCAAGAATCAGGATACGAACAGGGCATATTCTGAAGTGTCGGCATCCAGTCATTTGTTGCTCAGGGGAGTGAGCAAGTCAACGTTCTTCCAGAGCGTCAATTATTTGCAGAACCTTGGCCTTATCACACTAATCAAGAAGAAGATAGGCAGATATTATACAATGGAGTCACAAATATTATTATCGGATGAGTCTATTGTATATGGAGAGCTTAGGAAAAGGTAACATAAGGGCAATAAAATGAATAATTCAGATGATATAGTTAGTATCCTTGAGGACTTCTGGCCGAGAAACAAGGCAAAAGGACTGCTTGCCCAGACCATCCTTTCTGAGGAAATCGAAAAGGGAACTTTTGGGGAGGATGCAGGAGAGAAATTAATGCCGGGCTGCTGGCTAATATCACCAAAAAGCACAGATTTTTTCAAGTTCCGGTTTGCATTCTTTGTTCATCCCGATGTGTTGAAATCGGGAACTCTGACTACTAGCCTCAGGGCACTACTTAAGGAAAAATACAGACCATTTCACGCTAACGCTGAATTTTTGAACAATGCTGGAATTGGAATAATTTACGTGGTTGTAAACACAACCAGCGGCACTCTCCCTTTCGAGGAGATCAAGAACAGGAATTTCGAAAACATAAACTGGACATTTTACCGCTTCAACAATGGAGAATTCAGTGAGATCGATTCTGTTGAATTCTTTGACAGATGGGATGGTGACCGCGGCAGACCCAGTTATGGCGGAAACTGGGACCCTGAGGTGAAACGGAATATAAAAAAGCTCGACAAAGCTATCCTCCTGAGACTGTTGTTGAACGAATTATTTTACTTGGGGCTACTTAAGGGAGTGTTAAGAAAGCCTCTGAACGATCCTTACGATGTCGATGCTTTTATGATTAGTCTATCACAGAAACACATATTTCCTATGGAGATAAAAGAGAAATTTCCCGGCAACAACGGAGATGAGCGGTTTTTTGGTATTGATGCCGGCAGAATCATGATGCTTCTCAGACTCGCACTTCCCAATGACGCAAACGCAATCTATCTTGTCAGGGAGATGGACAACTCCGGTGAATTCAAAGGCTGGAAATACATTACTCTCAGTGATATTATTATGACATCAAGCTGGAATCTTCAGGCAGGCGGCCCCGGGATGGGTGGACAAAGTACCCAGACCGTGAGACTGTCCTATAATCAGTTCAAGCAGTTCGACAGGACCACGTTGACTGAGGATGCCTTAAGAAGAATGGGAGAACTTCCAAAGGAGATTAGGGATTTGGCTGGCAGGTTTCGTAAAGAACTTTCTTCAAAGTTTTATGGTGAATAACCGTGGAACAGCTTAGGTTTATAGATCTTTTCGCCGGTATAGGCGGAATCCGAATGGGATTTGAACGTGCAGGTGCCAGATGTGTGTGGTCAAACGAATACAACAAGAACTGTGAAATAACTTATAACGAAAATTTCGGGCAGGGTGAACTTACCGTCAGAGATATAAGGGAAATAAAATCAACAGATATACCTGACTTTGATATTCTGGTCGGAGGGTTTCCATGCCAGCCATTCTCGATAGCCGGTGTTTCCAAGAAGAACGCGCTGGGGAAACCGCACGGGTTTGAGGACAAGACCCAAGGCACCCTTTTCCACGAAATAGTCAGAATATTGGAAGAAAGAAGACCTGAGGCATATTTTCTCGAGAACGTCAAGAATCTGGAGAACCACGACAAGGGGAAAACTTTTGCTGTAATTCGGGAGTCGCTGGAAGCACTTGGCTATTCATTTTACTACAAAGTAATCAATGCTAAATCGCTTGTTCCACAAAACAGGGAAAGGATATTTATGGTCGGTTTCAGAGACAGAAAAATCAATTTCAAGTTTCCACCCATCCCGGAACTCAATCCGAAACTCGCTGATATTCTTGAGAAAAATGTCCCCAGTAGGTATACCCTGACTGATCACATGTGGGAATATTTGCAAAAGTATGCGGAAAAACACCGTGCAAAGGGAAACGGTTTTGGGTTTGGCTTGGTGGATTTCAATGGTTGTGCCAGAACACTTTCAGCACGCTATTATAAGGATGGAAGCGAGATACTTATACCGCAGAACTCTAAGAACCCCCGGAGGCTCACCCCAAGAGAATGCGCAAGACTGCAGGGTTTTCCCGAGTCCTTTAAAATTCCCGTTTCCGATACCCAAGCCTATAAGCAATTCGGCAATTCGGTGGCCGTTCCGGTTATTGAGATTCTGGCAAAGGAAGTAGTTAATACTCTACAAGAGAGACCACAGAGGGCAGAACCGTACATGATACAACAGAAACTACTTTGATTTCAGCATCCTTTTGACTCTGGAAATTACTCTGTTCGGGTACTTTTTTACATCATGTTCCCAGATTCGTATAACCTTCCACCCCTCGCTTTCCAGCTTCTTATTGACTATTTTGTCTCTCTTGACATTTCCCTCTATCTTTTGTAACCAAAATTCTGTTCTTGTTTCCGGAACGACAAAGTCATACGGGCATTTGTGCCAGTAACACCCGTCAATGAAGAGTACAACCCGGTCACTTTTATTGGCAAAATCTGGTCTTCCGTATATTCCAGTGGGCTGATATTCAAAATTCAAAGATTCAAGCGCCTGTTTAAGTTTCAGTTCCGGTCCGGTTTTCGAACTCCTTATTCTTGACATATTGTAATGTCTCTGCTCTATGGTCAATACATCCGACACGTATGTGTGAATGTGTAAAAACTATTAAAGTAAACGTTGTTTCTCTGTTTAGACTTCGGCTCAAATTCACCCCGACTTTCAGCCACCCCTCTTTGAGCCTTCGCCAATTACTATGTGCCCTTCGCTTGCCTGCACGCCGAGCACAGGACCCCATGCGTCGTCTCCAATCAAAATTCACCCCTAACCCCTCTTTTGATTTACGTCTCGCACTCTTCTTCGAAGAGCCCTTCATTCGGCATGCTCATTCAGGGTGGTGTCCTGTGCTCGCCGCTCGTGGTGTATGTGTGGTGCTACACACCTTCGCTT